>MWCR01000069.1 GCA_002070095.1 Parcubacteria group bacterium ADurb.Bin192 | reverse complement strand
AACTGCCTTGAAAACGTATAGCCGCCGAAGTCACCGCCGACTGGATTCATGGCACATACGATCAGCAGCTCTTTTGGCAAACGATTCTGGTGGAGCTTTCCGGTTAGCAGCATGGGCATTACTGCAGCTCGCACGTCTGTTTTGGCGTCGGCAAGTTCATCCAAAAACAGCAGGCCTTTAGAATTAATTTCCGGCCACCAGTCTGGTGCCAGCCATACGGTTTTATTACCTTGTCTGTCGGGCATACCGATTAAGTCGCCAACTTCTACTTGCGCGAGATATTTGCTCTCAAAGAAATCAGCACCATGCTCTGTTCTGATGCTTTCGTAGAAGTCGTTTATCAGTGCGCTTTTCCCGATGCCGGTGTCGCCCACTAAAGTAAAAATAGGCATGTTAGGAATCGTCCCTGCAACTTTTAACCTCCATGCAATTTCCAAGATTTTTCTGACTTGCGTGAGATTCATTTATCGCTCCTTGTTTCTTTGATAAATATTAAGGGTGTAAAACAGTATTGGACTTATAACAATAAAGGCCTCGGAATTTCTCCCGGGGCCTTATTATTTTTCCGTCACTCTACGAGTTCGTATTTTGCGGCAGGATCTATCTGGAATCTACCTCTTGATGGCCGTATAAGCAGGCCTTCTCTAGCCAGCAAACTTAAAGCGGCATTCAACGATGCGTGTGTTGTTTCTGGAGGTATTATACCGACGCCCATTTCCAGTATGGCCACGTTGTTCAGCGCCGAGTCTTTATTCTGCTCCAGCACGATCAAGATTTTATGCCGCAACGTTCCACCCTTTATTTTTATAACGGCACGCGGTATAGGCTGCCGCACAGGCATTACGCCGGCAGCTTCTGGCTTAATTACAAATTTGGCCTCGCCAATAACGCCGAATATATCATTTTCGTCAATATACTCGACTTTTTTATTTTGTAGCATCAGCTCTTCTTCAACTGTCACTGGCCGGCGCTCCGGCACTGGGACTTTTATTGTAAGCTT
>MWCR01000068.1 GCA_002070095.1 Parcubacteria group bacterium ADurb.Bin192 | reverse complement strand
ATAAAAGACTTATCCCAGCCGCCTACGTGTGCGTCGCTCTCTAAAATGATGACTGGCTGCAACGCGCTAAAGCGTCTGGTGGCCAAGGCTACAAAAGATAAGCATTTGCTGCACGAAGAACGCCTGGCATTGTTGATGCTCTGCATGCACTTCGGTGAGCAAGGCGTTGCCAAAATTCACGAGATAATAAAAAACTGCACTGACTATTCTAAAGAAGAAACAGACAAGATGATCACGCACGCCAAAGATCATCGCAAATATAGGCCTATAACATGTGCAAGAATGCAGGACATGCACATATGCTCTAAGAACTGCGCAGAGATTTTGGCCAGAAGCGGTCTATCCCCAATAAAACTCGCTTATCCAAAAGCCAAAGTCGACGCTAAATTAGAGTTAGTTGAAGACGTTGAAAAAACGCAATATATAGGCAAGACGATTTCGGTGCCGTTTAAGGCCGACTCGTTAATAGGAAGCTCGTATACGCTCCCTAAAGAGTGTGTATTCACCTGCAGCGAAGGCTGCCCTGCTCGGACAGGTGAAAAGATAATATGCGAGCACAATAACAAAAGCGGAGAGACTAAAGTCTCTATTCCGGACGACAGCGACATATTACTGAGCTTCACTGACTCCCCCGACGCCGTAGTCAAGAAGGCACTGCTAGGATTCGCAAAGATACCGTGTTTGAAGCCAAGCTTTATCCATATGGAAAAGAAGAGCTTTTACCATATGCAGGGCATTATGATCACGTCTGCAGATGAAGTAATCCGAAACCAAGTATTCAAAAACAAGACTGTGGAAACGAAAAGCTACGTAGCTTATTTCAACGGAGATAACATAAATATCTCGACTGATTACATTGGCATCGGGAAAATACATCCACATCCGAGAACACAGAAAACGACGTTTTTATTCTCTAAGCTAGAACGCATGCTTGGCAACTTGGATGAGTTTAATCCGTCGCCTGAGCAGCTCGAGCATTTGAAGGCCTACAAAGAGATGGACAAGAGTGAATTTATCTCCAAGCTTGCCGACCAG
>MWCR01000067.1 GCA_002070095.1 Parcubacteria group bacterium ADurb.Bin192 | reverse complement strand
TGGCCGGAGTAATTCCCGTCCAGTGGAACCAGCCGGCTTCGGCAAGCAGATTTTCCCAATCTATCATACCCGGCCGGATCTGTGCAATTGAAGAGCCGGCACGATCATATATAACCTTACTGCTGCGGCTCACAGCGCCGGTTTCAAGGAAGTTAATCCCAAGACGGTCACCTCCAAAGAGCACGTCTGACACATCCACACCGAATCCCCGCAGTTCACGGAGACAAGCCTTGGCTATATCATTGTCAGGCACCCGTGTCACAAACGATACGGGTAAACCGTAATTGGCCAATGAGACAGCAACATTAGCCTCAGCGCCGCCAAAAGTGGCGCTCAACATGTTTCCCTGACCGAAACGCTCATACCCCGGTGCAGCCAGCCTCAGCATCACCTCTCCAAAAGTTACAATCTTCTTCATCATTCTCTTTATTCGTCCTAATTCAGTATTTGCCGTTATATATAACTTTACCGTATTTTTTACTGTTATTCAATGTTTTTGTTCCTATTTATAAGTGCGAATTTAACCAAAACTAACTCAATTTCCAATGATGTGCCATTATAATTTGTTCCCTCTCTTTATCTGAAAAGGAATATGAACAATTACCTCCGTAAAAATTGCGTTTACTAATAGAATTTAAGCCATACTATAAAAACAGAGAGATGACCGGAACAGTCGGTCATCTCTCTGTTTAAAAAATCTCGAAATGTCAGATTTTTTATCAATCTACCCACTTGACGTAACAGAAATCCTGACGGTGAGGCAGCTCGATATTCTTCGGATAGATCCTGTAAGCAACCTTAAAGACGCCCGGGAAATCGTTCTTGATCTTTCCACGGAATGTGAAGAGGTTCTCTTCGCGTTTGACAAGCTCAAGCTGGAAGGTTTTTTGAAGCTTCTCGGTTCCGTCCTTTTTCATGGAAACCAAAACCATCTCTATGCCTAAAACATCGTCCAACCCCTTTTGGTCAATCACATACTCCACAGAATATGACTTGCCGCTTTCAAACGTATCCTGCAGCTCCGGAATCTCTTTCTT
>MWCR01000066.1 GCA_002070095.1 Parcubacteria group bacterium ADurb.Bin192 | reverse complement strand
GGCTGGGATACCGAGTTGCTCCGTGCCGCAAAATCCTAACCGTCACCCGCCCCCGAAAGGGGGCCTTGCAAAGGGGAAAAGCATGAAACTCGAATACACCGACATTTTTGGCGGCGGCAAGCGCAAAAAAAGTGGAAAAAATATGCTTTTTTTGCAAAATGCGCTTGACAAGCCGTTATCAAGTGCTATATTATTAGTGTTGACAGGGAGGACCGGCAATAACGCCTGAACCCGGAACCGAAAACGAAAAGGAGACTGCCATGAAAAAATCAGAGAAAAAACAAATTCGGGACTACGTGGAGAGCCAGTACGCCCACGTTAACGGGCGCAACGTCCGTTGCCATGCAGATGGCAGCGTTACCGTGTCGGTGGACGCGATGCCGAACACAAACACCCCAGGCCGGATCTTTGCTGGCTGGGATACCGAGTTGCTCCGTGCCGCAAAATCCTAACCGTCACCCGCCCCCGAAAGGGGGCCTTGCAAAGGGAAAAAATGAAATTAGAATTTACCGATATATTCGGTGGCGGCAAACGCCAAAAAATCACCGCCACCATTACCACTGAGCATCCGGCCAGCCACTACGGTCAGCCGGTAGTGCTGTTGGCCGATGGTAATCTGCTGGATTACCAGTCATGGGAGCTGATGGGGTACCGCTTGGTATCCTGCACCAAAGCAGAAGCTCCCCTTATGGCAAAGTGGACTCTCAATCTGTATGCCATAGCAGCGAGTTCAGAGTTCGGCAGGAGAGGCGGAAGCAAGCCCACAAAGGCAAAGTCACAGGCCGCAAAGCAACGCCCGAATTTGGGGCTGGCAGAGGGCAGGAAGAAGCTGGCAAGTTTATCGCCAGAGCAGCGCAGCGAGAATGCAAAAAAAGCTGCACGGGCAAGGTGGGGGAAGAAATAACCACCAACAGCAGCCGGGTTGCTTCAATGCAGCCCGGCTTTTTTTTGTGTCTGAATATTTTTTTTCACTTTTTTTTCAAAAAACGATTTGCAAATTGAATTTTGCTGTGATAATGTAATAAGCAGACCGGAAA
>MWCR01000065.1 GCA_002070095.1 Parcubacteria group bacterium ADurb.Bin192 | reverse complement strand
TATGGCAAACTGACAAAAACCGTACTCGGCCACTAATACGCACGCGTTATTCTGTGGCATGGCGTACATACCATTGCCATTTAAGAAAGAATACGGAGAAAGCCACGGGACATCGTCGGCAATACGGCCACCTGGCAACCTCACGCGTGCTGTATACGTCAACGGGTTAGTGACGATTATTACACCTTCGTGTATTGCTAAAGGCCTGCTCTTATAAAAATCTAGCATAGTGCCTCTTCTTTTTTGATTAGTTCGGCCAGCGCCTCGCTTCCACGGAGCTTGTCAAAAGCGGTTTCTTTTATCTGCCTAATTCGTTCTTTAGAGACATATAAGACTTTAGCCACCCATTCTAACGAACGGCGCATCTCACCACCGCGCCCAAATAGCAAACTCAACACAAAGGCTTCTTTAGGGGTGACAGCATTTTCTATAACTGCCCATAGTCTTTTCTCAAAATCTTTTCTGGCTAGGTCTTCATCAATAGAGTCTTCCGGGGGAAGATTTTTTATTAAAGTATCTTCGTAGGTGACGTAATCTTCCAGCGTCGCAATGCCACCGACTTTTGGTGTCTTTATTAAATCAAGCACGATCGCTATGCGCTCTTGAGATTCTCCAAGCTGCCTGGAAATTTCTATGTAATTCAAGCTCGGGTTAGAGTCTAACAAATGCTTTACTTTGCTTATTACAGAGTACATGCTGCCGGGTAGCGCCATAAGGCCAATGCTTTTACGTGCGGCACTGAACATTTTCATGCGTACCCAGTGTTGGGCATATGTTAAAAACGACGACGTATTACAATCATATTTTTCCAAGGCGCGCAGTATGCCCTCGAACCCTTCACTGATTAGCTCATCTAGCTCGACGCTAGGATAGCGATTCGCGACTTTCCTGGCTGATTTGTACAAGTAATTTTTATACTGGTTAAAGAGCGCGGACATCATGTTCTGATTCGTCAAAATCTTGTCTTTGTGCAGGCACAAAAACATATCTACCGTCATGGACTCAGATGCAAATAATTTATTTAGTTTCTGACATGAACAGCTCATA
>MWCR01000064.1 GCA_002070095.1 Parcubacteria group bacterium ADurb.Bin192 | reverse complement strand
ATGCGGATGGTACAAATGGAGATTACATTTGTTGGTGGAATGGTTCAGCTTTTAAGTCATTTACGGATTTAGGCGCAACTGAAATTAGCGGTTTTGTATGGTCAATTGATATAAATCCTGCTGGAACAATCATAATTGGTGGGAGTTTTACTAATGCTGGTGGGGATGAAAATGCAGACCGTATAGCAGCTTGGCGAGGTAATAATTGGGGGCCAATAATGGCTGGTGGTGTTAATGGGGCAGTTTACGATGTCTTTTGCGCTGACAATGGTGACATTTATTTAGGTGGCTATTTCACGAAAGCCGGGAATATAATTCTGACAGACCGTGTTGTAAAGTCAGTTCAGGGCGTGTTCCAGCCAATAGACATAGATTTTCCCGGAAATGAACATGTTTTAAAAATTTGCACTACTTCAGACGGCTCGCTTTATATTGGCGGCAACTTTTCAACAATAGTATCTGGAGAAAATGCCATAGCTGCTGGAGTCGTTGGAGGTGCAGACCTCAATGTTTCCAGCGGTTCTGCCAACACTTACCCGCGCATAGTCATTATCGGTCCCGGAAAACTCAACTCAATAACTAATTACTCGACTGGAGCGCACGTAGAGTTCAATGACCTGACGCTTTTGGCGGGTGAAAGGCTCGACCTCAATTTTGACCCGTTGGACTTGAAGTTTACATCCTCTTGGGATGGGCGAGGCAGCGTTTTGCGCTATGTAAACGCGGGCAGTGATTATGGCAACTTCTATCTGAAGCCCGGATATAATACGATTAGTGTTTTTATGGACAAATCGACCACAACCGCAGCCACTAAAGCGTGGATGGCTTGGAAGCCAAAATTCTGGGGCATAGACGGAGCGCTATTAGAATGAGATATGAAATTGACTGGTACACTGATGCTGGGGTGAAATTAGGGGTAATTCAGGCTTTTACTTCGCTTGAGTATGTTAGAACAGAGAACACCATAGGAAGCATGATATTGACAATTCCCCGTCAGCTTATGCGCTATGAAGATTTTTCTGTTGGGCAGTTATTTGAGATATGGCGGGAAAAGC
>MWCR01000063.1 GCA_002070095.1 Parcubacteria group bacterium ADurb.Bin192 | reverse complement strand
TGCGAGCGGTTGGGGCGCAAGTGCCGCGCGGTGGAGATTAGTCCGGCTTACGTGGCTGTGGCGATCCAGCGGTGGGTGGATGTGACTGGCGGAGTGCCGGAGTTGGTGGCGTAACAATGAGCGAACAAGTCACCTACATTTACGGATTGAAAGACCCTGAAACACAAGAGATGCGCTATGTCGGGAAGTCGAACAATCCCGCCTCTCGGTATTCGCAACACATGCAGGACAAAACGTCAAACAAACATAAATGGAACTGGATAAAGCAGCTTGCCGATAAAGGCTTGAAACCGGAGCTTGTGATTATCGAGGAAGTTTTATACAAGAAATGGGAAGAACGCGAGCGGTTTTGGATAAAAGAGTATGCAGAAGCTGGCGCGCCGCTTGTGAACATTTTGGAAGGCGGGGCGCATTACCCTGTCAAGATACAGCCTGAATGGGCAGAACTTATTGAGCCGTTTCTTACGGGCGCGTTGCTCGACAAATTCAAAACTTTATCAGAGGACGAACAAAAGGATATTTGTTGGCAGACTGCGATGGGTGGAATGACTGAATCGTGGGTTGGAATAAGGCAACGGGGCGGTGATCCTGCTGTTGAATTTTCAGTAGAAAAGCGGTATTTGAAGACGCGTGATACCGCGCGGAGTTTACTAACTTTACATGGGACATAGGCGATTGACTAAGCAAATAGTCATTGATGCGCTCAACAAAACAAAGGGCGCGGTGTATTTGGCAGCGAAGAGCTTGGAATGCTCTCATACTGCCATTTATGACTATATCGCTAAGTATCCCGATATTGCCGAATTGAAAGAATATTATGACGAGGAAGTGTCTGATATTGCCGTGTTGAAACTACGGGATTCTGTAATTAAGGCAGAACCGTGGGCAATCAAGTATCAGCTATCCACGAAGGGCAAATCACGCGGCTACGTCGAGCGGCAGGAAGTCACGGGCGCGGAAGGCAGCCATATCGTGGTAAGACTGGTTGGCGATGACCACGATTGACCTGCACGCGGAGGTATTCAACCCCGTTTATCTCCCGCACTTGAAAAACAACGCGCGGCAGCAGGTTTTTTTTGGCG
>MWCR01000062.1 GCA_002070095.1 Parcubacteria group bacterium ADurb.Bin192 | reverse complement strand
CAGCATATACGTGAGAAAAGCTTTGGAGATGCAGAACGCTCTGGCATCATGAGCTACCTAGGCATTTCTGATACTACCATGGGCCGTTTTACTGGCGGCTGGGCTGCTATAAAAGATATGCAGACAAAAACAGCGCAATACGCGCTTATGGCAGAGTCTGGCTTGCTTACTAAAAGCAATTCAGCCGAAGAATTTATCAAAAAAGCAGATGCCATGTATGCTGCTATTAATAAACTAGGCGAAGCACTTGGTCAAACGACTACAAAAGCAATGGAAACGGCTCGTGTATTAAAATCCCAAGGCCTTGCAGCTCCGCATGAAATAGCCAATGCTGGTAGTTCAATAAGCACAAGCGCTGGTATGTCTGGATACAGTCATAATCAGGTGTTGGCCATAACTGGCGAAGCATCAGAGGCATTTAGAGGCACGATTTTCGGCCAAGATATGGCTTTTAACATGGCCAATAATATTTTACGCAAAACGTCAGTCGGGGCAAGCGCCATAGGCGATAACGCTTTCGATAAATTATCATATACGCTTCGTGGCAAGGACAGCATGAACGTGTTCGGCGTCAAAGTAGCCTCAGAGCTATATAATGCCAGCGAAATAAAAAGCATGATGATCGCTTCTATGTTTGAAGAGACTCAAAACGGCTTTAGATACACTGGTAAGATAAATAACGCTGCGCTCAGCGCGGCTCTAAATGGCGAGAATAATTATCTGACTGATTCAGGGACGTTGGGCAATCTAAATTCTATTTTTGGCCTAAAAGACCGGACTACACAGCGCGCTGCCGAGCGGGCCATGACGGACTATTCTAATAATTTGTCGTATCCGCAAATGCAGAAATTTATCTCCGCCGTTGGGCGCATGCGCGGCTATGAATCTGATATCGAATTATGGGATCAGAGATTCCGTGAGCAGGGGCTTGATCCTACAAGCGCTAGAAACATGGCCAAGATATTCACGGCCGATACACGTATACAAGAAAGTAATTATGCTTATTTCGAGCAAAAGCAACAACAGCTTTCCAATTATTTAGAGAAAGAAAATACTAAAAAATATAAAAGTGGCCTGTCCGGCCTGTTTTTCGATTATCACGAATATACTGGCAGACATACGGCGCTAGCTGAAGCCGGGTTTTTC
>MWCR01000061.1 GCA_002070095.1 Parcubacteria group bacterium ADurb.Bin192 | reverse complement strand
ATTATACATCGAGAGCATGGATAAGATAAATAAATCGGAAGTCTACGATGCCAGCTTCAACGTCAAGAATCACTTAGATGCGAAACTAAAAGGCCGGGATTTAACCCTCCCTGTGAAAGCTACGTTAGTTTTAAAAGAAAAGGCTACTGGCAAAATTATAGACAGGGCCAAAGTTACGCTGCTTGACCAGCCGATTATGACGAATCGCGGGACTTTCTTATACGGTGGGAACGACTATCACATGGTTAATCAACTGCGACTTAAGCCCGGGATCTACACTCGCATAAAAGATAACGGCGAAGTTGAGTCGTTTTTCAACCTAAGTAAAGGCGGCACCGCCGGCCTGGCCATGTGGCTGGATCCGGAATCCAGCAAGCTTAAATTTAAAATAGGCGGGCAGAATCCGAGTCTGTATGCTGTCATGAAAGCCTTAGATGTATCTGATGCCGAGCTTAAAAACAAATGGGGGCAGGAGCTCTTTGAAGTTAACAAAATGACTCCGGAGAGATTATCTGGCGAGATATCCAAGGTTTATGAAAGTTTATACAGAAGTAAAGCAGAACCAGGCCTGGATATAGATACCCAGAAATCTGAGATAAAGCGTTTCTTTGAAAACACCGGTTTGTCGGAAGACACTACCAAGATTACCTTAGGGCAGGCTTTCGACAAGATAACCCCCGAAGCGCTGCTCCGGACATCAGACAAGCTTATAAAAGTATCCAAGCAGGAGGCCGAACCGGATGAACGCGACAGCTTAGTTTTTAAAAATATCATGGCAGTAGAAGATCTTCTCGGCGCCAGGGTTACTGCTAAGTCTCGGGAAATCCAGAATAAAATCAAAAATAACCTGAACTCCAAAGACTCAATTCGGGACATATATACGAAAGAGTTTTTAAATAAGCCTCTCAGAAGTTTTCTGACGCAGTCGAGCTTAAGCACAAGCTCCGATCAGACTAATCCGATTGCTATGGCTAACGCATTGACACGCACGACGCTGCTTGGCGAAGGCGGTATCAGCAGCCTGGATATCGTAACGGCCGGCATGCGCGCCGTTAGTAATTCACACATGGGTGCTTTAGATCCGTCCCAAACTCCGGAATCAAAACGCATCGGTGTTAATTTGAATTTGGCCAAAGCCGTAGAAGTGTCC
>MWCR01000060.1 GCA_002070095.1 Parcubacteria group bacterium ADurb.Bin192 | reverse complement strand
GCTGCGGCCTGCCGTCTACCTGCCTCAAACGAGCTTTTCCAGGCCTCTTCGGTGCGCTTGCCTGTCTCGTTAAGTGCGGCGCCGACGTCTCTGGTAATCTGTTTAATAGTTCCGTTTATATTTTTAAAATCTTCCTCGTAACCCTGCCCTTTTCTGTCTACGTTATAGCCAAGAATTTCTGCCAACTTCGGAATGGATTTTGATGCATTTCCGAATGCTCTGATTGCCCCTGCCGCGTCTTTTGGCTTATTTTCCCCTTTAAAATTATTAGTAAATTCAGACAATGGCTGTTTTAGCTGGTTATTAAGATCGCGCAAGTCTGCCTTGCCTTTATTAATTAAATCGCGTCCCTGCTGTTCTGCAGTCCCCAATCCGGAAGCAGTGAGTCCCCAGGCTGCATCAAGCTCAGCGTCGGTAAGCCGCCTAGTGTTATCATAGCGTGAGCCAGTACCGCTTGAGCCTTTAGAAAATGGCTCGGTTCCAGTATTGCGATTTACCGTAGGTGATAAATTCTTTTCGCGAGAATTTGTATTTGCAGCGCTATTTATGTTATCCAACGGCGTGCCTGAATTAAATCCGTTCTTGCCCATGCGTATCTGGCGCTGCAAGTCAGCGTAAGTCGTATTTTTCAAATCGTCTCTGGCGGATTTTGTATTACGAGCTTCTTGTGATACCGAGCCATCTGAGTTGAAAGTCTTGATATTATCCAAGTTATACTTGGACGAATCTATAGCGCCCTTGCCGCCGAGAGCAAACTCCAAGTCTTGCTGGTCGACAGCGCCATTTTTAGCTGTGGTGCCTTGGTAGCCACGGGCCCCGGCGCTCTCAGAATCAAGCGTCATGTTTTCAATAAGCTTGCGAGTCTCGTCGTCGTACTCGGTCTGATTACTGGACATATTAGCAGCTTTAGGTGCGTTGTTTTTGTCAGCGCCACGCTGATCCGGAGTTTGGTATTCACCGACGTGCAGCTTCTGCAGTGTCACGAAGTCTATACTAAACATAACTGAATCGTCGAAATTGGCGTCTAACTGCACGCCGAATTTAAGTATCAAAATATCGTAGATTGTGTCTGCGATAGTTAAAAATGCCCGTATTTTATTCTCGACTGCTTTGCTGCCTCGTAAATAATTATCGTAAAAATATTCGAAATCATACCACCATTGCTGGTTATATGTA
>MWCR01000059.1 GCA_002070095.1 Parcubacteria group bacterium ADurb.Bin192 | reverse complement strand
ATCTGCCTGCCTTCCGGTGGCAGCAATCTGGCGTTTATATCGCTTTCTTGCAGCAGCACGGCTGGGGACTGATGTGCCGCCCCGACTGACCGAAGGCCAGTCTCACCAGAGACTAAACTGCCAAAATTACCGCCTTCCATTGGAAGACGCTTTGACAGGCCGGGATCCGCCATGTGCAATAATTCTGACAGCTCATGCACTTTCATGCTTTTATTAACGTTGGATCTGGCAAGGCTTTCGTTGTTTATCCCGACAGTCGAGTAATCGTTAGTCTGGCCCTGCAAATAATCTATCAAGCTTTTGATCTGATTGCCGTATTCTCGCTTGGAGAAGCCAGGTATGTCCCTGAATTTTTTTATTTCGCCGGGGGCATTTTCCCGGAGCGACGCCAGCGCCGCGTCGTCTAACAATTGCGTGCCGACATAGGCCTTAGCTTGATTGATGCCGTTTGCATGGCTTTTGGAAACCGTTGCGCCAAAAGGTCTTGCGCCCCCTTCTAATAATTCCTCGTTAGCAGTAAGCGCTTCGGTCAGGTCGTTATTTTTAAGGGCCTCGCCTACGTCGTCGATTTTTCCCATAAAGCCATTGGCGTTTAGGTCCGTAAGCGCCCCGGAGGCTTCTATGTCACTCATGCTTTTACTCATCTCCGCGTTTCTAAGGCGCCGTATAACTTCTTCCAGCCCGGCTCCGAAGCCGTAGCCACCGACAGCTCCGGCTGCAGAAATAGGCTGCTCGTCGCTGCCTAATGCTGCGCCGCCTAGCAAAGCGGCACCAAGCCTCTGAGGAGCCTTATACTGCCCTACGCCGCCGAGCATATCGATTAAAGTATTGCCTAAACCAGGGTATTTATTTACAACGCCGCGGACAGCATCTAATCCACCTGGCACGACCGTAATAGTACTTTTTCTGGCGTTGTTTAAACGCGTGCGAGCGTTACTATCTGAAATCCATTCCTGGACTTCTGGAGAGTTTATTAAAAAATCTGGCATGGTGCTTCTCCTTGGCGACTCTTACGCGTTAGTGACTTCTTTGCCCAGATAGTTAGCAGTTATCTCACCATCCCAGAAAGTCGCTATTCTAGGTAGAAACACACCGTCTGGCGACATGATGTAATTTACTTTGCCTTCTCTCGTATGATGCTCGACTTGGAGTTCCATTGGCTGCAAGACTTTCTGCGCACCTAAAGAATA
>MWCR01000058.1 GCA_002070095.1 Parcubacteria group bacterium ADurb.Bin192 | reverse complement strand
TAATGTGCAGCTCGGGGAGTGGGACTTTGAGGTGCTGTCTGCTGAGTTTGGCGAATTTGATCTTGGAGAGATGGGCATGGATATGCCAGAAGTAATATCTCCAGACGATTACGGAACGGAGTTTGACTTGCCGGAAGGCGATAAAGAGCCTTTTCAACAGATGACATTTACCCTTGCTGATGCGCAAGCGGAAACCATAAAAGCAGCTATTGATTGCATTAAGAAAGACAAGCCGGAGATTGAAACCTTCGGCAACGAAAACAGCAATGGCAACGCATTATACGAGATTGTAAGGCAATGGGCAGAGCTAAAGACATTATAGTCAAGGTTATCCCTGCCAAGATAGCTAATGAGTTTGTGCGCAAACATCATTATTCTGGCAAGGTTGTAAACAACAGCAGCCTGCACTTTGGGTGCTTTCTGGATGGTCAACTGCACGGGGTGATGTCTTATGGCCCGCCAATGGACAAGGCAGCGGTTATTGGGCTCGTGGAGGGGACGCGGTGGGACGGCTTGCTTGAACTAAACAGGATGGCTTTTGATGAACATTTGCCAAAGAATAGTGAAAGCAGGTGCATTGCAATAACCATTAGGCTTATTAAGAAACAAGCTCCACAGGTTAAGTGGGTGATATCGTTTGCCGATGCTTCTCTGTGTGGCGATGGCACAATATATCGGGCTTCTGGCTTCAGCCTGACCAGCATTAAGAAAAACACAAGCATCTATAAAACCCCCGATGGCGAGGTAGCCTGCACAATGACCTATGGCAAGGCACAATGGAGCAAGAAAAACAACGGCAGGGGTTCGGGTTCGCACTACTTAAAAAGCATAGGGGCTGAACGAGTATCGGGAAACCAATTACGATATATTTATTTGATAGATAAAACAATGAAAATTACATCCAAAATCCTGCCCTTTTCTGCCATAGATGCAAAGGGCGCAGGGATGTACAAAGGCAAAAAAATAAGCATTGCCGAAAGGCGCAAACAAGCGGCAGCCGAGGAAACGGGCTCTGGTGTCCAATCAGAGACAGGCGGTTTGACTCCGACCCTGCCGCTCCATTTTGACGAGGCAGATAATGGCAGCGAAACCTAATCCAAAGAAGCCAAAGAAACCCGTAGGTAGACCGCGCATTGAGCTTGATCCTAAGCAAGCCAAAATATTTGGATACTTCCGTGCTACATACGACACAATGGCTGAGCAGATCGGC
>MWCR01000057.1 GCA_002070095.1 Parcubacteria group bacterium ADurb.Bin192 | reverse complement strand
GTTTCTGCGCGCCGCGAAGCAGTTTTAACAAAGCACCGCTGACGTTGGCTTTAATGTTTCGTGCAATATTACTCGGCGAAGCTATTTGAGATAGCTGCTTGGCCTGAGTCTTGGCCCAGCCCTGGCCGTCTAATATCTCACGGGCACGAGCATTTTCGCTGATACGAGTGGCTAATTCTGCAGCACGGACATCTTGAGTAAGCTTATCGATTAGGCTTTTTTCCAGGCTGCGTTTACCGGAAATAGCGCCATAAGATGCCAGGCCGCCGAGGCCGGCCATAGCTGCCAATGCTTCCGGCGGAGGAGTGGCCCCTGCCATTTCTGACCAATCGTTAGCGGCCATATCCCACTCTGACATTGGCATGCCTTTTTCTGCTGCTAATTTTTTAATATCAGCTGCAAGTTTTTCTATGAGCATAAATTACTCCTGGCCCATTCCGGCCGTGGTTTTCCCAAGATAGTATTTCGCAATGGCACTTAGCGCACCTAGGCCCAGGCCCATCCCAGCCCCTGCTATGGCCCCGGCTTTGTAGTAATTAGGTGGGGCTACTGCTGCACCCAACATAGGCAGTAAATATGCACTGGATAACGCCCCGACTCCTGCACCAGATAAGGCATTTGGTAATACATTATCCAGCATGGCGCTGGTCAAGTGCGAGTCTCCGGTATAATTAGACATCGCACCGTAGACTCCGGCGTCACCCAGTGACTCGTATATGTTATTATGCTGGCCACGAAGGGCCTTTAAGAATCTGTCAGTTTCTGAAGAAATTTTCTGCATATAAACTGCCTTTTTAAAAGCTACTCTTATCATAAATATAGCCCGGACAAAAGTCAAATATTCAGTAAAAACAAGCCCCGCTTATGTTATAAGGCTAGCAGATATTTAAATGTTTATGACTTGCCCCGAGCTACTGCGTTTTTTAAAACATGCAAAACAACATGGCGCTCAACAGGTCACAGATGTAGTATTAGGAAGGGGGAAACCTGTTCATGGCTGAATTTAAGCAAGGCGATATTGTTTGGTATAACACCGGAGATCACATCGTCAAATGCACCATTACGAGAGTGGACGATCAATGGCGAAAGAAATATGGCAAAGATGGTGTTTTATACTATGAAATTGACGAACCAGTTGGACGTTCGCTTGCTGATTACGAGCTAACTTACAGTTTTGATGAAGCATCCGCAGATTTTGTCAAGACGTTCAACGAATACGCTCAAATGCGGAAAGAGGCGG
>MWCR01000056.1 GCA_002070095.1 Parcubacteria group bacterium ADurb.Bin192 | reverse complement strand
AGGCCGCGTCTCGAGGGCGCGGGGAACAGTCATAGGACTGGGGAAATGGGCGAGTGTGTCAGGGATACCGAAGGGCGTCTACTCGGAGGTCGAATCCGGCACAATTTAACGGCTGCAATGCCGAGGCTCTTTTAAGAGCCGCTAATCGCGCGCTGTGTGGTGCGCCTGATGAGCCCAAAAGGGCGAAATTAGTAAAGAAAAATTAAAGGGAGAACAAAAATATGAAAAAATTAAGTGAAATCAAAAAAGAGCTTGAATCAAAGGGAATCGAAGTTAGAAAGATACGCGCGACATTAAACGGCGCGCAGGCTTACCGGGTCATCGGATCCGAACACAACCCCGCTGCCATCTGGACATCGGCAGACATAAGAGAATCGTATCAACGCGGTGAGTTCGCTTAAGATAAGCAGTCCAAACCGGGCAGTCGCAAAACTGCCCACATAAACAATCAGGAGAATAATATTATGCCTATTTACCGCGATCTTACAGATGACGAGCTTATTGAAAAGTTTGCCGAATTGGATTATTACGATCCGGATCTTTGCGCTCTAATATGTGAGCGCGCCGGTCTGACGGAGAGATGGGAACACGCCGATGGCGAGAATTTTGAAAGTGTGTTATGTCTTGCTATCAAAAAACTAACCGGCGCTTAACTAAGCATCGGAACAAAAAAATCAAGTTAAGGAGAAAAAAAATGGAAAAGTTAGAAAATTTGAAAATGGAGTATGACGGATGGAAGGAGAAAGAAGAAGCGGAATTTAGAGACCGGTACTCTGACAGGTTCCCGGCCTGTCACCCGGATTGGTTGGCGGTCAGAGTTCCAAAGAAGTTTTATCCGTTGTTCTCAGAGCTCGAGCCGGAAATAATTAACAGGGGGAATTATTTGACTGAGGGATTATGGTTCTTCCCCGATAGCGGGGAAATCCTGAGACTCTCTTACCAAAACTAATCCCCCTGCGGCTCGGGGAAACCCGGGCCGCTTGAAACAAAAGAGGCGCGAGAAGGAACAAAAAAATGGAAAAAATAAGGTTTAATAAGTTGGGAATCGAAATAGAAATGACGGCCGACGATGCCAAATTTTTAAAATTCAAAGAAACAAAAACCTGCGTAAAAGTCTCTTGCGAGGGAAAAAAAGTTATTACCGTACTTCCTGACTCAAAAATTGAGATCCGGGACTTCATAACTTGCTACAAAGGGCGAATTGTAGTATTTGGAAACGCGTTTGTTGAAGCTTGGGGAATGTCGCGCGTGTTCGCCAGAGACAAAACGCGCGTTGTGGCTTATCAAGGAGCAGAGGTCCGGGCCGGTGGTCGGACTAAGGTCCGAGCTCTCGACAATTCAAGAGTTGTCGCAGGTGGCCGGGCC
>MWCR01000055.1 GCA_002070095.1 Parcubacteria group bacterium ADurb.Bin192 | reverse complement strand
CCGTTTGACGATCTTGTGGGCGAAGCTATTAACCCGAATAAAGTCCAAGTTTAGCCCTTGTAAGATGTGGGGTCTTTTGCAAGCGGTTGGACTTTAAGTAAACAACCAAAAGTATGCCTGAACCAACACATGTAATAGGCACTCGAACAACCCTGAACATCGAACAGTCCAGACGAATCCCCGACGTAGACGATAAGATTTACGTCCTTGAACCGAACGAATCCCCGTTGACCGCCTTTTTGACTCAAATCGGAAAGATGGTCGACGGCTCGAAATTCAAGGGCATGGCTCTGCAAAAAAGAGTCGTGTATAACCCTGAATTCACCGAGTATGAGGATCAATACTCCGGCGTATGGGACGCAATCAACAACGGTGCTGGATATAGCGACAGCGACACCGCATTGGTAGTGGACGACGCTTCCAAATTCACCAAGTATGACCTCGTTAAAGTGGTCAGAACCGGCGAAATAATGCGGGTAACGTCAATCAACTATTCCACCAAAACCTTGACCGTGACTCGAGGGGCCGGCGCGACATCAGCCGCGGCCATACTCGACAACGACAACTTGTTGATTATCGGTCCGGCGTTTGAGGAAGGATCAAAGTCCGGGGAGTCCAATACAACCAAGCTGTTGAAGGTGACCAACTTCACCCAAATCTTTAAAACCAAATTTGGGGTAACCGGCACCGAGGACGCCTCAAAGCTTTATCCAGCCGACGCCTCCAAAGACCTCAAATATTTGAGGGCTAAACATGGTATCGAACACGCCAAAAAGATCGAAAGGGCTTATTGGTTTGGTGAGAAAAAGGAAGTCACAGGTCCAGACGGAAAACCGTTGCGTTTAAGTGGCGGAATTTTGGAAGCGGTTAACTCTGCAGGCAACGTTCAAGACGAAGCCAGCTCATCGTTAACTGAAACCGAATTCCGAAACTTCTTGAGGGATTACGCCTTCAAATACGGATCAAACGAAAAATATTTCTTCTGCGGAAATATCGTTTTAGCGTATATCGAAGGGTTTGCGGCCGGCAGACTTCAAATCGTCCCGTCAGATAAAAACTACGGCGTTGAAGTCAGAAAATTCCTCTCTTCTTTCGGCAGTCTCAACATCATTCGTCACCCGATGTTTGACCAGTCCTATTCCGGCATGGGTGTTGTGCTTGATTTATCAACCGTCAAACATTGTCCGTTGAACGGTAGAGATACCGTTCTGGAAACTAACATCCAGGACAATGACGCTGACGAGGAAGTAGATCAGTATAAAACCGAAACCGGCCTGCAGAGAACCAACTTCGAGAAAAACGCTCTGCTTAAGGGTGTAGCCTAAACCCTTATAGTCCTGATTACCCCGACCCTCATATGAGGGCGGGGCGGTCGGGATGTGTGAGGATTAACTAACAAGAATTAATTCGTATGACTAAATACAATTCGCACATCAAAAATCTGCGTATCACCATTGCTCCGGCCACCCCGATATTCGAGGGTGGACAAAAGGTCGGCGACAAGCAAGGGAAATACGCCACGTTCA
>MWCR01000054.1 GCA_002070095.1 Parcubacteria group bacterium ADurb.Bin192 | reverse complement strand
TAACCCTGCATCGGGTCGGTCGGACCTTTAACGCCCATGCTGGCGTCGGTCACATTGGTTTCGGTAATGTTTTTGGCAGCGTCAGCCTGTGCGTTGGTAGCAACAGTGCCCGGCTCTGCTTTGGGGCTGGCAGTCATGTCTTTGTCAAGACCATATACGCCAGTTCCGTCAACAGCTACCTTCATAATTTCTTTTGCAAGTTTGGTGTAGTCAATTTTCACGGATTTCGCTCCTGCGTTTTTGGTATTATCCAGCTCTGCCAAAGCAGCAG
This sequence comes from Parcubacteria group bacterium ADurb.Bin192, assembly GCA_002070095.1. GTDB lineage: Bacteria > Patescibacteriota > Patescibacteriia > 2-12-FULL-60-25 > 2-12-FULL-60-25 > MWCR01. Next base: position 1,258 of record MWCR01000054.1, on the reverse strand, counting down.
CTACGATATCTTCTGCCTGAGATGCTGATTTTTCTTCTTCGCCCTCAGACTCTTCACCGTCTTTGGATTTTTCAGAAGAACCTTCTTCGCTGCCCTCGCCGTCCTTCTTTTCTTCCTCTTTTTCCTCTTCTTCTTTTTCCATTTCTTCGGCAAATTTAAGAAGGGTATCGGTAAGAACGTTCATTTTGGAAGTTGAACCAGAAGCGGAAGCAGTTTTGACGTTGCTCTTTGCCTTCAGATTCAGGATATCCTGAATGATGGTATTTGATGCTGTCATCACTCTAAACTCCTTTTCAGAAATTTTATAGCTAGCTGACGTAAATTAGTCAACATGGCGTACTAAAAATTAAATCACACCTAATGGTATAGAATATAATTGTTTCAAAGTCAAGTCAGCTGAAGCTTTCTTGGCGCGAATTAATGGTTCGATGTACAAATCCCGGGCCATGGCCTTCTGTGCCATTATGTCCGCCATATTATCGTTGTTGGAAGTCAGCGCGTTCGCAGCTATATGTGTGCCGGCGCTAAGCAGTGGTAGCAGTGCCATGCTGTCAGAAGACAATGCTTTACCAATTAGAAACGATAGCATAGACGCCCGTGAAATTTCTTTCAAAAGCTCTGGCGTAATTATGCCGCCTAGGCCGGACAAGTCATCTTCAACGCTAACGCCATTAAGCTCATTATTGGCCAGGCTACTGCCAATAGCAGCTCTCACGGCCATATTGTGTGCATCAAGGCTGGCCAACTTAATTTTGTTACCAGGCTCACCAAGTTCGGTTAACACGCAAGTCTTGCACTCAAAATAAACGTTATTATCTAGTACAGCCTTAGCCAGTTTCTCTAACCCAGACTGCACAAACAGCATTGCCTGCATTTCGTTAGGCCGGAAATAAGCACGGCTGGACTTTATGCTTTCGCATAGACCTGCCGCCGTCTTGGTTCTCAATGCTATATCCCGGAGCAAAGCCATGGGCCGGTTCTCAAACGTGTCGATTAGACTCAAAGCAGTGCTTGCCGTTTTAGCCATTTCAGCACGCAATGCCGACGGCGTGACCAGGCTGCGAAAACCACGCATTGGATCGGAAGCGCCCGCAGTTTTCTTAGCGCCAAATATTCTGGCAAGAATACAAGCAGTCTTGTCAGCCGGGACTATTACGATTGAGATATCGAAAAAGTCTGGGTTAGGATTTAGCAAATACACTTTCCGGCCATCGGGATAAATGTAATTAAGTCCAGTCTTAGTGACATGCTCGCAGTA
>MWCR01000053.1 GCA_002070095.1 Parcubacteria group bacterium ADurb.Bin192 | reverse complement strand
GGCGCTGGCACGAATGCTAGTTAGAACTTGCCTCTCGCTGGCTCGCTCGGATAACACGATGCGAATTACTACTGTGGCAGTTCCGGTAGCGATGTTGGCATCGACCGGGGCTTCCGGAATCGGCGCAGTTATGACTTCGGGTTCCGTCGGACCAACAGGATTGAAACTTCCGCCCCCGCCCCCGCCACCGCCGAAACAGCCAGAGAGGGCAACGACACACATCACAATCAGAACAGTATATACAAAATTCCTCATATAATTTCCCCTTTGCTAAAGTTAGTTAGTAAAAATAAGAGAGCCTTGAATAATTTCAAGCTCTCTTACCCTACTTATAACGCTATAAAAATTTTAATTAAGGCCTGCCTTATAATCACAATTGACTTTGCTGAGATGCATGCGTTATATATAACATATAACAAGCTGAACTTGGAGGTCGTATGACACAGCCAAATAGCAATATGTCCCTGAAGGGGATATGTGATTGGGCGGAGGCTCGAATCCCAGACGAGGCCGGGAAACGCCAAAATCCCCCCGGGAGTCAAAACATAAATGCCGACATGGTAGACGGCATGCATTATGTTGATCTCAAGGCCGACTGGGAGGCGTATGCCGACACGCATGGCGGCGGAGGCGGCGGTGTCGTGGCTATGGGCCTGGCTAATTTTGCCGGCGATGGCGGCTATGTGACTGTTAATATTGGCAAAACAATGCCAAACACAGATTACATGGCCTATGTTGTTCCCAGTGCCGATACAGATTCTCGCGTCGGTGAATACTGGGTTCCAGAAGCCAATAAAGGCACTACTAGTTTTCGCGTTTATAACGACGGCAGTGCCACGACCCAGTTTAGATGGGCTGTGGTGGTGGTGGCGCCGTAATAATAACGCACCCTGCCTCTTCTTATTGATTAGTTGAATATTTAGGTGGAGGGCAATTTAAATGGATATTATCGCTGAAAAAGATTATTTGCCGGATGTGCACACAGAATATTCTGTTCGTGTAGCGCAGGTTCGACTGTTAACGACTGTTTTTTCACAGAGAGCGCTGCCTACTGTACAGTGGATTTTTTACTGTAAGGAAATGCCATCATGGGTACTTCCAAGTGACATGTATCTGGTGGACGTAACTGATCATCCTGACATCAGAGAAGGGTGGTTGCTAAATCCCAAAAGCAATACATTTGTCGATAGAGAACTTCATTATAGAGATATTTTTGAAGACAGTGAATTGATGCAGTATGTTAGGGTTGAGCGGGGAAGGCGCTTATCAAATTCCGATCCTTTAGTACTTCGCCATCTCTCACAGCCAGAAGGCGCTAAAACCCTTACTGACGCCGAGTATGCCGAGCTTCAAGGCTACATGCAGGCGCTTAGAGACTTTCCTGCTAATGTCGATTTAGATAATATCGTATGGCCGCCGAAGCCGGCCTTTATGGCTTGACTTAAATAAGAAAGGCTTATAATCATGCCAGTTTTTAACGACAAGAGCGTGCAAGGGATAATCGATAAAATAACTGCCGAACTTACTTGTATTGGCAGCATTACTGATAAAAGC
>MWCR01000052.1 GCA_002070095.1 Parcubacteria group bacterium ADurb.Bin192 | reverse complement strand
GCACAGAATTACCCAAAAGGCTTTAATGAACAATCTCATTTGAGGATACCCAGAATGCTGAATAAACTAGGTGGCAGTTTGGCATGGGCTACGGCTATCTCTCAGGGGAATCATGCGGCTTTGCGGGATATGTTCAAGACGGACTGCCTTACTTTCTTCCGTTCTAAAGTAGCACCGGTAGTAAGAGAGTGCTCGGCCGGTCTCGTAGACCTGGATGTTCGCGGCAAGGCTAAACTGGACGAGATAGACGAATTCATACATGGAGGTGCTGTGTGACGGACGACGCCGGAGATATAAACGACATCGTTTCAGACTCTGACAAAGGCCTCATGGGCCTACTAAGCAAAGGCAGGATCATTCAGTTCAAAGCCACTGATGGCCAGCCTGAGAAAGTTAAAAGCTTTATAAATAAAAATGCCGTGCCAGATGTACCAGGCATTAAAAAAGTCATGCAGGCTTTTTATACCGGCAAGCTTAAAGGGCTGCTCGGTTACTCGCAGGCATTTAACGCGATCGTGCCCAGCAAGCGGGAATATTTCCCAAAGAAAACTCCTAAAAACAGGATTAACCCTGTAAAATTCCAATTAAAAAGCGCACTGACACATTCACAGTCAGAGAGCGTCCGAACTGTTGACGCCAGCGACTGCCCAATCGTATATTTTGACGACTTGGGATTTATATATTCTGCCAGTGATATTATTCGCAGGGCCTATGAAGACTTGCTGAAAGACAAGAAAATACCAGAAGAATCTGCGTATGATACTGGATACGAGTATGTCACGAACATACTTACCAAAGCAGTGGTGGCGGCTCATGGGGCTCCCCCAAAAGTGCATATCATTAAAACTGACGCCGAACTGGAGGCTTTGGCCGAATTAATAAGGCAGCACTCACCGAGGCCTGTGGTGTTAGATATTGAAACCGATGGGGTTGATCCGCATGTCAGTAATATCGTCGGTATTGGTCTGTGCTTGAACGCCAGCGAAGGCTACTATATCCCACTGACAATGCCCCAGTCGGTGTTCAGCCAGACGTTTTTCGTAAAAACACCCGAAGTCGTAACGTCTATATGCAAAGCGTCGGCGGTGGACAAATTCGTAAAAGAGACGTTGCATAAACAAAACTTGGTAATGCACAATGCCAAGTTTGAAATGCAGTTCTTCAAGGCTGCCTATGGCGTAGACTTAAATTTGCTGCTGGACACGATGGTCGGGGAATATATCCTCGACTGCCGATTAAAGGGCAGATTTAATTTAGGCAAATCCGTGGCCGAGCGGTTTCCATTAGTAGAAGAATGGAAAGAGTCAGACGCATTCTTCAAAAATCTGAGAAATATAGAAATAGGTGTAGTGGCCAATTACTGCGTCCGTGACTGTGTAAATGAGTATCTGCTCATGTGCGCGCAGTATGCACCTTTGATGCGGGATTACAAATATCTCACCAACGAAGTAGACCTGCCATTCATAACAGTGCTTACTGAAGCTGAGATGCACGGATTTACTATCGATCAGGATTATTTGAAAAATCTTAAGGCCACGTTGATTGCTAAAGTGGC
>MWCR01000051.1 GCA_002070095.1 Parcubacteria group bacterium ADurb.Bin192 | reverse complement strand
TATAAAGGCGTTTGAGAGCGTCTACGGTGAGGTCGTGCGTAAAGAACGCACAAATAAATACGCCATGCAGAAGCTCGGATTGAAGCCGAACACCTATTACAAGGCGGTTGATGAGTTTAAGACCAGAACGGGAAGGTGGGCTGAATAATGCCGAATGTGATGAATGATTGGGTTGCCGAACTGAACGACGGCAAACCGATTGTCGGTTACTATGTTTATGGTTGGGTGTGCGCCGATTGGGGCGGGATATATTTTTATGTCGGCAAGGGGCAAGGTGGAAGGTATAAGCAAACCACAAAACGGGGAAAGTCGTTCAAGGCAATCATTGAACATTGGAATTGCTTCCCTGTTATTCTTGCGGATGGTTTGACAGAGGAAGAGGCGTGGGAGTGGGAAGATAAGATTAAGACTGATTTTATCTTTAAGCACGGCTACCCCATTATGGACGGCGAGGGTAATAGTAGCACACTTAAAAACCGAGCGATAAAACTTGCAAGATTGGAAAAAAGAAAAACAGACCCGAACTACCGTGAAGGGCGCAAGCCGATTCCATATGACGTAAAACTTTTTGGCGAACTATATGCTATGCAAAAGCGTGGCGAAATAACAGTTATTGATGCAGCGGAAAAATTAGGCGTAAGTCGAAGAAAGTGGTATAGAATCGTAAAGCAAAAACAAGACCGCCCCAACCCGTCAAAGTTAGAAAGCGGTCTTGCGTGAGCAAACTCACAAGGAGTGTGCGAAGTAATTATTGCACATTCCTTGATAAAAAACAAGGAGCGTGTGATAATGGGCGAAAGAATTATTGATCATCGGTCGCGGGATAGGCTCTACCCGATATGGAACGGTATGATAAGCCGTTGCTACAACAATAACCATCCCAAATACCATCTCTGGGGTGGGCGCGGCATAAAAATATGCGATGAGTGGCGGAATGATTATTGGGCATTCAAAAAATGGGCGGTTGCCAACGGGTACGACGAATCAAAACACAGAAAATACCAGACGATAGAGCGCGTTGATAATGACGGCGACTACTGCCCTGAAAATTGTAAGTGGGCAACGGCAAAGGAGCAGCGGGCAAATTGCCGAAAATTAGGCCGGAAACCCCGTGTTCGTGGACGTGGATATAAGTACAACTGGACTATCGGCGGTGAAACGAGGTCTGCGGTAAGCTGGTGCGCGGAATACGGGTTGAGCGTTCCGATGGTGATGTATCGGGTAAAAACGAAAGGCATGGCTCCCGAACAAGCGTTGACTGCGCCGAATGAGCGGCCCCGCAAAAACAAAAAAGACTAAACAACATGTTGAGCGCCTTTTGAGCGCCTTACCCTACGCAGGGATGGCGCTTTTCTTAAGCGGTAGCAATCTACATATGGTATAGGAGGTATTGAATTGGCACAAGATATAGAAGGACTGTTGAAAACCATTAGGGCGCACATCGACCGCAAGCCGGAGTTCGAGGCATACCAGGACTATTTTGATACGCTGCGGCTGCTGGGGAAAGAGGACAAGGCGAAGTCGTTTGAGCATAATTTATGGTTACGTAGTGAGACGGCGAAACAGGTTATGCAAGGCACTGACCCTGCGCTGATAGCGAAGTTTTACGAACTATCAAAA
>MWCR01000050.1 GCA_002070095.1 Parcubacteria group bacterium ADurb.Bin192 | reverse complement strand
AAGTGTAATTTATTTTAGATTTTTCTGGCTGCATTAGTTTCTAACCGACGCTTCAAAGTTAAAGCGGTCGGCCTCCCCGGATTCGTTCTCGACTAAGATATCGATTCTAATCACACCAGTCACCAGGCTAATATCGATACCAAGCAGCGTTATTTTTTTAAGGCGTTCACTGGCCGACACTGGCTTGTCTATTTGCTCGCGCATGATCTGCTCTTCGGATTTTCTAACGATATATGCTATATCGGCATTAAGCCTGGGAATATCGTTAGAATTTAAGCTGCGGCCTGTAAGTGATAAAATGCTGCCGCCATATTCAGGGCGCAAATAATCCTGACCGGCAGTGGTTAAAATAGTCTTTGCGACTAATTGCACCAAGAGCTCTATGCCAGTATTTCTTGCCGGGAGTAAATTCCAGCCCCATGTCACTCGGCGCGTTACGGGATCTATGCGCATAATATTTACATCAGGCATTCGTCTATTCCTTTAGGTCGTCAGTTCTTATATCAGCAGGATTGCCCAGGTGTGGGTATAACATTCTGGCTAGATAGTGCCGCCCTTTTTGTATTTGCTCATTCCTTATTTTAGAATCTGTTGCAGCCATTGCGCCTAAAAACGCGTCCCTTATCGGTTTGGTAATTACTTCAGGATAGGTCATTTTCGGCAGTGGATTATCCAACACTGACATGGGCCTTTCTCTTAATTTATTTAGCCAACCGTAGTAAACACTGCGGAGCTCGTCCATGGGTCTGCCAGGCTCGGATAAGTATTCGATCATAGGATCATCCTCGGTGCCAAATCTACGATTTAACTCCCTGTTATTTATGTGCATCTCATTAAATTTCTTCTGTTGTAAAATAGATGCGGGTTGCCACCGTTCTGGAAGTATTTTTCCACCAGTATACTTGTATATAGTATTAGCAATTGTGCCAACTGTATCAATAACACCACGCATTTTTGCCGGGGGCATCCCTTTTTGGATAGCCTCTACCGAATACGGGTTATCTGGATCAGCGTGAGCCATCTCGTGACCTATCGTATCATTTAAGAAATCTGCATTATTCGCACCGCCTCTTCCGACAATACCAGCATCCGCCAAAGCCATTTCTAAATCAGGGCTGTTGTGCCAAGTGTTGTGCGCGATGTGACCATTGAGCATAGGGAGCCTGGAAGGGGCGAAATATGCTACCGAAGGCTGCCCGGCCTCATCTCCTGAGAAGCTAACACTTCCATCGTCTGCTACGGCCATCGGATTACTTTTTACTTTGACTCTTGGCCTCCCCATTCTATCCGCGTAGGCATTGTATCGTTTTTGCAAATATGGCTGCACGACATCTCTAGAGATCCGATACATATAATCCGTAGTACTGTTAACTTTTCTATCGTCTATTCTCGGAGTTGGTGATTGAATATTTGTCTGCGAATATTTAGCCTCGGCTGCCGCGACACCTTCACGGCTGGACCTGCTAATCTCGCTGGGAGCGTTTATATAAGTTGAGTTTGGTAATAAACGCTTTCTAGCACCAACGTAATCATCATCCGGATGTGTTTTTTCCGTGGTGTATTTTAAGTCGGTTTTTATTTTAGCGTCGGCCAATTCTGCTACGTCTTTGGCCAGTTTTTCCATTAACATTATTGTCCCCCCTTACTAGCCCTTAGTTTTTC
>MWCR01000049.1 GCA_002070095.1 Parcubacteria group bacterium ADurb.Bin192 | reverse complement strand
CACGGATGAAGAAATTGCCAAAAATGCCGAGAGAGACGCGGCCTTAGTGTCGCTTAAATCTCTTGGCCTGATAAAACGGCCCAGAATTTAAATAAGCGAGACATATCTGTGACCATTTTTGTGAGTATAATGCCCTGATGCGTTTTATAACTCGAGAATTTAGTTTAGGCGTGCTTGAAAATGGCAGCATTAAACGGCTGAGCAGGCCAGATATTTAGAAAACGGAGAAAATTATGAGTGAGACGAATAACTCCCACGTTCTGCGCGTGGATAAATTAGGCAATAGCTACTATTATTTTACCAATGACATCACCTACACCACTGCTATTTCGTGCAGCGGCTACGGTAAGACAGAGATAACAACTTATCCGCCGGATTGGTATCTGGAAATGCGCCGAGATAGATTTCGATACGACAGCCACGAGATCAACGTGAGCATCGGGCTATCTCGACTGACACCGGATGAATTTGCGCTTTTACAAAAAATTTTACTAAAATACGGCTGCATATGGGGTGGAAGCAATTTACTTTCTGAGCACAAAACCCGTCATAAAATCAAAAAGTATAACAATAAAAAAATGTTGATCTGCCAAAAAGGTAAGTTGAGTGTGGTCCCAGCAGCTAAACACAGGCCGGAATCGGCAGTAAATTTTACGCAGGCTGTGTACCAAGCCGCATGCGCATCACCTCGCGCTGCAATCGCAGTGGGGGGTCTAATAATAAGGCTAATACGGCCTAGATGTTAAAATTAGAGGTTACATAAACGGAGAAAATTATGCAAGAAGCGACGAGACTTGCTTTGGTAATACTAGATAAAACTGCGGCCGAGCCAGATGAGCCTATAAACGAAGTCAAGCTATTTTTCAAAATATACGCCAAAGACATAGCAGAATTTATGGAGGCACAGAGAATACTAATAAACACACTTGGCTTTCAGTGGCAGGGGTCCAGAGACAAGATAATAACGCCGGCGGCATCACCTAACGACACATATATAATCTTCATCGACGAGCATTTACTAAGCTGGAACACGGCCAATCTTGCTATGTTCAGCACGGTACTGCGTAGCCGAAAAATAGATATGGAGATTCTGAAATACACAGAATCTGTTATTGTGTATGATGAAAACAATGCTCGGGCCAGATTTAAAATAAACATAGTAAAAGCTGCATGTGATAACAGTTATAAGCAATTTATTAAACGTCCTAAACTTTACTGAAAGTGAGTGCGCGCATGGCTGATAATACTTTTTTACCCGTGATGAATTTCTCTTGCCTGCCTGAAAATCAGGCCGTAGGCGATGCAATAAAATCTTGCGTGCTATCTCTCGGCGGCACCGTGTCTGTTTGTAATTACAGCCCTGAGGCAAATCTAGATGTTTTTAAATATTGGCATTGGCAGTGCCGGGATGGGCAGCTGCTGATAAGCCGGGTGACACACAAGCCTTGCGGCAGCGGAGAGCATGCGCTGAAATATTTGCGAAATCTGTTGCGCGTAAAAGAATTAAACGTGGGTGAGTTTATCGTGCACGTACCTGAAGCAGAAATATTCTTAAAAGTCCAACGGTTGCTTTTTAACATAGGCTATACTTGGGGTGCGTTTGGGCCATGCAATATAGACTTTACGAGCGACTACAAAACTTTGCATTTTAAAAACGACGGCACGGTGTTTC
>MWCR01000048.1 GCA_002070095.1 Parcubacteria group bacterium ADurb.Bin192 | reverse complement strand
ATCCACTAGAGAAAAAATAGCCAACAAAATGCGGCTGCAGGAACGCATAGACGATCTGAAAGCCGAGTATGTGATTACTACTATTAAAATGGCCAGCGACCTTAAGGCAGCTGTTGGCTTAATTAAAAAAGCGGCTATGCAGGAAAACCCATTTAAGATATGGCAGCAATTTGACAGCACTGATAAGTCGGACATCGCCAACGCTATCTTCACCAAGGCTGCAGAAGATCTTATGCGCAGGGACAGCAAGCATGCCGCCGAACTTTTGCTGGAAGCTAAAAAGCCAGTCGTGCCTGAACACGATGCCTATGTCGCCGAACGTGGCGTAAAAGTCGTCACTAACGAACCTATCATAAAGCTTATCGATAATATTTCTAACTACAAAAAAATTATCGACGAGATCGAAGACTTTCATTCATGTAATGGCCTTGCCGAAAAAAGCTCTACTCCGCAGCCAAGTATCGAGTACACGATTGACAGCGGCCAGTCAGCATTAGAATTTTACAAAAAACTAATCGAGGGCTAATATGGGATTTAATGGATTTTCACCATTTAGTGCGTACTTCCTGTATTCAGGCGGTACTGAAGGACTTAAAAATATGGTGTCCGGTGGGGGCACAATCCCGGCCATGTCGCCAATGCAGATAAATAATAGCCTGGGCATGACTGCAGATCAGCGCCAGGGTTATAAAAATATTTTAGATAAAAAGCCTATGTTCAAGGGCGCATCCCTCGGAGGAAATATGAATCACAAACATATCGTAACAAGATTTCGCGAAAAACGTGCGGCCTTGGCTGACCAGGCCGGTCGTTCCATTGGTATTCTTAAGGATATCGTGCGCCCTGGTCTGCAATCAGTGCTTTATGGGCTGGGCGCCGGTGCGCTGGGCTCGGTAATGTATGACCAGTACATGGACCACAAGCGCTCCCAGGAAGCCTACAAAGAAATGTTTACGCGCTTCCCGGAGTTGCAAGAGATCGACCCCAATAAAATCGACGACTACTGGACTCTCATGAGTCAGTATTCACCATCAATGACTCGCAACCCGTTAGTAGCCGGTCAGTTTATTAAGAACATGGCCGAGTACAACATGCAGGGCGTGGACTTCCCGACACTTAAGTCTATCCTTGATATCGAAGGCTCTGCCAACAAGCAGAAAACTGATATTATGAACATGCTGATCAAAGGCGTGGGGTCGAGCGTCGACTAAAAATGGACAAGCTATTAGATTACGCATCAGAAGACAGCATTCGAAAATCGCTGTATCCGATAAGGGCCGCCGGTGGCAGCTTGATAAAACATGCTGCCGCCAGCGAGTGGCCCCCGGAAGTCTTGGAGTTTATCTCTAAGCTGACCCCCAAAGACGGCATGCATTATTCACTATGCAATGCGCTAGGGGCTGGTGAGTACTGGTCGTCTAACGTAAATGGCGATTACTTTGAACGAGATGAGCTTATTAGGAATCACGGCACATTCCTCAATGGCACCCCATTCATGCATCATATTAATAAAGACCCGGCCAAGGGTTACGGCGAGATATTATTTTCGGCGTATAACCCGAGAATGAATCGAGTCGAGCTAGTCGTAGGGCATGATATTAGTAAGCTGCCTAAAGACATCGTCTCCAAGTTGGAAAAAGATGAGCTCGTAAATCTCTCCATGGGCTGCCGTGTGCCGTACGATGTCTGCTCTATTTGTGGAAATAAGGCCCCGTCCCCGAAAGATTACTGCGAGCATGTCACTAAGACTGGACTTAATTACATTTATCCCGATGGCCGGAAAGTGTATTTGCTAAATCCT
>MWCR01000047.1 GCA_002070095.1 Parcubacteria group bacterium ADurb.Bin192 | reverse complement strand
GCGGGCTATAATCGGATCGCCCAAACCCTGCACAGCTCTGGCTGCAGCAAATAAATCTTCTCGCAGTTTCTTTTTAGCAAACTCTGGCAGATTTTCCGAGGCCTTTAATTCTTTATTGACCATAATGAGATCTCGGTACAAGAAATTAATCGGGCTCGTGGATAAACTGCCATCAGGCAACGAATATATCGGACGCATGTGCGGCGGCAGTACCGGTATATTGTTTACGACGTAGGCCTGTTCAGGAGATTTTCCAGTGTCGACTAGCGCTTTTAAATATCGCATGCGCTTGTTTAATTTGTCTAGCTTATCGCCGCTCGCACCGTCTGCTTCTTTTTTAAGTTTAGCAAGCTCTGACTTAGGATCGACTTCGGCTAACATAGTTTTCACGGCCATGCCCCCAGTAAGATAGCCGTCTTTTTTATCAGCCGACGTATCGCGAGTTATCGGGTCGATAAACGTGTTGCCAGATAGCACACTTTCGAACTTCTTAACTGGTATATTTAGTACGGCAGCGGCCGCAGGGGCCATTATCGGGGACACAACTGGCTCGTGTAGCTCGATATGTGTCCATTTTTTACCGTTAAGCCCGCCGGTTTTCACATCGTCGAATAGCCCGTCTTTTATGGGCCGCAGCGTCTTGGCCATCATGACTTGCGCATCGTCTATGGCGCCGTTTGATTTGCTTAATATCTCATCGTCAGTCATTGGCGTGAGCATCATCTGCTGGCCGTCTTTTTTAACGTTTATGCCGGCAGCCTGCATGAGAGAAAATAATTTATCAGTTGAAAATGGCGTTTTCGGGGCGGGTATTGGGAGGCCGAGCCTTATCTTATTCCAGAGCTCTGGGTTCTTGCTGGCTTTAAACGTAGACATTTCAAGCAAGTTATCCCTGGCACCATGGGCAATCATGGCGTTCCAGGTAAGGCGGTCTAATGCGCGGGCCGACGTCCCGCTGCCCTTCGCCGGCTGATCGTCTGAATTATAAGCAGCATACGGCCCACGAGATATCATTTTTTTGTCTACAGTGTGCGTTAGCTTTAGCATATATTGCGGTCCAAAGCTAGTCTCGGCCAGTAAGCGGCCAGTTTTGGGATCGTACATTTTCTCCGAAGCCTTGACGCCGTATCTTTTGGCCAAATTCTCAAGCTCTACGTTAGACTTGATATTCGGATCCATGTTTGTAATTTTTATTGGAGAGCCTTTTTTCACAGCCGCCTTGGCGGCGATAGTCTCGTAGATCTGTGCGGTGTTGATACGGCCTGGGACGCCATATGGCGATGTTACAACTTCGGCACGGACGCCAGTCTCAGATACAGGCATTTCGTCATCGGGCAATATGCTAGTTATGATACCCTTGTTACCGTAGCGACCTACGATTTTGTCGCCCTCTTCTGCTTCTTTCTCAGTGCTGATATGCACGATTATCTCGCCGTTGATGTTGGCAACCCGGTCTACACGTCCAATAGTGTCATGGTCATATTTGATGCCGCCATCAGCATACTTAGACATGAGAGTCTTGGATAATTTACCAAGCGCGATGTCAGTCTCAGACGGCTCACGATAATGCAGCAATGCCACAAGCGTGTCGCCCGGCTCAACAGTCTCGCCGACTTTAATAATACCGGTTTCATCTAGCTTATTCTTCTGTGCCGGAGTCATGGCCATCGGGAATTGCTGTAAATACGAGCTGACGCCGAGCTTATCTTTTGGGCCGACGCTAGTCTTGTACGAATGCTGATGCTGGCTTGTTAATTTTTTTGCAGCGCTCTGAGAGATGAGATACCCATCTTCAAATGTCATATCTTTGAAGGGCAAGTACGCAATATTTAAGTTGGTGCCGAGCGCGAGCGTGCTGTCT
>MWCR01000046.1 GCA_002070095.1 Parcubacteria group bacterium ADurb.Bin192 | reverse complement strand
AACTTGGCTGATTCTTCAAGAATAGTTTTGGTTGAGCTGAATATGTCGCCAGCCCCGCCCCAAAGGTTAATAGACTTGGCAATAGCGTCATACAGTTCTGTGTAGATATTTGCCGTTGTCTTGATTGAAACTATGATAATGTCGATGATGTTCTTTGAGTTGCTTACAATCGAGTTGAACAGCTTATCGAATAAGCCGAACACTTCAGACATGGCTGATTTAACAGAACTTGACAAACTGGTTGCAAAGCTGTCAGTCAGTAAACTCTCAACAGTAGCCTTGACCTTTTCAAGTTGTTTTGTGTAAAGCTCCCAAACGCCTGAGTCAAGCAGTCTCTTTTGAAACACCATGATTGTGTCTTCAATGTTAGACCACATACCGGCAGCAGTCTTTGAAGCTTTCTCCATTGCTCCGGCAAACTGATTGCCCATACCGTCAACAATCGCCTTGATAGCTTTATCAACATCAAGACCGGCTTTGCCAATGTTTGCCATCTGTTCAGCAGATAAACCAAAAGCTTCTTGTAAATAACGGTAAGCTGGAACGTTGCGTTCTGCCAGTTGCATCAGTTCTTCAGCAGTAACTTTACCTTTGAGTCGCATCTGACCCAAGGCTGTAACGATACCGTCAAAGTCTGTGCCCAAAGCGTAAGCCGCATCGCCAACTTTTCTGAGCGTGCCGTCCATCGGGTCGAAGCCGTAGGTTTTCAGTTTAATCATTGCCGAAGCAACTTGGTCTAATGTTAAAGGCGTTTCTCTACCAAATTGAGCAGCCCATTCCAAAGCCTGTTTAGCTACGCCAGACGAACCCCAGATAGTTGTCATCTTGACTCTTATCTGTTCAAACTGGTTGCCTACTTCGATTGTGCTTTTAATGGCCTCCATAGTCCATTGTTTAATAGACTCGTAAGCCATTGATGAAATGTCTTTAACGCTTGTCCAGATATAGCTGAGAACATCTTTGAAGCTTGTCCACATAAAATCAGCGACAGACTTGATAGAGTCCCAAGCTATACCGGCAGCGTAATTGATACCGTCGTAAAGGTAGCCAAGCAAACCTTTGATTGATTCGTAAACGTAGCTGATAGAAGCCTTCATTGAATCGAAAGCCAGTGTTATAGGAGACAACGCAACAGAGGCAACAGCACTCAGGCCGTCAAAGACTAAGCCCAAGCCGCCTGTTAACGCGCTAGTGACTGAGCCGATTCCACTTATAGTTTTGCCTACAAGTTCGAGTCCCTGATTAAGACCCATTAGCGTTGCTGAATATTCATCAGCGGCTTTAAGAATAAGACTGATGAGTGCCATTATGTCGGACTCCTTTTACTGTTTCGGTATCGAGATTTTCAGAAAAGCAACTCTTAAAGCCAAGTCGTCAGCGCCTCTATCAATTACTTCTTTGATTGATACTCCGTCTGCGTGAGCTATACTTGCGACTGCATGCAGAACGTTATCTGCCTGCAGCCTTGCCATTAGTTTTTTATGTTGCTCTCCCTCATTGCGTTTCTGAAAGTGTCAGTGTTTTTGATAACCGCCTGAAGCAGCTGTGAGTATTTAACACCGTCGCCTTCTTTCAGCTTGTCAAGCTGTTCTGGTGTGAAGTCCATAAGAAACGCCATAACGATTGCTTCTGAAGCTTCTCGTTCTGTTGCGTATCTGTTTCTTATATCAAAGATAACCTGAGCGTTCGGGGCTTTACACCTGACGATAGCATTCCATTCGGGCACAACTACGTTGATGATTTTGGCTTCAACGTAATCAAGAATCTCGCTAGGCGACATTAACTTCGGGGCTGGTTTGTCAGTTTCGTTCTGTTTGATAACCAAGTTACTGTTTTTAATTTCGTTCTTTTTCATTTGATTGCTCCTGTTTTTTTTGAACTAGGGGCTGAATTAACAGCCCCTGTCGTTTATCTTACTTTGTGAAATTTAGAACAAAGTTCTTTCTTACTGACCGCTGTAGT
>MWCR01000045.1 GCA_002070095.1 Parcubacteria group bacterium ADurb.Bin192 | reverse complement strand
GGAACTCTAGTCTTTACAGCTGGAGGTTCGATGATATTCTTAACTGACGGAGTTAGGAAGCCGGTGGCCGAGTGTCCTGGTTTGTAAGGATTGGGTGTAGCCCGAGACCTTGATACTAAAAATATTCAAAACCGGTCATCGAAGTCTATCGTAGGGCATGTCGTGGAGGCTCAGGCCTCCCGATATGACCCTGTAAATAAAAATGGTGGATCACGATCCGTGTCCATACAGCCTTCCAGCTCTGAATATTTATAAGGAGGTGCTGCCATGCCGATGAACATGCAGTACGAACGGGCATTCGGGTTGGATCTGTCGAAGAAGACCTTCCACGGATGCATCTTGGACGGCCCCGATCTGGGAAGTCGCCATTTCTTCACCGGAGAGATGGGGCAACAGGGCAAGGCCAAGCTTGCAGGCAGGCTTTGCAAGGGGGATTTGGTGCTCATGGAGGCGGGAACCGCATCGTTCTCGTTGGCGAGGTTTCTGTTGGAGAATACCGAGTCGGAGGTTGTGGTGCTCAATCCCACCAAGCTCTACAACATTTTCAACAGCACCCTCAAGACCGATAAGTCGGACAGCGAGAAAATTGCCAAGATTGCCAGGACCATGCCCAGAGATGAATGGCCCACGGTTTCGATCCCGACCAGAGAGGAACAAGCGGAAAGGTCGGCCGTCTCCCTTGAGGTATTCCTTGCCAAGGAGATTACGATGCTGGTCAACCGGCTGTATGCCCTGTTCAATGCGATGGGCCATCCGTTCGTCAAGAAATCAGATTTGAAAACGGAAGAGTCCAGATTGATCTTGGCGAACCGGCTTCTGTGCGAGGACGGTCTTGCAATCGAGCAGGCAATCATGCTTTCCGACCAGATCGGCCATGTGACCAACCAGTTGGAGCAATGCAAGCAGAGGTTGAGGGATATCTGCCTCTCGCACCCAAAAGAGGCTCTTTCCCTGCTCTCGATTCCCGGAGTAGGACTGATGACCGCTGCTTCCCAGATTGCCTTCCTCGGTGACGGTTCCCGATTCAACTCCCCCGACAGTTATGTGAACTATGTCGGGCTCTCGGAACGGAGGTTTGATTCAGGCAACAAGATCAGCAAGGGCCATATCTCCCATATGGGCAACAAATGCATCAGAAGGAACATCATCCAGGCGGCTTGGGTTGCCGTAACCAAGTTAAAAGGCAATCCTCTTTCAAGGAAATATGAAGCTTTGAGGTTGAGGGGTAAGAGCAAACCGGTTGCGGCCGTCGCAGTAGCTAAGAAAATGACTCAGTTGAGCTACATTCTGGTAAAGGGCAACGGAATCTATGAGTTCACCAAGCAACAAGGTCTTGCTGCTTTCCAAAGAAAACTGAGATACCATAAGCTTGCAGCCTTGTTGAATTATCTGCCTGAGCCAATCAGGATTGAAATGGAGGAGATTGACCGAAATAAAAGGAAAGAGGCAGCTGCAACTACCTCTCGTCCAAAGAAACTCGTATAACCTTTGTAGTTAAAGTATAGCACTGTTCTCGGAATCTGCAAGCCCACAGGGTTGAGGCTTTGATATGCCCTATTAATTGTTCTGTTTATGATAGAATGGAAAAAGCACAGTTCCTTGCATTTTGGACTTGACAACAGTAGTCAAATAAAATAAAAACCCCCTGCCTTCTTCTTGCAGGGGGGAAGTCGAATAATACCAATTCCAACATTGTGGTTTTTGCAGAACCACTCCATCTGAGTGCATTCTACCACGAGTTTCTCATGAGGCAAAGACTTTTTACCCTATTTTTACCCTATTTTTACATTTTTGCAAAACCTGACATGAAAACATGCGTCAATCTAACTTTATCATCATCGTGCTAAATCCTACCACCTACCAATGGATTGGTTAGAGTTTTTATTTTGCAACGACTTTTTTCTACCCTTACAATTACTAATTTTTCTCCCGACTTTTGCAGCCAGAAATTAAAAAAGCTCTTGTAACTCCTTTAGGGAGTATATTTTTTTAACTTTTTCAGAAACATTTCATCGTGTGGCGTTATAATGCGTTGACTCTTTTGGGATATCGTGATACACTTTTTTTCAGGAGGATCGCCATGTTCCTTTCACAAATTGAGAATAAGAAAACCGGTAGAATATTTCTTCAAATCGT
>MWCR01000044.1 GCA_002070095.1 Parcubacteria group bacterium ADurb.Bin192 | reverse complement strand
CCTTCAGCCTTGACGGTGCTGAGGGTGAGGAGTATTATGCCAGTGGTTACATCAGCGTTGCGTTAGTCAAGGAGGGTAAAGCAGTTACCAAATAACTGACTTTTCTTCCCCAAACCTGAACAAATCGCTTGACAAGGATATGGAAAAGATGTATATTATAGATGAGATTGGTGAGGATTTCGTAGTGGTCAACGGTGAACGCATCGAGGTTGACCCGCCATTCAAGACCTTGCCGGACAAGCAAGAATACGAGACCTGGTTAAACGAGGTAATGACGGATGCTGTTGAGGCAATCGGAAGTGACACAGAAATATCGGCTCTCCAAGACCACATTGCATCGGTGGCTCAAGGATGGAAAGCTAACTGACCATCGTACCGTTGGCGGACATCGCAGATATGATAGTGCAGAGGTTGAAGCCTTGTTGTCTGTATCAGACGGCGTGACCGTAACTGAGAAGGATGTAGCCCTGTATGCCCGCGTGTCAACGCAAAAGCAAGCCGAAAATCTTACTCGCCAACACGAGCGACTGATTGAGGCTTGTGGTGAACGTGGTTACCGTATCGTTCTTGATTGCTCCGAAATTGCTTCGGGATTGAATGACAACCGCCGTCAGTTTTTCAAGGTCATAGACGCGGCTTGCAAGGGCGAAGTCAAAAAGGTTGTGGTTGAACATCGAGATAGACTTACCCGTTTTGGCTTCCGAACTATCGAGCGATTTTTCAAGGGTGTGGGTTGCACCGTGGAAGTTCTCGAACAAGTAGAAGGAAAGAGCGAACACGAAGAACTGGTCGAGGATATTCTAACTATCATTGTAAGTTTCAGTTCAAGAATCTATGGCGCGAGAGGCAGACGAAAGCGCAAGGACAACTCTGATGCGGAAAGCGCATAAGATTCGATTGAACCCAACACTAGAACAGGAGCAGTGGTTGCTTCAAGCGAGTGGCACGGCACGGTTCACTTACAACTGGGGTCTGGCAGAATGGCAACGTCAATACGAAGCTGGCGAGAAACCATCGGCCTACGTCCTGAAAAAGCAATTCAATGCTATCAGGCGTGAGCAATTCCCCTGGTCTATGGAAATCTCAAAGTGTGCCGTAGACACCGGCTTTCGCAACCTTGACACAGCATTTAGCAACTTCTTTCGTCGGTGTAAAAATGGCGACACTAAGAAAGGCTATCCCCGTTTCAAATCTAAGCGGCATTCCAAAAAGTCCTTTAGGATGGACGGTAGTCGCGTCAAAATAGATGGACATTGGCTCAAGTTGGAAAAATTAGATGAGCCAATCAATATGGCTGAGATGCTGAGGTTTGATGGTGGGGTTAAGTCCGTTACGATTTCAGAGGACGCGGGACATTGGTATGTTGCTGTCAATGTAGAGGTCGAGCCACCAGAACACAAGCACCCGCAAGAGTCGGTTGGGGTTGATTTAGGAATCAAGGCGTTAGCCGTACTAAGTAATGGTCGAGAGTTTGAAAACCAAAAGCTTTTGAGATTGGAACTTAGAAAGCTGAAGCGATTGAATCGTGAATTGTCCCGCCGACAAGAAGGAAGCGGTCGTTGGAATTGTACGAAAGCAAAGTTGGCAAGATTTCACCGGCGCATTGCCAATCGTCGGCTGGACTGCCAACACAAGATGACGACCGATATTGCCAGTACGTACCAGATCATTGGCGTTGAGGATTTGAATGTCGCCGGGATGCTCAGGAACCACCGCCTGGCTCTATCAATCGCGGATGCGGGGTTTGGTGAAATCCAGAGGCAGCTATCCTACAAGAGTGCGTGGTACGGCGGGGTGGTGGTGGAGATTGATCGTTTCTTTCCCTCTAGCAAGCTCTGTCACTTTTGCGGTTGCATCAATGGTAACTTGACTTTGGCTGAAAGAGAATGGACTTGTGAATGTGGAGCGGTGCTGAATCGAGATTTGAACGCTGCCTTGAATATTGAAAGGCAAGCGTTAAACATCTTGCGCCGGAGTGGGTTCACGGAGCAAGTAAAAAACGGACGTGGAGAGGGCGTAAGACCTTTCGGGGCAATCCTCGTTGAAGCGTCTAAAATGGACGAAGAAAGGCGTCCTTCCATCCCTGCTGTGGTTTAAGCAGGTTTGGTAAACCAGGATTAAACATGAAAGAAAAACGTTGGCTTGGAACACAACAAAAGTACGAAATTCATTGCTTCTATTGTGGCGG
>MWCR01000043.1 GCA_002070095.1 Parcubacteria group bacterium ADurb.Bin192 | reverse complement strand
GTTCAACGCACCCTGAGCTGCTTTGAAAAAGCCACGAATCATGTAGTCCCAGAAAATGGGTCGGCCGTCTTTGTCACGAGCGAACACAGTAGTGCCCTGTTCGACGCCCTCGTCAATGTCTTCCGCCGTCATGGCTTCTACTTCGTCCTCACCGCCGTTAGGGGCTAGACTCGTGATATATTCACGAAGAATTTCTTCTTTGTTGGGTTTGGTGCCGAGGGCGCTTTGTAAGAAAGTGCAGCGAACTTTAATTTCACTGGCAATCAGATCGTTCAGACTTACGGGTTTCATTTCCATTTTAGATTCTCCTGAGTTTTATATAGCGGACGAGGAACTGCTGCCTCGTCCGCCGGGTGCCGTTAAGTTATATTATTCGTTACTTGCTTCCGCAGTTTTTTCTTCTGCTGTAGCAAGACCAGCTTCAATTTTTTTAACTGAAGCAGAGCTTTGCGGAGTGACGTTGCCGCTGTTACCAGCTTTTTTCATCTTCGTGACCATGTTTGTGGGTAACGATACAATGGGGCGATTGCGCCAGTCGTCTGAGTGCAGCCACATCAGAGCTACGCGCCCGGTCTCGTCGGTAAGCTTTCCTTCACAAATATAGCCATTTTCGAAGAACAGCAGCATATGCACGGCTGTGCGGCCTTTAGGGGCCGCTACAGGCTCAACTGCGAACGGTCCTTTTTTAAAGGTGTCAACAGTCAGCTCCTGGCCGGAGATGTTTTTGTAAGCCTGCTCAAACCCACGGGCCCAGGAAAAGTTCCCAGTGAGAAATGCTGCGCGCACAGCGGCCGATATGCTCATCCATCTTTCAACATCCTGTCGGTTCATTTTGGGCCTCCATCTACCCTGATTATTTCTGCATCTTTGTCCCATCGCTTGATATGTCTGGAGTCGCCTTCTGGCATTAACAGCCAGTAAACGTTCCCCCGGACTTTCTTGCGGTCAAAGTCAATTGAGCAATAGCCGTCTGTGTACATCATGAGGACAGCCGGGTCTCTCTCGCGTTTATCTTTGTCAAGATAAACCTGCTCAAGGACTTGGTCAAAATCAGTACCTCCTGATTGAAGATTGTCTAGGTCCTTTTCTGTGTAATCCTTCACCTCCTTGTCATAGTAAACTTTGTGGTGGAAGAAGATAATCCTGCACTCGATCTTGTCCGAGTACTCTGAGATATTAAGAAACTCATTTACGATTTTCTTAATCTCGTCTAAAGGCACAGATCCGGAGGTGTCGACGGCGAATACATAGCGCTGCTTCGGAACTGATTTAGTCCCGGGGTATTCATAGCCGAATCTGCGATTTGGTCGATAACGCGTGGCCTCGCCTTCGTCTTTCATACTGGCACCTAGTACGCCGCGGACTTTTAGTAAATAAGGCACTTTCTTTTCACGCCTCAAGTCTTTAAATATCGACAGCAATGAGCCTGGATTATTGCTTTTACTAAAAGACTCTGACTGCGCGTATGCATGGTTAGCCATGCTGGTAACAACCATTTCTTCGTAAGTATTTTGGTACTCGACTAAGGGCTGCGTTAGCCCTGCCAAGTCCGCTATTGCATCCGCCGGGACTTGGGCCTTTAACGATTCTAGTACTTTTCGGTAATTACCAATAAGAGTGCCTACAGGGGGTCTGACAGTGATGCGTCTGTTTTTAAGAATTGCGTTGACTTTCGCAAACGACGTATGCAGTGTGCCTATCCCTGAACATACATGGCAATCTTTATGGCCTTTTACCGTGCGCACACTTGGAGATATTTTTACTGGCTTCGTATCTGAGAATAACAGCAGGCAATTAGGGCAGTGGGCTATGCTTGTAGCCTGCCCCACTTTTTCATCCAAGTAACTGTTTATGCTCAAATCCATAGATAATAACGCAAGCATCTTGTCTTGCGTGTCAGTATGCAGCTTTATGTTTTCCGGGTGGTGTAGCACTAAGTGCATAAGCTCATGTTTTAACGCACGCTTAAGGGCATCCAAGTGCAGATTTTCCAAATATACCACCCAGTTTGGATTGGCCTCTATTACAAGTTGGCCGGCATCCATATAGAATCTGAATCCGTTTACTTCCGGATCCACTAATTTTCTAATGTCGGTTAACAAAGTCCCGAGAAAAATAGCTTCGGGATCTGAATTATCTCGTAGCAGGTCTATCGCTGCTCGAGTCATTGCACGTAGTGCCTGCGCCGGTATATTATTATCCGGTAAGAGCGGGTAGCTAAAATTCTCTGTATTGAGAATAGCGTTGAGTGCCGCTGTC
>MWCR01000042.1 GCA_002070095.1 Parcubacteria group bacterium ADurb.Bin192 | reverse complement strand
GAGGCCGACCGCTTTAACTTTGAAGCGTCGGTTAGAAACTAATGCAGCCAGAAAAATCTAAAATAAATTACACTTGCAGTACGGTAGCCGTGGCTAATTATGTAATAAAGCGCTTCAAAAAAGCCGGCGCCAGACTAAGTAAAACAAAGCTAAATCATATATTAGTCTACTCTCATCTAAAGCATATCTTGCTTACAAGCCGGCCATTAGTCGTAGAAGACTTAAGTCTCATGCATTTCGGGCTAGTCTTTGAATCGATCGCAAAAATATTTGAAAATCTCCCTTACGACGAAGATATTGGTCCTAGAAATTACACACAAACCGAACGCGAGCTAGGTATAAAATTACGTGAGCGAGTGCTTGAAAAAGAGATAAAAGACGAAGAGGCGCTGGCTAATATAAAATCATTGCTGGACGAAAGCATCGAATTATTTTTAGATAAAACAGACAGCGAAAGCGCCCGGGTATTACTCGATAAGAAAGGCCTTTGGTATTATCTGGCCTTCGTAGAAACGCCCGGAAATCATTTGATAAACGATTTCACCGAAATAGACTACAAAGAGATCTTAAAACTCAAAGACAGATTCAACATGTGAATTAAAATCTAAGGTAGGATTTTGCGACTTCTCCAGCTTCGGTCAGCCCTCCAGCAGCATTGAACTTTCTTACTTTCTCTGGCAGCGAATGCCGCAGCCCCGGAACCTCATTTCTAACTATACGCAAATACATGGCTAGATTATCCCTGGCCAGACTTTCCGGATTTAATCCTGCTAATGCCCTGGCTTCTTCCCGAAGTATTTGTCTACCGACTATCTCTTCAGCTCTAGCAGAATCATCCCCACCCAGATGTGCCATGGCCCTGAGCTTTGATTTTAAATGAGGATCTGACGAATGCCGTATTTCATGCTCCACAGTAGGTCTGTTAAAGCCGTCGGCCTTGTTTTTAGGGATAAATATTTTGTCACTGCCTGGCGGGAAGAGGCCGCCTTGTTGATTTTTGACGCTGACAAACTCTGGCAGTTTGCTGGGTATATAATGTGCCCTGCCAGAAGAGTACATGCGAGACAGGGTC
Organism: Parcubacteria group bacterium ADurb.Bin192; assembly: GCA_002070095.1. Classification (GTDB taxonomy): domain Bacteria; phylum Patescibacteriota; class Patescibacteriia; order 2-12-FULL-60-25; family 2-12-FULL-60-25; genus MWCR01. Next base: position 1,363 of record MWCR01000042.1, on the reverse strand, counting down.
TTCTTTACAAGTTTATTTAACGCCGGATCCGACGAGAATATCCTAGCTAGTTTAGTCATTGCATGATTGGCGACACTGGTGGCCAGTTTTTCTCGCAGCATACTTATTCTCCGGTGCTATCAGGTTTTTTTACATTGACATTTAGTAATTTTATACAGCCGTCTGGCGGGCATATCTCACGCTCCTCTTCCCATACTCGCTTCATAAAGGCATCCCAGCGATTGCAGCTTAGGCAGCCTCGTGCCGTCGGCACGCCAAGATTATTAGACTTGCCAGCAGATGTTTTCTTTTTAGCCATTGCCATTGGCATATCATCTCATTTGTTTAGCAATCGCTAGAGCTTGTCCGCCAGTCATAACACGTAGATTGCTAGCATCTGGACTTGTAGTCGAAACTAGTCCGGCATACACGTTTGTGGTCCCGTCACGCAATACCATCGCCGTAGAGCCAGTGTCCGACTGGCTGTTATATAAATCAACAGACTCAGTTACGCCATTTCTTTGAAAATATAATTTCTTAGTATGTAAAGCCATGTCAGTAAAACCTCCCGGATTCTAAGCGATAGCGTAAAAGCTTATCAGCGATGCGAGTTTTGAGCTGCGAAATGCGGCTAGGAGATATGCCGAGTTTATTTGCAATCTCAGACGGGCCTAGCGTCGGCTTGTCGTTCATGCCATATAAATATTCTAATATCTCACGATCACGGCCATCAAGCTCGCCCCATAACAGCCATAGCGTATCTTCGTAAGTCGTGTGCGATTTATGAAAGTCCTCTGCGGCAAAGCCGGCGCTTAAGTCTTGCCGATTCTCTTTTTCCAAAAGCTTTACGTCAGACAGCGCAATGCCAGTATGATCGGCGATTTCTTGCTCTGTAGGATTTCGGCCGTAAGTCTCGTGCAGTTCTACTTTGGCGCGGTTAATCGCCCCGATATGCACGATGCGGCTTTCTGGTATCTTGCCAATATTCTGATGCTTGTATACATATCGATTCAAAGGCTTTAGTTGCCATGTCAGATAAGTATTAAGCTGCGTTTGTTCCGGGTTGTAATTATCGAAGCTTTTAATGGCCAGATTCGTAGCATGGGCCTCTAATGCGCTCCGGGGGATATTGCCCGTATAAAGCTTGTTAACTTGAGATTGTATAATCGGGTTAACTTGCTTGACCAGCGCTTCTAAGTTGGCATCAGTTTTATCCGACTGCCATTTCTGCCATAGTTGCACGTCTTTTGAATAGTCGGTCATGTATTAAAGCCTCAGGTATTTCATGGGATCGATCTTTTGAATGTCATCGGTAAGTTTGCCTGGGATATTCTCGCCATAATCTTTCAAGGCGGCTTCTTGGATAGCACGACGCTCTCCAGTG
>MWCR01000041.1 GCA_002070095.1 Parcubacteria group bacterium ADurb.Bin192 | reverse complement strand
CCTAAATGCGCCAGATCGTATTCGGCATATATATTATTACCGTCCTGCTGCTGAACACGCCAGCGATTAGCTGTTTCGTTCCAATATAGCGCCAGGCTGTTGAGTCCGCCACGGATAATGCGAATACCGCCGTCTAGCACAGGCGTGCCGGTAAGCACATTTGCGTTTAGATTTACAAACGAGTCGTCTACCGAGAGCTCGCTAACGTTTATCTGATTTACGTCGCCGCCAATAAGATTTATGCCTTTTAAGTTTAATTCAGCATAATCCGTGGCGCTTAGATTTTTTATCTCTAAAATGCCATTATTGGCAGTAACCCTGACTTGGTTATCGATTACAAGCGTTTTCTGGTGCAGCGTTTCGCCGTGGGGATTAGTATTATCGTTAACGTGATCGGCTAGCTGCGTGCCCGTGACAGGCATTTGCTCCAAGCGATTTAGCGGCGTAGACGCTATTTCTAGATTTTTGCCATCGATGACGCCTGTAGTCATGTGCCTGTCTCCGTTTTTAAATTAGCTGCTGATTTAGTATTGCGTTTGAAATCTCGGCGATTCTTGTATCGCTTATTGCCTCTTCCCAGTAGCTAGCATAATATATAGTTGGCTGAGCTTCATTTTTCAAATAGATCTCGCTAAGATTATTGATGTAAGAGACACTTGCTGCTGACGTGCCGAGCAGCAGCACGCCATTTACGAATATTTTAACGTTATTACTGGCGTCGAGTTTATACGTAAAAACGTATTTGGTATTTGGAGATATATGCACGAAGTCTTCCACAGTCAGCCCGCCATGCGATAATATTAGCTTGGCCGGCCCGGGAGACGCCAGCATGCTTAGGCCAAAATTGCTCAAAGGCCCAGGTTCGACTGAGTTCGAATTTATGATCATGGCGTCTCGAATAGCTTCGAAACTCAGCGCGATTAAAAACGTATGCGGCTTTTTTGTAATGCTTGGCATGTAAATATTGCCGTTTAATTTATTGGCATCGTCTAACGGAAGCTTGACACCGTTATTGTTTAACAAAGCATCTGGCGCAAGTGGTGATAATTTAGCCAGAACGAATTCTGCCCCCGATGCAAGATATCCAGAATTGTCCCAGTCAGAGACGATATTATTAAAATGTGAGGCATTGACAAATGCATTATTAAATACGGCTGCGGCACCAGACCATGGGTAAGCTTCTGGCACCGGCATAATCTCGGCATATAAATCGTTTAAGTCTGGCATCTGTTTTTTAGTAATATCAAAATCGACTAAAAAGGCGTCGTTAACGACAGGTGCAGCCGCCAGCCTTACAATAGACGCAGCACCACGAATAACGCTGTACTCAGTTGGGAAAAGCCTGCGCTTGTTTTTATACACAGCCACGCTCTCGGGTATTATGTCGTGGGGTATGTGTAAGTCCGTGTTGCCTACAGAGGCGGCCGGGAAAAAATTAAATATGCGTTGCTTTGGCTGATTTATGGCTTTATCGGCACTCATGCGCTTGACTATTCTTGGTAGAGGCTCCGAATCTGAGAATATCATAAAGCCTATGACAGTTTGATTCGCCTCGTTAACATTGGGAACGCCCATGTTAGTAATGCCGGGAACTATGCCGGCAGCGCCAGCGTCAGTAAGAACTACGGCGTCGACACGAGTGCCTTCTGATGGCTTGAAAAAGGCCTTTATGATATTGTGATTTTCAGAAGATAACTTAAGCTTAATGCCGCTGGAAGTCATGGCTTCGCCAGCTTTTAAGTTATACATGTTATCGCCAGAGCCTTGTATAATATCAAGCCCATGTATAACGCCAGGAGAAACTATGCCGGCATATTTTGCATTTAAGATTTCTGGCGTTATAAAGTCAGTGTCTGCCGCATATGTTTCAGAAACAGCTGGGCTTTCAGTAAGTTCAAACGAATAATACACGCTGAAGCTTTTTATAACCGAGCCATTTTCTGAATAAGAAATAACAAATTCGAATTTGTAGCGTACGCCGCTTGGGAGGGTAATTACGTTCGCGTATACGTCAGAATTTAATTCCACGTAAATAACGCTTTGTCCGGCAGTAACTTCGTCGGATACTAAACGCGAAATCTTGGAGACACTGACGGCAATATTATCAGCAATGATAGTATTTGTGTTATCACGAATACGGCCGACAGCAGATAAATCTTGCGTCACGGCCAAATTTTCATTCACGATAAAAACATGCCGGATATTAGCACTACCAGCTTTGCTGATAAAAGTAAAATCTGGGTTGTTTGCATTATTAATCTGCATGGCGTCTCCTGATTACGCGAGTATTTCTAAGTCTAACACTAAACGACCTGTAGGTAAAGCTGATGGGAGATTTATAGCCGTCCCGCCAATAGTAGTAAGCGTACATGAATTTGAAATATCTTCGCCCTGGTAAAAAGCCTTGAATTTTTTTGTTATCTTGAAAGGCAGTGATAT
>MWCR01000040.1 GCA_002070095.1 Parcubacteria group bacterium ADurb.Bin192 | reverse complement strand
ATATAATATCTATATATATCCTTTATTAATCAATATCTTAATATAATAAATAAATAAATAAATAACAAAAAAACAACTTTTTTTAAAGTTCGGGGCCGGGAACACCTAGGGGGGTAAAATGATTTTTTTTGAAGACTTTTTCTAAAAATCTAAAATTCTTCTTCCAGATACAGGTCCTTTTTTCCCTGGAATGTAAAAAAAGTTGTATTGCCCCTAAATCCTATATCTGTAATTAGCATCTAGACTCATTCACAGGCAAACCTTTTGTACTCGCTTTGTTTAAAGGTATTTGCAAGGCAAATTTCCAACCAGACCACTCGTGATCTTCTAGCGCAGATTCGGGATTTTTCGTTTTGCGTTTGCAGCAAAAGCCATATGCATATCAGAATTTTGATAGTTGCTTTTTGTATTTCTTCATGCTATGCTGCAGGAAGCATCTATTACAGGGAGAGATACCAATGCCAGTAGATTTTAACAATAAGCAGCAGAGTCAGCCACAGCCGTCATCACAGGCCGTGCCGGTAGCATCCAATCCTGAAGTTGAATCACAGACTAAGGCTAAGCCCGAAAAAGAAGCGCCGATGACGATTCAGGAAATGCTGACGCTTGGGTTATCTCAGGCCGACAAAGACAAAGTCATGTTGCTGCACGGTCAGCTCACCAGTGGTGATTTTCTTGTTAATTTCATGTTCGACGTGAATACTACTATCGACATTGACATAAACCGGCATCTAAAGGCCTCTCTCAGAATCATCAGCACAGCCGAACGTGAAGACTACGATGCGTATTTATATGGCAAAGATCCGTTGAATTTATATATTGACAAAGACACCGCCGAGATCAAAGCCATTGCCGCCAGCGAGAATGTATCAGAACTTCAGGCCCGCGAATTATTTTTACGTGTCTTTCCAAAAGACATCGCGCAGGCTCGGTATTCTCGGGTTGTCCTTGCCGCCAGTTTACTGCGACTGCAGGGCAAGGCCATCGGAAAGACAGTCAAAGAACGCTTCGAAGAAATTGGCAAGCTGCCTGTGTATATTTCTCAGCAAATCTCTGGTAATCTCGGCCTGCTTGAGCGCGCAATCAAAATCGCCTTGTCTGACGATGCAATCATAAAAAACTGATTTCGCGGCCAGGGGTCAAGCGCTTTGCCAGGCTCCTGGCTGCGGGTAGCAACTTACTATCTGCAATAACCAGTGCTAATCGTGACTTTGAGTTTTTTATACGATTTTTATTCGAGTATGGCCTGCTTCTAAACGACTCGCTGGCCCTAAAATTTGCCGTGCTGACTAACGCCGGGACAATGACGGCCGATGCTCGTGGCAAATTGCTTGCAGATATTCAGGGCATAATCACGCCAGATTTCAAAGATCCGCAAGAATCAATCGATGAAAAACTCCCAGCCTTGATGAAAGAACTGGAGAATACTATAATTACTTTTGACCGTGATAGTATGCGGAGAATACGCCGGGAAATCAAAGACGAAAAGATGCAGGTATGATAAATGGCATATACACCAGCCGGGGGCGTTTCTGGATATAATACAGCGCCATATGATTTTGCGAGCTATGGCCAATTTAATAACACAGCCTACGACAATTCTGTCTACGGCGATTACTATAGCTTTAATCAAATAACGCCATTCTCTGCATGGGGCCAGAAAAACATATGGGGCATGCGCACGCCGCCCCCGGGCATGTCTTACGGTGCATACCAAGATCGAATAAATGTCCTGAGTGACCGCTTCACTAATTATGCCATACCGTCAACTATAGGCTCTGCCGCATCTATATTTGGTACCGGCATGTTTATGTATTCAGATCTCATGTCTGGCAGCTTGGATTTGGCTGGAAAGCTTACTGGATCTGCCTCGTTAACACGAGCTGGCGCCAGCATAGGCAAACTTGCTGATGTCTATGGCGGGCTAAGCACCAAACTGACGTCGGCTATACACGCGCCTTTGCGATATATGTTTGCAGAGCCTGCAGGGCAGCTAATCGGTACGTTTGGCGACGATCTTGTGAATATTGGCAACAAGTTCGGCGGAACATTTTTAGGAAATTTTAATAATTTCGGATCATATGTTTCACAAGGGACACAGCGCCACGTAGAAAATTTCTTGACATGGTATCATGGCGGCGCCGATAAGGCCAAGACTGCCATAGAAGCCTTCAGGGGCACTGGCACATTGGGGTGGCTTGGAACTAAAGCCATTAGTGCGCCGCTGTATCTTGGTGCCAGTATCGCTACTTTCATGGGAATGCAGGCTGTACTAGACACTGCTATTAAGGGCGGTATTAACGCGTCTGGCGTCGGTATACAGTATGAGCAAGATAAAATCTCTGACACGTTCGAAGGTTTATCCGACCGCGTGTTGTCCGGGCCTTCTGGCTATAAATCAAAGCGCTTCGCAGCTGATATAGCACAGCATATACGTGAGAAAAGCTTTGGAGATGCAGAACGCTCTGGCATCATGAGCTACCTAGGCATTTCTGATACT
>MWCR01000039.1 GCA_002070095.1 Parcubacteria group bacterium ADurb.Bin192 | reverse complement strand
TATAGTCTGTTTGCGGCAGAATTGCAGTCTGTCGCAACTGACGGGTGCAACTCTGCTGTAGCAAGCAAGTCTTCTGGGTTGCCAAGAAGCTCGTTATTTATAAATAGAGACACTGTACCGTGTGTCGCCGAGGCGTTCCCGGTAAAGGCCGATAATTGCACTGGTGTGAACGGGGCGGAGACGGCTGCAGGCGACACAATTGACGATCCGTTAGCAAATCTGATTGTTTTGCTTCCAGAAGACGCCAGCTTCATTCTAGTAGGCAGCTCTACTGCCAGTGGCAGAGTATGACGTCCCCTGTGTGAGGCGACTATTGACACTTGCTCGTTGGATTTTGCGACCGGGCCAAATGAATTTCCGTTTTTTATTTTAAACATAAACATGGCCGAGGTCACTGGTATCACAATCGAATTGACATAATGCGTCAATATATCTGTGACTACGCTTTTTATAATAGTCATCATGGCCGATGGGATATCTTCAGGGAGTGTGATACCGGCCATTACAGCGTCAACCGATACGATTCCATCCCGTTTAGCTGCCACTGTTTTCAACAAAGAGTACAATATGGCTTTAGCCGAGATATCATTTTCCAGGTTTGCAAAACGTATTGCGTCAGCAAGCTTGCTGCAGAATCCGGCTATCGATAACTGCCCGGCCGTAGTAGTATGCAACAAATGCTGTCTGCCAGACTGAGTTGCGACTAACCCATAAGTATTCTTAAAGTTGGCGCCAGAACTGCTGATCTGCGCGCGCTTGTACGCAGCTATTCTGGAGTCTTGCAATGCCAGAATATCTTGCACGAGTGGCGCAGTCTGTGTTCCTGGCAATGGGAAAGCCGTAGCAACCCCGGAAGGCCAGTGGCCAGAAGTCTGGACAGAATCACTCCAGAAATCGTCGGCCAGCTGTACACTGTCACTTGTAAACGACTTTATCATTGGTATGAATTCACTGGATTCGCCCCTGGAAAACATAGCCTCAGCCAGCATGACTAAATGCTGTTTTCGTCCGGCATGCAGTAGCGCATTTTTAACTACTAGTTTATTAGTATTTCTGAAAAATCCGACAATGTCGGTTTTGTATATAGCGCCTTTTTCGTACGCAGCACTTATTATTTCCCGTATGTGTCGACCAGGCAGCCCCCCGACCACGCCTTTATGAAAAATATTTAGCACTGCGCCGGTTTCGCATAGCGATAGCTTGGCATGCGCGGCCTGTGCCTTTCCGGCGTGGCTGGAGTCATCGATATTCTTTGTCCATAAAAGATCTAACGGCACTCTGGAGGAGAATGCTATATTTGGAATCTCTGAATAATTAGATTCGTTTATGTGGGCAGTGCATATTTTGTCCATTGGAAACGTCTGTCGGATGTATTCCAATGGCTTAGTCCTGATGCCCATATTTTTAGTCAAAACTGCCGGCACGATAGGCAGAGTCCTGAATGTACGGTATGACCGATTAGATATCTTGCCGTAAGTAGTGACTGCCATTCGCCATTTTAAAATAGACTTGTGCATCGCGTAGAACATATCTTGCAAGTCTGCCAGCGGCGTTGCTGGCTTGTGAAGTATTCTGAATTTAGTACCGTTAGATTTTCCAATTCGACCTATGTTATAAAACGTCTTTTTTACTTCCCTCGAGAATAGGTTTTTCATTGCGTGCCTCACTGTTGTTGTTTGTGCTTTTGATTTTAGTTCTGTCGATCATGAGTTTAAAAGTCATATTGTACAAGTCGCTGAGCAAAAAGAATATTGCTGGCAGTAACCTACTTGCCCGATAGCCATTTAGCACAGGGTCGTATCCTGAGGCATAATTTATTCCCAAAAAAGCAACTATGTCCGGGTAGTTCTCTATTGGGCCTCGGCATACTTTGTAAAGTATCCTGTGCTCTTCGTGCAAGTTTTTTGGCCAGGTTATCCTGACCATGTTTTTACTTCTGGGGGCATTTCGTATTAATACAAAATCTTCTGTATACCCAGAAAATCTCATGGAGCCTATGATAAGCGCCAGGAATAGCATCGGATCTTGCCGGAATTTGCAGTCTATTCGCATAACTGCTACTTTATTGTCCGGCGTTTCGATATTGTAAAAATTCTTAAATATGTTCAGATTTCTTTTCAGAATCTTTTTCATAAGTGCCAGGTTCGTAGAAAATAACACCGACAGCTCCTGTATAGCCATCGGTGTTTCTGAGTTAGTCAGCAGCTTTAGCAATTTACTCACTGACTTGACAACGTTTTTTTTATCTACGCCCTTCGGCACATAGCAGCCGGTTAACGCCAGTCGTTCAAATGCCGTCGAAAATGTCTTCTTCATTGCCCTCTTTAGGCGCCTCCTTCTTGTCTTTTAGAGAATCTGCGTATGCCGGATTCGTGTCTCTTAACAGTTTTATCAGACGATGCATTTTCGTCGTAGGCTTATAAGTCCCGCCGTAGTCTGACTCTAGCAGGCTATCCACGGCCATAAGCTGCAATAGCTTCGTAATATCAGTTCTTGATGCCCGCAGATATAAACACAGCTCGTCAGCACGAATACGATCAAGCGTGTTAATGTG
>MWCR01000038.1 GCA_002070095.1 Parcubacteria group bacterium ADurb.Bin192 | reverse complement strand
TGGAGACGGTTTATCGGATTGGGATGAACAGAATGTCTACAAAAGTTCGCCTTATTTATGGAGCACGGCCGGGGATGGAGTGCCGGATAATATCAAAGTTGCCATGGGCGAGAACCCGCTGTGTAAGTTGGGAGAGCCTTGCACGGCTCAATCCATGAAGTTTGATTTGCCTACCGGTTCTTTTCCTTTGATGGAGATGTCTGGTCAGCCCAATGTCAATGAACAGTTGAGCGAGATTCTGATGGGCGAAAATCAGGTGGGCGAGAATTTCAGGAACACGGCCGACGAAGCCGGTGTTGAATATGATTTGGATGCCATTCCGCGGGATGCGGCTTTGTTAAGACAGGCTTTGATGCAAACCGGCCGGGTGGATCAAGCCAGATTGGACAGCTTGACGGATGATGAGCTGTTGCGGTTTTTTGACGAAGCCAAGGCCGAAATAATTGCCAATAATCCGGCCCTTAATTCAACCACCGGCACTAAGCAAAAACCATAAAGTATGTTGTTTGGAATTAAAAATAAAATCATTGGCCGGGCAGCAGCTTCGTTGCTGTTATTGCTTTTTGTCACCGCCTTTTTTGTTCCGTTGTTTGAAGCGCGCGCTCAAGCTTACGGTCAGATAGATCCCACCAGTCCGGTGGCACCTTATCCGGATCAAGGTTTAATGTATATAAGTGAAATTGTTGCTCCTGCCGGAACTCCTGGTGTCGCAGTAATGGAACCGGCTTTGCGCAACGCGGCTCGGGTTGAAGCTCAAGACAAGGTTAGAATGGCTAATCAAGAATGGTATTTCCGTCGGGTTGAATATTTAAAGCAACAATGGGGCATGCGCGTGGCCACGGCTTTGTTCGGAGGCTTGATCGACGCCATGTCCATGATAGCTCAACGCATAGCTTACGAAGCGGCGGCTGATTTGTTGTACGGTAATCCCGGTGATGAACCGCGTTTTTGGTCCGATCCGTTCGGTTCCTGGCTGGAAAATCAGGCTGATGATTTGAGCAGTCAGTTTATAGATCGCTTGGATACTATTGTGGGCGACTGGACTCAATCTACCATGGGTAAAGAATTCAGATTCAGTTTTTGTACCCCGCCCGATCCCTTGTCAGCCAAGCTGTCTTTGGGTATCGGTGAGGCTATGCGTTTGGGCAGAAGAGCTTGCGGTTACAAACAAGTGGCTGAAAATTTCGCAGCCGTCAAAGACATGATTGAATCGCGGGATGCTTTGCAGTTGCATCGTCCGTCCGTGGCTTACGGTGCCAGTGACCTGTCCGTGGGCGTGGAAATGAACAGCGCTTATTTTAACTACATGTTGCAAGGTAACGCGGATTCGGTTTTGGAGCGCAGCGAAAACAAGGGCTGGAAAGCGGTAACGGACGCGGTTTCCGGCAAGATTCAAATTCCAAGCGAGATGGCCGCTGATGCGTATAAAGAAATGGCACCCGCGAAATTGGTTGGTAAGATGGAGGGCGAACAAAGAGCTGCTATTTTGGGCAATTATTTTTTGGTGGGTTTGGAGAACATCCCATTATTGGCTTTGAATACTTTTACCAATACTTTGATCGTTGGTCTTTTGCATAAGTGGCTGGATCCCAGCGGTCCGGGAGTGGGCGGGATTGGAGGCACCACGCCCGAACAGATACGTTTGCAGTTTGAAGCTTTGAGGAACGTGGATGCTTCGGGTGAAGCCCAGGATTTATATCAGCGCAAAGAGTTTGCCAAGGCACTGGGTGATTATTTGTTGCCCAACTTCGCCTCATCGGATGATTTGGATATCATTACCGAGTTGACCACCTGCAACACCCCGCGCAAGCGCTTTAATTGCGCCATGGATCAGGCTTTGGGCGTGGCCATACAAGTGGGCACCAAAGACGGAGCTTTGACCGTGGGCCGGGCCGTGGGTTTGGGTTCGGAAGGCGCATCTTTTTCGCCGTCCAGCCAGGCTTTGCACGCGGATTGGGAATTGATTCCGGAGAATGATATTAAAAACAATACCGATCCCACCTGCGCGCAAAGAGCTTATTGCGCGGGTAATTTAAAGAAGATGCGTTTGTCGCGCATCATCCCTGTTGGCTGGGAAATGGCCGCCAATTCGGCTTACAATGTTAAAAAGAACGGGCGTTATATCACTTTAGGCGAAGTTATCCGCGGTTTTTATGATTGTAATGCTCAAGGCGAGTTGGACAAAGATCATCCCTGGTGCCATTTGATAGATCCGAATTGGGTTTTGACCGCGCCCAAGTATCAGTGCCGGGCCAAAGGTTATGGAGATGCTATTTTGCCGGAAATCGGCAGCCGCTTGGAAGAGTGCGGCGACATGGTCAGTTGTTTGGGAACCTCACAAACCGGCGAGTGCACCGGCGGTTATGGTTATTGCTTGGCTGAAAGACCGGTTTGGAAATTCGAATCCAGAGAATGCGATCCTCAATTCGTGAGTTGCCGGACTTATAACTATACCGGCGGACAGGTTTCTGTTTTGCGCAATACCGTGGACCGGGGCAAATGTTCGGAAGAGAACATGAGCTGTATGTGGTATGCCACGGAGCGCTATGCTTATGACGCGCAAACGCCCGATGGTTT
>MWCR01000037.1 GCA_002070095.1 Parcubacteria group bacterium ADurb.Bin192 | reverse complement strand
GAGAACCCTGGGAGATGCAGGCAACCTGGCGGCGGAAGATGCTCAGCGAAAGTTGATGATGTTGCGTCAGGAGCTAGATAGGCTCAGAATGGGCACGATGTCCGGCGGGGATGCCGCGTCTGCACAAGTGAAAAAGGACACTTACTCCGCAATAGATTCCGCTCCGGAGTATTTTGACAAGGTTATGGGCGATGCTGGCGCGGGCTTCTCAAGAGGGATGGATCTTGGGGCTGGCGACGAGGCCGCTATGAACGCCCTCCTAAAGCAGAAAAGACAATCCCACCTTCTTAAAAATCTAATAACAGGGCCTATTGCTGCCAGCGGCAGGATACCTGAGGGAGTGGATTATGTAAGAGGTCTGCTGAGCGATCTCGGACATGAGGCGATAATGGGATCTAACAACCTGGCGCTGCAGGGATTAGATACTGCAAATAAAGTCTACGACAGCGCGTCTAGCGGTATCTCCGGGTCTCTAGAACCCCTCCTCAGGATGGTGCAGAATACTGGCGCGAACGTGGCCAACGCGTATAATGTCGCGTATGACAACAAGAAGAAAGACTTGATCAGAAGTGAGATGGCCAGGAACGAGGCCGAAGCTAACAGCGCCGAGGCCGACATTCCAGCACAGACCATGGCAAATATCAGAGACTCTATTGAAGGTGGCCTTGGCGGACTGATGGAAGGTATTAAGGCTGATCCAAATGCCAGAACAGCTCTTGCAGTAGGTGCCGGCGGTCTAGGCGCTGCGGGTATCCTGAGACTTATTAAACTGCTTCGCGGGCGTGGCGCCGGTCCGGCCCCGATTTAACTAGTGACAAAATACCCCGGGCATTTCGCTCGGGGTTATTTTTTATTTGTCGCAATCGCAAGTCTTGCGTTTAAGTCCGTCTTTTTGGACTATAATAGGCGCCTGGCATTTTTCACAGTAGCCTACGGCAGGACCCATTCCAGCTTCTTTTTCAGTCTTACATACTCCGTATTTTTCCATAATTCATATCTCCTTGTGAAAGCTCATATAAAAGCTTTTTAACTATAGCATCCTGCCTGGCCTCTTCCCTGGACGACTCTCCGTATTGCTTTATTAACTCGGACAGCACTAAGCCACCCATAGCACCGCCGCCGGCCAATGCACCACCGATAGTGGCCCCAGTGGCAGCCGTCGGCCCAGTCATGCTTAGTTCGCGTGAAATATCGTCAAGCTTCCCACCGAGCATACCGGTAAAGTCGTCGGCTTTGGTAGTTATGGCCTGTCGTATGTTATCTAGCATAGATGCTATTTTTTTCTGGGCGCGCATAATGTGTTCTCCTTTATATTTTATATACGCTATGGGAGCGTACTAAGTCAAGGCTGTCTGATTGACTTATGCAGACATTCGCGATATTCTTATTCAGAATAGATTTCACAGGAGATAGCCATGTATCAAAACAGTCTTGATAGAATAAGCTCGATCGGCGCCATGATCAGAGACGCAGTCGATAAAAGCATTTTCCCTATCGAAACCAACGATAGAATATTATACATCGAGAGCATGGATAAGATAAATAAATCGGAAGTCTACGATGCCAGCTTCAACGTCAAGAATCACTTGGATGCCAAACTAAAAGGCCGTGATTTGACACTGCCTGTGAAGGCTACGCTAGTTTTAAAAGAAAAGGCTACTGGCAAAATTATAGACCGGGCCAAAGTTACGCTGCTTGACCAGCCGATTATGACTAACCGCGGGACTTTCTTATACGGCGGCAACGACTACCACATGGTTAATCAGTTGCGCCTTAAGCCCGGTATTTATACTCGCATCAAAGACAATGGTGAAGTTGAATCGTTTTTTAACTTAAGCAAAGGTGGCACTGCTGGCTTGGCCATGTGGCTGGATCCGGAATCCAGCAAGCTTAAATTTAAAATAGGCGGGCAGAATCCGAGTCTGTATGCCGTCATGAAAGCCTTGGACGTATCTGACGCCGAGCTTAAAAACAAATGGGGTCAGGAACTTTTTGATGTAAATAAAATGCAGCCAGAAAAGCTATCTGGAGAAATTTCAAAAATATACGAAAGCTTGTACCGCAGCAAGGCCGAACCAGGGCTCGACACCGATACACAAAAGTCTGAAATAAAAAAGTTCTTCGAGAATACTGGCCTGTCAGAAGACACGACTAAGATTACACTTGGTCAGGCTTTTGACAAAATAACGCCAGAGGCATTACTGCGAACGTCAGACAAGCTTATTAAAGTCTCTAAGCAGGAATCAGAACCGGATGAGCGGGATAGTCTGGTATTTAAGAATATTATGGCAGTAGAAGACTTGCTCGGCGCCAGAGTGTCCGCCAAGTCCCGTGAGATTCAGAATAAAATTAAAAATAATCTGAATTCAAAAGACTCGATTAGGGATATTTACACAAAAGAGTTTCTTAATAAGCCACTAAGAAGCTTCTTGACACAGTCGAGCCTAAGCACAAGCTCCGATCAGACTAACCCGATTGCCATGGCTAACGCCTTGACACGCACGACGCTGCTTGGGGAAGGCGGTATCAGCAGCCTGGATATCGTAACGACCGGCATGCGCGCCGTTAGTAACTCACACATGGGCGCCTTAGATCCGTCCCAAACTCCGGAATCAAAACGCATCGGTGTTAATTTGAATTTGGCCAAAGCCGTAGAAGTGTCC
>MWCR01000036.1 GCA_002070095.1 Parcubacteria group bacterium ADurb.Bin192 | reverse complement strand
CTGGTCTTTTTCTGATGACATAGTATTTCATAACCTCGCGTTAGTTTTATACGCAAATGGATGCAAATGGGCCTGTCATGGCTGCCATAACAAAAAGCTTCAATGCTTCGAACCCGTAGAGTCTTTAAAATTTACGACGCTCCCTGCCATCACGGAGTATATCACAGATCGGGTTGATAATTCTATACAGCCAGAGAAAATAACAATAGTAGGTTCAGGAGGTGATTTTTATTTCCAACTACCAGCCTGGGAAAAGCTGTGCAAAGAGTTAAAAATGCTATACCCAAATATGCCGATCATATGGTATACTGGCGCCGAATTTACAAAAGAAAATGTAGCTATGTTAGGCGACAGTGCGGCGCTGTTTGACGCTATCATGTGGGGCAAGTTGCGAGTAGAGGATGGGCAGGTAGTCAAAACTATGAGCAAAGCAGTGACTGCCCACGTAGTCGGAGAACGAATACTGATATCCGAATATAACCCTAATTTTGAGGAAGAAAGCGAGACCACTAACAATGATTAAATCACGAGCCTATGAAATGTTTCAGAAACATATGCAGGACAACACAGAGGAAATAGCGTATGATAAAAATGCTAACGCCTCTATGTTTTCGTTCAGTAATTTCTCAATGGACTATGCTGCCGCAGGCCTGGCAGAGATGACACGGGACATGATGGATGACGCTTGCGTCGGCATCGTTTCCGACGAAGACAAAAACTTTTTCTGGAATCATGAGTCACACATGCGAATAGACGGCGCTCCCAAGTATTTCTATTTTCATGATATTACCAAGGGTGTAATTCCGTATTGCTATGCCACGTCTACGGGTAAGATTTTGTATGAAGGCTTGCAATATGTAGAAGACTACCCGTCCAGCAAGCCAGCCAGATTTGACAGCTATATTGCTCAAGTAATTGACCTAGTTCTTGAAATGTCCCAGGATCATGCCGGTGCCATAGCCGTGCCAGATTTATTCGTGAATTCAGCTGAATTCTTTAAATCACCAGAGGAAGTCAACGCTGATGCGTATCATATCGCAAACGTGTTCCAATCTATGATTTTCACATTTCATCGCAAAGTTCGACCTTCTGGGCAATCGCCATTTGTGAACGTCACGATTGCGGACGCTCCGACCCTTACTGCCGTGTTTAAGCAGACACCTGAGCAGATAGAGATAATAAAAGCCTTGCAGCTTATCTTCTTGAAAGAATTCGCAAAAGGCTGCAATGGAAAGCCCTTCAGATTCCCAGTCACAACTGCCAATCTTGCTCTGGATAATAACAGAGATATTATTGACATGCCCTGGCTTGTAGAGATAGCCGAATATTTAAAAACCGGCCGCCAGAATATTTACATCTCCAAAGACCCGAGAAAATTTGCATCCTGCTGCCGCATGGCCAATGACTTAGATCTGCTTATGGACATGGCCGGAGTCGACTCATTCGGCAATGGCGGCGTGAGAATAGGCTCACACAGAGTTATTACACTGAACATCCCGAAAATAGTAACAGACGGGGGTTTGGAAAAGCTATCAGACTTTACAGGACTGATATGCAAAATGCTTAAAGCACACAGAGAGCTTTTGAGAAGCTTGATCGACCATAAGTCTGGCAAGTTTCTAAAATTCTTCAAGCATGGCTGGGAGAATTTGGATACTAATTTCTTCTCTACCGTTGGCGTTATAGGCGTATGGGAAAGCGCCGTTATCATGCTGGAAAAATCTGGAAACAGCACGCCAACCCTCGAAGAAATTGTCAATAAAATGAAAGATATAATGGCTGTTATAAAAACAGTCGTTACAAACATGGCTAAAGAACTGGCCATGCCCATAAATATCGAGCAGATCCCTGGCGAGAGCGCAGCTGCAGACCTGGCGACTGAAATAAATACCCCGATCTTAAGCAACCAGTATATCCCTCTATGGGAAGACGTGGATATATTGGATCGTATCAGATACGCTGGCGAGCTAGACGCGTTTTTCACGGGCGGTGCAATAACGCATCTGAACATTGAAAAGGGCCTTAGCGACAATGCCGTAATAACTATGATAAAGATGGCAGCGCTGGCGGGCATGACGCATTTTGCGCCAACACATATTTATTCGGAATGCACTAATCGACACAGCTCGATCGGGAAACGTCAAGTATGCCCAATTTGCGGGGAAAAAGTCGTAGATTACATCACGCGCATAATTGGTTATTTCGTACCTGTGTCCAGCTGGAACAAGCACAGAAAGCAGGAGTTCAAAAAGCGCATAATCGAAGAAGAATTTGTAGCTAAGTGAAAATTTTTGAAAATACCTGTTATAAGCGAAAAGTAATCAATATCGAACTTAGCGATGATTCGTCGCTTATACGCTCTGACCGCCGAAACGGCTTATTGCGATACCCCTACCAGATACCTGAAATACAGGTATCTCTCCGGGGAACGCAAAACGCCGACTCGGCGGAGGTGACCTGGTAAAAAGCTTGCACATCCAAATGCATCAGATCCGGACCGGTATCCGTCGTTCAATGGTTATTGATTACTAACTACCAAACTCACATAGGACTTAGCGGTGTTTCGCCGCTGTTTTCTCTCACTGGTACGAGGTCCTTCGGACCACCTGGGGTCCCGAGCTCTTGACACCTCAGATGCCGGAATTCGAAGACGCGCGACCGCGGGACTTCAGTACCTGGCGCCCATTCAAACCCATACTGTATGTGAGTATTTAGACTAAAGCGAGGTGATTGTGGATTTTATT
>MWCR01000035.1 GCA_002070095.1 Parcubacteria group bacterium ADurb.Bin192 | reverse complement strand
TTCAAGAATTTTAAGACAATCCAAATACGCCCCGGTGAGCCAGCAGTTCTCAACGGTTATTCTTTTGTGTTCATAGCCGGAAGCACCCCAGATGACAATTGGACTGGAATTGCCGGATGTTTGATTATCTCGGTTGCCGTCTACTTTCAGTTTTCTGATGCAGATATCTGAATAAGCGGTCGTCCCGCCGTTGCCGATGCTAATCAATCGGTTTAGCTCGCTGGCATTGCCCGCTTTTATAACGGTCGCCGGACCCTCGCCCTCAAGAGTGACGTTGCTTTTCAATATCTCAATAATGCCGTCGATGGTGTATGTTCCTTGTTTTAATCGGACTATACCTCCGCCAGCAGGCAGGTTGGATATGGCTTCGTTGATTTCGTCCTCATCCGAAGATCCGTCGCAGTTATAGTCGCCTGAGCCGTCGGTGGCCACCACGATTTCGGTTCTGTTCTGGAAATCGTTGAGTAATTGAGCTGTCATTAAGAGTTCCAGTTTGGTGCCTTGAGCCCATTCCTGGGCGGTGGTGTTTTCTTTGGCTCTTTCAATGGTAAATTGATCGGTTGATTTGGCGGTTACTTTGATGATCTCGCCATTGGCCGGATCGCTTGAATATAAGGTGGCGTGGAATGGTGCGTTCGGAAACTTGGCCCCGTCGCCAGTCTGGACGTTTAATGTTGTCGCTCCCGAAGTCAGCGGATTGTCAGTGATGGTGCTTTTGGCATTGTTTTTCTTGTTGAGAAAAGTCTTGGCCATAGCATAAGCAATACTTCTTTGTTGACCTCACAAAGATTTAAAGAGATATTTTCAAACTGTTTCATTACTCTTTGTTAGGACATCTGGAACTTGTAAATGACCTGCAGGGTGTCACCGTTGGCCACATTGACGGCCGAGAAGGTTTGACGACCAAGCAGAGTTCCGCTGGAGGCGGCGTTAAACGCCCCCGCTTCAGTTACTGCTTTGGTGCCGGTCACGTTCCAAGTCTTGTCCAATTGGGCGGTGTCATTCGATACGGTAGTGGTGACCCTGGAAACTGTCGCTGACGCGCGGGCAAGCCCGGAGTCTGTTATTTCCGTTTCCAAAGCGGTGTTACCAGCCGCCGGAGCGGTCGTTCCTATTCCTACTGCCAAGTAGGTGAAGGCCGCTTCACCGCCGGAGCCGTTGCATCTGGAGGCCATGCCGGCTAACCCGGCGTTAACCACCAGATTGTTAAACACCAGCTGGTCAGTCCAACGACCCAAGAATGAGATGCCTTGCAAATCAACGCCAAGGGTTTTTCTGATAAGTTTGCCCAGCCAATTCTCTTGCCAGAGTTGTTTGGTTCGGCCCCACTTATCCCTGACCTTAAATGTCAGCTCACCTTTGATCTTTGACTTGTCGGTTTTGAAGATGTTGAGCAAGTTCATATTTTTGACTGTTTACCGACCAAATTGTCTATCTTGGCTTGTGTCTTTTTGTCTTTTTCCGCCTTTACTCTTTCCGTTACGGCAATTTCCTTATCGGCGAAAAAAGTCTCACAGGCCTTTTTGACTTCGGTTTCGATTTCCTTGTCGGACAGTTCGATCGGGAAGCCATGGTTAATACGGCCGACCTCTTTACCGCTTTCGTAAAATCGGGCGTCAACGATCAGACGATTGTTGTCTTTGGTGACTTCCACGATTTTATAACTTCGTGATTTTTCTTTAGACATAGGTCTTGTTATTTACTGTTCGACCTCACTTTCACTGGCCACTTGAATGGAGTTGCCGGATACAGCTTCGGTTTCGGCCGGCCATGCCAGACGATACCATAATCCCAGACAGTCGCCGGCATGGATATTCCCATGCCTTATTCCTTTGGCTTTGCTGTCTATTTCGTCATCCTCAAACCATAAAAAGCTGATCTTTTTGCCTGGGTTGATTGAACCCAGCAAGTCGCTGTCTTGACCTTGCTTAATGATTACAGTTCGGGTTTTATCGACTGACTCGACGTAGACTGCGTGCAGTTCGGAGAAAATCTTTGATCCCAACACCTCGGCGGTGTCGTTTAGAACCAATACTTCTGTCTGGTTTTCCCCCGAAGCGTCCTCGCCGACAATAACCACATGACGTTTGTCTGGACCGTCGGAGGATATCGCAATAGCCGATTCGGAATTTAAAGCCGACATGTTTCCCTGATCTGGGTCGTCATCGTCTTTATGATTAAGCCCCAGTCCGACTGACAGTTTGGCGTTTGTCGGCTGTGATTTGATCCATGAGATGACATTTTTCCAATCAATTGACTTGTGACAATTCTTGCGGAATATCTTTCGATATTTGAATCCGCCGGATTTTGCTTCATCGCTTTCTATATCGGGGAATAAGGCATCGTCAGGAGACGTAATCTCTATATCCGACATAATGCCACCCTCTGATTCACCGATTTCGGACCTGTATTCTTTTATGTTGTTTGGTGTGATATCCATAAAAGTCTATTGGTTAGCTTTTGCTTTTAAGAGGTTGATGATTTCCTCTTTGGTTTGTTTGTCGTTGACTTGAACGTCTTTTTCCTTGGCCAAGAGCACCAGCTCCTTTTTGGTCATGTTTTCCAGCTTGATTTCGTCATTCTGACCGTCTGGAGTCGTTTGATCTGTTTCGGTTTTTTCTGGTTCATCAGTCTTTTTCTTGTCGCTGGCACGCCAGAAGTCGACGTTGTAAGTCGGCAAACTTTCCAGTTTCTCGATGATTTCCTTGTCATCGGTTTCAAACTGGCCGTTTGTGAACGTGGCGTATTTCCCTTGCTTGTCGCCGACCTTTTGTCCACCCTCGAATATCGGGGTGGCCGGAGCAATGG
>MWCR01000034.1 GCA_002070095.1 Parcubacteria group bacterium ADurb.Bin192 | reverse complement strand
TCGGTAAGTTTGCCTGGGATATTCTCGCCATAATCTTTCAAGGCGGCTTCTTGGATAGCACGACGCTCTCCAGTGCTAGTTCGCAATGCTTTGAATATTTCGGTCAATGCTGGGTCTTGTAATTTATCCACCATTACAGATTCTAGCCTAGGTATATCCGCCGACATATGTGACGACCATCTAGGCATGTCCGGAATATCCCGAATGTAATTGTATGCCCTGCCGAGTAAGCCACCACCAAGACCACCGTATACGCCGCCGGTCATAACTGACTGCAGAGCATTTGCCACAGTACTGATGTCAAGTTTGCCCTTTTTGTAATCATTCACGGCGTCTAATATCGGTGCAGACATTGCTGCGGCCCCAAGCAGGGCACCGACAGATGTGCCGCCAACTATGTTAGTCAGTCCCGGCATATTCTCTTTCATAGCCTCGGCTTCTAGAATTTCATGAGCGGCTACAGTGTCATAGAGCTTCTTGCTTGTTCCGGGGTGGACTTTGTCGTAGTATTTATCGGATAAATTCGCGTAGTCCCCGATCATATCGGCACCAGTAGTGTGCGACATGCTGATTTCCGGAGTTAATTCATAATTAACAGTCCCAGGCCTGACTGAATTTATTGCCTTGGCGGCCAGCGCCAATATGCCGCTACCGCTCAGACGGGTATGTGGACCTACGGAAATTACTTTTTCCAAAAGCCTGCCGTCGGTTAGATTACCGGCATTTCTGTACTCTTTTATCTTATCTTGTATGGCAGAATACAATGCATCTCCAGAAATATCACTTTCCAGCAAGCCGCTAAGACTGCCTTCTGCGTAGGCAGTTTTTATTATGTCTCGCATCAGGCAGTCTTTTATTGGCATATTTAAAAGTCAAACCCCAACAAATTTTTGATTTTATTTCTATAATCATTATCTTGCTGAGTAGCCCAGGCGTTTTCAAGTGCGGCATTTATATCTTTGCCAGCTAGAGGCCCACCAGTAGCGCCTCTGTCGTATTCGCTTAGTACCATGTCTCTAAACTTCCCTATATCTGAAAAATTTTCCCTGTCACTGGCAGCATATTCCATGGCACCTACTGGGTTTGCTGATAATCTAGCAGGGACGTCAACCTGCTCCCTGATGCCAGGTGGAATCATACCCGCACCAATTGTCATATTGGCCATGTGGTTTGGCAGATTAGACATGCGAATGTTACCAATATTCTCCATCATCCTAGTCTTGAGGCCTTTTTCCTGTTCGGCGTTCATAGGCGGTTTAGCACCGCCGTTTGACTTTGGGGGCTGCACTGCTTTCGGTGCTTTAGCCGGTGCAGGGGCTTTCGGGGCTTTCGGTGCTTTAGGCGCCTTTGGTTTTTTGACTTCTTTTTCGCCTTCAGCAGCAATTTTCAGAAATTTCAATTCAGCGGCGCGAGCAATATCGTTGGCCATTTTTTCCATTAGCATTTTAGTAAATCTCCTTTATTCATGCAAATCACCAACAACGCCATAAATCGTTTTAACGTATTCTAACACTGGCGCCTGTCGAATATTGGGCAAACCATTTTCAGCTTCTTCCATGTCAATAGTATAGCCTTTAAAATAATAATTATCAAACGTTTCTGAGTTGTAAATAATTACGCCTTCTCCATCATGCTGCTTTGCCGTTGCGTAAAACAGCTCGCCCATTACAGTGCCTTCGGTATCGAACGCTCGCTGCGTTAGCGCTTCGGCCATATAAGTTTTTATAGCCGTACTGTTGTATTTCTCGAAAATATCCAAGTAGGCGGCGTATACTTGGCCGGGCTTGCCGGCGCTTTCGCTCATACTAGTGCAGCCGAAATATGCTTTGTATACTTCGTGAATGGCGTCCGGTTTATATGCAGCATCGTACCATTCGAAATGTTTAAACTTGGTTTCTGCCGTGAGGTATTCGACGTTAGAGCCTTGTACACTGCTTAGTATATTTCCGGAGTTGCCTATCGAATGCGAGACGCTCTCGACTTTAAATATTAATGGCGTATGCTTGTCAAATAATACTGCACGCTGGCCCGGTATCAATTGCGGAGAAAATGGCATTGTGATAGCAATGCTCGTGTGGGCATTACGTAGTTTGAAATATAAATGCATGGCGAAGTCCCGGTGCTCTTTTGCGTTACGAGACAGGGCTAGATAATTTCCTGGCGACGGCGTGTAAAACGGCCGGCTGCCTATGAATTCTTCGCCTTCGATTATAATCGTTTGCGCTACGCGCGATACCGTGTCTTTGTCTGAAGCACTTAGCGCAAAAGACAATGCATCAGGATACATGGCTACGTCTGACTGGGGATTAGCGCGGTTAACGCTGACGTTTCCCTGTGCGTCATAAATAGGTGATTCCAATACAACACGGGTTATTTTATTCCCGAAGCCATCTGAGAATTGTGCGGATATTTGCTCGGTCGGGAATATCATGTTGCATGCCGGGATATCACTTAAGATTAAATCTGGCTGGACCAGCACTGCGCCTTTTGCCAGTCCAGGCACTTCCCAAGCTTCAGAAAAATACATGCCAAGAAGCGTGCTTATCATGCCACTTAGCGGACTTGTCCCGCCGTGCTGCGCTTCTATTACTTGTCTAAGCATTTTAATAAAAATATCTTTTTGTTTGTTACTGCCCCAGCTGGCTACATAATTGGCCCATGCTGCAGGGAATTCATTTATAAATATATCCGGCTGCAGGCGTAGTCGATAGTTATATGCAATATTATAAAAGTCACTAGAGCCGTGCATGGCATACGCGACTAGCTTATCAATTACGTCTTTTAGCACGGCCGGGTTTTCCAACGATCGTGCCGTGGGCTTTTTGTTGCCTTTAGGATTAGCCATCTCGTTTGGAATATTCTCAGAGGGATTTTTAGCATCTGCCGCTGGCTTTACCAGCGTTTGATCAGAGCCGTTTCCACCGCCCTTTTCTGTTGGCGATGGCACTGTCAATCCACCTTCCTTTTCTGTCGTAGTATTTCCTGGATTTGGCTGGAAATTTGGGGCCGGAGACGCCCCGGTAGATGCCGCAACTTTGGAAGGCTGCAGGCCCTGCGCGGCCGAAGAGCTCGTCTCGAATTTTAATGCCGATGCCATTATAATATTATTAAATATAGCAGCACGGCCGTAGGCTACA
>MWCR01000033.1 GCA_002070095.1 Parcubacteria group bacterium ADurb.Bin192 | reverse complement strand
TGAATCCAATGCGATTCTATCATTCTCAGATATCTGCCGTACTTGGGCAGGTGACAGACTCTGCAGTAATCGAACTTTTAGCCAGAAAGCGCTATAGAATGTCAAGCAAATTATCCAGAAAGGCTGCGTAGCATGTTGAATTATCTGATAACGCCGTTAATATCCGCTTCAATAGGCTATTTAACTAATAAAATAGCCATTACGATGCTTTTCAGGCCTAGGAATTCTATTTTTGGGATTCAGGGTCTGTTCATAAAGCGAAAAGTAGACTTGGCAGATAAAATAGCCGAGATAATAGTCGAAAGGCTTATTGCAGCTGGCTTAGACCAAGTTACGAGTGATAAAATAGACAGCGTTATCACGGACGTGTCCAACGACATGTCCAGAACGATTATTGCAGGTGCCGGCGTGTCTGATCAGGACGAGTTAGAGTCAGTTGTAGGTAATATCATCAAGACGGCAATTTACAAATCTATTGCACTGTCTGATGTAAATGTCTCAGAAGCAAATTCTGGACATATGCGGGAGATTATAAAAAATAATTTCATAGCCATTGACAACGATGAGTTCGAGGCGTTAGTAAGGGCTATTGCCGGAAAAGAATTTTTCGAAATAGAGCTAATAGGAGCCATTCTTGGCGGATTAATAGGCTTCATAAACATTCTGATAACTAATTAGGAGACGGTATGGCTGATGACAAAAAATTAATGCTGGTCCATAAACAAGACAACGCTGCTACTGAACTGCTGGGCACACTGATCATGGCTTTGACAACGTTAAAAGAGCTTGCAGGCGAAGGCTCTTTGAAAAATAAAACGGCTAGTATCATAAGCAAGCTGGCCTGGATACAATCAATAGTATGTCTAGTGAATTTGCTCACGCACATAAAACAGACATGGCTGGTGGCGCCGGCGCCAAAGACGCAGTCAGACGACTACGCCACTGAAATGCTGGTTAAAATGGGGTATTTGAAAAATACAAAGCCCGTAAAAGTCCCATATTCGATCGGCGACGATGAAGCGACGGAAGTTGTTGCTGACGCCGTGAGATGGATCAGAGTTCCGGCGTCAAATTTCATCGACATGACCTGCGCTATGTCCTTCATAGTCAATAACACAAACGTGCTGCATATTGTGAGCACTCGTAATGCTGATATGCAGGACGCTACTGAACATTTGATGGAAGATATCGGATCTAAAAAGATCTACACTCCCCTCATGACAGTGTCTACACTTAGAAGTGACGAGTCTACCATATATGCCATAAAAAACAAGCCATTTTCGGACGAATTTGGCCTGGCAGTTTTCGTTAAAAATCCTGACGGCAGCTTTACGAACGTGGATAGACTGGGCATGGACCATTCAGTTTTTAGACAGTTACACATGGCATTTCTGAATTCTCTCAAAGGCAAAGCCATACGCATTGCCAGCGGGGATTATTACCAGAGCATAGTGCTGTCGGCCGTGTCATTAGACGTGCCGGTATTTTACAATTGGAAAGTCAGAGATCGCATAGTTGACTTGATCGAAAAGGCCATCAAATATGACGAGTCTATTACAGTATTTTTATATGGCTACCCTGGAGTCGGAAAAACCAGCGCCATCACGAAGGCTTTATCAGAAGTAGGGCTGATGCCTATCTATATTGACACGTCGATGAGATACGATGCCGTAGCGCATTTATTGTCGGCAGACTCTCGTGATCGCGTGCTAGTGTTAGAAGAAGTTACTTCTATCGTAGGCGACGACGCGGAAGACATGAATGACCGCATGACAACGATATTAAAAATACTCGAAGCCAGAGCTTTCAGGGCCGTATTGATGACGAGCAATACAACAAAAGTCCATCCGGCATTGGCCAGATCCGGGAGATCTGACATAAAAATTCTTTGTGACAAGCCGTGCTTGCTTGATAGAAAGACTATTTGTTCCGGATTGTCTGAAAAATATGAAATACCACACGACGATGACTTTGTAAAAGCCTCGGCAGGCTGTTCACACGCTGACTTGCATAACGTGTTCAGATACGCTAAAATCGAAGGTAAACCTCTGGCCATAGTATTGCATGAACAGCGAGAATCAGATGCAATATTCAAAAAATTTAATCCAGAGGCGGGAGATGCTGATGACAGAGAAGAATCAGACAGCGAATCTGACTAGTGAGGCTGAGGTGACAGCCATGAGCTACGCAAAGCGAGCATCAAAAGAACTAATCGCGAATCTAAAGCAACTGCTGAAATAAAACGGCAGTTTCTCACCGAACTTATTCGAGAGTCCGGAGGCCTTGTCAGAAACGACGGCAGCATTTCATAACATTCTGAGCGGCGATGTGTCTCCGACTTTGGAAGAAATCGTAAAAATATCGCACTTGTTAGGAGCAACAGCCATAATGACTATCACAAACAATAACGGACCAAGCATATCACCGATGCCGGTAAAGCTTTTACACGAAAAAGCCAAATTGCCGGCCTATGGCAAGCCCGGGGATGCCGGGTTGGACTTATATGCCGTTGAAGACGTAATCGTGCCAGCAAGGGGAAGCGCAATGGCAAGAACTGGCATTGCTATTTCACTACCATCTTACGCCGTAGGATTAATTTGGCCCAGGTCCGGCACATCGGTGAATAATAATATCGAAACCGGCGCCGGCGTAATTGATCATACGTTTCGAGGCGAGATAATCGTCAAGCTTTACAATTTCTCAGATATCGACTACAAGTTCGAGGCCGGGCACAGAGTTGCGCAGTTAATATTAAACATGCGTCTGAGCGTAGAACCGAAGTCAGTGCCTGAATTGGACGAAAGCATTCGTGGTGAAAAAGGCTTCGGGTCATCTGGAAAATAGAGAGCTAAACCGCTATATATTGCCTGCTCGGTGTAAATCCAGGCAGGCAAGCATGCTAGCTAACGGGCGCCTGGGTGTGGGTGGAATGACTCATACACCGGGCGCCTTTTATTTTAAGGAGACTTATGGACAGTTTTACTTACTCAAAAGAAGAGCTCACAGCTGTAATGAACCGAGGCGTATCTGGCTTTATCGATGCAATGGTGGCAGAGGGCAGCGTAAATTTCGTCACTACGCAGACTGGCTTCTAAAGGAGTGTGCTATGAATGATATCGATCGTCTTGAGTATATAAAAAACGCCGACTATGAAGAATTGCTTAAGCTATGGAGACATGAACCTGTGGGCAGCCCGTGGTTCGTTGGTAAAATCGGTGCAGCTTTTACCGAAGCTATACGCAGGAAGCGCAACGACATAGGCGCTTTGAAGGCCGCCGAGATATCTAAAAAAATAGGATGGAAAAATGACATCTAACGCCGATAT
>MWCR01000032.1 GCA_002070095.1 Parcubacteria group bacterium ADurb.Bin192 | reverse complement strand
CTTACCGCTCATAAACACGCTTTCAGCCATGGCATAGCACTCCCGCCAATCCGTCGAACGGTCCGCCAGATAAAACAAGAGCGCGGCATTAGCCAAAACCATTTGCAGAGGCGGTCCGGCGATCTCTCCCTTAAGAATCGCCAGAGAGAATTCTCCCTTGCTCAAGCCTTTGGGCGGGGAAATGCTGCTCACAGGCACGGGAGCCAGGCCGAAATCTTGAGCCTCGAGTCGGTATTCGTTTATTCTATCATCCCGCAACTCGGCCACCAGCGTCCCGCCCGGGCAAATCGACACTTCATCCACCCCTTGATAACCGGACCCGTCAACATAGCCCCTGATAAACAGGCCGCGCTCCAGACGAGTATAACCTCTGCGGTTAAGCTCGCGATACGCCTGCGCCGCCAAGGCGGGAGAGATCAGATGATTCAGACCCAAGACACGGCGCGTATGAATCTCCGGAGACAAGGGATTGGTCATGGGTCCGATGATATCGTTCATGTGAGGCAGTTTGGCGATTTCATGAGTCTGCAGATGGATACGCTTGTATCTGACATCCAAGGCCTCGGTATAACCAAAACCGCAACACTCCAAACTATGTTCGACCGCCCGCTTGGAAGCAAAGGTCTGGATGCCCAGCAAGGACACAAAGTCCGAACTGCCATGATGACCGTTGTCCGCGTTGGCCGGCGAACCATGCTTACACATGGGAATACCGCCCGCGGCCGCGATCAAAGCGGCGATGGTGCTGACATTGGCCGTGACCACCAAGTCGCCTCCCATGCCGCAGTTGTCCATGGCATAGGGCACGGCCGGTTGCAAGAAACCGGCTTCTGACCGGGCGATATCCAGCTCAAACACAGCCGCGCAGATGCCGGCAATTTGTTCAGCCGAATTCCGCGGTACAGAATGCCCATGCGCCGCTTCCGCCTCTTTGCTCCACTGCCAGGCATAAGTAGCCCGATTATGCAGAGCTGACAATACGGCAATGCTCTGGACTTGAGCCAAAGTGTCACCGTGACAGCCGTCCAGCGCGTACACCCCCAGGCCGTAGGCTTCATCAAAGTTGAGCGGAATGTTTTGGTAGGCATGGTTTTTCAAGAGATGTTTAATCTCCATGACGTCCTCCTTATGGTTTAGGTTGAAATGAGCGCTGTCAGCCGTTTCGTGCTGAAGGCCGGTTATTTACCCAAACAACCGGCCGTCAAAACAAAAACTCCCCCGCTAAGTCGGGAGGAGTTTTGATGGCCGGGATTAATCAATCTTAAACCAAAACAAAATCACAACTTAGCAATGAAGCGTGCCATGACCGGCGCCAAGTTTGATTAATGGAATTTTGGTAATCCATATGTATTATTTTTAAAATAACAGATGAATGAGATTGATGTCAAATCCTTTGGAATTAACGGCTCACGTCATGTATCATATACGCATGACCAAATCTAAAGAACTGGCCAAAATATTTCTGGAATTCGCCTATTGGCATCAAATAAATAACGAGCCCTTTAAGCCCAGAGCTTATGAACTGGCCGGTGAAGCCATTGAGGCTCTGGGTGACGAAGTGGACGAGACTTGGCGCAAAGGAGGTATCAAGGCCTTAAAAGAACTGCCTGGCATAGGCCAGAGCATAGCTGAAAAGATTGACGAATATTTTAGCACCGGAAAAATCACGGAATATGACCGAATAAAAAAACGCTTTCCGGTTGATATTTGGAGTCTGGCTCAAGTACAAGGTTTGGGCGCTAAACACATCGGTCAACTGTATCAAGCACTCAAGATTAAAAACCTTAAAGATTTAAAAAATGCCATCTCCCGCGACAAGCTGGCAGGGTTGCCGCGCTGGGGGCAAAAAAGCCAGGCTAAAATCGCCAAACAAATCGAACTCATGGAACATGAATCCGGAAGGCAGTTGCTGGGCTACGTCTTGCCCATAGCCGATTCTTTAGTTGAACGACTAGCTCAAGTTCCGGGAGTAAAACGCTGTACTTATGCCGGCTCTCTCAGAAGAAAGCAGGAAACTGTCGGCGACATAGACTTGTTGGCCACGTCCAGCAAACCGGAAACCATCATGGACGCGTTTACCGCCATGCCCGAAGTCGAATCAGTCCACGAGAAAGGCAAAACCAGATCTTCAGTCAGACTGAAAAACGGTCTGGACGCGGATTTGCGGGTGGCGCCGGACAAAGTGTACGGCGCGGCTCTGCAATATTTTACGGGCGATAAAAGACACAATGTTCTACTGCGTGAGTTAGCACTCAAAAAAGGTTTCAGCCTAAATGAATACGGGCTGTTCAGATTAAAAATAAAAGATAAAAGACTAAAGACTAAAAGCGGGAGACGTAGTACGGTTGGGACGCGCGACGTGGGACGCGAATTAATAACTTGTACAACGGAAGAAGCTATCTATAAAAAACTGGGCCTGAATACTCCCCCGCCGGAAATACGGGTCGGCGATCAAGAGATTGCGGCTGCCGCCAAACACCAGCTCCCCAAACTCATGCCTTATGGTTCGGTCAAAGGTGATTTGCAGGTACAGACAGAGTGGACGGACGGCAGCGCGAGCATCGAAGACATGGCCAAGGAAGCTAAAAAACTTGGACTTGAATACTTGGCTGTTACGGATCACACGCAAGCCCTGGCTTTTATTCACGGCTTGGACGAAAAACGCCTGGCCGAGCAAGGATGTGAAATAGACAGACTTAATAAAAAACTTAAAGACTTCAGGATCTTGAAAGGCACGGAGTGTGACATTCTCAAAGATGGATCTTTGGATCTGACCGCAGCTGCGCGGCAAAAACTGGACTGGGTGGGTATTTCAATCCATTCACATTTTAACCTCTCGCGAGCCGAACAAACCAAGCGTCTTATCAGAGCCATGTCTCAACCTTACGTGGACTGTCTTTTCCACCCGACCTGCCGTCTTATCGGCCGGCGAGAAGCTATTGATTTTGATTTGGAAGAAATTTTGACCGCGGCCAAAAAATACAACATAATACTCGAAATCAACGCTTTTCCCGACAGATCTGATTTGCGCGACCTGCACGTGCGGCTGGCCGTACAAGCCGGCGTCAAACTGGCCATCAATACGGACGCGCACGCCCCCGAGCACTTAGCCTTTTTGCCTCTCGGTGAAGCCATCGCACGCCGAGGCTGGGCCGCCAAAGCGGATATCATCAACACTAAAAACATTAAACAGCTAATGACCTGGCTGGCTAAAAAAAATAAATTATGAACATCGGCATATTGTTCGCTATCGGCGCGCTCTTCGGCTGGGCTTTCGGAGATTTTTTTATTCAAAAAACCGTTAGAAAAATCGGCAACATCCGGGCTTTGTTTTATATAACGGCGGCCGGAGG
>MWCR01000031.1 GCA_002070095.1 Parcubacteria group bacterium ADurb.Bin192 | reverse complement strand
GCTGTGGGCCTTCCCGTAAATCCTGAAACTGGCATGTATATAGACCCTAATACCGGCCAAGAAATGTCCCCGGAGCAGGCGCAGCAAATGGCCATGCAGGCAAATTCACAACAAGCACAGCAGCAGAACACAGCTAACGCACCGACACAGGGAGATCAGGGCGTGCCGGGAAGCGCTGTAGATAATGCTGTATACTCACAAGAAGAACAGCGGCAAGACGCGCAGAACACTGCCGCGCAACAGGCTGCCACGTATAACAACGCGCCTCCGAATCTAAAAGTCACAATTACTAATCTGGCCAATCAGCTGCTGGGCGCTGACTTGTTCTCACGCCAGAGCGTGCTGCAAAACTTAGCTGCCAGAAGTCCTGCGTTAGCAAACATGGTAAAAGAACGTATCGGCATGATTTCCGCAGGTATGCAATAAAGGAGCTGCCCCATGAGTTGTCAGAAACCTGAGCTAGTATCTGTAGAACGAAAAGGCCTGGAAGAAAAGCCTGAGCTAGTCGAAGTCGTTACAATATGCAAGCACCCTTGGGATAAATAATCTGGGAGTAACAAATGGGAAGTCTTAAGGCAAAAGTAAAGTTGATTACGTATGACAGTGGCAAAAACGAAACAGCCGACGAATTCGAAGCTGTCATGAGCAGTATCGCGTCAGATCCGGACACGTACGAGATTATCAGCATGGACAAGACGATTACGCCGATAGGCTCGTTCGTATGTGCTGTGTTGTACAAAGAAGTACATGTGGGCGACGACTTGTCTGACGAAGAGACAGAGATTATAGCTGATTTAGACGAAAACGATATTTAAACGAAAGGCAGCGCTATGGCAGTAATTTACATCGATAGCTTGACCGGCTCGGATACTTTGGGCGGCGGGAGTGCTGGAAGCCCGTTTGCCAGCATAGCGCATGGTGTCAGCATTGCATTACCGGGCGATGTGATAGTAGTTCTTGGTACAAACGGCCATACTCATGAAGAGCCGGACACTGTTTATGTGCATAATAAATTCAACATAAAAATACAGACCGAGCCGATGCGGCACGTAACTGTTAGGCCGATAAGCACCAGCAAACAGGCTACTTTCATGATTGAAGGCTCTGACGGCATTAATATTTCCGGCCTTAAGTTCTTGAGTGCCAGGCCACCAGAAACGAATCACGCACACGCCGTCCTGATCAAGAACTCTGTCAATATTAAAATCTTGGGGAGCGAAATCTCAGAAGACTGGGAGTGCCACGATGTCCCGGCAACAGAGCTATTTAAATGCGATAACTCGTCGGTGGAGCTTACCGGGAATTTTTGTAACTACATCGAAAACAGCTTCCCGTCTGTTAATAATCCAGACAACTTTTTTAGCTTTATTTCTGTTTCCGGCAACGGAGATTATTTGATCCGTAATAACGCCATCAAAAACGTGCATTCTAATAGCGGCTTTTCTTATGGCATTAAAGTATACGCCGATACTGGTAAATTTAAAATCGACGATTTCGAAGCCAACGATTTCATCCCGGAGCATACCGACTACCACGACAAAATGATCGGTATTTATATCGAAGGTGATAATTCCGCTGCCGTGTACGAGATAAGTAACTGCATTCTAAATAAACTTGGATACGGCATTTACTTTAAGCACATGCTTGTGTCGCTAACTTCGATCGTCAGGCGCTTGCTGATTACGAACTGCGTATTCTCGGCAATTTGCCTGGATGAAGAAAGCGTTGTATACGATATACGGCATGCTACGATAGCCAAATGCTACGAGGGCGTTTACACTAAAAATAAATCAGCCGCGTCAATCACAAATAGCATCATATATAACTGCGACATTGGGCTAAGGGCAGACCTTGAATCGTACTTGCGTGCGCTGTATTCAGTACATTATTTCTGCACGCAACCCAGATTTACAAGCACTAAGAGCATTATTGACGCCTCGCAGTTCGTTAGAAATATAGATCCTAAATTCGTAAACGAATCTCAGGAGAATTATAATCTGACTGACTACAGCCCCTGCGTCGACACCGGCAGCTATTATGCCAGCGAGAGCTACCTGGGCAACGGTCCTGATATAGGCTTTTATGAAAAGACTGCACTGGTCACGGAAGACGAATTGCCGTCACTGTTGGCCCGTGCAACGCGTCTCACGGAACGCGTGCCTTTGACAGAGATCGACATAATCGGTATGGTAGCCCGGGGCATAGAGACTTCTGATGGCCGAATCATGGCCAGTAGAGAAGGTTCTGCTGTAAAAGATCTGGCCGTAAAACCGTTAGATTTGATCATAACGCCGTATCATACTGAGCTAGAACTTATAAGAGACCGGCTGGCTTTTTCCAGGCTGGAAAATTTGTCAGAACAAGATGCGGATTTACTAGCTTCTAACGTATTCGTTGAGCGTGATTATGGCACGTATGCCAGTGGTATCGTGCGCATATTCTTCTCTGAGCCTAGAGACGCTATTTTATACTCTGAACACGAATTTAAAACTCAGTACGGATTAAAATTTTATACCCGTGCAACAGTCGCTATAACAAAAGATGAAATGGCCCTTAATTATGACAACGGTGCCTATTATTTCGACACCGTCGTAGACGCCGAAGTCCCTAGTTTAGAATATAATCTGCCCGCCGGATCAATCACGATCAGCACAATGCCAATGCCTCCGGGCATGTTAAGCTTCACTAACCCATATGAGCTTGCCGGAGGATACCCGTCTGAGACGAATTACGAATTGAAAGAAAAAGCGCAATTTAGCATTTCAGTCAGAGACATCGTTACTAAAAAAGGCGCCAGGGCCACGCTTCCGGAGCTTTTTCCATTCATATCCGACATGCGTACGATAGGGTACCGCGATCCTGAAATGGAGCGGGATTTTGTTGCGCTAATAAACGACAACATAGGCGGCAAGAGTGATATTTATATCAAGACACGCCTGCCCGTGGAAGACAGCAAAATAATCTATCCTGATAGCAAGTTTTTTGAGATTACCGACGCTACATTTTCTGGGTATGTCCCGATTCTCAAAATAACTTCAATTGAAATGCTGGAGCCTGTATCCGAAGCAGAAACTGGCATATTCTTAAATCCGGCTACGCAATTTAAAATTGTAAGCCGGGATAAACTGCATAGATTCTCTGTGAAAGAGCATATCGCTATAGAATTCTCGGATACCGTCGTGGCTGACTACATGCCCAACACGCCATTTAAGATTAATTTTATCTGGGTTCCTGAGATGAAGGCGTTACAAAGCGTGATACTTGGTGACGACGAACGTGTAATCGTGGCGGATATTTTGGCCAGAGCATTCGAGCCGGCATATGTCAGCTTTTCTATTAATTATCTTGCCGAGGCAGAAATACCGGTTATGGCCGAAGCTTTGGGCGGCTTTATTCGAGGCCTAAGATCCGGGTCTGAGTTGCAGGAATCTGACCTGGTAGCCATGGCCTATTCTTTAGGTGCGCAGAAAGTCTTGCAGCCAATGGAACTCCAAGTCGAGCATCATACGAGAGAAGGCAAAGTA
>MWCR01000030.1 GCA_002070095.1 Parcubacteria group bacterium ADurb.Bin192 | reverse complement strand
GGCCTGTCCGGCCTGTTTTTCGATTATCACGAATATACTGGCAGACATACGGCGCTAGCTGAAGCCGGGTTTTTCGGCATGGCCGGTATGGGCGCTGCTGCTTTGATGATGCCAACTGCCGGCGTGCCGCTGCTTTTGGGCAGCGCCTTAGTGGCGGGCGCCACTGGATCTTATCTATCTAACCAAAATTATTTCGAGAATATAGGCAAGCAATTTGGGGAAGGCTACGGTGCTGGTACTGGTTTTGGCAGCTATGTTGCTGCGGGTGCTTCTTCTGCCATGCTTGGTAAAATGGCGTACGGGCTATCTGGCGGTGCAATAGGGCTCACAGAAGTGGCCGCCAAAACTCCAGGGTTAATGATGCCGACTCATGCCGGTCTTCTTGCTAGAGGATTTTCCCTAGCTGCCGGCGGAGCTTCCGCATATGTCGCAGCTGGGTATGGTCAGGAATATCTAGGTGGGGAGACTAAGGGCAGTAAATTTGCTGGTGGTCTAGTGGCCTCTGTTGGAGCAGCGGCAATACCAGCCATGATAATGGGGGGACCTCTGGGTTGGGCCACTCTAGCGATGGGTGGAGCTGTTGGTGTATGGAAAAATTACAGTGATGTTTATCTCTCCCCTGAGACAGGCGCAGAACAGCGAGAAGCCTTACAAAATGGCATGGCGTTATTGCAGGGCGCAGAGCGTTTACGCGTCGCAGATCCTCAGTCTTATGCAGCCATAGTCAACGCTCGCGGGTCAGTTAGACAAAATATTGATAATGCGTCGCTGCAGGCCTATTTTAATCGCGCTTCTAAAAATGATATTGCCGCATTAGATAATATAGCACAGGCTGCTGTTCGGGCTAATTACAGAGACGGCACTCCTGGCGCATCATCGCTTGTCATGGATGACAACTACGATGAAGATTCTCTAATAGATAATCTTTTATTCAGTGCCTCCCCAAGAAGCTCAAAAATTACTGGGGCTGTTGGCGCTATAAACGCTGCCTGGTCTGATATTATAAAAGGTACGAAAAGCACGTCTAAAAATTTAGACGAATTTTTCTCAGCGCTAAAAGACCGAGAAAGCATTAAATTGGGCAGTGACTCCGAGACGATACTAAATCGTATTCGTGCCATTTCCAATTTATCCGGAGACAGCAGCACACGGTCGTCTATTGTTAATTTTCTAAATGACAACTACGGCATGAACAAGCTAAAATTTACTGACTCAGAAGGCTACACGATATTTGATGGCTTTAATAACTATACGGCTGGCGTGCACGGCCAGACGTTTGAGCAAGTATCTAAAAATATAAAAGATACTATTGAGTCTGTGAACAAACAAATAGACACCGCCGCAAAGACTACTGGCACCAAGTTCGTGACAGCAGAAAACGCCGCTGGAGTTGCTGCCGTGTTAAATGCATTTATTAATAAGCAGGGGGACAGGGCTATGGAGGTTGGCCGTCTGGCTGGACTTAGTTCCGAAGACTTGTCCAGACTGCGAGCATTCCAGGGAGACTTGTCCGATGGTGGTGCCATGGACATGTTCAAAAACCTGTCACGCATCGTAAACGACCAAACGCACGCAGTTTTGAAGCAAGGCATGCGGGATTTCGTTACTCGCAAAGGTGCTATATTAGGCGATAATTTAGGCGCTGTAAATTCTTATTTGAATTATTTGTACACTGGCCAACGTGACGAAGGTGCTATGCTTAAAATAAAAGGCCTGGCGGCTAATAATTTCGAAGGAATTCAAGACAGCGCGACTCGGGAAGCATTGCGCGAAATGTACTCGACGTCTAATGCAACAGACGTGCTAGTACAGTCAGCTAATTCTGGAAACTGGTCAGTAGGACAGACGCGTGAGAAAATTAAATCGGCCGGCAAGCTAAACTCTGTCACTAAAAATATGATGCTGTCTGCCATGGAAGGCTTATCCGATACCGCATCGTTTAATGCGCATTCGACCAGTATCATGAAGCACATAAACGAGACTGTCTTGCGTAGCAATATGGGCGAGGCAAGCCGAAGTACGTCAGAGTCCGTAGCACAGTTACAAGTAGAAGTGCTTGGCCGCCTCGATGGCTCGATAAAAGCGCTGAATTCTATACTGCTTGCTACGAATTTAATTAAAGACGAGAACGTTCGCAAGAATTTGTCTGAGGCAAACAATCCCCCAAAGACTACGAACGAGGCTGTAGTTCCACTTTTAAATAACTCCAGCCCCATTGATGGGGAACGACGCGCACCTAATTTTAGTGTAAATTAAATAGCATAAATTGTTGGCAAAGGAAGGAGATAACATGGCTCAAATAACTATGGTGAACATCGCAAGCGAGGAATACGCAAAGTACTTACTCCCATCTTCTTCCGAGTATAACACCCAGGAAGCTAAGCTAGGCGGAGGTTGGTTTTTAGATAAGGCCATGGCCGATAACTTAGTGGCGTTGGCCAAAGCTACGGATTCACAATTGGTCATAAATAACGCCTACAGGAAGCCTTATCTAGATGTTGACGGCGGGTCTACTAAAACTAAAGCCACCCACGGAATTGGTCAGGCCGTAGACATTTCCACTTATATAAAAAAGGGAGAAACTTACGGAGCTGCACTTGCCAAAGGCGCTGCCAGGAAGTTGGAACTCGGAGCTACCGTCCTCACAGACGATAGATTTAAGGGTAAACTGGCCTTTGGGGGTTCTATTTACGGAAAGTCTGGCGGGGCTACTAAGACTGTCACGCCTCTGACATCTAATAAGTCAATCACGATACGTGATTTAAACTTGTCTGAAACCATGCATTTCGAAAGCGAAGAAAATGCCGCTATAATAAAGGCCATGACTGACGAAGAGCTTCTGAAGTTAAACGCGACTGTGCAGGCTATGGCCAACTCTAGAGACGGTAGAACGGCCACTCCGGCAAAACCAGAGTTCACTATGAAGAACGCGGATGGTACTACCTACACTATTCCCGCAGAACCAGCGCTGGATGCCAGAGATCTTCGTGTAAAAGAATTTACAGTGGACACTGTTACCGGGGCTGTGACTGATATAGGATACTCCGATAGATCTAAGTTAAAAGTTGGCTCCGGAAAGCTGAAAAGTGATTCAGCACCTCTGCAGAACGACCCAGATATTCTTATAGATCCAGATCTTAAGCATACTTTAAGTGTTACTTCTAGGCCAGGGGCCTCAAGGGATAAGGCTACTGTGAGCGACGACCCATTTACAACCGCTTATGGAGCTAGCGATGGTAAACAAGGCAGCATGGGAGACTTCATGACGTTCCAGGGCACGCCGGTTAAAATTCCTAGCCGAGCTGCAGACGGGACTATTCCAAGAGTCGTTGAGATCGATTCCAGGCAATTTAATAATGGTATTGATAATTATCGCGATGCAGCGCAGATTAAGAAAATCACGAATAAACTCGTAAAAAATGCAATGCCAGGAAAGCATCCGTTTGGTGCGCAGCTGAAGCACGATGGCTCGCCCGCGGCTATTAAGCTCGTATTAGACGACGTATTTAAAGATAAACGAACTGATGCAGCTAAAAAAGCATGGGAGAAAATAACTAAATCTGGCATAGATTACATCGATAATTTCGTGCTATCGCGCATGTCTGAAGTTAACTCCGAGCGCTATCAGATTTTGCAAAGCATAACAGACGACTATAAAATTTATTTCTCTGGCAAATCGCCCGTCGTGACTAGCATTGGCGGCCATATGCTAAATACATATAACCAGCAATGGTGGTATGATTTCGAATATTTTTACGATAATTATTTACGAGGCAGCAAAGCAGTCGA
>MWCR01000029.1 GCA_002070095.1 Parcubacteria group bacterium ADurb.Bin192 | reverse complement strand
TCTTTTTCAGAAGCTGTTATAAGAGGCATGGTAGATAATCCTGTTAGCATATTTTTGACGATAATATCTGTTGCATGCGTCGGCATAGTCACTGTGAGCACAATAAATATCGTTCAGAAATATTCAGATGTCCCAGATGGATATGCTTTGCTCATAGCCACTGGTCTGATCGCTGTGGCGGCTAATTCATTCGTAATAGGTCTGAACATGAGCAATTCTCTGACTAGCTTTCTACTAAAAATAGTCAGGCGTCGCTCGGACTTATTTGATGAATTTATGAAAGTGAACGAAGCTATTTCAAAAGATTTGATGGCTACTCGTCAAGATTTGCGCCGAGCCAACCTGGAAAATTATCGTCTGCAGAAGCGCCTGGAAAAACTTGGCGTATCTGTCGAAGAATCCATTGACAATGCTAAATCTGAAGCAGTAAAATAGCCTTGCATAATTCGCATTGTGTAATTCTAGGGCACGTAGCTCAGTTGGTCAGAGCTTCCGGCCCATAACCGGGCGGTCCCCAGCTCAAGTCTGGGCGTGCCCATTTCATGGGGTGAACAGCGAGAACGGCTGACTATTTGACACGCGGTGCGATGCGTACGGCGCGGCTGCAGTTAAATAGCTTCAAAATCACGGGGAAGTTCCGTGTGCCTCACCAATTTAATAAGTACGCATGCCAGGATGGTGAAAATGGCAGACACGGGAGACTTGATGTGTAGAGTATATGGTCCTTACAAAGGTAGAGATGGTAGGTACAGATGCATCATTTATAAGGATGGTGCCCGAAAAACAGTTTCTTACCCAAGAATGATTTTAGAAAAACATATTGGTAGGGAGCTGGAATCCACAGAGGACGTCCACCATAAAGATGGTAACGTCGAGAATAATGATGTGGACAATTTAGAAGTTGTGCCTCATTCTAGCCATTGCAGAAGTCATGCTACTATATATTTTGGCAGAAAGACCAGTTGCGTCTACTGCGGCAAAACGATTGCTCTATCTGCGAGACAGGAAAGCAGCCGCGCGCGAGAAGCCATGAGGGGCAAGGCTGGCCCATTCTGCTCCAAAATATGCAGTGGTAAGTACGGGAAACATATACAGCTTGAGCACCTAAGTAGGAATATTTAGTGTGAATCTCCGTAAATTCGGCGAACCCTTTAAACTGGCAACGCCGAGCCAAGCATGGAGAAGTCCATGAAGGTGTAGAGACTAGACACGGAGTACCCAGACCGGGTAAAGGCATAGTCCAGACTGCAAACTGTACTTATGTATGGGTAGCGAAAGCTATAGTGGTAAGAAAATCTCCTGCCATAAAGGCGTGCCGGTTCGACCCCGGCTCTTGGCATCGATGCATAGCGGCGTGGAAGGACACCCGAGCCTGAGTGACTGCCCGGTAAATCCCGGGACAAACAGGGACACTCGGTATTAGTCTGCGTTGGGAGAACTGCAGAGCCGGAATCAATCCCGGCCTATGCTTATGGGACAGTGGCGAATATGGATAACGCGTGCCGTATTATATGATTTTATACTAGATACTTAATAGACTTTGTTTCTTACGGCATATACGCTGGTTCGAATCCAGCCTGTCTCGCTGTAAAATGCTCGGCATGCGGTCGGGCATATTTTTTTTTTTCTAAAGGAGATTAATTAAATGTCACATTTTTCTGTGCTAGTTGTCACAAAAGAAGAGCCGTCTCAAGAATTACTGGAAGCCGTGTTAATGCCGTGGCACGAATACGAATGCACTGGTGTTAAGCGATACTTGCAAAAAGTAGATATCACGGAAGACGTGGAAAGATTTTTGGAATCTTATATATGGGTTGGTAACGACTCAGAAGGCAAGCTAGATTATTCCTGGGATGATCCGGAAAATCTTAAAGGCACAAATAAAGCAGTCCCTATTTCGGATATTAAAAAGCTTAGGGTAAAAGACACTGTGGGGATGCGCCGGGCCGACGACGACTCTGATTTGCTGGAAGCTTTGGTACGATCAGAATTTGGGGAGCTTATACACGAAGACGGAAAGTACTATGACGAGACAAACCCCAACGCAAAATGGGATTGGTGGACTGTTGGTGGCCGCTGGGGCAATTTTTTGCTCGACAAAGACGGGATATACTGTGACTCGTTGCAGAAATCCAGGCTGGACAAAGATACTATGCAGAAGCTAGTATACAGCAAAGCCGTGGAAGAATACGCCAAAGCAAAAGAAGTGATAAAAAACAGGCCAGTAAAATCCTGGCCACAGATGGTCGCGTCGTACGACGACATAAAAGACGCAAGAGCTGCATATCATGCACAAGAAGTAATAAAAGATTTTGCCAACGAGTTCGGCCCCTTTGCCGACGTGGAAAATTACTTAAAAAGCGAAGAGGAATTCATAGCCGGAGAGATAAAACAATGGCTGTGTACTTTCGCAGTAGTTTATAACGGCACCTGGAACGAACGAGGCTCGATGGGCTGGTTCGGGTGTGTAAAAGACGAATCGGCCTCATGGCCGGACGACTTTGAAAAATTATATTCGGAAATACCCGACGACTACTATTTAACCGTCGTCGACTGTCATATTTGACAAAATAATTTTGCGGCAGTTGCGGGATAACCGCCCCCAGAGGTAAATATCCTGGGTGCTTCATGAGCATAGGCATCCGTAGAGGGGGAAAAGCATCTAAGCTCATATGATGCTGTGAGTGTATGAATCTCACCTGTCGTCGAAGGCGGGAGTGGCGAAATTGGATAGACGCTGTTGGCCTCTGACGCCGACGACTCTGGCTATACTAGTCATGCCAGAGATTCCGGTTCGAATCCGGACTTCCCTGCCCTGGCGCCGGACTCATTCCGGCAATATAGGCCATGCGCTGGCCTCTGATAGCGCAGATCGAACTGGGACGGTCTAACAGTTCCCGCGTTGTGCATTCTCGCCAGCAACCCTGGCGATTTTTTGCGGCAGTGGCGCAACGGTGGCGCAGCCTAAAAGAGACTTCAACGAGCCGATAACGGACAGCAAGGCCCACTGTCCCAGGCACGGAGCAGATAAGACTGCTAGAGAGTATCGAACTAATAGGAAGGACACGCCTGGGAACTAGGCTTAGATCTCGCACACAAAAATGGCTACAACTGGGAGCCCGGTTCAAAAGAATATGAGTATGCAAAACAATGCCTGTTGAGCTATAATAAAGAACAAAACTGGGAGTAATCATGGGACAAATCACTGTCGATAAACAAAACTTGATTCATATCCTCGAAAACATCTGGGAAAGCTTGGTAGTGGCTGCGAATAAAACCGCTGATCTGGAGCAAGACTTGATAAAGCATGGCTATTCAGAGCCACTTACTCCTCAACAATTAAATGACTTGCTTGAAAACAAGTCTCCAAAAGAAGCCATCAGAGAGGCAATACGAATCACCCTTGAGTGCAGAAAAATGGCAGCAGACAAGCCCGAAGACACCGTTTGACGGTCGCGGGTTCAAATCCCGTCTGCTGCGTAGGTGTCGGACGGCATTCCGACAAGTGTCTTGTGCGGGAAGGCACTAAATTGTATTGGAGAGAATTTTATCCCGGCACCGCACCGGGAGATTTTTTCGGACGGTAGCGCACCGGGAGATTTTTTCGGACGGTAGCGCACCGGGAGATTTTTTGTGTTATATTATCTGCAACCCAGGGGCTTAGTTCAGTTGGCAGAACAGCGGACTTTGATTCCGCATGTCGGTGGTTCGAATCCATCAGCCCCTGCTCGACCCGGCGGGATCCGGGACATATAGGCAGCTATGGCCTTGATAATAGCACTCGTGTTGATTGAATTTGAAAAATATCTTCGTCCCGGTTTGACCAACGGGACCTTCTTGCGAGGATGGCGAAATTGGCAGACGCGCTGGATTTAGGTTCCAGTGGGTAAAACCGTGGGGGTTCAAGTCCCCCTCTTCGCACTTTTATTTGGAGAAAATATGCTCAGAATTTGTAT
>MWCR01000028.1 GCA_002070095.1 Parcubacteria group bacterium ADurb.Bin192 | reverse complement strand
TGGTGGGGGGTAGGGATTTCAGTTTCGTAGTTGCCGTCCAATAAAACCGCAATCCCGTGGAGATTAAAGGAGTCTTTGCCTCGGGCGTTATCGCCGGCGTGATACAAAACATATTTATCGTCTTGGGTTCTTATTTCGTGGCCGTCTTTGGACACAGCAATATGGTAGGCAAGGTATGAATAACCGTATTCGCCACCCGTTTTAGTCTCTTCTGCCCAAGACTTTTTGGAGTGGGTTATTTCGTAAGAGGCAAGACGTTTACGCAAGTCGCTGAGATTGTCAGCTCCAGGAGCAACAGCAGAATGGTGGACGCATATTCGGTTAGGATTGCCTTGTCTAATTACTGGCATAGTTTAATAATAATCTTCCCAGCCTTCCCTTCAGCCAATGGGGGCGATGTTTTTTAAGAACATTCTGGTATATTATTCTTATCCCAAATTTTATACCCAACAGCACGATTTAAGAGCTTCATTAGAAAGTGGATTAGCCTTCTCATATCTCGTAAGTAATTGTAAAAGAAAAGTGACTTATAACAACATCATTGTCTATATTTGTGTTATACAAACAGTAAACAAGATTGCTTATAATACCAATAATATTGCCTGAAGTTCCAACGAAAAGCGGTCCCACCGCCGTATGGGTAGTAGTATTTACGACTGCAGGATAAGAATACGAACTAATAGAAATATAATTAGTCGTGCCTGCCTTAACCCCACTTCCATGATAGTGAACAGTGCATTGACAGCCATCAATTTTCATTCTACATTCACTCGTTGTCGGTTGCCCGCCAGAACCATTATCGTAAGTATTTACATCAAAAACAGGGGCGGCGACATTGAACCAACCGGGAAATCCCTGCGGGTTTGCCACTTTGGAATATCTTGGTTCGGTAATCGTCTGGCCGTTCTCAAAGCGTGAGTCGTTGGCGGCGGAGACATAGCCTGCCGTGATGGTGATGGTCGTGTTTGGGGCTGAGTAAGAAATGCCAATGATGTAGTTGTATCGGGAGACGCCGTTTGATTTCCACCAGAGCTTGTCGCCTTTTTGAAGTCTATCAGTCCAGTCGCCAGATAGGGTGGCGGTGGTGTCAGAGACACGGGTTAGGGTAGTCAGTTCGCTCCAGCCGTCCCAGCCCGCTATTCGGCCATCTTTAATCTTTAGACTATCAACGGTTACCCCTGCATCGGCGGTTTTCTCGGAAATAGTGTCGGTAGTATGTGCACCTGCTTGAGAATGTTCGGCTAAAATCCCATCAATTAAATCTCCCCAGACTTTATTAGTGAATAAAATCTCTACTACCGCTCCCGCCGAATGGGCTTGGGCTGTTCCCTCTACTCCCCTTGTGCAGGTTACCAAGTTATTTCCTGAAACGACACCGACAACCGATTCTTCCAATGAAGGCGTTGCTATGCCATTAGCGTCAACTCTATCAATCGTCGCTACCACGGCCGTATCGGTAGGAAGACCAGAAGAAGAGGAAAGGGGAATAGTGGTTACCGTGCCATCGGCCACACCGCCAGCGCCAATGCTTCCCACCCACTTTCTCGCCAATTTTTTGAATTTGTCATTACTTGTAGCCATAAAAAAAGACGAGCCACCCAAATAACGGGCTACTCGTCTAACCTACCACTCGTGTAGGCAAAGATAACTATCTTCATTATACACTAATTAATCAACTTGTCCAAGAAGAAGGTATCTTCTTGCGTAAAAGCAACCCCTTGGCTTGAATGTTCAAGATACTGAAACTGGTATCAGCGGTCGTGCTATACACCTTAAACTGGATAGCATATATTTGCTTATTCTTCTTAATTGCCGCCCTCGTGAATGCTTGTTGGTAAGAAGAGGGAGAAGCAATTAAATAGATTGTCCAAA
Organism: Parcubacteria group bacterium ADurb.Bin192; assembly: GCA_002070095.1. Taxonomy (GTDB): domain Bacteria; phylum Patescibacteriota; class Patescibacteriia; order 2-12-FULL-60-25; family 2-12-FULL-60-25; genus MWCR01. The sequence goes on along the minus strand of MWCR01000028.1, from coordinate 2,556 downwards.
CTCCATCTACCTTCTTGGCGCTGGAGTTGGTGGAGCTGGCATAAAACTTTCCGGGGGCATCAGTCCCCACTCCCGTGTTAGAACCAAAGTTGGTAATTGTTTTAGTAGCGATAGAGGAAAAGTTATTGTCTTTGCCAATACCCATAATTTGAAACTTCACCGATCCCCTCGGTCTTCCTAAGGTTACGACCGCCTCTCTCAACTTCATCACGTATGATTTATCATTGGCCACAGGTAAGAGGGGAGAGATGTAAGACTGGTTAAAGGCCGTTCCCAAGTCGTTAAGATAATTTTGGGATATCTCAATGAGCTTATTGCCGGAAAGGGGGATATAAAGAAGGTGGCTTTTACCGGTCGTATCGGTATATTCCAAAAACTGCTTAGCGCCAAAAGACCAGTCAACCATCCAAACCCCTCTCTCCGTGTCAAAGACAAAGGTTTTATCGTTACCGTTTGAAGAAGAAGGCACGGAAATAAAGATTTTGGCATCATAAAAGTAAGAGGCAATGGTAGAAATTTTTCCCCCCCAAAGACTACGCCAGTCGGGGCGGATATTAGAAGAACGCTCCCTTGTTCGTAAAATTCCGTAATAGTTTTTCTCGGGCCCTAAGGAAAACCAACCCCGACGGTTCGGAAAAGCAATATCATTTTCGGTGGCAACTACTCCTAAGACCGATTCCGTGCCCACCGAGCCGACCACCTTAGTGGCGGAAGGCACAGAGAAAGAGGTGTCGCCGACGGTGGCGGTGGCTATCTGTAACTGCCAAACCGCCCCGCTCCCATCGGGCGTCTTACATAAGACCGTTGCCCTTCCTTCCCCTGACCCACTTTGATAGTGTTTAACAGCCACCGGCATTTCCCGCCCGCCTTTCTCTAAGTTAATCCAGCCCCCACCATAAAAGTCAGAGAAGTTGCCGATAAATTGACCCGTCCCCGAAAAATAAACCGTATGTTTGCTATTAGTATCATTAGTTGCCCAAATCCGGTTGTTGGAAATGCACATGGAAACAAATTTAGGCGCGCCGGTGGTATTTTGTTCCGGTGGTTCAACATAGGGATTTAAGTCATTAGTGCCATCATCAACAAAGTGGGTAACGCCGGCCTCAACAGAAGCTAAAAGCATTTCGTATCCAGACTCGTCGGAAAGATACAGTTGATATCGGGTAGCGGTGGGGACTGGATCCCAATACCAGTCTATCTTATCCGTCTCCGCTACCCAATTATCCCTACTCTTATTGACGGTAATTGAGGCCTCAGTTGAACCAGTCGTTTCGCCAATGGCATTAAGAGCGGTTACCTCAGCATAGTAGGTATAAACACCAGAAGACAGGCCAGAGGCGACCCGAGAGGCCGCTAAGTTAGCGGGAGCGGCTATTTGGGTATAGGTAGAAAGGACCGTGCCATTATAACGGGCTAAATTGTCTATACCATTAGCGATATACAAATAACCGGCTATCTGCATAAAGTAGCATTGCTTGCCGGCCGTAAAGGTAGCACCGGTAATTTCTGTTTTTGGTCCCCCATTGGTTGACTTCCACGCCTTGCCACCGGCAATCGTTATTAGCTCGGTGCTCCCATCGGATTTCACATACTCACAGGCTCCGTCGGGATTAGCGCCAAAGTCAGTGCCATAGTAACTTGTCCCCCACCGTGTCTCCCAAATAGCATCTTGTCCCATCATTAGGTTTTTGCTTTGGACAGCAAACTTGGAAGGCATTCGCGCCTCATCAATAAGGGAGTTATAGCCACCGGAGAAATCTTTTAAATCAATCAGAATTTCCCTTGCGTTCGTTTTGCTTTGTGCGAATTTCATACATAGTTAATAACCGAAGCCGTCTTCGGTGCGATTAGAGATGGAGGTATCTTGATAAAAAGAAGGCATCATATTTTTTGTCTTCATTGCCTCCAGCTTTTGGGTGGCGATTGACAGGGCGCTGGTATCGCCCTCATCCTTCTTTAGCTCCGACAGGGCGTAAAAGACGGCAAACATCGGGTCAGCCATTTCAAAAGTATCCGTGCCAGAGGAAAGTTTATTGGCAGTCTTATAGTATTCATAAACAATGGTATATCCTTCGGGAAGGGATAAGTCTGGGTTAAAGTGGATCTTATAACCGGTAGAGGCATTGCCGGTGAAATAGCACCACTGGCCGCTGTTATCATCGTAAAGGCTAACGTCGCTGGTGGGAAGAACCTCAAAATAGGTAGAAACGCCGCTGGGTGAAACCAGCCTTACCTTGCCAACAACAAAATTAAAATTAGAGGGGCAATCGTAGTCCCACTTAGAGGCGGTAATAGTTTTTTCGCCATCGGTAGCATCGGCAAGGGTAGTATAAAGTTCCCGCCACAGTACGCCCTCTTCATTTTCCCAAATCGAAATGGCGATATTTAAAAGGCCTGTCCAAACAGTATAATCGTCGCTACCCACCGTGGGCGGGGTACTATCTTGCTCATAGAGAGAGTTTAGATAGGTGATTGCTTCTGATAATGTTTTAATAATTTGGCTCATAAATTAGCTCCTTTTACCATAAAAAAAGGGTAAGCCACCAAAATAACAGG
>MWCR01000027.1 GCA_002070095.1 Parcubacteria group bacterium ADurb.Bin192 | reverse complement strand
ATATAATATCTATATATATCCTTTATTAATCAATATCTTAATATAATAAATAAATAAATAAATAACAAAAAAACAACTTTTTTTAAAGTTCGGGGCCGGGAACACCTAGGGGGGTAAAATGATTTTTTTTGAAGACTTTTTCTAAAAATCTAAAATTCTTCTTCCAGATACAGGTCCTTTTTTCCCTGGAATGTAAAAAAAGTTGTATTGCCCCTAAATCCTATATCTGTAATTAGCATCTAGACTCATTCACAGGCAAACCTTTTGTACTCGCTTTGTTTAAAGGTATTTGCAAGGCAAATTTCCAACCAGACCACTCGTGATCTTCTAGCGCAGATTCGGGATTTTTCGTTTTGCGTTTGCAGCAAAATTAACGCCCATATGGCACCACCACTCTAGAAAACTCATGCGTTGACTTTGTTTTTGTCTCGCCGTATACTACTCTCAGTATGGACTGCAAGCAAAGGCGGCGGCATAAATGGCATTAGAGACCCGGGAAAGATCAGTAACGACCATCGTATCCAGGCTTAACGCATTCTGGACGTCTTCCCTCATGAATGACAGACACATCGCTGATCAGGCGTGGCGAGGTTATTTAAACATCGCCGATAACTTATACACGCAGCTATACCAGCTAAATTATTCCAAATGCATAAATTCAATCTCGCATAACTGGATCTCTCACTGGGAAAGGTTTGTATTCGACGACACAAACAAAGTCGAAACTTTTAACGCGCTATACCCGCATGCCTACAAGCTGCCTGATAACGTGAAAAGCGTATACTTACTACGGGAATCTCCAAGAGAAATTTCTATATTACCCGCGCTAACACTGCTTTTGAACACAGAAATGCTGATAACACCTGATGGTAAGGTCCGCTTTCCAGGGGATTTTATATATGACATCGACGAACTTTTTTCTTTTGAAGTACCTTGTGGTGCTTGTGAAGCGACGGGTATACTGTATGGCGAGACTTGCCCAATATGTGATGGATCTAAAAAGGCTTCTGGACACTCTTCGCTTTCCGGAATAGCTGTAGACACCGTTAAGTACTACAAGCGCGCTGACGACATATCTGACTATGAAGAAGGAATCACGCCATTGGGGGATTTTGTCGTAGACGAGGCTAATAAAATCATAGCCTTTGCTGAGCAGCCATATAGTATCTTATGGTCCGAATATGCTGTCCGTGACACTGAGATTATATACGATAATTTTGGTAGTTTAGTAAAATTCTACAAGCCAGATTCATATAGGTATCTGCGGCAATTGCAGGGCCTGTGGTACGCTTACTGGAACGGCAGCACGGTAGATAATATTAGAATAGGTCTGAACGTCGTCACGGACCTCCCATTTGTCACAGACGCAGGATACGTGTCCAGCATTGTGTTTAACCCAAATGGATTTGTTACATCTAAAGCTTCTACAGAAATAAATTTATCAGAACGCATAAAGCTCCCGGCGCTGCCATCAGAAGTAGACGGGAAATATGTGATTATTCTAAAAATACGAAACAAGCAAGCCTACGCCTTCGAGCAGGGCATTGACTTTGATATTATTTACGAGTATGAAGACGCTCATGATTACGAGAATTGGTATAGTTTTACTGACTTCAACACTGTGAACGAGATACCTAGTGTGCACAGACAGGCGTACCTAAAGCTTTACGATACAGAGAGCACTCGGCAAATAGCTTCCGGAGACTTTTTAGACATATATTTCCAAGATGGCTCCGGTGATTATATAATAACCGTCGCCGGGCGAGATTACGTGATCTCTGACGAATACGTTCCGGACGTAGTAGTAAATCAGTATTTAGATAAATACACGCCGTTGACGACTTTAATCGGCGTTTACGATTATATAAATTATCCCAAATGGTGGGAGAATTTACTGGGCTATCGTGCAGCTGCTAGCTTTTTTGCCAAGTATGGTCGTATTAATTTCAACTCTGGCATTGCGTGGGATTCTGGCATTAAATTAGATTCGTTCCATGAGCATTACGGCAAGACAGATTTATTTTATTATCATACTTTTTTAGTCACGTTGGAAAAAGAAGCCGTGCCACAAAACTTGGAAGAAGTAAGGCTTATCCGCAGCTTTTTGGATGCGATAAAACCAAGCTACTCGCATTATATAATACGCTGCGGCATTGACTTTTCTGACGATATGCCAGTTAGAGAAGCGCATTTTTGTCTGGAGAGCATTTTTAACGTAAAATCTGACCAGGGTCCAATGCAGCGCTTTGACGATACCTGGATACGCAATACTCGTGATAACGAGGGCATGACTTTTGACCAGCATGATAACTATGAGAAATTACTGATTGCAAAGTTGCCTTTGGATGGGATAAGATTTATATCTAGAACAGACGTGCATTCCTGTTGCTTTGACTCGATCGAGGCAAACACATGGGATTCCGGCAGGGCCTTGGACTCGCACACCACGTCTTCTATTTTAGAAATTTCAAAGGAGTTGCCATGAGCGTGCAAGAAAGCCTGCAGCTAAGTGATAATGCGCCAACGACTGGCGTGTTGGAAGTGTATAAAATTGCCGAAGAGCTTTTTGACAAGGATAAAATTCATTTTGAGAATGATTTTTTAGTAGTCAGAAAGACTATCAGAGTCAAGTCAGCCTGCCATGGGATTAAGCGCGTATTAAACGACGCTAATCGTATTCGCAAAAAGAAGAATCTTGTTTTAGATATAGGCCGAGAACTCGTGGCTGATATCATGGCCGGCCGTATCCCGGCAGATCCTATTTCTAAATTTGCCGTAGGTACCGGCGGATATCATGGCGAACCAGACATGCACGTTGAACCGCCAATGCCTCAGGGTGGGGACATACAGTTAAATGCCGAAATTTTTGAAAAGGCAATAGACTCGATAGAAAAGCCGAATCGTGCTGCTAATACTTTTATTGGCTTTATCGCCGAGAACGAATTAAATGGCCAGATCTTGACCGAGTGGGTTTTAAAAAGCTTCTCAGGCGTTTGTTTTTCTCGTGCTACTACAAAGCCAACCCCAAAAGAAGCGGGCTTTGTATATGTCGTGAGATGGACGATTCAGCATTAATACAAACGAAAGGCTGCACATATGGCACAAAGAGTTTTGTTTACTTATAAGAATCCAGATTCCACCGAGAATCTAAATTCCCGTTTCGCCAGAATTATTGCTAACGGGCCATATAGCGGCCTTTTATGTAAGGCTACCGCTACGCCCAGCTTGTTTGTTGATATTACGGCCGGCGATGCGTTAACAATCGAAGGCGTTAAAATCGAAGAAAGCACGAATATTCTAAGCGCCGTAGAAATCGCCCCAGGTCATGCTACACGCAGCCGTATAGATTTAATATGCCTGTATCACAAGTACGTCCAGGGCGAGACTATCCCGCAAGGTAATTACGCTTCTTACGTCGTAGTGCAGGGCCAGGTGCCTTCTGACGATATAACAGCGCCGGTCACTCCGGCACTGCCGTCGATATATCATATGCCGCTTTGCGAAGTACATGTTCCGGCCGGCGCGTTATTTATCACAGATACTATGCTCAGGAATATGGCCCGTGTTCCGACTACCATGGGTCTTGCCGACTATATGGCCGAAGCAATGTATTACGCCTGGGGTAATTTCGCTTATTACGGCTGGGATGTTACACAGCTTGGGGAGACAAATTTAAATGTCTCTCCTGGTAAAGGCCTGTTATGTGGCCGCGTCAATACGTCAGAAAGCGATTCAATCGTTACTGGCCTGAGATTCAGCAGCTATCTCAGACCTGCTGCAGATCCCCACACCGCCGAGCTTTATCAAGTAGGGCAGAATTTAACGTTGCTCGAACAGCCAGATTTCCCGACCCGCCTGGCAATTACAATCACTACGACTACCGCGTCAGTTGCAGGCAAGATTTATGTTACTGGCGAAAACGAATTACGCAATCAAATAGTCGACCACGAAGTCTTAGTATCCCAGGCTGCTAATGAGACCAAGACATATTTTACCGATGCATACTTTGCCGAAGTTTATCTCGAAGGCATAGACGCTGGTGAATTAGTAAATCCTGGACATAACACGTATATCAAAATTCAAGACGCGCCGATTAATCTAGTTCTGGCTGTCGGCACTCCTACAGGTATACCGATATTCAGGACAGAGCTTAATCCGGCGTATAAGCCCAAATGTAACGAAATGATCCTGGCTAAGGCCTATACGGACGAAGATAGCATTATATTGCTTGATGACCTGGTCATAAATCCGTTAGCTGAATGGGAAGATAATTTCACGCCCATGTGCGACGGCGTGCGCAAGACTTTTTATGCGTCTGCCAATGCTGTACCAGATACCGACTCGCTATGGCTAGACGGCACTAGGCTGTTCCATGACCCGACAGATCTTTGGACAGAAACACATGGCAAAGGCTATAAAGTAGCGGGCCGGGAAGTTATTTTAGGGCCTAGCGTTCCAGCTCCGGATAGCAACACGATTTTACGATTCCGATACAAACGCCTAGGGTAATATATGACATACACGCCATATCTAGAGCCGTCAAAGCCTAATAAGTTCTCTAGCACGACGTATGTAAATACGCCGGAAGTGAGTGCCTACTGCCGAGAAAATTCTGGCAAGGCATTAAACTCTCAGACTATGAGGACAAAAGACATTTATAACGTCCAAGGCTTTGACGTGCTTTTACATGGCATGTGTGTGTATGTTAAAAAGGGCGCATGTATTTTAAAAAATGGCAAGAGCGCCAAAGT
>MWCR01000026.1 GCA_002070095.1 Parcubacteria group bacterium ADurb.Bin192 | reverse complement strand
TGGCGACAGAAAAATGTATTCTATAGCCTCTCCGCATAAATACGACGGGCACGATTGTCATAGCGAAAAACACACCATCGTTAATATTTCATTGGCAGGAAATATTACCGAATGGATTGGCAAAGGCGCCGCGAATAAGCACCTGCCGGTTTGGTATTTATCCGCACCGAAAGACTTCAGAATTGGCTTGCTCTCCGGCCTTATAGACACCGATGGAACCGCTGTATGGGTTAAGGCAGCCACTAAAAAAGAAGCACAGTTCATGATGTCATATCACACTATGTCACTGAGACTAGCCTACGAAGTCGTGACGCTGGCGAAGAGCCTGGGCCTCACAGCCAAGATAACTAAATATAAAGAAAAGTATTACAACGTTTACTTCTATAATAGAGACTTGCTTTCTGAGAAATTGCCGTTATCACTGGCGCACTCGGCCAACGCTGCCGCTTATGAAAAATTCTTGGCTACTACGCCAGACAAGAAATCTGAAGATAAGCTAGGCAGGACTGATTTAGTCCCGTTCGGTCAGATAGTATTTGAACGTGCCAAAAAACTTTTGCCTGGAGCTACTAAAAAGAAAGACAGGGACCCCAAGCAGTTTTCTATCTATGTCACTATGCAGCGGGCCTTAAAAACTGGCTGCATTACGAGAAGCATGGCCCGGGATATTATGAATATCGCGGCTGAGCAAGACAAGCTTTCCCAAATCCCTGAGTTCTGGCAGGAGTTAGTCCGCGATGAATCTGTCAGCTGGACATACGCCGTCTCTGTTGAGAAATCTTCTCAGAAAGAAACACTGTATGACATAACCGCGCCCGGGCCCTATACGTTTATGACTATCGACGGCCTGGTGGTTCAGGATAGCGTCGGCATCTACGTCCCTGTTACGCATGCAGCTGTAGAAGAATCCAAAAAATTCATGCCGTCTAAAATATTAGACGATCCTAGAGACTATTCGGTGACGCTAAAGCCTTCTCACGATATGCAGCTCGGACTATTTGCCGTGTCTACTAAAGGTGACAAAAAACCAGATGCTAAATTTAACTCGCTAAAAGAAGCCGAACAGGCCTTTCTTAGAAACGAGATAAATCTTTCAGATATCGTGACTATTAATGGATACGAGACCACGTTCGGCAGGGAAAAACTCAAAGAAGTAATACCAGCCGGCGTTGCGATTCCAGAAAGCGGCATAGACAAATCTAAAGTAGACGCTTTTTTAAGAGAAGTAGCCAGCAAAGATCCCCAAAACGTTAACAAGCGCTTTGCAGACATAACTCGGGTGGCCGCGGAATACGTTGCTGCTTCTGGCATAGGTCTGACTCTTAGAGACGTGCAACACTCTCCGGAGTTTATGAAGCCATTCAAAGACAAGATCAAAAAAGACTTTGCCAAGCTAGACGATCCCGGGAAAGTTAAGTTCCTGTCAAACATGATCGGGGACTTTAATAAGGCCGGCAAAGAATGGATCAAAGATAACGTCTGGAAAAATAATCTGGCCACTATGTCAGTTGCAGCAGGTAAGCCCGGCCTAGACTCAGTCAAGCAGCTTAAGTTCGCGCCGCTAGCCGTTATGGACGAAGAGGGTCGGTTAGTTCCGTCGGCCATAACTCGCAGCTACTCTGACGGTGTGACTGCCTCGGATTTCTGGATTGCGGCGTCAGGCGCTAGAAAAGGTATGATTGACCGTGCGCTGCAGACCGCGGAACCGGGATATTTTGCCAAGCAAATGATATCCGTGGCGGTGGATCAAGTCGTATCCGAGCAGGACTGTGGAACTAAGAATGGCATCGAGCTGCCTTTGACGAAGAGCAAAATGGATGTGCTATGGCGGTATGGTGCCGACGACGGCGTGCTAATAGATAACAAGCGCTATGAAGAATTGCTTAGATCCGGAAAGCCGAGCATAAAAGTCAGGTCTCCAATTACTTGTGAAGCTAACGAAGGCGTGTGCCAGAAATGCTATGGTAGCAAGGCCAATGGCTCTCCGGTTGAGATTGGTGCCAACGTAGGCACTGAGGCTGGGCAGGTCGCCACAGAGCGAACCACGCAGCTTACTATGAAAAGCTTCCACACGGGCTCTGTGGCCACATCTGGCCCGACACTGGCTTCTGGTTTTGACAAGCTACAGCAGCTCTCACACTTCCCGGATTTTATTCGAGACCGAGCTACGCTGGCCAGACTAGACGGCATCGTAACCGATATCAAACCTAACCCTGCCGGTGGTATGAATGTCTTCATAGGCGACGAAAGGCATTTTTGCCCGGTAAGCCAGCTTAAAGTAAAAATAGGCGACAAAGTCTCTAAAGGGGATGCTTTGTCTGAGGGCGCTATCAAGCCACAAGAATTGCTTGCTACGAAAGGCATTCGCGCTACACAGGATTTTCTAATTGACGAAATGCAGAAGACCTTCACGGATCAAAACGTGCCATTGAATCGGAGATCGTTCGAGACGTTAGTTCGGGCCACTACTAATGTCACCAAGATTATTGACCCTGCGGGCAGCGAATATTTGCCGGGTGACACAGTACAGTTGACAAAAGTCCTTGCTTATAATAGACTTAATCCGACCAGGCCGATAATTCATGAACCAGAGCTGCTGGGCATAGATTTCAGTTCAAAAGTCACAGATGACTGGATGGCTAAATTGAATACTAATCGCATACAGTCTGTACTGCAGGATGCTGTGGCTTCCGGAGGGAAATCATACCAGCACTCATATAATCCGGTAACACCGTATATTATGGGCAGTGAATTTGGCAAGGGGGAAAAAGGCAAATATTAATCAGGGAGTACTAAAATGGTAATGGAACTTGGTAATATCGGTAGCAACGCCGTGCCCAGTGTGATGGACCTGTCCAGGATCGGCAGCATTAAACGCCAATCTATTGTAGTCATGGGGCTGCTAGATGGTACTCGCATTGTGGCCGAGTTGAAATCTGACGATGGCGTATCTGCAATCGTGGCCAACCCGCTGCGGCTAATCATACAGCCCATCGGTGGAGACAAAATCAGCGTGCAGATGATTGACTTCGCTGTTGGCGCCGACGAGGCTGCTTCGTCAAGAATCGCTATTCGCGCCACTGCCATTATATTCACATACACACCTGATGAAAGTATCGCAGACGGCTATTGCGAACACGTTTACAGAAAATCTCAGCCGTCAAAAACTCAGTAAGTATTGATTTAAATCCCTGCCTGGTTTATAAAATAAGTTAGGCGGGATTTTTATTTAACCTGGAGGATATCGTACAATGGGCATTCAGAGTCAGATAGCAGAATTTACTGAATATTTGATCGGGGAAGAGTTTGTAAAATTTGTCTGCCCGGATTTTGTGCACTTAGTTAACGTCTCTACGCAGAGGCTAGTTCCAGCAGTAGTCAACGTATTTACAGAAAACTCCGTAAATAAAGTCACGTTTGCAGTAAATTTATGTGATAGTGAGAACTCTCCGTGCCCGGGCCAGGCCACTGAAAGCTTTTCCGGGAAAGTGCACTTGGTCTCTTGTCAGGAAAATATTTCTCCTAACGATGCGCTCACCGTCGCTAAAGACTTGCTGGACAAGGGCATACTGACTGCCATAAACTCAGCCAAAAGTTGTGATTTAGTTAAGCTCAATTTTACCCTAGAATAAGGGGGCAGTTATGCCAGATTTATCCAGGCGTCAAAATCAGGTAATCAAGCGCATGTCTGACATAAACGTGCCGGAGGCGGCTGTCACTGACATGGCCATCCAAGAGCACGCTGCCGATCGTGCCGGGCTGCACTATGATATTCGCTTTAACATAAATGGTAAAGCTGTCTCGTTCGCCACAAAGAAAGGTTTGCCAGACGCCCCAGGAACGCCAAGGCTGTTAATACGCCAGCCAGACCATGTAGTTGACTATATGAACTGGGAAGGGACTATTCCAAAAGGTGAGTACGGTGCCGGTGACGTAAAAGTCTACGATAAACAGCAAGTTATTGTAACCCAGACCGATAAAGATAAGTTACATGTCCATATCCCGAAGGGTCCGAACTCTGGCAATTTTACGTTGTTTAAAACCGAAGCCGATAAATGGATGGCCGTAAAAAATAAAGAGCTGCCACGAACCTGGGAGTCTCGGCCTGATTATAAGAAGGTCACTCGTGATCTCACGGATTTGCCCGAGGATTTATACCTCGCTTCTAGAAAATACGACGGCGCGCACTTTATCGCGGATTTTACTGAGAAGGGCGTAGCTTTGACCAGCCAGAATCTCGGCGTCAGTGGTAGCTTAATCCCAAGGGAAGATAACTACCCGCACTTAAAATACACAGAAGTCCCCAAAGAGTACGCTGGGACTGTGCTAAGAGGGGAGCTGCATCATCCGAAGGGCTTTAATATTTTATCGGCCATGACCATTGCTAACCCGGTAAAATCCATGCAGTTGCAACAGCAGCACGGCAAGCCAGAATTTATACCGTTCGAAGTCGTGAAATACAAAGGTAAAGACTTCTCACAGTTCACCCCTGAAGAACGCATAAAAATAGTAGACGAAGTTGCTAACGCAATTCCAAATTCTTATATCAAGCCACCAGAGCGAAAGCGCCCGACAGAATCGTTACGGGACTTTTACGAACGGATCGTCGCTAATAACGGCGAGGGCATAGTTCTCCAAGATAGAACGACTGGAGAGTTTCTAAAAAAGAAAAATCGCATTGATTACGATTTAAAAATAAAAGACGTCTTAGAAGGCGACGGCCGTCTTAAGAATCACATGGGGTCGTTAGTGCTAGAAGACAGGTCTGGTGCAGAAGTAGGTAACGTCGGGACTGGTTTTTCGGACGCTTTGCGAAAAGAAATTTTTGAGAACAAAAGAAAGTACATAGGGCAGCTGGTGAAAATAACTTCAGATAAGCC
>MWCR01000025.1 GCA_002070095.1 Parcubacteria group bacterium ADurb.Bin192 | reverse complement strand
TGGCCAACAAAGTGCGCAACATCGCAGATAATTCTATTGGAAAGTTGCCTGGTTTTGGCCAGCCTATCGCACCGGTAGCGCCACCAGCACAGCCTGGAGGAAACTAAAATGTTAGATAGGCTCTTCACTCCTGATAACTTAGGCTACGAAGTTGAGCTGCCGGAAGATACTGCCACTTGGACTGGCGAGATGAACAAGATTTTATTTGCGTCATTCCCAGAGCTGTCCAACTTCCCGGTCAGACTGACACTTGACAGGTTTGAGCCGCAGAAGCTATACGCTAAAGGCTCTTATACCGTGGATATCGGTGGGCAGATCCTGCTGATCCCGGTAATAGTGAAAAGTAAAAAAATACAGCCATTTGATATAGCCATGATAAATGGCGAATGGCAGTATCTCACTTCTGATTTAATATCCAGCCTTGTGAACAGTAACGTTTCCTTAGGAGATCCTATGAGCAATAAAGACAGCATAGATTTTTACTCGCAGCCTGTGATGAACGAAGTCCCATCTTACACTGGCAACCGAAATACCCGTGTAATCACGGCGTCTGTCATCAGCGATGAAGATAAGGCAAGCCTGGCCAAACTTATTGTATCAGATAAGTTTTACAAAAGTGCCGCTGCCAAGAATCCGCACTTTAATGCTGTCGTGAGTGAGTTACTCCAGGCTCCCGTGAGAAAGTATAAAAGCGCTTTTGTCACACGGGATAGTTTTCTGAATGGCAGCATTTATGTGACTGACAACTCCGGGAAACGTGAGAAAATCAGCGCATCGTTTTCTGAAGCAAAGGCTTTCGTGAAGCGACATATGCCAGAGCAGTATGTAGACTTTATTAAAACCGGTAGCGCCTGTGCCCTTGCTAATTTAGATTCTGACGATGACGAAAACATCCCCAGCCTCGGCATGGGGGGTATTAAAGGCATCTTGGATCAGATGTTTAAACGCGTGTCTGGCCCGGGTATGTTTAATTTTATGGGTGGTTCCGGCGACAGCGTGGCACCTGTTATGGTCATTAAGATTAAGCAAGTCAAAGGCCCCGAGTCACTCATGGGTCTCGGCAAAGGCGGGCTGCTGCATGACGTAGCAGACAAAGAAGGCGTGCCTTCTAAAATGCCTGCAAGTGAAATTACCGATTCGTTAGAAAGCAAGTCCCCTGACGATCTGATTTCCGGCGAAGAGATTATGCCCAACTCAGGCAGCGATTATCTCGAGCCGATCACTGTCGACAAAGTCGTAAATCTGCCAATTGGTAAGGCCATTATTGGCAAGACTAAGTCGTCTGGCGATATGTTTGTAGGCATTATTCTCAGCAAATTCGACAAAGAAAAAACCGCAGGCGACTTTTCTGGGCTGCTTCCGAAAGACGTAAAGCCCACTTACCTGGCGCCGAATACTATTCTGTACAAAGTAGCCACGATTCACAATGAAAATATTCTCGGCAGCAAGCGTGAGTATTTTAATAAAATAGCATCTCAAACCGAGCCTGTGAAAATTATCTTTCGCGGCGGGGATACTTTTGCAATCAAGGCTGCCAGCGAAAATATAGTCTGCGATAGCCGCGCACTGCCATATTATCTTGATAGCTTTGGTGTCAGAAAGTCTGATGCAGAGAAGACTGCCGCAGAAGCCAAAGAAGTTGGACAGTCTATCGTGTTTATCCCGTTGAAAAAGAAAGCCAGTGCTATTCTTAGTAAAGGTACACGAAGCAAACTGGCCAAGGTAAACTGGGTCAAAGTCGCTACATATCTGGATAGCGAAGAGAGTGTTGACTCTGCGCTCTCTTTAGAGTATCTTGATGATGAGACTCCGGCTGAATTCTACGAACAGCTGCCTGTGTACAAAAAGGCGCTATCCAGCATGGCTAAGCTCATGGCCAGCGTTAGACTTGGGAACGAGATAGTCGACGCAGAGACTCTGGGCAACGCGATGGAAGCTCTGGATAATCTTATCAGGGAGCTGACGGTATTCCGGGAAGGGATCTAATGTTTCCTTATCCATTCAGACGTTATGTTTATGGGTCTTTGCTCCGCGGCAGAGACCCATCTCGTATTATCGGATGTTTGCGACAGCTGCAGTTAGTCCGGAGTATGGCTTTGGATACTATATTGGACATAATGACTCCAGAATTGCAGCAGGATATGGCCGATTACTCAGCAGCGCAATCCAACGAAGAGCGGGCGGCCATTTCGGACAAATACGAAGCCAGCATGTACTTAGCCCATCAAGATGGTAGCAACAATCAGGCCTGGGTTGAGTGCTGGGATATTTTGTCAGTCAAGAAATACAGGGAATTTGTACTAGTCCTGGCAACTATCCCAACTATGACGCCAGACAAGATAGCGGAATCTTTTAATAGCAAATTCTGTCGAGAAATATCTGTCAGCACGTTTGCACTTCTAATAAATTCTTTCTGGGATGTCAGAAAGTTAACTACGGCGCAAATCAAACGTTCAGTCGATGACTTGCCTTCTGTGCAGTTATCAGTTAATATCAAAAAGCTTTTATTTGGAAATCCGGTAGCGGCTGCCAAATCTGTCGGCGCGTCGCTAAAGCTTAATTATTCGTTAATCCTAGAAGAGATGCTGGCGGATATTTATCTGAAATATAAAGAAATGACGGAGCGAAAAGCCACTGTCGGTGAAGTAAAAGAAGTAGCCTACGCAGTTATGAAGATAGGCGATAGGCTCGATAAGATGAACAAAAAAGGCACAGATAACGACGTTCTTAGAAGCTTGCTGGAAGAGCTAAAGCTAGAGACGCATGATACTGGCTACACAATGGACGACTTCATGAATGGTTCCCGGGAGATAGTGTAATGCGGAGGTCTGACTTAGTAGAAAGAGTATTCACTCTTAAAGGCAAGCCGTTCAGCTTTAAAAAGCGAGAAATGTTCCGGCTTATATACGACAAGCCCCAGAGAAGCTCGGTATACATGATGGGCCGCCAGATGGGCAAGTCGACCACACTCGCCAACGAAATACTTATCGATGCGCTGCTAATTCCGTGGTCGAATACGTTATTCGTGACGCCCCGAGAAAAGCAGACTCGCACGTTCTCAACCGACAAGCTCATGCCGGTAATAAAATACTCGCCGGTATTTAAAGCCCTAATGATGGATTCCGACAGCGTGTCTAACGTTTTCGATAAAAGCTTTGCTAATAACTCTAAGTGCTTTCTGAGATATGCTTACTTAAGCGCCGACTCAATTCGCGGTATATCCGCACACAAAGTCATATTAGACGAAGTCCAGGATATTATCTGGGATAACGTCGGTATTATAGACGAAGTCTTGTCCGGTAGTGAGCCAGAACTTAGACGTAGATCGTATGCCGGCACACCGAAGACGTTTAACAACACACTTAACAAGCTTTACCAAAAAAGCACCAAGCATGAATTTATCATCAAATGCCAGCACTGCAACAAATGGAACATTTTAGGTATAGAAAATGTTGGAAGAACTGGCGTAGTATGTAAAAAATGCAGCGGCATTCTTGGCCCGCCTTTTCACGGAGAATGGGTGGCTACTAACTCAGATCCAGCTGCGCAGAGATTATTTGGTGTTAGGCTGCCCCAGTTATTATCCCCTAACGTAGACTGGGAAGAAATGCTGGATAAATATAACACCTATCCGACGTATCAGTTTCACAACGAAGTCTTGGCGCTGCCTTTCGACGTGGGCGCCAACCCGTTATCTGAACTAGACTTGCGGAATGCCTGCACTCAGGAAGCTAATGCATTGCCGCATACCGGCGCGCAGAATACCGGCGTGCTGGCTATGGGCGTAGACTGGGGGCACGGTGAAGATAGCATGGGCGCTGCTAAAGGCTTTTTGCCGACCGGGTATACTGTAGCAACGCTTGGGCGTTTAATGGCCAATGGCACTTACAAGATCATATGGATGAAAAAGTATGTAGGCCGGGAAAGCGACCCCCGAAAACAAGTTCAAGAAGTGGCCAAGCTCGCCAAAATACACAAAGTAAATATTGTCGGTGTAGACCATGGCGCCGGCTTTTATCACAATGCAGAATTAAAAGACTTAGTCGGTGAAACACCTATGATTGAGTTTAATGCTTCTGGTAACGTAAAAGAAAAAATGAAATGGGATCCGGAAGTAGACGACTCTAAAATCACATTTCATCGCACTCGCTGCATGTCTGAATTTATACATGAGATAAAAGGCCAGAAAGTTTTATTCCCAAAGTGGGATGACTTTAAGCCGTTTTGCGACGACTTCACGACAGTGTATATCGACTTCTCAAGAGTCGGGACTATGTATTATGATCACGTATTGCCAGACGACGCATTCCATGCTAGCATGATAGGCAAAATGGCTTCGGTATTTTATGCCAGCTATATGCGTGGCGGTTGACTAAATTTGCTGTTCTCAATATATCTGTTTTGATAAGCAAGCGCATCAGCGATCTAACCAGGAGAAATTGAAATGAGTGACAAGCTATTCAAAGAGCTGGGAAAAACAGCTGCGGCGGCTTTTGTAGAAAAAGGCACGCCATTAAACGAAAGCATTTCAAAGCTTGCTAAGCAGCATAGCTTGAACGCCAATCAAGTATCTCGCGTTTGTGAAGCTGCCAATTTGGATACTTATCTAAATAAAATGGCCGCTGCTTCTGACAGGCGCTTTGAGTTTGAGCTGGCAGACTCCGGAAAAGTCCTGGCAGATTTAAATCTAAAAAGTGAGCCAAAGCCAGTGAAAGAAGCTTCTGAAAAAGATATTAATTATTTTGTGAAAAGCGCCAGTCTTAAAGACAGCTCGGTATTTGCCCCTGAGTACGAGACTGCCCCGACTTTTTTAGCGGACTTAGGCAGCCCCGACACTAACGATTTTAAAATCAAAGTCGCCAAGACTCAGGAAAATATTTTTGACGCGCACAAGCGTGTGCTATCCACTAGAGAAAAAATAGCCAACAAAATGCGGCTGCAGGAACGCATAGACGATCTGAAAGCCGAGTATGTGAT
>MWCR01000024.1 GCA_002070095.1 Parcubacteria group bacterium ADurb.Bin192 | reverse complement strand
CCAACTGAATCCATCGAAGCTTTATGCGAAGTTGGGTCAGCGGTGTGAAGGCATGAATTCATGGAGGCTTCACCCTCTCTTAACCTTAAGAGAGGGAAGGGGTGGGTTTATTAGCTTCAACACCACCCCTCACCCCTCCTATCTGAGGAGGGGGATTGAACCTTGACGCGCGACGACGGGTCGTTTGTTACATGCTACGTGCTACATGTTTTGTGAATATAGACGCTAGGTACGTTAAGTACGTCCATGCTAACATATATGCATGTTGAATAAATACTTATACACAGCTGTTTTGGCTGTGGGTTTGGCGTTTGGCGGGCCTTTGACGGCCTTGGCCGTGGAGCAAGAGGTTTTGATACCCAATGATACTTTTTTTAACCGGCAATGGGGCTTGGAATTTATCAACGCGCCTCAAGCCTGGGCCATGCTGGAGCAGTCATCGGCCACGCCTACCAGGGACATTGTAGTAGCCATGGTGGATGGGGGCATCGATTTTACGCATCCTGATTTGAAAGATGCTTTATGGGACAACCCTGATGAAAAGGCTGATGGCCAAGACAACGACCGTAACGGCTTGGTGGACGATCTGCATGGCTGGAATTTTGCGGACGGCAACAATCAAATCAAGCCTTTGGGCAAAACCGTGGCGGACACGGGCGCTTGGGAGCATGGCACCATCGTGGCTTCGCTGATTGCCGGCCGTGGGAATGATGATATCGGCATGGCGGGCGTGGCCTGGAAGGTTAAGATTATGCCTTTGGTGATTTTGGGCGAAGATGGTTTTGGCGGAACTGAATTATTGGCTCAAGCCATCCGTTACGCGGTCAGAAACAGAGCGGATATCATCAATTTGAGTTTGGAGGGTCAGGAAGAAGATCCGGACGTGGCCAAAGCCATTAAAGAAGCCACGGCTCAAGGGGTGCTGGTGGTGATTGCCGCGGGCAACGGGCATGAGGGCCAAGGTTATGATTTGGATGCAACGCCTTTGTATCCTTCTTGTCATCAAGGAGCAGCCGATGAAAGCGTTTTGGTGGTGGCCGGTTTGAATGCGCAAGGTGTCAGGCATGAAACCAGTAATTATGGTTCGTGCGTGAGCATTTCTGCTCCGGGGCATGGTATTTTTGCGGCTCGTCCCACCTATGAAGCGGATGGCAACCGGGTGGAAGTGCCGGGTTATGATACTTGGAGCGGTACCTCGCTGGCCGCGCCTTTGGTTTCCGGTGTGGCCGCCTTGGTTAAAGCCCAACATCCGGCTTGGACGGGTGAACAAATTGCACGCAAAATCATGGCCTCGGCTCGTCCCTTTGAAATCGGAGTGGACAGCCAAGGTTTGGGCGCCGGCATCTTGGACGCGCAAAGAGCTTTAAGTCCGGCAGAAGAGGATGATGAGCTGTACGGACCTTGGAAGCTGTTGGCTTCGGCCGCCGATCAAGCGCCTATGGTTTGGGTGGTGAACGATCAGGGCAAGACTTTGTTTACTGTGCCGGTCGGCAATCCGGGTGATAAGCGGGGGATCAGGGCCTCGTTTGTACGCTGGGACGAAGATCGCCGGCCCGAAGTTATGGTCAGCTCAGAAGGAGACGAAACCGGAGCTTGGAGGATTTATCGTCTGGACGGAGTCTTACTGGCCGCGGGGCAAACGGCGGCCGATGCAAACGACAAAATTAAGGGGGGAGTCTTACTGGCCGCGCAAGATGTGGACGCGGACGGACGGGATGAGGTTTTGTTGACCGAGGCTCAAGGTCACCGGCTATGGCAGTTGACCTTGGATGGTTTGCTGGACGGGCCTTTGGATTTGGCTGACGCGACAATATCTTTGGGTAATATGGCCGTGGGTTTGCAAAGGCCGATTCAGGGTTTTGCCTTGCTGTCCAAAGAACAGCCCGTATCCAAGCTGTATATTTTGAGCGACTATGGCTTGAGCGACAGTCAGGATATCAACACCTCCAATCCCGGGCGCTTGGTCATGTCTCAAGGCCGGTCGGATGACGGACGCGAGGTGGTGGTTTTAGTGCAAAGCGGTCAGCCGACTTATATGCTGGAGCGCCAAGGCTTGTTGGATGTGGTGGACTTTGAAGTGCCGGTGGCTTGGTGGCGGTACGCGCCTTTGGGCAAGGCTCAATCCGATGTGCCCGGAGCTTTGTTTTATGATACTTGGCCCAAATAAAGAATTATGTTTTTTGGCCGTTCCGCGCGTGAGATAAAAAAATTGATCAAGTTCGTTATCATAGGGTCGACCACTTTTTTGATTCAGGCGGTTTTGTATTTTATCTTTTCGCGTTGGCTGATGGCGGATATGAATCCGACTCTGCTGTATGCTTTGGCGGTTTTATATTCCTTGATTTTCAATTATGCGGGCAATCGTGCTTGGACGTTTGGCGGACAAGAGACGGCCAAAGGTTCGGCTTTCCGGTATGTTCGGGTGGCTTTGATGGCCAGTGCCATGAGCGCGGGCTTGTTTTGGCTGGGGCACGAAGCCCTGCGCATCTTTGATTTGTGGGTGTTGGCGGGCGTTAATCTAATTATTCCAATTTTTACTTTTATCATGCACCGGATTTACACTTTTCACGCTGAACCGCATAGAATATGGCGCGCGGTTGTGCGTTCGGGTGTTGATTCGGTATAATGCGAACCATATGGCAGGAGGATCTAATTTTGAACGAAAAAATATTTTGGTCACCGGAGGCGCCGGCTTTATCGGTTCGCATCTGTGCGACCGGCTGATAAAAGACGCCAACGTGATTTGCGTGGATAATTTCATCACCAGCTCGGTGGCCAACATCGATCATTTGCTGCGTGAACCGCATTTTGAGTTTATCAATCACGACATTACTCAACCTTTGGATTTGAGCCGGTATCATGAACTTGAAAGATTTAAACTGCCTTATCAGGGCGTGCAAGAGATTTATCATCTGGCCTGCCCCATTTCCAAAAGGCATTTTGATGATTATAAAATCGCCACCGTGCTTACCAATTCCATCGGAGTCAAGCACGTGCTGGATTTGGCTGTGGCCAATCACGCCAAAGTACTATACGCTTCGTCCGGCGTGCTTTACGGGCACAGAGGCGAGGAAACGCGTCGAACCGTCAAAGAAACGGACGAATGCCGTTTGGATCATCTGACCACGCGCGGAGCTTATGACGAAGGCAAACGTTTTTCCGAGGCTATTTTACAGACTTATGCCGATGTTTACGGCTTGGATGTTAAGATCGCGCGCATTTTCAGGACATACGGCCCGCGCATGAAAATTTTTGACGGTAATTTGATTCCGGACATGGTTTTAAATGCTTTGGACGGCAAGGATATTTTGATTTCCGGCGATGAAGAGACCATGGTGTCTTTGGCCTTTGTGCAAGATATTGTGGACGGTATTATCCGCCTGATGCAGTCGCCTATTGAGATCACGGTGGTCAACTTGGGTTCGGATCAAGAAGTGCGTTTGGTCAACGTGGCGCAAAAAATACTGCAGATCACGGGTTCTGA
This sequence comes from Parcubacteria group bacterium ADurb.Bin192, assembly GCA_002070095.1. Lineage (GTDB taxonomy): Bacteria > Patescibacteriota > Patescibacteriia > 2-12-FULL-60-25 > 2-12-FULL-60-25 > MWCR01. The sequence continues at coordinate 2,249 of MWCR01000024.1, read as the reverse complement.
TTCGCGCGTGCGTTTTGAACCGCATGTCCATCAATACATAGATCCGGGCCTGCCCGACACCTCCCGAGCCAAAGATCTTTTGGGCTGGATTCCTTTGGTGCGTCTGGACGACGGCTTAAAACGCATGGTTGATTACGCCAATTCCAATAAAAACCTGGTAACTTTCTAATTAATTCGTAATTCGTAATTGTAGTTTTATGCCTGCTGTCTACGATAAAAAAAATATCCTGGTGACCGGCGGCGCCGGCTTTCTTGGTTCGCATCTGTGCGAAAGACTGCTGGCCGAAGGCGCCAGAGTTATTTGCTTGGATAATCTGATTTCATCCAACTTGAATAATATTGAGTTCTTGCTCAAGAATCCGGAGTTTGAATTTATCAAGCAGGACATCAGTCTGCCGTTTGACCCGGAGCTTTTTCCGGAGCTGGAAAGATTTAAAATCAAGTTTCAGGGCATTCAGGAAATATACAACTTGGCCTGCCCCATGAATCCCAAGCTGTTTGAGCAAACTCGCATGCAGACTTTATTTGCCAATAGTTTGGGCATTAAACATGTTTTGGATTTGGCCTTGCGTTATAAAGCCAAGTTATTGCACGCCTCTTCGTCTTCGGTCTACGGCCCCCGCCCCACGGACAATCATCTGCTCAAAGAATCGGAAATCGGCTGTGTGGATATGCATTCACCGCGTTCGGCTTATGATGAAGGCAAGCGTTTCGCGGAAACCGTGTGCCGCACCTATCATGACGTGCATGGTTTGGATGTTAAAATCGCCCGCATTTTCAGGACTTACGGTCCGCGCGAAAGGTTGTTTTCCGGCGAAATGATTCCTGACTTTATTTTGAATGCTTTGGACGGCAAAGATATAGAAATTTACGGTGATGAGACTTTCAGCACGTCTCTGTGTTATGTGACGGACGTGGTAGACGGTTTGTATAAGCTCATGTCCGCGGATGGGGATTTGGGAGCGGTTAATCTGGGCAGTGACTTGGATCAGCCGATTCTGCAAATCGTGCAAAGTATTTTGGAAATGACGGGTTCCACCAGCCGGGTGGTGTTTCAGCCTCCGCTGACTTTTATGACGCCTTTGGGCTTGCCGGATTTGACCAAAGCTAAAGAAAAATTGGGCTGGATGCCGCTCGTCAGAATGGATGAAGGCTTGAAGGGGATTATTGATTACACCATGGCGCACAAAAATTTGTTGATGGCCAGTTTTAATCCCGCGGTCCAAGCGCCTCAACAGACCGCGGAAGGCGGTTCACCCATCGCGCCCTTAAACTAACTGGACGTTTGCTCGGGGATTACCTAAGATTAAGCCATGCGCGTCATTGGAGTCATCCCGGCTTACAACGAGGAATCTCGGATTAAAGATGTGATACAAGCCTGCCTGCAATATGTGGACGGGCTGGTTGTGATTGATGACGGATCCAAAAGTCGTTTGCTGGAAGATTCAAAAAATTCAAACGTGACGGTCTTGCGGCATGAGATTAACCGCGGACAAGGCGCGGCCCTCAGAACCGGCACCAAGGCTGCTATTAAACTGGGGGCTGATGTGATTATTCATCTGGACGCGGACGGACAGCACGATCCGGCTGATATTCCGGTCATGTTAAAACCCATTTTGGAAAATCAGGCGGACGTGGTTTTGGGCTCGCGTTTTATGGGCATAGATCCTACGGGCATGCCGCTCGTCAGGCGTTGGTTGCTTAAGGCCGGACGCTGGTTCAATGCTTTGGCACTGGGAGTTCCGCGCTCTCTAACCGACCCGCAAAGCGGCTTGCGCGCCTTAACTTCATCCGCGGCTCAACAAATCAATTTCAGACAAGACCGCAAAGCTCATGCTTCGGAAATTTTGCGCTGTGTCACACGCTCCGGTCTGCGCTGGGTGGAGGTTCCCATTCACGTCAAATATACAGCCGACACCTTACGCAAAGGCAACCGCACAACTGATGCTTTAACCATCGTTTGGCAACTGTTTATAGGGTTGTTTACGAAATAACGTACCTCGCGTCCATAACGTCCATCGCGTCCTACGTCAACAAACCTTCGTCATCCTCGCGAACGCGGGGATCCAACTTATTTAACTCATCTTTCACCGAGAAGGAACGGGCCCTCACCCCTCCCCGCAGAACTGCGGGGAGGCCCTCTCCCGGGTTCGGGCGAGGGTAGCGGTTGTCACTGAGCAACTCAGTGGATTCGTGCCTTCCCACTCCGCTGACCCAACTTCGCATAAAGCTTCGATGGATTCAGCTGC
>MWCR01000023.1 GCA_002070095.1 Parcubacteria group bacterium ADurb.Bin192 | reverse complement strand
GACAAAGACGGCCGACCCATTTTCTGGGACTACATGATTCGTGGCTTTTTCAAAGCAGCTCAGGGTGCGTTGAACCGCGTTCCAAAGTACAAAATGTCTGCGCACAAGCGCGTCGTCGACACAAACGTATTTATCAAAGAACGGCAGATTCCGGTAATTGTGCCTGCTGATGCGGAGATAGGCATCTGCGAACGGCCTATTCGCGTGCAAACACCTCAGGGTGAGCGTGTGGCCATCGCCCGCAGCGAAGAAATTCCTGCCGGCAGTTATATCGAATTTACGATTCAGATCATGGACAAGGGCCTGCGTGATAAAATCCCGCTTTGGCTCAGCTATGGCCAATTCAACGGCCTGGGCCAGTGGCGCAACGCCGGTCATGGAAAATTCACCTGGGAATGTGTTTCTGATAACATGACTGCCGATGCCGGCAGCAGCACCGACGCCGCGGCTGTCGCAGCCAAACCGAAAGCAAAGCGCGGACGTAAAGCCAAAGGCGAAGCTTCTACAGCATCTGTGGACGCTGACGGAGCCGAAGAAGACACCACCGAAGACCGACACCCGCACTTACCAACAAAGCAAAGTAAAGTATTGGTGAAGCGGAGTGGTGCTTCGTAAGGCGGTTGTCATGCCACGGCGAGGTGAAGCTTGGTATTGTATTGCGCAGTCTTGGCGACGTACAGAAATGCGCGGTTAAGTCGCGTTGTGGTGGAGCGAAGCGGTGCGAGGCACAGCAAGGCTATGGCCGAGCTAAGCATTTTGAAGCTGAGCAGTGGTAAGGCAAGGAGATGCGCTGCGAAGCGCTGTTACGGCGTGACAGAGTATCGTATTGTTCAATTATGCTGCGCTACGTGGTGGCATAACAGAGCAGCGCTGGGTGCAGTTTTGGCGCAGTGCAGCAGGGCACAGTATCGCTATGGTAAAGCATAGCTGGCTGTTGCGACGTTGTGGCTGTGTGTTCTGTGGAAAAGAACTGCATTGTCTCGGTGAAGCATCGTATAGTTTCGCATAGCAACGTTTCGGCATTGTGCAGTATGGCCAGGTGCGGGCGTAGCAAAGCCTAGCCTCGCCGTAAAAGGCGCAGTGATGGCCTTAGCTTAGCAATGGCAATGTGCGGCTTAGCCGAGTAAAGCATTGTTCCGGCCTGGGCTTAATCCAGCATGGCTTAGTGCCGTGGGTTTAGTGGCGGTGTTGCAAGACAAAGCATTCCCTTGACGACTGAACTTACGCGTGCTAGATTAAATGCATCCTTGTTTCCTGACCGGGGCGTTGTGGCTAACATAACGCTCCGGTCTTTCTCTCTAACGAAAGGTATATTATGACTGAAAAAGCAAAAACAAAAAAAGCCAAGCCGTTTAGCAAAACTGCTAAGCCGGTTTGTTATGATGCGCTCCATATCAGAGTCCCAACTGCAGTATTATATGACACTTTGCCGAGAAGCAACGACACTCGGCTCATGCATATTCCGGTCAAGCTCATAGAAAACGGCAATACTATGCTTCTCATAGTTGATAGCAAGGATATCAGCCAAGGCTGCACGGCCTTTCAAAACATAATTAAGAACTTAAAGGCAATTTGCAAAAAGAATCCTAATGACAAGTCGGATCGTAAGTTTGCAATTCGGCTCCTGCATGGCCGGCTGCTAAATGCGGTGTATGCTGCAATCAGGGACTACGTCGACAAGCGAATTAACAAGATGCTGGACATGAAAGAATACGTGTCTATCAGGCTGTATAAGTCGTCATTGAGCCTCTCCCGCGTGGACCACTGGCGCAAAGCTAAAACGGATAAAACGGCTGGAACAGCCACAGGGAAGAAACCAAATGCCACTAAACCAAAATCAAGTAAGGGTAAATAGCGCAGTTAAATTTGCCAACGCAGAATTTGGCAAAGGGTCGGTATTAACATTGGCCGACGCGCCTACTGCAGAAAAGGCTATGCTAAAAGCCAGCAGCAATCTGGCGTATAAGTTAAGCCTGATAAGGCATTATGTCTATGGTCACTTCAAAGATGGTATTCTGAGATGGGTATCTCGGGATAAAATCTGTGAAAAGTACTTGTGCCAATTGCCGTCTTATGCTATGAAATAGTGAGAGCAATCCCAGCTAAGGAAAAGTCATGAAAGAACTTGTAATCCCTCAGAAATTTCTTAAAAAAATAGAGAGTGTCTTGGACGATCTTGTGATGACCGTAGATCACGAGCGAGACTCCATCGACGATTACACTACCAAGCCTGCCAGGGATGTGCTTATGAAAATTTCAAAGCTTCTTGAAGGCGAAGGAGACACGAGTAAATAATGGCCACTGATAATTCCAAAAAAATTCTCGAGCTCAAGGCGCAGCTGGAAAAGCTGACCAAATTCATGGACGTCCCGTGCTTCAGATACTCGAGTGTAAAATGGCTTAGCAAGAATCTCCAGGCACGGAATGCTAACCATCCAAGCTACCCTGAGGCGAAAGCTTTGCTTGAAGAATTAAACAAACTGGGTGCAAATTAAAAATTAAGGCGGGTCGGTCACATGGCCGGCTCGCCTGCCTTACTTGGGAGTGAAAATGCTTTTAGCTAAAGAAATTGTATTTGCTAAGCTTGCCAGTATTTCTGGGCACATAATATCGGCCACGTCAGATTTGCCAGAGCCCAATAAGACAGTTACGAGAACATTCTATGAAGATTTACTAACTGATCTTAGGCAGGAAATAAACGCATATTACAGTGATCTCACTGAAAAGACAAATATGCTGCGGGTGATTATCATGGCCCTCCAGCAATACGGGTTACTTTCTGGGTTTGTATCTGACGGCGTGGCGCTCAGAAACTTAACAGGCACACCACCAGTCGGCTACACTGACTTGACTGCACTTTATGATTGCAACGGCGTCCTGCATAATTTTGTAAGTACTCCGGACAGCACTTTCTACCAGGGCAGCTTTGCAGTCACGCCGCCAGACACTGATAATTTCATACTCAAGACTTTCATAGACGACGTGGCTGCCGCCGAAAAAATAGAGCAGACAAAGCGCCAGGCCCTGAATGCCTGGATAAATAGCACTAATATATACAATGCCTTTATGCTAATTTTTGAGCAAGCGCAGGGCAGCGCCGGGGCTAGCGTCAGAGATATTGCCGCCAGCATCTATATCGAGAGGCACGCTAAGGACGTGATAGATTTCTACGGCCTGGACGTATACGTACCGACTTACCTAAGGAGTTGAAAATGGAAGATAGTATTTTGTTTTATGTATTAATCGCTGCTACTGCTATCGTAGGCATTGCTTTCGTAGCGCTGCTAGTATGGCGGTTGTTTTTAAAAGAAAACACTGTTGTAGTGTCTAGCAGCGACACGGATCGAGAAGCCGCAGACGAAGGCAAAAAGGCGGCAGCTGCCGTAACGTCTGTAACAGAAACCGTAGCGAGTAACGTCGCTAAAGCTGAGCTAGAACACGAGGCCGTAATTAACGAGATAAAGGCTACTACTGAGACAAAGAAAGCCGAAATACAGAACGCAGACACTGATAAGCTTAAAAGCTTTTTAACCAAGGAGGGCTACAATGTCACTGAAATCTTTCCTGAAAATTAGTCTTATTGCTGCTTTGATTTTTTTAGCTATGCCAGTATCAGGTCTGCAGATTTTATACACAGGCGTTAAGATTAACAGCCAGCCATTAGCTACGGAAGCGTTTTTGTTAAGCCGTGCAGAGCTGGACGACTTTTTAAAAGCTAAAGAAGATCTGAAAGCCAGCCAGGCTATTATTGCTGAAAAAAACAGTGAGCTAAAGGGCCAGCGTGCTGCCATTGAATTATTGATCGATCAGGTAGGAAAAGCTACGGAGAAAATAATGTCGCTGGCCGATAAGCTGGATAAGTCTGCTGATGACAAAGACGCGCTATTAGCTGAAAATGCCAGAGCAAACCGACGTGCTAGGCGCGCCAACATATTTAATTTAATTCTAACTGGCTTGTCTTTAGGCAGGCTGAAATAAAGGAGTAGATATGAGTGATATTAATCTTCAAGAAATGCTTGGTGACAAGTCTTGGCTGTTTCCAGATTTACAGGTCACTAAAGACATAAAGCACGGCCGCGCCTGGCGCTTTGAGTCGCCTGACATTGGCGATGACTTAGAGTTTCAAATATTTTTCAAGGCCAGATTTTCCAGCCTGGTCGTTGACAAAAAAATAGCCAGGCTTGTGACTGAAATTGAGAAGGGCCTGTCAGAAAGCAATATTCCGGGAGTGTTTCATGTAGACGTAGTCCCGGAAGTCCAGGCAGTGATTATTACGCAAGAAGGCTTTTGGAAAGATTTCAGGAGTAGCCCGGAGGCTTTTTCCAGTATCATTGAAAAGGCGTGTGACAATATTTTGTAGATAAAAAAGCGGCCCAATTAAGGGCCGCTAAAACTTTGGGAGTGATTAAACGGTAGGAGATATTGCTGCAGAGACTGAGGTTACGTTGACTTTTAAGTGCCGGATTCTGTCTGCAGTAAGCTGAACGCCTTCTGCAACTACGACAGAGTTTTGAGAGATGCCAAACTGGTGCGCCACGAGATTGCAGTCTTCGATAAAGATTGCGGCCACGTCGCTTTTCACGTTATCTTTGATATACATGACCAGGCCGATCGGCTGCGAGAACAGGTCAGATGCTGCGTTGAGAAATATATTATCGATACCAGCAACATCGTTGATCTGCGGCAGAGTTTTGGCGAATTCCGGGTCAAGGCCAAGCTCTTGGATGGCAGTGTCGGTCGACTTGTTTTTGTCGAACATTTTGTTGCCCGTGCCACCAATGCGACTTTCCGGATAATAGGCATACAGCATTCTAAGAAGATTCGGGCCGTGATACAGAATGCGGGTCAGGCCTAGGCTGATGCTAGTGCGAGCACTAACAGTATAGCTAAGCTTAGAGCCGATTTCGTAGATCTTGTTTATCTGGCGCTGCTGCTGCAGGTTTACGTCTGACACAACACCGAGTGGAATTGCAAAGCCAGCGCCTGCGGCATCGGCCGAGACAGTTGTCTCATAGCCAGTGCCAAATCTTGACGGGGTGCCATTGCCGCTGCCACCGGCCTGCGATGACGCAGACATGGAGGACAGCGTCGGGCCTGTGGCGCACAGAATAATCGTGTGCGAACCTACGAAGTCGCCGCCGTTTAGATTCTGCTGGACGTGCAGATTATTAAAGTCCCAGTTGCTATAACTAGTAGTTACTTTAGCCATTTGTTACTCTCCTTATACGTAGATGAACAGTTTGATCTTGTTCAGCGGCACTGGGAGTTCTATTTCCAGGCAGATGATAACTGTATCGCGAGAGTTAGGATCAACGTAAATCTTGATCAGGTTACTGTTAGGATTGGCCAGGCCGTCGTCTTTGCATTTCTGCAAAAAGGCATTGGCAACGCTATACAGCGTGGTCATGGTGACTTCATTTACTAAGAACCGGCCGATATAAGGCCTGAGAGTTTCGCGGCCCATCTTGGCAATATAGTCTAAGTCTTTTACGCAAGACAGTTCTCGCTTCTCAAGCATAGACATGTCGGTAGTTAACTGATGCCGGCAGTAGGGCACAGTCCATTTGTTGTTCTGCATAATGATAAATGTGCCGCCGCCTGCGATGGTGTCTAGCTGTTTTTCAGTGAAGTAATCGCTTACATAGAATACCTGAGTGAATCCCGGCATGGCCATATTGGTCAGACCGGCCTGCGGAGCCAGCACTTGAATAGCACCAACGATAATGCAGTTGTAGAAATAACCAGGCAGCACACTCACACCAGTGCCGTCCGAGCTAGT
>MWCR01000022.1 GCA_002070095.1 Parcubacteria group bacterium ADurb.Bin192 | reverse complement strand
GCTGCCGCTGGTATGAGGGAATATTTTTATCAAATGCGGCGCTCTCCATATTATGTCCGCAACTTCTTCTAATAGCGGCATATTTTTGGCAATAGCGCATTCTATTGGCTCTCTTCTTGCCACACCATGTGCCGGCACAGCAGCGTACCAGGCCAGTAGCTTCTTGGCCGCAGTAACTGTATCTGGGTTATTTTTTGCGCACGCCTTTAAAAAGCAGACGGCTTTGGGCCACCAACTTTCATCGTTTGTCTGTGCAATCGTAATATTGTCTTGCGAGTTCTTAGATATGGCGGCAGCAGCTATGCAATATAGATCGGACTTCATGGCGGGAATACTGGAAGTCAGCTTGCTGCTTAGTTTTAAATACAGCCCATCTTTTATCAGACGGTCTTGTATATTTCCCGCCAAAGTGTAATCTTCTAGAAGGCTGCCTGCGCCCAGCGCCGAATTATCTATCATGTATGTAACTGGTTTGGTCAAGATAAATCTAAATAGGTCTTCGGCCCTGGCAAGGGAATTATTAAACTCTGTGCTATTCATAGATCTACAGGCAAGTAGATTCTTCACTAATTTTTTTGACTGTTCTGTGATAGACCCGGTTGGGTCTATCCGCCAAATACATTTGAGCTCTGGGATTAACGAATTATTAGAGCTTCTTACGTGGGACAAATCATATTTTTTTACAGGCTTATCCAGCATGTCATGCAGGCCTAACACTTCTTCCACGAAGTCTGTGCCGGATATGCCAGGAAGCATGTCTATCCTTCCGCGGGAAACTCCTACTTTTTCACGAAAGAAGTCATCCCTGGCAGCCACAGATATCAGGCCTATAGCAGCGTTAGCCGTCAGCCAGTCTTCAGGGGAAGATTCCATGGCCGTGTCTAGTGCGTAATTACCTATTAGATTCAGGCCTTTTCTGGTTAGGTATCTGTCACTTCCTACAGGCACTGTTACTGGAACTTTTCTTGAAAGCAGCAACTTGCTTTTGGTAACAGCTTCGGCTTCTTTAAGGCCCCGGACGATTGCGATACTTCGGCATACATTAGGATTTTCCGGATTGTTATTACCGGCATCCCCTAGCAGGCACAGCAGTTTATATGGACAATCATCACACAGACCCATAGAATTATCTTTTCTGTTCGTATGATCATATTTAACAAGTTGGGCGTATACAGACTTGTCGTTGTATCTAATATCGAACAGAGATGCGACGGCTTCTTTTTTACTTTCCAGCGTTATATAGTCGCTGTATCCCCGGTTTAACAACTCACGCTTACGTGTAGCATCTTGTATCAGCATCTCACGAGTATATCTGTGAGGCTCTGCGCTGTAAGATTCGAACGACAGGAATATCTTCCCTTCGCCATCTAAATATTCTGGCGGCTTCTTTTCCAGGAAATCTATTAGCGAATAAGCATCCCCGGATAACCATTCATCCATTACGGTCTTGTTCAGAAACAACAAGCTGCATAACGGATGCGTTCTGTTAGCGTATGCTGTGTGCACTAAATACGTGTCTGAGTCTGGGTGCGCAAACGAAATCCAGGCATTGGCAAACGCAGCATTGAAATTTAAATGCGTGTAATTGTTTGAATTAAGCACCGTAGAACGCCTAGCAGCAGCCTTGGCATCGCCGTTTTCCAAATTCAAATCTAATGGATATAATAAATCCGCAATAGAATGGAGCGGGAACATTATTATCATTGGCAGCACGGAGGCCGCGTGTTTCACGTCTGTCGGTAACGTCAGTGTAGGTGCGCCAGATCTGTTTCTGTTACTGGCGTATGTCTGCGCTATGGGGACTATTTTATAAAAAGCCACCAGGCGATCTTTATAATATTTCTTGGCTACGCTTAGCGCTTCTTTTTCAAGCACAGCCAATTCTTTTTGGATGATTTTGCAGGCTGACTCACCTTCAAGTATCTCAGTGTCAATAACGCGAGTTATGGCCAGGGCCTTGCCGCACTGGTTTATATAAAAGCAGCCATCGTCAGAAATAGACCGTTTGTATCCGGCCATGTCTTCCCGCATATTGGCTGCGTATGATTTTGGTGTGCTATACCCCTGCATTGACGGATGCTTCATGGAGAAGATATTCATGTCAGTGTAGATAGCATCTAATATATCGTTTTTACCCAGCGTCTTTGGCGGGATAGTGCTGTCTGTATTGGCAATAGCGTCGAAAGTTACATCGAGTATATCCATCTACTCACACTCCTAATTGACTGTGTATTCTACGATTATGTCGCCGTTTGGCGCAGTCTTTATGTCGAACTCAGCGGCCTCTTTTCTTATGATTCTTGGCATTGGATTTATTTGATAAATCCCGTGTTTGTCTCTGGCCGCCCATAGATATTTAACTTCCAGCCCAAAGCGCTCGGCTAGGTTCCCGGCTAGGACGGCCAAGTTGCCTATCTTGGTTGTCCCGCCAGATGTTACGATATGCAGCTTTTCCGTAGCAGATCTCGTGATGGTGGAAAACATGATTTTCAATGCATACGGGAAGTCCCGCGTACCTGAGAACGCATCTGCCATAGGTATTGGTACTAATGACGTGCGCTTAGTGAGCGACGCTGCGTTAGATAAAATCTCTGTCATGTCTTTTGGGTACACGACTAAAGAGGACTTTATATTTTCCGTGGCAATGTACTGACTGAATACATCGAAGTATTTGTCATTCTTAGAAGCTGTTTGTCCCGTGGGGAAAACAATCATTGCTTTGGGATTTTGAGGCATATGTTAGATAACCACCTTGCCGGGCACCAACTTGCCACCGAAGATAATCGAGTTCGGGACTAAAACGATCTTGCCTTTTGTGGCTGGCGTCTTGCCTGTGTAGTTCGGGTGTATCTCGATTTTATTATTTGTTTCGTCGATTATTAGTATCAATGGCTCTTCAACGTAATTCTCAAACGTCAAGCCTTTTATATTTTTGCTGGCAGATTTTTCTGGCGCAGGCTTTGACTGAACTGGCTGCGAGGCAGGTGTGACTGTCGTTGGCTTTGAGGCAGCTACTGGCTGAGGTTTTGCCGGTGCAGAAGCGACCGGAGCCTGAACGGCTGGGGCCTGTGTGGCAATAACTGGCTTGCAGTATATACCGACGCCGGGTATCGACGTTGCTTTTGCATATGTGTCGTATATTTCTACTGGCACCTGAATCGCTTCGCAGATGCTCACAATATGCGCTCTCTGTATCTCTGGAAATAAGCCATTAAACAAAGCCGTCATGCGCGCGTCAGTGAGATTCGCCTTCTCGCACAATTCTTTTTTAGAGATTTTGTTCTGAATCTCTGTGCTCTTTCGATAGTTTCCGTATAGCTTGCTGAGCAGCAAGCCGTGTTCTGTGATATCTTTCGTATTTCTAAGAATCAGTCCGTCATACCAGACCATAATTACTCTCCTTGTATTTCTAAAGCATTTCCGACATTATCACTTGTAACAGTTCGCAGTTCTTTTATTGCAAAAGCCCGTTTTATATGCGCTCGGCGTGCATACCCCATGGCGCTGAGCCTTGGTATCGCAGTATCTATAAAGTCAATTATGAAGCCACGTTCTTTTCCTGGGCTTTTACGAGCTATACGGCCGGCACGCTGTATGGCCGTTATTTTACTGGAAAAGGGCACTGCAAATACTATTGCATCCAGCGACGGTATGTCGACACCTTCGTCTAATGTAGTCGTAGCAATCAAGACTTTATTTACACCAGAAATCGTGTCAGCAATAGCGGCATCACGTTCTGGCATCTTAGTACTTCCCAGCACACATCGGCAAGGCACGGCTGAGTTATCCAGTGCGTCTTTTAGCAGCTCAGTCAGCCACATATTATTGCCGCAAATCACGGCGCATGATAGCCCCGCCCCTGCCACGGACTTGATCGTCTCCAGCAAGATTGAATATCTTATCGGATCCCCGACGACTAATTTCATTTTGGCGGCGTCCATCACGGCGTCTTCATGCGTGATCGCAGTCATTATTTCTTTTTCATTGAAATAGCCATCTATTGGAATCGTAATGTATCGCATTCTGGCCAGGTGGCCCAATACTGACTCCGGGTCAGTCTCGAACGTGCGGCTGGAAAATAGCGCGTTAGCATAAATATGCCGGCCGTCTTTCCTAAATGGCGTGGCAGTGCAGCCATATAGCACTGTTGGATGGAATGCGTTCGCGATATTATAATAGGCGAATGCCGGAGCAATATGTGCTTCGTCGATAACTAGCGCCAGCCTTGCAGAATTTTTTATATCAAAGCCCTTTTCAGCCAATTCATCTAGCCTGTTTTGTTTCAGCAAGCCCTCTGGCCCAACAGCTGGCAGCTTGGCAGTTTTTATTCCCAGAATAGGGTCTCGGTATGCTTTAGATAGCAAAGCCTTTTCAGACTTTTCTGAGAAATTGCCTATAGATTGAAAAGTCGAAATTAATATAGGGCAGTTACCTTTCGTGACTTTACCAGATACGAGCGTGTATGGAATAATAGGCTTGTCTTGGTCTGGAGATATAAAAGCCAGTGCCTTGGCCCATTGCTTTATTAATAAGCGCCTGTGACACAGTATGACTGTGGGCATATTATGCGCTGCGATTACGTGCGACATTATTATTGTCTTACCACTACCAGTCATAGATATAGCCTGGGCTCGCCGAACTTTAAATACTTGTCCGGCTATTACATTTTGATAGTGCCTAAGCTTGTCCGAGTACATCATCATGGCCGCTGGCGTATACCCAGTTATCTTAGCGCTGCCGGTGCTCAAATCCGACACTTTTATTTTATCTTTGCCTACGTTGGCGATCAGCCACTCTTTTATTTCAGGCAAATATCCAATCGGTATATCGTCGTATCCTACTTGATTTAGCGCTGCCGGCTGTGCCATCAGCAGCATGTTAGGTATGTATCTCGGAACTTCCCAGCGCTTTATTCTGGCCAGGTTCTCCGCATCCGTCATTACTGGATTTTTAAATAACAAGCATTCCCGGGCAAGCTTGGCAAGAATATCCCGTTCGCTTCCAGTTTGAGAAATCACAGAGAATCGATTATTATGTAATATGAGACTAATCACGATTTGATTCGGAGGCTCCCTTCATGAGATTGCAAGATCTAAAAAGCCAGCTCACTTCCGCCGTGGCAAAACTGGCAGCGAATAAACTCGGAGATATTTATAAATCGATACCATTAAAAGGAACGACGAACGCCACGAGCCTGAAGCCCGTAGCGCCGTCTCCTAGTAAAGGCCTGTCCCCCATAAGTGGTGGGCCAAGCAAACTTAACACGCCAGGCAGTCTAAGTGGCATGGACCTTATGGCGCCGCCTATTACGGCAAACGGCATGAAGACCCCGGGCGCCGCCTTTTCTGATGGCCTGGCTGCAGGTAGCAGCTCTGGTGCTCAGAACGTGTCCAAGTAAGCGTCTACCTTTTTAGCGCTGCCCCAGTTATCTCCGGCAGATATCCCTACGGTCATTTTAAGACCTTCGGGAAAATTGTATTTCTCGATTAACGGGATATCTTCACTCATCGCCAGCCTTACTTGCTCGACTGTCTTGAGTATCTGATCTTTGTTTTTAGGACATACTGAGATGATTTCATCGTGTACGAAGCCGATAATATTGGCTCTGAAGCCGATATCACGGAATCGTTTTCTTGCAAACAAGCTGCCCTGTTTAGTCATTTCGGCAGCAGTGCCTTGAATAGGCTGATTCTGTGCCTTACGCAAAGAGCCCATTACAGCTTTGTAATATTCTTTGCCTTGCTTTAGCCCCATTACGCGCAACTCGTCTGTGACTGTTGGTTTCTTGTAAAACGGGCAGTCTAACGATTCATACGTGTGGTTCGGGTCTAAAATATCGTAATATCTGCGTCTGCCGAGAACGTCTTTTGAGTAACCGTTTTCTAGCGCAAATTCATACATTTCTTTAATCCAGCGCTTAATGCCTGGAAATGCCGCGAAATATTCTTCGAATATCTTTCTGGCTTCTTCAATAGTTATCCCGACTCGCTGTGCAAGAGTCATTTCAGAGCCGCCGTAGACGAGCAAAAACGTCACAGCTTTAGCAATGCCCCTGAGCTTTTCAAACTTCTTTTCTATTTCCCATATTGGCGTGTCGCCGACTTGGGATTTAAATACTTTGCTCGTGACAAAGCTATGGACTTCTTTTGGCTGGCAGTAATCCGGGCGGCCTATCGACGGCGTAATTTTAGGGCACTTATGCTTGTTATCTGCATATATGCAGCGATAGCACGGATTAAATGCCTGTAGCAATCCGGTATCTCGGCAAGCCGATGCCAATATTCTCACTTCTTGTCCAGAATAGTCAGCAAATACCAGAGTGTACCCGTCTGGAGCAATAATTGCCCGTCTAATCAGATCTGATGCCTTTTTCGGCAAATTCTGAAAGTTGGGAGAATGGCACGCAAGGCGCCCAGTCTCAGTTGCTATATTAGAAAAGCTAGGGTGTACGTTTCCTGTTATAGAGTTGCGCTTTTCAATAAAAGATGTCGTGTATGTCGCAGCCAATTTATTATAGCCGCGGCGGTCTAGTATTAGCGACAGCGTCTCGTTGTTAGTCTGCTTATGCAGCCGCTCCAATGTATCAGCGTCCACACTGGCTGCCCCAGAAGCAGTGCGCTTTAATATAGGCAGACCCAGCGTCTCGTATAACGCTTTAGATAACTGCTGGCCAGAGTCTATATTTACATCCGGCAGCGTTTCTTTTAATTTCACGTCAATTTCAGCCACTTTAGCAATCAACGTGGCCTTAAGATTTTTCAAATAATCCTGATCGATAGTAAATCCGTGCATCTCAGCT
>MWCR01000021.1 GCA_002070095.1 Parcubacteria group bacterium ADurb.Bin192 | reverse complement strand
GTCCCAATTAAGAGAGTGTAAAATCAGCCCACTTCGGTAGATAGTCAGAACGGGCAGAACGTCGCTTTCGTTAATAAGCTCAACGTTAGTAGTGTTCTTGATAATAGGAGAACCGTTATTGTAATCAGCAACAATGTAATTGATAATGCCGTCAGTCAGGTTTATCGAAGTTGCAGAAAAGTCGTATTGCTTTGGGTAGCCCTCAAAGTCAGCGTTATCCCAAAGGTTTACGCTACAGGCGTTTACTGTGATATTCCCAGCACCGTTGTCAATAAAGGTCGGGTCTTGAACAGCACCACCCGAATAACGAAACACGCTCTTTCTCAAAGCACCGGGGTCTCTTGGCGCGAAGTCCGGTTCAGCGGCCATTAACCCTGAACAGGCAAATATCAGACAAATTGTTAAAAGCCGTTTGATATTCATTACTGTTTGCCCCCTTCAATGATGAACAGGCTGATAGCCTCAGAGCTTAACAAACTGATTGTAATGTTTTCTCTGACCGGGAATTGACACCATTCATGAACCAGTTTGCTTGCGTTGATAGCTGCGTCGTCACCAAGGTTGACCCAAAAATTAACTTCTTCGTTTAAGGCAGAGACGTGAATAAATTCTCTTGCCACGTCCAAAGGCAAGCCATTGGTAATTGTCATTGGCACGTTCGGTGTCA
The DNA here is from genome assembly GCA_002070095.1 of Parcubacteria group bacterium ADurb.Bin192. Taxonomy (GTDB): domain Bacteria; phylum Patescibacteriota; class Patescibacteriia; order 2-12-FULL-60-25; family 2-12-FULL-60-25; genus MWCR01. The sequence continues at coordinate 7,767 of MWCR01000021.1, read as the reverse complement.
GGGTTACAAGTCTGGTATAAACGTGACTGCACGATTTGGTTGAATCAGAAATAGCCTGAAGCAAACCAATGCTTTCAGCGTCAAGGTTTACTTTGGCTCTATCGTCAGCGTCAAGCTCAGCCGTTGCCGGGTCGCCCGATAAATCCTTGAAAACCGGGAATGCGTTTACTGTAACAGTAGCAATTTCAACTGAACTGTTGCCCGTCCAAGTCGAACCGTCAGGCAGCATAATCATAGGGGTTGAAGGTGAAGGCACCTGACCGTAAGCAAAACAGGTCACTACGGTCATTATAAGGGCTAATACGAGTTGTTTGTTCATTTGGAGTCCTCCTGATTTAATGTTAGCATTTAAGACTTTGTTGATAACCGATGAGTGTTGATTTTACAGCTGTGCTTTACCAGACGATTTTGAGAGAGTCGCCGGTTCGATAAACTGTTCCAGTTGCCAGACCAGCCGCAATCGCCGCAGCGTTGTCAGCGTGTTCTTCAACTTCACTGATAAGCAGGTAGCCCAGCAGCTTTGTTTCAGAGGCAGATATAACGTAAACACCGTCGTCTTCAGAGTAAGTATCAACAGTGAAAGAACCAGAACCAACACTGAGCTTTTCAGTAATAGTCATTGTTGCTCCGTGTGGGTCAAAGTTATCAGCCATATGAAGAGCCAGAGTTGCAACGTCAGCTGTAAAGCTTGCCTGCAAAGTCCCGTCAGTAATACCGTAACCAGCCAAAGTAGTAGGCTTGTTTGTCAGACTTGAAAAGTTCTTTTCTGATAGCCCGGTCAAAGTGTAACTGGCGTTGGTTGGTTTGCCTGTCAGGTTCGCAAACTCTTTCTCTGCCAAGCCCGTTAAAGTGTAACTGGCGTTAGTCGGTCTGTTGGTCAAGCTTGAATAGTTCTTTTCACTCAAGCCTGACAAAGTAAAGCTTGCGTTATTCGGTATCTGGGTTGAAGCGGCAAAGCCAGTGTGACCAGACGAAGCGTAATCAAGCTCCTGTAATTCAGAATGTTTTCTGGTGCCGCCTGATATGATATACCAGTTAGAACCGTCAAACCTCCACAACTGAGGTTGAGTCGCTATACTTTCGTCAATGTAAAAGCTACCCGGCTGAACGATAGCCGTTGGTGGTGTCGTTGTTCCAGTAGCTATGTGTCCGTTTCTTATAACCCAATTGGCAAGGTCGTAAGGCGACATGTGAGCAGGCAACGGGTAAGACTGGCTGAACACCAGACCAACTGTCATTGCCAATACGATTGTTAAAATTATCAGGTTGTTTCTCTGTTTCATAAAGTCTCCTTAATTCTTGTAAGTTAACGTGCCGTGCCTAGTCGAAGTAAGCTTGGGTGTATTTGGTATGTTGAAAATTGTCGGCGTGTAAAAGAACTCATCAACAGACACAGCTACTTTTGTATAAGGCTCCAGTGGCGTCTCGAAACCGAACCAGCCAAGCCACAGATACTGAGCAAAAGCCATTGAGCCAGAAGCCGCTTGTATGTTGACAGCGTAACCAAGAATTGTGCCGTTAACAATGAAGACGATGTAATAGTTCCCAGCCCATAAGTATCTTTGAACCATAAAATGATTCCAGTCACCAACATTTAAAGTTGCTGTTGCGGTTGTGTCGAAGCCGTTATTTACAGTCCCGTATCTGTATCTGACTCCCATCTTTACATCAAGCTTGCTCGTGTCAGCGGTTGGCAGATAAATCAAACCAACTCTTATCTGGTCAAGACCGTTTGCGTTTCTCAAATAAACGTTGAAGCCGGTGTTCAAGGCTGAAGACACACTGGCTATTTTGTCTATTCTCATCCACCAGCCAACCGTAAAGTTATTGGATTGAATATAAGAATTAACATCCGGGTAAACCAGCATACAATCGTGAGACAGATTTTCATGCATCTTCAGACCGTATTTATTGTGATACTTTGAATCTTCTGAGGCTGAACTGTATTGAAACATGCCGTCACCAACGTAATTCCCAACGCTCTTGATAGTTGAACCGCCATTAGTCTCCATCGGCACAGTAATCATATTGGAGTAGTTGTTATAACGTTCGTAACCGTAACTGATTTTCGGTGCAGCCAAGTCGCCCAATTCTTCAGGCGGCGTAAAGGCACCAGTATAAACATCAGTTGTTATCATAACGTCATCGGTCTGAGTCTTTGCCAGTATTCCAGAAGGTGTCGTGTGACTGTAATCATAGATAGTGGTTAACCCTGTCAGGTTGTAAGTCGAAACTGTAGTAACTCCATTGTAGACAAGATTGCCGTCAAGGTATAAATACATTGTGCCAGAAAGTCTAACAAAGGCGATGTGGTGCCAGTCACCAACGTTCAAGTTACTGGCTATATATTGAAAAGAACCGGCTGTCGGTATTGTGTAACCAGAAAGAATCAAGTCGTAATGAGAATAATCACCAATAATCATTCTGGCTGACGTTGTATAAGTCATATAATCAGAACTGGTTTTATAGAAATACATCTGAGCTATTGCATGAGCACTGTTGGTTGTGGCTTCTGTGATTTCAGCAACCCTGACCCAAGCTTCATACATAAAGTCACCTGACCCGATTGCAGCCACGTCAGCAACGTCAGAAGCGTTTGCCTTGAATTGTGTAACCAGTGAGTGATTCCACTGGTATTCCAGCCCGGCTGAACCATACTTGGCAGCACCAGCCTGTAAGCTCATCAAAGAACCGTATTCAAAATACCAGTCTCTGCCAGTAACCAAGTTTGTCAGGTCGCCGTTGTAATGTAATAAAACTTTGGCTCCTGCCGGTGGTCTGGTTGTAACAATATGCGGCTTTGCGTATTCAGCACCAAAGCAAACAGTTTGCAACAGAACCAATATTAATAAAAGTCTTTTCATTGTTGTAGCCCTTATCGTTTGAAAACTCTGTAATAAAGAACTGAAGTTGCGTCAGAGCCTGAGTTATAAACCTTGAAGGAGGTCTGACTTACGGCTTCTATTTTAATTTCGCCAGTCGAGCCGTCAGGGACAGCCGGGTCTTTTTCAACAAAAAAGAAAACGTCGTATTCAACTGTGTTCTGGTCAGGTATTGTAACGGTTACGCCGCCTGTTGAGCCTAATACAACTGAGCCTGAATGGCCGTAGTTTAAACCTATCAGGTCTCTTATCTCTTCCCAAAGGGCAGTTGTTGGTATTGCAGCTGCACCCTCCGCTATAATCTTATCGAGTTCTGGTGTTAATAGAGCCATTGTTTACAACCCCCATTTCAGCTTGAGTTTCAGTTTTGTCTGAGCAATCTCACTACTGTTCAGAAGCCTGTTGTAAACAACAACAGAAGCTATAGAACCTGTAAGTTCATAATCGAAACCATAGAAGTCTTTTATAAAGCCCAAGCTCAGTTTACCGTCAGTAAGGTCTTTACCTGAACCCGTGCCTGTAAAATCGTTGTCATCAATAACAGTTATTCGTTCGTTGGAGCCGTCCCAACTCATCATCAGGATATGGTGGTCTGTGTAATTCCAAGTGCCGTTCGGCGTTACAAAATCATTACCCCACCAAGAATGAGACATATTATTGTCTGGCTCCGTGAAAGCCAGCAAGCAGCCATTTGAAGCCCAAGCTGTGCCAGAAAAGAATATTGTGTCGTGAACAGCTGACGACTTGGCAACAACAAAGATTGTATAAGGCTTGTTAACGCCTGTATCAAAGACGTTGAAAGCTGTTTGCATCCTGCTGTTTGTGAAACTAATCACATTCTTTGAATTCAATGTTTGCTGCCCGGTTCTTGGTTTGTAGCTAGGTTCTGCGTATAAATGATTGTCGTTGCCGCTCAAGTCGCGCCATTCAGTCACGTAAGTTGCAGGCGAAACAATTATTGAGTCCAACTCAGAAGAATCAAGAATCAGCGAAGCGCCAGCAACGTAATCAGGCTCTGAACATCGAACGTATCTGGTCGAATAAAACCTTTGGTTCTGGTTAGAAGCTGCCTTAATAACAGCTCTGCCTGAACCTACAGCTGTAATAACTCCTGAGCTTATATCGACAGTAGCGACAGCCGGGTTTGAGCAAGTCCATTGAACCGCAGTATCAGCACCGGGCTCTGCAACGACTGAAGCTGTTGCCGTCTCAGTTTCGGTTAAATAGATATCGTAACCAGTCTGGTCAATTGTAACGCCTCTTATTTGTGGCTGTGTTTCAGGCTTGCTGCTTATCATGATAGCAAAACACATTCTGCCGTTATCAGTGTTATTACTTGGCACATTCAAACGAACATCAAAACTGACAGAATCACCAGCCGGTAAACTGCCCAAGTCAAGATAATTGTCCCATTCATCGACAGCAACCCAAGACGACAGGCTGTTAAGTCTGCATTCCAGCCAGCCTTCGTCAATGACTTTGTAACCGCCGCCTATCAATTCGTCCTGTGTCAGTGTCAGGTCTGCCGGTTTTAACAGGTCGCCTCTTACGATATTGACTCTAACCTCGACAGCTTCTCTCGTGTCTTCGTTCTTTATTGTCAGTGTTATAGGGGCAGCGTCTTTGCCGCAAAAGACGAGCTGTTGCGGGTCGTTCAACAAGACTATGTTTAAGGGCTGTTCATCCATAATTGTTTACCTTTTTGAATTTACGGTAGAGGCTTATACTTGCGACCTTTTATCGGGAACCATTGGTCAGTTGTAGGGCCTGTGTTGAGAACAGGATATTTTGCGCTTTCAAGTGTGTCTGACTGTAACACTGAGGTTTGAGTCCAAGTCGATGAATACCAGAATTTGTTATCAACCGTCAGGCTGTAAGGTGTGCCGGGGTTGTGTGCGTTAAATTCATACCAGTCAATTTCTTCGACGGTGAATTTGGTTTTGTGCCACTTAACCCAATATGAGTAATCAATGTAGCCAAGGTTTTTACCCTCTTGAACAAAAGAATAGAAATAATCTTCAGCGTCAGTTGTCTGAACCGTCCAGATGAAGGCAGTGTTAGAAGCACCGCTTTTAGGTCTGAGAACAACTTTTCTACCCTCAACAAAGACGCCGTTATCAATAGTAACAAGTGTCATATCGCAGCGGGCTGAATAAGGTATTCTGCCAATTACAATTGCTGATACGCCGGTTGTCGGTTTCTTTGGAACACAAGCCCACCAACCAAGAACCTTTTTGGCTCCGTTCTCAACAGATAAAAGAACCGTGTCGCCACCTGATAATTCTTCTGGTTTGATAGGGCCTGTGCCGATGTTCTTGCCGTCGATTAAAACGGTTGGTGGTTCGTCGTCTGAAACGCTGGTGACTGTTCCAATGTCCAAAGTTCTTTTAAGGTTGCCAGCCTTCTTTGCCAAGTAAGCCAGAACTGTTTTCGCGGGAGCGTATTTGAAAGCTATCGACGGGTCTTTTAACAAAAGGTAAGAGGGAGCGCCTGAGCCGCTAAAAGCACCGAACTCACCGTTAACCTGCCAAACAGAAACTCTCTGATTAACTGTGAGCTTTTTATCAACACCTAACAGTGAAACGCCTCTAGCGATATCACCGAGACAAGTTTTGGCCTCATACCAGCCGCTGCCATCGTCCTTTGTTATTGTTGCGTAAACATCAGTTATCAAGATAAGCTCCTTTTAAACCTCTTCAATCTGGCAAAGCGTAAATAAGTTCAAAAGAATCAAAAGAAGTTGCACAAAGCCCATGCTGATACTGATGCCTGATTGATTGTATTCTGGAATAGGTTGGGCTTATGTTAAAGTTGTTGCTGGTGAAATGAACAATTTGTCCGGGCAGAAGATACGGCATATAATGGACTGTTATTGAAAAAGAACCTAACAGACTTCTGGCTATAATCTCCTGAGCGAAGCTTATCATATCAGGCAAACTGTCAACTTCGGAGCCAATCAGTTGAGGGTAAACAACTCTGCCCCTTTTGGCTATGTCGGCAGCATCAATTACCTCTTGCTGGACAGCTTCATCTTCGCCGGTTGGCAGACCCATAACATTAACAACGTTATAAGCTGTGCTGTCGCCAAAGCTTCTGGTTGCGTAATTGATATGAGCGTCTGTTAATTTTAATACGTTGCCTATTACGTTCTGTTGCCTGTTGCCACAAACAACAACAGTGCCGCCTCCCATCGACCAAGCGGGCTGACCTGTTATAGCTTGGTTGGTTGCTTCGTATTTGTCGCCTGTGGGGAGAAATTCAGCAATAGCGTCTCTGTCAGATATAACTACCATCTGGTCAGCCGATTCAAACACGTCTTTTGTCAGGCGGTAGATTTCGTAATACCTTGTTGTTGTCAGTCCTGTCTGTGAGCTTTCTTCTTTTTTAAGAATAGCCCTGAAGTCAGAACAGTTTATATTTAAGGCTCCAAGTTTTTCAGAGCCTCTTATGTCTGCTACTGACGATATTCTGCCCGTGTAAATCAACATCTCTTTGCCGGGAAAACCGGCATATATTTTTAACTTTCGTTTGCTGGGTCTTAACACTTCGGGGTAAGAGTTACCCCAAATACCCCAAAGATAAGGCTTCTCAATTGTCAGACTGGCTGTTTCAATGTTGCCTGTCAAGTGCTTTTGAACTTGAAAATAACTAACCTCGTCGATTGTAAGCAGGTTGCCGCTTTGGTCTTCTACCTGAACGTAAGCGTTCCAAGTCAGGTTCTTGTTAAGCTCAAGCCTTCGTTGAATAACGTTATCCAGCAAATACAACTGACAAGGTATAAACTTCTGAGTATACCCTGTTCTGATATTCGCTGTTTTGCCAGCTGCTGACGTGCCGCCGTATATCATTGTAAGCTCTCCTGAGCGTCAATAGAGTATGTTGTCAAAGACGAGCCGTATATCATATTAAACCTCTGGTTTACATGAATTGAAAGCTACCGCTTTCAAGAAAGAATAAGAGAAAACTACGTTTATCATTTAAGCTCTCCTTGTCAAGCTGTGACTGTGAAAGTGACTTGAACCTGCTTGTCATTAACGCCGATAGATACCGGCTCCATGTAATCTATACTACAAGTATATCGCCTGCCGTCGCATAAAACCAGCCATTCAAATATAGTCTGGTGGTTCACTATGGCTTCAAGTCTGGTAAACTTGGCAGCACTGAGAATAAGCGTTACCTTCTGCTGGGCACCTTGGTTGTTCTTTGGCCAGATAGTAACAGCTGCCCCGCCGTTAATTGTGGTCGTAATCTTTTGCGCCCGTTCTCTTATCGGGTTTATTTCACCCGGCATATCAAGTCGCCAGTCACTATGATTTAAACCTGATTCAGTTGTCGGTAATACGGTAATCAAGTTGGTTCTCCTTAGTTAGTAACAGCCAAAGGCAAGCCTTCAGAAGCTGCGTCTGCCAATAGCTGACCTTTGATGAATTTAGTAAGAGCCATCATAATTGCAGTTTCAGACAGGCCAGAAGCCTGAGCGCCTTCGAGTCTTACTGTAACTTCGCCTTTGATTTTCTCAATCTCTTTCGGGTCAACGGTGAGCTTAATGTCTTTGTCAATCTTGTCGAGTTTTGAAGTGTCAAGGTTAGCACCTATTTCAATCCATTTGCCGTCTTTGAATTGCTTCATAACACCGTCAAAGATACCGGTGATTGAACCGGCTGCGCTTTCAATAGCTGTCGTGTCAAGAGTCCCCTTGAAGCTAGCCGACAAAGAACCAAAGGCGTTCTGTAAGCCACTTGTCGTTTTGGCGACAAAGTCCGAAGCACTTGCTGACAACTGGTCAAAACTTGATTTGACCTTTGTTGTGTCAGGCGCTTTAAATTCAAGCTCTGGAGCCTTGAGACCAGAGAAGTCTAAAGCCTTTTTTAGCTGTTCGGCAGAG
>MWCR01000020.1 GCA_002070095.1 Parcubacteria group bacterium ADurb.Bin192 | reverse complement strand
GACAAGAGCGTGCAAGGGATAATCGATAAAATAACTGCCGAACTTACTTGTATTGGCAGCATTACTGATAAAAGCGTGCAGGGTATTATTACCGGGGCCAATGCCAAGAATGCGGGCATAACTGATAACAGTATACAGGGCATAATAGACAAGCTATCTAATTTTGCATGCGTAGTACCATTGGCCCCGGCTTTGCCTATAGGCAATCCTTCTGGATTGTTTCAACAGATAGTTTGGCAGCACCCGTGTTATGGCACTTTTATAGGTCTGGCCAGATCCTCAGTATCGTCCGAGCCACAGGTTGGCTATTTTCAGATAATCGTACCCACTACGACGGTCTCATCTTCAGACTCGAACATGTGTAAAACTAGAATAGGTATTATTCGTAAAAAGAGTAGTGGCGCGGTATCTGCAGAGGTATTATCGTCTACCTCGACTGACCACCCCACCAATTCTGTCGGACCGAATGATAGCCCGACTAGAACATCGTCTTATTTCGCAAGAGTCATCCCAATAGAAAAGGGCGAAACTGTATACTTATGCTGCATAATTGAGTACGGCACGTCGGCGCACTATACATACCGATCTGTAGATCCTACGGCCGGGTTTACTAATAATATGCCATTCGGATTGACAGACGGCAGCAGCTACAGTTCAGTACCAACATCAGTACTAGTCTACGGGGTGGGGGATACTGACAAGGGCATCTTTGCAGATGTGAACGGATCACCGTCTCTCTATGGTACAGGTACCAAATCAACCGACAATATGTATGCACCTATACCCGAAATCCCCAACCCCGGCACTGGAGGAACTAGCTCCGCCACATATAATTTTAGCCATGACTTTGATGTTGGGGGTGTGGCCGGATTTAATATCTCTGGCATCGGCGTAATTTTGATAGAGTTAGAGATCAACATGAAAGATGCATCTCGGTTTGCGTGGAGGGCTGGCACCTCAGGATGGTTCGCTGACGCAGATATGTATTTCACGACTAAGCAGGCCGTAGATACAGTCGGGGGCGTAGTAAATCTAGCAATAGCCGGGAGCCTCGGTACTGAAAACGTGAAGACCGACACGCTAGTTACTGGTGTAAATGATCTGGACTACCTAACAGGCAGCACTATTGCACAGGGAAGGCTAAACGTTACAAATTCACCCATTAACTACACGCATAATGGGTGGGTAATATCTAGTTATGACACTTACCCAGCTAATAGACAAAAAATAGCCATCCCAGTAAACTTTGGAAGTGGTTTTAACCTAAGATATGTCAGGTTGGCAGGCCCTCTAAAGACTAATAGGTACGGAATTAATAACCAAGGCATAAGCGGTGCGGTCATGGCAGTCCGCGCCTTTGCCTATTCATAATTTTGAAGGCTATAAAAAATTTAAAGGCTATAAAGAATATGAATATAAAAACAGCAATCGCTAATGACGTAAGCAAGTCCGTAAATATTAAAAATCGCGCTCTAGGAGAATAAATATGCAAATTAAATGCGCAATTTTAAATAATATCGTATGGCCGCCGAAACCGGCCTTTATCCTTTAGGAGGACACATGCTACTAAACACGCCATAGAAAGAGACGTAATGGCTGCCGCAATGACTAAGACTGCCGTAAAATTTAGCCCTGGTAACATGCCAGTAAGTAGTATTGGACTATTGGCCAGATTAAAGGGAGTTTTGCTAGGCACACCGCAGAAGGGACTGCCCAGGCCGTACGGCTACAACCAAAACGACATAAGCTGGGTGGTCGACCAGGGGGCCAGGAGTCTACAGAATCAAGGAAAAAATAGTATCCCTGGCTTAAATCTGCCGCAGGAATTCAAAGATGTGATGATGGCCTCTTATAAAAAAGTCGCACCGGATATTACAGCCTCGTTTGCCAAGCACAATCCGGAGACATTTATAAACAGAATGGCAGCCATGCCAGGATACGCGAGCAGATTTTCCAGACCAAATTTATGATTCGGCATGAAAAAGGTAAGTTTGTTTTGTATAACAAGGCCGGCAGTAAAAAGCTGGGCACACATGATTCGTATGACAAGGCACTCAAGCAAGAAAGGGCCATTAAAATGAGTTTGCGACAAAAATTAGCGAGCGATGTGAATGCTGCTGTCAGAGCTAAAACAGCCAGGACAATGGGGTTGCTAGACTGGGATCCCGCGCCCAGGCCGATGCCTGTAGGCCTTAATGACGCGCAGGGCTACGTGGACGCTGCCGGGGAGGGACTTATTACCAGGGATGGCAATAGCATGAATATGGATATGGATGTGCTGGGTAATATGCTTGCGGCTGAGGGCCGACGACTAAAACAAGAAAGACTTCGTGGCACCGCTGAAGACCACAGAGATCTTGGGCAAAGGGTCGGAGATGAAGCCAGGTCCAGCCTTGCTTATGATATAGATCCGACCATGGCGGGCGCCGGCGTTGCCGCTGCGGGTGGTCTGGGGGCAATAGGTCTTATGAAGCTTCTGGCCAGATTAAGGGGCCGATAAGCAAGAAAGGGCAATTAAAATGAGTTTGCGACAAAAATTAGCGAGCGATATTAGCGCTGCTGTTAGAATTAAAACGGCTAATAGCTCTGTGCTGCCTTCGCTGGCTAATATTGTCCAGCAGCCTTTTATAAAACAGCCCGCTAAATTACCGTTTTATAAAAGAGATATAGCTGACTTGCTGGGTACAAAACTTACCAAAAATGCTTGGCGTCGGGGCCGGTTTGGGGCTTGCTGCCGGTGGAGGGCTACTGGCTAAAGATTACTTGGATGGTCAGGCACATATAGATGCCGGAGAACGTGCGGCTAAATTTGTGGCAGAACGCAGAGAAGCTCCCAGAGAAGCTCCCAGAGAAGCTCCCAGGCCCGTCACTGACAATGATCGTGGTAACGCAATGGCCATAAATGCCTTGCGAAAAAACAAAGTGACTACGGACCCACTAAGTGCTATACGATCTGCAGTAGCTCCTACATTGAAGACAATAGATACTTACTATGATGCAGCATCAGAACTTCCCCCATGGGACCCAGAATTCATGGCCGGACAGTTTTATGATGTTACTTTTGGGGACAAGGCGAAATACACGAAAGGATACCCTAAGCCTCCTGCCATGCAGATAAATGCACCAGGCATAAACTACGCTGCTGGATTTGACATGCAGGCACCGTCAGGCACGGCTACTAAGGTTTTAAACGATATTGGCTGGGATGGCGGCCCGGATAGTCAAGTCGCCGCCAGGATAGCTAGAGGAGAATTGTCTGATGGAGTGCGCGGTGGATATTCAATCGGCTTTAGCGAAGGGCCCAGAACAGTAGGCACCTTTAGAAATCTAGCGGCCGTGCTAGCCATGAATTCGTTATCCGCGGACGAAGCCTTAACAACGGCGGCACACGAGCTCGGGGAAAGTTATCATGACCAACCTGGTGGGCCATATAATTTCGAAGGCGGTCCTTCCTTTGCACATGCCGGACCTTCTGCCATATTCAACGAGCTGTATGCGCACAACGTTTCCTCAGAAGGGCCATCAGAATTTCTTAGAAAGGGCAGGGCCTATAATATGGAAACAGCTTTGATAAATGCTGCGCTAGCCGACACTGGGAAATTTGATGTAGCATATGATGACATACGGAAGGGCATACTGCACAGGTCCCACCCAACAGAGGCGCACAGGAAAGCCTTATATGAAGCCATCAAAAAGCAATACGAAGAAAACAGGGATAAGCTCAGATAATTGTCTAATTACCTAATTGCCTAATTACCAGATAACTGCTATATTGACTTTAATCGTGAATAAGGAGAAAGAAAGACCAATGAAAAATATTATTGTTAGAAACGGTACTGCCTTAATTAAAGACGGGAAGATCATGCTCAAGGCTCTGGCCGAAGCCCTACCTATAGCGCTTAGTCCAAGAGTATGGTTCGACGCATTCGATACCGATACTATTATTCATACCGGCGGCCTGGTGAGTGAATGGCGTGACAAATCCGGCAATAAATTTCACGCATCCCAGACAGACGATGCCCTAAAACCGTCTCTCGTGCAAACAGATTACTATTTTGGAGATAAACAAATGCTGTCGTTTAACAGAGACGTCCTAGTAGGCGGTGAACCATTCTCAACTGGGAATATCAACTATACAGTATTTTTCGTTGGCAGAGCTGGCACCAATTTTATCGGCGCACATATGTTCTCGTTTGGCAGCCAGACAGGTCCTACTGGTTCGGCTTTCGGCCTGAAACAAAATAGTGGCGCCGACCTAGACCATTACTACTCAAACAGCGCACTTAAAACCTTAAATGCAGGCATGGGAATACCTAATGTAACAACCATCATGATGAACAGCGGTGCTAGGTCAACTCGCATGAACAAAACCCTTAGAGGTTCTGACACAGCTAATGGTCTTAATCTGCTTGACTCAAAGATGTACATTGGTGGGAACCCTACAAACACTTTGAATCACTCGGGTTTGATTTGCGAATTCATTGCTTATGACCGAGCACTGACTCCGGAAGAGATTGATATTACTGAGGCTTATCTAACGGAAAAGTGGATAGCATAACTGCGATTTACAGAAAGGCTGCACTGTGAATATTTTAGGAGGTCGAGCGGGAAACCTCCCCATTTCAATGGGGAGATGAAAGCGAGTCTTTTTTATACAATAGGCAATATTTACCCAGCGGAGCTGGGTAAATATTCCCTGTTAATCTAAAGTAGCGTATGATTACGCACTCTTTTTTTGGCACAAATATTGCGGTCTTATATCATATGTTAAACACTTATCAGTTTCGAGCATATCCAAATACTGGGCATAAAGATTTTTTTGCCCAACACTTTGGTTGCACGCGCAAAGTGTATAACCATTTTCTCGGGGAACATGAACAGGACTACAAAGACTCCCAAAAGCCCTGGAATTTTTATGAGTACAAGCGGGAGTTACCTGCTCTGAAAGAGCAGTTTCCGTTTCTGAAAGAAGTTAATTCGCAGTCATTACAAGCCGCTGTCCAGAATCTTGACAGGGCTTATAAAAGCTTTTTTGCGCGAAGAACGAAACACCCAAGATTTAAGTCAAAGCATCACAAGCAGTCGTTTTGCGTTCCGCAAAACACTAAAGTAGACTTTGAGCGGGGCTTGGTGTTTATTCCCAAGCTTAAGACGGGTATCAAATGCAAGTTTCACCGCAGATTCGAGGGCACCATCAAGCAAGCGACAATCGCCAAGACCCAAAATGGTGAATACTATATCAGCATCACCGTGGAAGAGCCTGACATGGCACAGAAAATGCAGCACACACTTGACGAAGCCAAGGCTATTGGTATTGACGTGGGCTTGCTTTCGTTCTTGACATTGTCTGATGGTACCAAGGTGGATAATCCTCGCTGGCTCAAACAATCAGAGAAGAAACTTGCTCGCTTGCACCGCAAGCTGAGCAAGAAAATCAAGGGCTCTAAGAACCGCAACAAACAACGTCTTAAAGTTGCGAAGCAACATCAAAAGGTTTCTAATCAGCGCAAAGATTTTCAGCATAAGCTTTCACGAAAGATTGTTGATGATAACCAAGTCGGCATGATTTTCGTGGAAGATCTTAATGTCCGTGGTCTGCTGAAAAATCGCAAACTTGCCAAGCATATTTCCAGTGTAGCGTGGGGGCAATTCCTCCGCTTTCTGGAATATAAAGCGCATCGCGCAGGCAAATTCTTTGGCAAGATTGGGCGTTTTGAACCGTCGTCGAAAATGTGTCATGTCTGTGGGCATATAAACCATGATCTCGATCTTTCAGAACGAACATGGCAATGTCCGCACTGTTTATCAGTGCTTGATAGAGATATCAACGCAGCGATAAACATACGCAATATAGGTTTACATACGGCTGGAATAGCCGAAATTCACGCCTGTAGAGAGGAAACCCCTACTGTTGAACCCTCAGTTCTTCAGCAAGTTACCTCGCTGAAGCAGGAAGCTCGCCATTTCAATGGCGAGTAATTCACTTAAGAATGGTAGAATGATAAAGTTTCTGGGAGGATCGGGCATACTTGCCAAGGTTCTTAGATACCTGCTCCCAACGGTTTTATTTAACGCACTTTATGGCATCACCCCAGACAGCATGTATCGCTTGCCATCTATGCGCTTCTCGGCCGATTCTTCCGAGCAATTCCCGGTCTACGTGCATAGCGACGCACAAAAAGCCGAATTGCTCAGTGAAATTCCGTCTGATTGGCAGTCTGTGCCTGAACTAGAGAGCTAGACTTGGTACAGATAAGCACGTCTAGAACAAGCCGACGAAACCTGAATTAACTTTTCGGAATCCTGTGGCTAATAAAATAGCCACTTAAGTAATCTAAAGGAGATTTATTATGGCTTTTGTGCACATGGGTAAAATAACTGCTAAACACAACACACTGCATAATTTGAAATAACGGAGATTATAAAATGCTAAAACAGGCCATGCTGCAGGATTTAATAAAAATCGCTTCCGAGAAAATTGCGATATCAGTCGGGTATCCGTCACTTATTGCAAAACGCATGTTAGAACAGGCAGCACAGGCACAGCGAGCTTACGGCGGCGTTACGCAGGCGCAGGTAAATCCGATTATGCAGAAATTATTTAATATTAACCAGCGCATGGCTTTAGCTAATCCGGCCAACCGCCAGGCATTGCGTGACATAGCGAGAACAGCCGTGCCACAGACGCATGCTCCGACTAAGACAATGGCCAACGGCCAAATTATGACAGCCCCAGACGCGCAGGCCCGTGGCATGCTTGCCGGGAATATGCCCAGCAAAGATCCGGCTATTACCAATACGGCTGCAATAGGCCTGTCGCCGACGCTGGCCAATCATATGGCCCCTAGAAACATATCTCATTGGAACAATCCGTTTGCCGGCTTTAATACAGCTTACGGTATGGGTGGCGACGCTAATATGGCGGCAAAGTCTACTGGAATAGAAGCTATGCTAAAAAATCGTGTGGGCTTTAATTGGCAGAATTTCGGCAATCAAGGCGCCGCGGCACAGAGTATGGCGGCTTAGCTAAAAAAAGGCCGAGGGGCCTATTTTAATTGTAATTTTCTAGCCGGCGGATTTTTAATTTTCGCCGGCTTTTTAGGGTCTGTTACCGCGTCGTTAGGCCAGCGACCGTATGCTTTATAAAAGGCTTCGTAAGCTTCGCGCAAATACGCCTCGCTGTCGTCGGCTGTGGCCGCCTCAATCCATACGTTACTAAACTCGTTGCAGTAATCTCCACTTTTGCAATACCCTGTTACGACATCATGACAATCTGAGCGCAAGTAAATACAGTTGTGACACGCGCTGACGCCTGAGCGATAATTAGCACCCATAACACGTAAAAACTGCTTGGTGTCTGGCCGTTGAAAAACGGCTAACAAATGCTTTTCTACTCTTGCCATTGTTACTTTCCCTTTCGCTTTATTTACAATATTCTTGGCGTTACGGCTGCTGAGACTTTATTTTTTTTAGCCATGTTTTTGTCGGAAATGCTTGCTTTTTTTATAATGCGCTTTACTTTGCTGATAATTTCGGCCTTGCCTATTTGTAAAGCTGCCTTGCCAGCGAGCATGCCCATGTAATAATTTATCTCATATTCGGTCGAAAGCCTGAATATAAAATCATCGCATTCCAGCACCGGTCCAGTAAAGCTAGAGTCCTCGCACATACAATCGTATGATTCCGAACATGAATAGTCCGCGGACAAAAGACCCTTTGATTTTAGCTCGGCTTCTATTTTCGGAATTATGCAGTAATCGCATTTGTTATTTTCGGTATCTATTAGCTTAGCTGTGACAAATACACCTAAGTTCGGAGCAAAATTAATCCTGCTTGGTTTTATCGGCATTGCTGCTATCCTTGAATATTAACTTTCGTTGGCCCTGGGCTGTTTGTGGCAAAATTCTAACCGACGCGTCTAGCTCAGCCACAGAACTAATAGATATGATGCCATTTGTCACGCTTAGCTGTGCGACTGCCGGCCCTAACAGCAGCTCTATTATATCGCGTGGTGAGATGCCGGCGCCGGCCGAGCTCACTGCGAGGGCTATTTTTTTGACGTATTCTAATATTTCGGTTTTAGTAGGCCTGCCTACGCGAATAACTTGATTTTTATGATCTTGATTAACAGTGCATTTAGGCCAAAGTAAACTTGCGGCGCTGCAGTAGCGTCTCACCGGGCAGTCGTTCGCGCAGTTATATGAATTAAAATTATACGCTCGCTTCACGACTAATATAGGCGACCTGGTTGGATCGCATGCTAACAAGTGCACTGCTTTGGATGGCGTTAACACAGTTTCAGAATTTTCAAGGCCAGTATCCGGGGGATACCCAGGGTGCGAATATGTAATTATGGCCATGCTGCTTTCCTTTAATAGCGTTTTCTAGCTCGGATATCAACGCTTCAGCACGCACGCATCCACAGTAATTGGCATGTATGAATGCACTGATTGTGTCAGCATTGGCGCCGCAGAACCGGCATGTGTATTTATACGCCCTATGGCGAAAGCGCGCAAAGCATTTTTGCTGCATGCCTCGTAATATTTCTTTTAGCGATTTAAACACTTCTGGCGTCATTTTATTTGTAATCTCCTTGTTTTGGCAGGTAAGTCTTTTGTAATCGGGTGGAATTCTTCATGATTGGACAACTTGCAAAAAATCACATCCCGGCAATTAAATTTCAGACAGGCCAAATGCTTTCCTATAAAGGCGCATTTTACTAAAGTCTGGTCTTTGTTATTAGCTATATGCACGGCCTGACAGGGATTATTTTTTAATTGCGAAAGATTTACCGTACTTACACACACGTAAATATTATCTTCAAACGAGAAAACTTCGCCCGGTGAAAACTTTTGTGGCGTGTCGTTATGCATAATTGCTATCCACCTTGAAAAATTTATTAAATTCGCGTATATAGCTAGTATGCTAAAAGACGCGTTGATCTTACATATTAAAACTGCAGCCACGCATAAGCTTTCCAAGCAAAAGCTTAACGGCTTTATTAAGAGCTATATGAACGAAAAAAATAATTCGTTATCAGATAGCGACATACAAACTTTGGCAAAAATTATCGTTAATGCCAGAAAGCTGTTAAAGGCCCCAAGGCTTTAAAAATCGCCTT
>MWCR01000019.1 GCA_002070095.1 Parcubacteria group bacterium ADurb.Bin192 | reverse complement strand
GTGCGCGGCATAGATTTATCGTCAGCGACAAATCTCGCCCTAAACTGGTCAGGCAATTCGGGCCAGATTAGTATTTCTGAAATAAATTACTGCCCGCCCGGCGCCGTTCTTACTTTTAGGAGTTTGGGTGCAGATGTTTACGTATACGTGACGCAAGGTCTCGTCGACAGCACGGCTGCTTACCCGGCATGTGTCTCCGGTAATAATCCGGATAACACAAGCTATCTTGGGCCTGTCGATGAAATTGTGATAGACACGTCGGCCGTGACTTATCCGATAAGTATTAGTAACGATACGGCCAGCGGCACGTATTCTGAGTGGGAGTTGGAAATAGCGCTCACACATACTGGCAATAGCGCTACGAAAATTTACTATACGCTCGACGGCTCAGACCCGTTAATAAGCAATACGGCGCTATTATACGACGACGCTGACAGGCCTTTGCTAGGTGGCGAAAATCTAAAAGGCAATATTGTATTTGTTAAGGCCATTGCAGTAAATAGCATCTCTGGTCAGGCCAGCGCGCTTACGAGCTATTTATATGTCTTTAACCGGCCCATGATGCTGAACGCGTCGGTGTCACATGGCTACCACGTAGATCGTACGCCGATTGCACTTAGCGTAAATTATTCTGATGGCCCGGCGCCAGTAATTTACTACACGTTAGACGGTGCAGACCCGCTATATTTTAACGGTCAGCCTGGCTTCGGTGTATTAGAATACACAGGCCCAATTACACCGCCATCTAACGAATTTATGCTTAAGGCCGTAGCTGTGCAGCAGACGCTGCTTCGGACGCATTACTCTAATTTTATAGCAAATTTTTATAAGTACGAAGAAGACGTGCTCACACTGGAAGCTACGCCTGCCGGCGGAGTATTCCCACAGAAAAGCTTAGACATAAGCCTTGTCACCAATGACGTAAACGCTGTAATAAAATACACGTTGGACGGCACCTCGCCGCTGATACAATCGGCCAGAACTTACATAGATAGCTTTAGTATATCCACGCAGTTAGATGCGCAGGATTTCAGACTCCGTGCCGTGGCCATGACAGAGCGACTTATCTCTGAGCCTATTGATATTACATACACGCTGTACGATTACACGGGCGACGCAGACAAAGACGAGATTTCGAATTTAGACGAAGGTGGCCCAGGTCGCGACACTGACGGTGACGGCGTGGCAGATATGTTTGACGCTGATTCTGATAACGACGGCGTGCCTGATTACGTTGAGGGGGCGGCCGACGCAAACGGCAATAATATCCCGGCTTTCCAAGACGCGTCCGAGACTATACCGTTCTGGTATTCTATCTCTGGCATACCGGAAAATGGCGTGCTTGTAAATGGTCTGCAATATGAGATACGTGTTATTTGCTATGGTTCCGAGGGTTACCTGGACATACATACGGAAAACAAAGCATTAGTATTTTCAGAGACGTCGGTCGTACTGACCCCGGGCGAAGAAAAAATAATCTACATGCTCGTGCCCGAAGTCATGGAAAATAAATGCTCGCCGCTATGGTCTGGGGAGCCTTTCGATGTCAGCTTTGTGATAAGTCATACTGATCCGGTCACTGGCAGTCTGGTTTCTGAGACTATTTTAAGAAATTACAATGTTTTACCGAGTACAGATACAGTGCCCTATGCCGGTAATTTAATCACCTGGACTAAGTTGTCTTCAGCAAAATTCTATGGCATTTATCGTAAGAACCCGGGCGAGAGTGAATACTCACGTATAGTAAAATTACTGCATGATAGCTACCATAGCTATTCGGAAACACAGCAATACTTAGACCGCGACGGCGAGACGTTGTCGCTGTATCGTGTAACCGCTGTCACAAACAAAGGCGAGTCCGACATGTCAAATGCTTTACACGCAGCTGACTCTGAGTTGGACACCTGCGCGGTGATCGGGCATTTATCTGACATAGCCGGGTCAAGTATGCATGCAATTCGAGTCTCAGCTAGAGTAGAAAAAGCTCCGGCCATGCAGAAAAATATTTTGCTAAATGCGTACGAAATACATGCATACACTGACATAAAAGGGCAATTTGTGTTAGCATTGCCAAAAGGCAGTACTTGCATTATTAAACTAGAACAGGCCGGCTTACGTAAAAAAGTTGTCGTGCCGTATGTTGAGAGCATTGATTTTGATGCCTTGCTTAGCTTGAATAGCGAAGGAGTTTGAAATGGAAGATTTTATCAACAAAGATACGATCATGCTTTTCGGGTATTTGCTTACTGCCAGCGCGATTGTCGTCTGGCTAACGGCCCTGGTAGGCTTTGCTCTGAATATTTTCGTCAATCGAAAGTATTACATGGCCATGTCTCGAGAAAACCGGCTGCGAGATATCGCAAAAGATGCATTTCTAAAAGCCGAAAAAGTAGCCAAGCTTACGAGCATCAAGGGCGACGATAAGCTTCTTGAATATCTCTCCCAGGCAATTCAGGCCTTTAAAATTTCTTATGGCGAAAAGCCGTCTGGGGCCGAAATAAAGCTTTTGACCGAACAGGCGGCTGCTATGGCCGCAGAGGAAAAAATGTTCCGTGAGCCCGTAATCGAAAAAATAGCTGTTGCTGCCTTGGCTGTGCCGGAGGCTAAAAAAGAACACAGGCCTGCTGTCAAAGCCAAAGCTAAAAAAAGAAAGTGAGCTTCTAAATGGCCAATATTTACACACCCTATGACCTTTCTATAAAGACCATAATAGGTGACACAGCCATTCTAAAATGGGATGTTCATAACGCCATTGAATTTAAATCCGGAACGAAATACAACGTCTACACTTCTCCGGATGACGGGGCATACACACTGCTGGCGACAGTGGTCAGGACGGAAGCAGCAGTCCCCCTATCACCACAGAACGCATTTGTCAAGATTAGTAGTCTGGCGCCAATGCTTGGTGAGTCAGATAAGTCGGCCGCACTTGCCATAAAAGGCCCAGTGACTTTAGCGGAATACAAAGAAGCTACTCCGGTAGGCGTGGACGAGCTTGGTAAGTCTAGATACTTAAAAATTGACGCAAACGGGACGCTGGCCGTGTCGGACGCTGGCATCGCCGCCGCGCTGGCCGGTGTTAGTACCGCCTCCAAACAAGATGCGCAGATCGCGCTGCTTGCTGAAATACGAAGTTTTTTCCTGCCCGGGCTGGCAAAAGAGAGCAAGCAAGATGAGACTATTGCCCGGCTTGTAGACGTGGCTGATTGGCTAGCACAAATAAATAACAACACCAAGATAGGAAACTTGGTAGTGTCTGAAGCGGACATGATCTCTGTAGGACCTGTGGGTACCAAGATCACTCTCCCGTTTTGGGCTAAAGCTAAAATAGAACAAATAACAGCAATACACGAAAGCGGTACTGCTACTAAATTCACAGTCCGGGTATGGCGTAAAAAAACAGCCTCCCAGACCAGGGACATGCTGGCGGAGTTTGATTCTTATAACAGCCCTCGTCTTGACGTTATAAAGATAATCCCGTATATAAACTTAGACGGAATAGACGAAGTGACCATACAAGTCCTTCCTGACAATGGCACTAGTAATAATTTTTATGTAAGAATAGCCGGCAGTCTGGCATTCTAACCTTAAGGAGATAACCGATATGGCCGAAGAAATTTTCCCCTTGAATACTACCGATATCAGGCTGCTTCGCGACCTGGGCAGAGATGCCTCAGCCAGTAGTCTTACCGCACACGATAAATTAGATACTGTGCAGTCTGGGCTAAACGAAGTCCTTACAGATACCACGGATATCCAGCCCAGAGTCGTGGCCATCGAGAGTAACCTGATGGCTGCACAGACTGACCTTGGTGACATAGAAACCAAGATAGATGCCATCCAGGCGGATATAGACAGCCCGGCCTCTGGGCTAGATGCAATTGCCACCAAGTCTGATGCTGTGAAGGCTGTGGTCGACACTATTGCATCCGACATGGGTGTGGCCGCCGTTGGTACTGTGGCTAGCACTGTTGACGCAGTAAAAAGCGCCCTTGGCCAGACAAGCTCTGGGACTGTAGCCTCCCACGTAGAGGCTGTAGAAGCCCTGGTCGGAACTCCGGCTAACGGGACTGTCGCTGCTGATCTAGTTGCGCTGGACTCGCGCCTATCTCAAATCCAGAACAACACCAGGACTGTAATTGCCCTTAACACAGAGCTGGAAATGCCAGCGGCCGGCCAGACCAAATATTTTAAGATCCTGCTCACTAACTACGATAGCGCAGGCAATATGGAAGAGCCTGATTCTGCTCCGGTTATGCACGTAGAAACACAGACCGGTACCAGCCGAGACAGTAATGTCGGTGATTGGGACGGGTCTGTATTTTCTACTGGCGTGACTATGCAGAAAATTTCGGACGGTAGATACTACATCTTTTACCGCCTGACGCACACTGCCGCTGCTAACGAGCAATTGGTATTTACGTTCACCCTTGTAGAAAACGCCCTTACCAGATACATGGTAAAGACAGCCGTGACTGTGGAAGAAATCAGCAGCACATTCACCGGGGCGGACCGAGCGCTACTAGGGGCTGTAAACGTCACTACTACTGACGTGCAGAGCAAAATCGGGGTTCCGGCAAACATCACTGTATCTAACGATATAGCAGCCGTCAAAACTCAGACCACTTCTATTGAAAACAAAGTGGATACTGCAAACACTGCCATAAATCTGATTTCTAATTCTGACCTTCCGGCCATCCGCACAAAGCTCGGCGGCACGTACGACAGGGAGACCATGTCCCTAGAAGCTATTTCTGCCGCACTGGCTGTTATAGGTGCCCCGGCAGGCCCTACCATCTGGGATGCTGCTAAGACCTCTGGCAACATAGCCGCCTCTGGAAATGAGACCGTGGTGCTTGGTGTAACTGAGGGCATGCAGGAATATTTCGGAAACGTGAATACTATCTCGGTTAATCCGGTAACAAGCTGCACTAACTATGCGTTTGAGCTGTATGAAGACGTGACATTAAACAGCCTCCTGGCCAGAGTAACCCGGTGGAATTCTACTAGGGACGGGGATTTGACCCTGGTGCTTAACAGAGCCTTTTTGTCACCGACCGCTGCTAAGAATCTGTATGTAAAAGTGATAAACAACAGTGCTGCCGCAGCGTCATTCTCGGTAAAAGTCAGAGTCACTAAAAACTAATGTAACAAAAGCTGTGCTAGTGCTGGTTGAAAAATGACTGTATGAGTGCTAGCATAGCTTTTGTTGGCAATTTAGTTGATTCGGGAGGTTTTCGTGTCCATACCTATTATACATACCCCGGTGGGGAATTTGTATCTACCAGTAGACACTGTGGATGCCCTGGAGGGAACCGCTGGCACCCCCTCAGCTACAAATAAATTTGTAACTGGCGGAGATCCAATATTGACCCAGGATAAGACGGCTAACGCCATTCGTGGTGCTTCTGGTGAGATAAATATCACAGCCGGCACGCCGTCATCAGGTCAAGTGCTTACTGCACAGGGCCCAAGCACCGTTTCCTGGCAGACTCCTCCTGCTCCGTTGTTAAGAGCCCCCGGAGATTTTGCGACTTTTTCAAACAAGCTAAGCTCCGGTCCTGGTGATAGAATACTTATAGAAGATGCTGCGGACGGATTTACTAAAAAATACCTGACCGTAGCGACACTTCCGGCGCCATCTTTTGCAAAACAAGAAGTTGTAGCAAATAACACCATAACTACTACAAGCACATCAGATATTTTGTGTCAGGGCATGACAGTCACGCCGGTAGCCGGAGTATATATCTGCTTTTTCACGGGCTCCGCATTTCTAGGCGGCTACATGGGGGCCGGCAGATTTGTAGAAACCAGCATATATCAAGGCTCCACAAAAATATTGGGGTCTATACGCCAATTTGTAGACCAGAATAACTATTACACGCCATTTGTGTGCTTTGCCGTGTTGACCGTTGACGGCAGCACGGCCATATCTGGTAGATGGCGCGTCACAACAAACACTGGCACAATGTACGGCTACAGAACACTGGCCGTAATTAAAGTGGGGTAATAATATGCGAATAGCCGCCATACAGTATCACAAGCAAATCAGTCCAGATGTGCTGGATACAGAGTTTAAAAGTTCGGCAATAGCTTCTTTGATAGACAGCTTCGACTACGAGCATGCCACCTCAAAATTGACAGTGTACACAAGCACCGTCATAGACTCAACGCAGCGCGCAATATTAGACAGCATAATTGACAATCACGAGGGCGCGGCGATTCCTCCGGAATATAGGCCAACTACAAATCTGCCAACTTATCAAGGTATTAGTAGCAACACTAGCGGCAGCGTGGCAATGACAGATGGCTACACAGATCTCCTGGCGCTAGTCCCGTCCGTACCAAGCGGACAGTACAAAGTTAGCACCACGCTCCAATATGCAGTCTCCAGCACTTTCGCTGATTTTAGATTAGGGGCGAGGATAGATAACGTGCTACTCCCAAGTACTGAGACTATAATGAGGGCGCCAAGAAATGGCACCGGATACAGGTACCGACACACCGATATTTTTGTAGTCAATGTTATATCTGGGGTGACCAAAATAGCCCTGTGTGCGCACTCACCCTTCGCAACTTTATACTATTATAGCAGGGCTCTAATACTGGAGAGATTATCATGAGCGAATTAGCACCTAAGACCTACGAATTTAGCAAACTTGTAAATCCAGACACTTTTATGCGGGAGGTACAAAAATCTGGGATCTCGACGTGCCTGATGGGTGTAAGTACCCACGGGACCTACTCTTTCATAACATTTAAAAAAGAGCTGTCTGCGGAGGACTACCAGATTCTTTGCAATCTTGTGCAGCAGCACAACGCTGCGTTACTACCAGACGAGATGCCTGCAGAAGTGTCGGTCCTGGAAGTTCCAAAATACGCAATACCACTGATAGACCGCACATACATAGAACGGTCTCTGCTAATAGAGACTGATGCTGATTCAGTGGGGCCGTTCTTAGTATCTTTTACATTTAAATATCCTATAGTCCTGCTGGGCGGCGATTTATACCTGGATCCAGATATGAAGGGCGACTCAGTAAAATGCATCGTTCATTTTGCGCCTGATGATGTCGTGGGATATGTGTCCGCCCCCGCCGATACCGGAAGTAACTATGTAGAAGTAAACGCGGATGCCATCCAGAATAAGTACATATGGAAGAGCTACGAATTAACAGCTGTAAATCCAGATAATGGGCAGCACACGGCGCTTGGCGAATGCATAAAAATAGTAGGTAACAAAGTATATCTGGACTCCCCGATACCAAACAGCATTGGCGCCGGGTTTTACATAAAGTGCGTGGCAGTTCCAATCCCAATATTGCACGTAACCAGCACTGTCGGGAGTATTAGAATTGGCGACGGCACTACTCGCGGAGCCTTTATGCCGGAGGGCTCTGTTCTAGAGCTGCAGTATACAAATAACAACAAGAAGGCTAAAAAAGTAGGCTTCATGATGGAATATTACGTCTAACCCAGGAGAATCGTTAAATGCAGGCGCCAAAAAACTTAAGCGTAGCAATGTACTTCAGTGGCTCGGTAGAAATATCGTGGGAAGGCGTGCTGCCCAGTAGCGATTACACATACACTGTCTCGGCATTAGACTATAACACTGGCCTATGGAACGAAGTAGCAGTTACGCGCATTGCCGCCACAGTCGTGTCTGGGCCCTACTCTGCCGTTAAAGTCGCAGTCAGAAACGCTTTAGATTTTAGCGATATTTCGGATTATTCAGAGACGTTGTCAATAAATATCCGGAACACATCTTCAATTCATGAAGCCTGCTTATCCGGCATAGACGACAGCGGCCGGCATACGTTTTTAGCCACGACTCCAGAAGGCATCGTCAAAGTCACTGGCGCTACGGTAAATAACTACGGTGGGGATGCCAGTGCTGCCAATCAGTTAACAGAAATATCCGTAAGCAATACGATTGCTACGCGGTTATCTGATGCCGTGTTAGCGTTAAATCAAGTTCTAAGCAAGCTAAATGACGTCGGTATGTCTGCCGCCGTAGTAGCTGCGCTGAAAAGCGTATCAGTCACTAACCAGCCTGTGAATTTTCCGGATAGTGCCGCGCTGTCAGAATTGCAGGCTATTAAAGCCGGCGTAGCAAAAGACAGCTCGGTAGCAGCTGCGAATAATTTACTAACAGCGCTGTTAAAGCCAGCAGACTTAAATTTAGACGGCAGTAAGCGCCTCGGCGTTGTCGTAGATAATATCCCCAGCAATTTCCCAGACAGCGCGGTGCTTTCTGCTGTAAATGCTCTATCTGGCATAGCCGGGAATCTATTAACGGCCTTGCAGGTAAATACAGATATTGCTACAGAGACAGAATTACATACCGAAGGCACAAGCATCACAGCCGCGCTAATAGCCAGTCGCCTGGCCGAGGCTTTATCGCTTTTGTCTGACATTATCACAGCCATCTCAGACAGCAATTTAATACTAAACAGCGTCGACACTTATTCCGAACAGATAAAAGACACGCTTTTGTTAATCAAAGCCATGACTGACGGCATGCTGCAAACTAACGATTTGCGCTATGAAGCTACCGGAGCAGTGATTGCGCATGCTGAAAATATGCCTACGGATTTCCCGGATAGTGCCTCACTCTCGGCTTTAAATCAAATCAAGAATTACTTGCAACTATTAAATCAAGGCACTACGGCACATATTACTGGCGCGCTGCCAACTGGCGATAACACGATTGGGGCCGTAAATGTAAATAATGCGATTCTGCCAGAAAACGCCGCTACCGAAGCCACACTGAGATCTGCCGGCAACGTGCTGTTAGAGCTGTATAATGCCTTGAAGACAATCCCCAGCATTTTAATTCCAATCAAAGATGCCCTATTGGCTATAGCTGCAGACACGGCCATGCTCCGTGTTAATCGTGTGAAATTAATAGAAAAAGAAATGTCGTTTGCCAATGGCCCAGTTGAGCTGCGTGTGCTAGACGAAGTAGCTCCGGAGCTTTTAGAAATAAATAGCTGGGCTGTGTATGACTTAGTCGTATTAACTTACGGCGTAGGAGTAAACGCTAAGCTCAGAGCCGAGACAAGTTACATGGGCCAGAACTTTTATCATATCATAAGCGACGCCATGATAAACCCTTCGTCTATTAAAGCCTTTGAAGTTACACTGCCCATTCAGAATATCAGCCTTAAAATATCTGAGGCTATAGCCGGTGGTACTAATGCTGCGGGCGTACGCGTAATTGTATACGGGAGGCGCAAATGAAATCCAGCGAGAATAGTCTGAAACATGACATATTTTTAGCAGCTGCGTCAGGAGATGTATTTTTCTCTCGTAGCAGGACTTTCAGGTCTTGGGTAATTCGCTTTGTTACGCGCAGCCCATTTTCGCACGTGTTTGTAAAAGTTAACGACCGAGCTGTGATTGAAGCTGACGTGGGTGGTGTAAAAATAAGGCCGGCTGCTCGATATTTAGATGACGAACTTACTAGCATAGAATTAGTCAAGCTACCAGCCTGTGTAGACCCTGATGTATTTATCGCAGAGCTAAATCAACGGGCAGGCAGCTTTTACGATTATGGAATTTTAGCTGGTGGTTTACTGTCAAAGCTGCTAAAATTATCCAGATGGCGAGAGAATTTACTAAATGGCGTGAGTCGCTATACGTGCAGTGAGCTTGTCGCCGAAAGTCTAAAGGCTGCCGGCATGCAATTTAAGCTCCCAACTTCACAAATAACGCCGAAAGATTTATATTATTCTCTGAAAAACCGTGACGAAGCCAACTAAGGAGTTGCTATATGCTGCTAGCAGAACTGAAGGAAATTAAATTCGATCTGTACGACTACCCAGAGTCAGTCGAGCGCAAGGCTTTGTCTGAGAAAATCGCCAGCGATGGCAAGGCTGTGCTGTCCTATGATGACACGCTAATATTAGACGACAGCGACTTTGCGCTGGTAATAAAAGAAGGCAGGGAGAAGCTCAGAAAATATCCGCTTTGCAATGTGAAAACTGCAGCAATAAGCAAAGTGTTTCTGCAAGCTCATAAAGCCGAGATTCCTGACACGCTTTACAAAATTGCCGAGCGCAATATAAATGATTTTATTACAAAAGGCAAGAGTGGAGAAAATACGATCACCACGCAGGAATTATTTTCGCAAGAAAAAACTGCTGGCGTTAGCACAGCACTTAGCACTCGTGATAAACTAGCTGACGAAGACTACGCAATTGTAATAAATAACTCTGGCCTAAAAACCCGCCTGTATCCTATCAACAACGAGCACAATTGCAAGATCGCTTCAGAATATTTTTCCAAAAATCTGAATACGATTCCGGTGCACCTTAGACACGAATTCGCCAAGTCTATCGTACTTAAATGCGCTTCACAAGGCTACGCTAGTAATCTCGTAACAGATGATATCAGATCTTATTGCAATAATAGGCTCAATCCCAATTTCTCTGATGAAATCGCAATAAGAAAAGAAAAAGTTGCCTCGGACAAAGTGAGAGAGGCTTTAGATGTGCTGGAGACAGCGGCCAAGACAGAGAGTTTACAAAAAATAGCTAACATGCTATATAAGCTAGATAAAGAATTCGGTCTGGACAGGCTTTATAATAAAAGCTTCTCAGATCCATACAGAGCTGTATTCGCTGACGGCAAAAGCACTAACGAGAAAACTGCCGCGCCCGTCACCCTCGTCGGAGAATACTCGATAGATCCTGCAACGCTTTCAGCCATGCCTTATAACGATTCGATGCAGCAGCTGTTTTCCGAAAGCGATTTTAATTCTATCAAAAACGACCCGGCCGCATACGAAGCGCTGCCAACGCCATATAAGCAAATGATAAAGCAGCAGGCAGGCGTAGTGTAAATTTACTATGGCCGTCCGGGCATAAATATGCTAGTATGGCGAGTAGTAACTAAAAAGGAGCCTGCCTATGCTTATCCCTGATCCTTTGATGGTAAACGCCGTACTGACTAATATCTACGGCGAAGGCTTTATCAATTGGGAGCCGGAGACACTAGAAATCGAGCTGATAAAATTAAAAGACAAAGTCTTGAGCCGCTATGGCAAAGATGAGCTTATTACGAATTTGATAAATGCGATTCGAGCCATACGCTCGCCTAAAAGCTTTGTGCTGGACGAATGGCATATCTTAGAAAAAGCCATGGCAGCCATTACTGGCAAGCCTGTGTTATACTTCGAGGCCCAGCCGGCCGGCAGCCTGCATGAACTCATGCTAGGTGTCGAACTGATAAAAGAGCTGTTAAACGAAAACGGTGACCAGCCAGACGACATGGGGCTTTCTGAAGAAAACAAGGCATATCTCGGCTTTATCCTTATGGACATGGGCGTGTTTTATTTCCCATTCGAGCCGTATAAGAGCATCTTGGAATTTGCCGTAAAGCTGCGCAATTTAGACTCCGAGGCCATGGCGATTGTCGAAGACTTCAAAAACAAAGTAAACGAATTTCTAAAAGACAAAGCTGCTGTCGTAGCGTTCTTGCAACTCATGGAAGATCAGCCTGATTTGGATTTGCTCGCAGAGCTTAAAAATGTAAGCACGTTTAATGCTGTAACGGCCGTGTGCGCGTATATAACTGTTAAATCTCATGTAGATAGCTCTGACAGCGCGGCAGACAAAATGGCGGACGAAACTCCACGACAGGATGCCAAAGTCCCAGAGACTCAGACGCCGACGCAAGAAGGCATTAGCCAGGAGACTATCGAAGAGATTTTCAAGCTAACTGACTCTAATGGCGCCATGGCCATAAAAACTGCGGGTGTTAACTCGAAGCAGAACATGCACAAATTGCCGAGAGAAGGTACTTATATAATCTCGAAAGACGCTGATGAATTCGATCCGGATCACAAGTACGAAAATATCGGCGGGGCTACCGGCAGCGTAGTGTCTCGGCAGGCCGGCGGCGAGAAATATAACGGCGACAAGCCAGTTAATTCACCAGACTTAAGCAAGCTAGTCCCAAAAAACGAATCAGTAAAAGACGCTTTGTCACAGATTTTTGCAAATTTAGACATTTGAAAGGCATACTCCAATGGCAGAGATAAAGGGCTCCGGCGCGTCAGATATCGTAAGTTATCCTTCGCCATTTTTTGATTTGTCGAATAACAGCGCACCTATTAACATGGATGAGCTGTTAGACTGGTGTGTGTATTATTATCTGGCCACGCCACTTATACCTGCCGTCGTGAATAAGCTCAGCACGTATCCTATTACAGACACGATCGTGGAAAGCGACGAACAGAGCAACAAAGAGAAATGGGATAAATTTCTCAACGCTACTTTGAACGTAAAGTACAAAATGTTCGAGAATAACTTGGACTATCATTTGATGGGGTCTAGCTATTCCAGCATTTACATTCCGTTCACACGCAGTCTTATCTGTCAAAGTTGCAATACGACTTATCAAATGAAGGGCTCAGACTGGAGAGTAAATTTTAAAAAGCAGGCGTTAAAACGCAACAAAAGTGGCATGCCTGAATTTACCGTCAAATGCGATATTTGCGGCGGCGTAAAAGAAGCCAAAATCCAGGACAGCCCTGTACAAGACTGGTCACGCATTAATATCGTGAGATACTCACCGAGAGATATAAAACCCATCCGAGATCCAATAAGCGGCCGCAGTAAATTCTTATGGACGATCCCGACTCGTTATATGGAAATCATAAAATCTGGCCGGCATCCCAGCTTTATAGAAGCATGCCCTGCCGAAGTATTGGAAGCCATAAACACAGACGGCAAGCTGCTGCTGTCCGATGATAACATATACGAAATGCGCCGACCTGGAACCAGCGGAGAAAATAGCGACCGCGGCATCCCGATAGTAATACACGCCCTAAAATGGACATATTACATGGCGCAATTACAAGGCGCACAAGAGGCCATCGCACATGAGAAAATAATACCGTTTGATATTCTATTTCCCGCGAGCGCCGGTAATACTTCCGTAGCACCGTCTAATACACTGAATATGGGGACTTTTACAAAAGCTCTAGAAGAAGGGCTAAAAACTAAGCGCAAAGACCCAGGCCATAAATTAATCATGCCAACGGCCGTAGGCAACGTACGATTAGGCGGAGACGGCCGGGCTCTAATGCTGGCCGCTGAAATCGACTGGGTATCTAAACAAATTATCAGCTCGATGGGTGTGCCGTTGGAGTTCGTATACGGCGGCCTTACCTGGACTGGTTCCAGCATCACGCTTAGAATGCTTGAAAATTCCATGATAGGCATACGCGATAATTCTGAACTTTGGCTGCAATGGATCGTTAACAAAGTCGCTGCTACGTTTCAGATTGCTGCCCCCAAAGTCAGACTGGCAGAACTTAAAATGGCAGATGACATTCAGCGCATGCAGATCATGATGCAGTTGGAAGCTGCCGAGAAAATAGCGACGAGCACGTTGTTAGACGAATTCGATAAAGACTTCCATGTCGAAGC
>MWCR01000018.1 GCA_002070095.1 Parcubacteria group bacterium ADurb.Bin192 | reverse complement strand
CTGCTGATTCTGATTCTGCTGCTGATAATAAAAAGAAGTCTTAAGTCTTCCAGCACAAAAAAGCGCGAATAATATACCCGGCTGAATTGTTTTGCAGGTTATCAGAAGTAAATCGGATCTGTCAGAAATTCTCTGAGTTTCTGAGTTTCTGTCGAAGTTTCTGTCAGAGATTCTGTCAGAGATTCTGAGTTTCTGTCAGAGAGTTTCAGTCTGAGATTCTGCCGAAGTCTGCCGAAGTCTGCCGAAGTCTGCCGAAGTCTGCCGAAGTCTGCCGCGAAGTTTGCCGAAAAAAATCTTAGTGTAAAAGTGGAAATCTTAGTGTAAAATCAGAGTGAGAGCAGTAAAGTCAGTAAAGTCAGTAAAAGCAGCAAAAGCGGTAAAAGCGGTAAAAGCATAGTCGCAAGTATGTAAGTGTGTAAGTGTGCAAGTGAGTATGTATAGCATAGTTACGAGGAAGGCAGTATGAGCAGGAAACCAAGAATATACAATGCTGAGAGAACCCCGGCACTATTCCACGCGTCCGATGCGTTTGTTAGAGGATTGATGGGCCCGGTCGGATCCGGAAAATCGGTAGCTTGCTGTATGGAGATTCTATCACGCGCAATCAGACAGCGACCGAACCCGTCAGGCATCAGAAAAAGCCGATGGGCAGTAGTCAGAAACACATACGGAGAGCTCAAGACCACGACAATAAAGACTTGGCAAGCTTGGGTAGATGATTCGGTTTGCCCGATTGTGTATGATAGCCCCATTCGTGGCACTATGATGCAAAAGCTCGAAGACGGAACAACGATGCAGTTCGAAATTCTGTTTATTGCACTAGACCGCCCGGACCAAGTTAAAAAGCTTCTGTCGTTAGAGCTGACAGGTGGTTGGATAAACGAGTGTAGAGAAGTGCCGAAAGCAGTATTAGACGGTCTAACATCACGCGTGGGACGATACCCCGACATAAACGATGGCGGAGCTTCTTGGAGTGGTGTTATTATGGATACTAACCCAATGGACGAGGACCATTGGTATTACCGAGTAGCAGAAGAGGAAACGCCGATAAATTGGGAGTTTTTCAGACAACCGCCTGCATTACTTCAAACTCAAAACGGATACCGTGGCAACCCGGACGCAGAGAACATAAGTAATCTTAGTAAGGGTTATGACTACTACCTCGATATGATAGCCGGCAAAAATCGTGAGTGGATAAAAGTATATGTTGAAGGAAAATACGGATCTGTCTTAGATGGCAAGGTAGTGTATCCGGAGTATAACGATGACTTGCACTCTGTTGAGGATATATATCTATTGCAGAATTTGCCGATTGTAATAGGCTTTGACTTCGGTTTAACTCCTGCCTGTGTTTTTGTGCAATTCACTCCCAGAGGCGGAATCAATGTTTTAGATGAGCTTGTCTCAACGGAGATGGGCATAAAACAGTTTATGCGTGACGTGGTTATGCCGCACATAAATATGCACTATAAGCCATTTTTTGATGATGGCAGTATATATGTAGTTGGCGACCCTGCGGGTGCTCAACGCTCACAAACAGATTCAGAAAGCACTTGCATAGAGACAATCAACTCATTTGGTTTTAAAGCTGATACAGCACCGAGTAATTCTTTTTTGCGTAGGCGCGAAACTGTTGCAAGCTTCCTGATTCGTCTCTCTGACGGAGTGCCGCTTTTTAAACTATCTCGTAAGTGTAAGCAGCTAAGAAAAGGCTTTTTAGGTGGTTACAAGTTTGTCAGGGTGCAGGTTGTCGGTGACGAGCGATTCAAAGAAACTCCGGATAAAAACCAATACTCTCACGTTCACGACGCGCTGCAATATGCGGCTATGTATGCGGGTGAGAGGGAACTTAAATATCGTAAATTCTCTGATACCGAGATTGATGATGATAAGATCCCAACTATTTACAGTATGTAGAAGGAGACTAAGTATATGCAGTTTTTAAGAGAACACGAGCGAAAGAAAAAGATTAAGATTAGCGATGATGAATTGTTAGACTTGCTTACAATCGACGCACAGAAAGCCGAGCGATTCTTTTCAGAGTCTATCGCTGATGCCGTAATAATGCGATATAACCTGCTTCACTCAAACGACGAATACTACAAAAAAGCTATGCCTAAGCTTAGCGAAAAAAGCACGTTTACCAGCAGCGATGTTAAGGACATAGTTGAATGGATGATGCCCTCTTTTACAGAAGTCTATTTTGGTGCAGATAAGGTTGTTGGGATTTTTGGTCGCAGTCCGGAAGATAACCCGGAGGCTCTTGAGAAAATAATTCAGTTTCAGATGCAGACGCAGAACAATAGCTACGTTGTAATTGACCAGTGGTGTAGAGATGCTATTGAGGCCGGTCTTGGTGTAGTCATATTAAATTGGGAACGCACAGAAAAAACTAAATTCAATTGGTATCGCGCAACTGCCGACGAATTCTATTCGATGGACGAAGGCAATGCTAGTTCGATAAAACAGGTAATTGCAAACGAAGACGGAACTTATGACTTGCTTATAAAAGAGCGCGTAGTAACTTCAAACCAGCCTGTTTTACGAAACGTTAAGCCGGGCGAATATGTCTTCACTCCGGAGCAAGATAGTCGCGGGCGTAATATGTTCGAGTGTTACAGAAGGCACGTCCCATTTGATGAACTCGTGAATGGCGAGAGGTCGAAGAAATACAGAAACGTTGGAGACGACTTCCCTTTTATCGACCCTGTATCAGAAGACAGTAACACAATGCGCTCAATTGCTGACGCTATGTCAAACTATGCAAGAAATGAGCACGATACGAATTATGACGTAAGCGAGCGCGATGGGCAAGAACCGCGCAAGTTTGTTCTACTGCACGATTGCTACGGCTTTTATGATGTAGACGGCGACGGAGAGCTTGAGTATATTCACGCTGTGATGTGCAACGGCAGGCTTCTAAGTGCCGATATTTGGGAATATGACAAAAGCCCAATCTTTACTATCTCTTTTTATGCAAATTCTTATCAAAAATGGAAAGAGGCTGTGGCCGATTATCTGCAAGACATTCAAGATCTGAAAACCGCACTCATTAAGCAGATTATCATTAACACAAGCCAAAACAATGCGCGGCAATTTGCAGTAGACGAAAGCAACAGTAAGGCGGTTCAAGACTTAATTGATGGCAAGCAAATAATTAGGCTTAACTTATCTGG
Organism: Parcubacteria group bacterium ADurb.Bin192; assembly: GCA_002070095.1. Taxonomy (GTDB): domain Bacteria; phylum Patescibacteriota; class Patescibacteriia; order 2-12-FULL-60-25; family 2-12-FULL-60-25; genus MWCR01. Next base: position 18,876 of record MWCR01000018.1, on the reverse strand, counting down.
AAATCGCACAATTAACGATTTTATTCAAGCGATGCCAAAATACGAGATGAGCTCTGAAACTTTTAATCTTATTGAGTTCGTAAACTCTTGGAGTGAACAGAAGACTGGTATTACTAAATATAATCAAGGTTTAGACTCAGGCAGTTTAAACAAGACCGCTACTGGCATAACAAAAATAATGGCTGCATCACAACAGCGATTGAGGAAAATGGCTAGAGACGGCGCGGAAAACGGGCTTGTACCGCTCTACAAACACTTAATAGAGCTAAACACAAAATATTTGGACAGGGAATTTACGTTCCGAGTTGCTAACGAATTTTTCGATTTTAAGCCGGATGACATAAAAGGGGAATTCGACGTTATGATTACCAGCAACATCGGATTGCAAGATAAGCAACTGACTATCCAAAATCTTATGATTATGCTAAGTAACATATTACCACAGTTAATGCAGCTTGGCGTTGCAAGTCCTGTCGGTGTCTTTAACACAGCTAAACAGGTAATTCAAGAAATGGGCTTTAACAATACTGAAAAGTATATTGGCATAAGTGAAACAGAGATAGAACAACAGAACCAACTACCGAATGTTATAGCAAATGTTTTGTCGAATCTTGGCCTTGCTCCGGAAGTGATACAGCAAATAACAATGGGAATTATGACTCAACTTCAAGGAGGTCAAGCAAATGCTACCTGACATAAGTCGCGAAGAGTTAATGCGATTAGCTAAGGAAGATGGTGAAGTCGCTAAGGCGGCTAAACCTTTTGTTGACGCTTATTGCGAGCGAATATTGGAAAGATGTTGCAGAGAGTTCGCGGCGCAAGAAATAAATTATTATCAAAATATTGATAACAAGTTGATTTTTATGCTACAATTACAAATAAGAATGGCTCGTGATTTGCAGAGCGCTCTTAATATAGCCATAAATGATGGCAATCAGGCTGAACAAGCACTAAGCGAAGGGGGAAATAGATATGCCTAATGATAACTTAGAAGCAAGCCTTCTATACGATGATGAAGGGAACCTTGTGGAGGAAATTGAGGCGGAAGACCCAGTGGAGTCTGACACAGAAGATGACATCTTTTATGATGAAGATGGCAATATTTTTGAAGACGAAGATGATGATGCAGGGGAGTCAGAGGAAGAAGAATCCGATGATGACGAAGATGGAGATTTAGAGGAAGAAGAAACTCAGGATAGCAAGGGTAAGTCTGACGAAGATAAGCAGGCAAAGAACTTGGGTTCCGCAGCGAATACTAAACAGGACGCTGTTACGAGTAGAATAAAGCCTGACTTTATACCCGGAAGCAAAGAGTTTTTTGACGCTGTGGAAGAGACGGCGGCTCGTAGGTTCAAACAGGAAATGGGCGAAGAGTTCGACGAGTTCGACCCTAAGCATTTAATCAAGTTTAATTACTTTGCAAGATTGGAAGCAGACGAACGCGAAAAAGAATATAAAGCCGCAGTTTCTTATATACAAAAAGAAGAGGCCTCGAAAAACATTGAGAAGTCTTTGAGTAATAAGTTAGACGAAATACTGGTATCGCCTGAACTCAAATTAAAGTTCTCTGAGGAATTGGGCAAGATTAGCGTGTCAAAATATGCAGAATTGGAAAAATCAATTGCGTCAGGAGATTTTTCTGGTATTCTTGACTTGGCGGCCAAAGTAACTAGCCCGTTCCCTAGAGAATCGAATTCGGCTAGGAAATCAAAAAAAGTAAACAAGCTGAAAAGCGTTAAATTGTTTAGCGACTTTTTGGTTTAAGTTTTTTCGGGCTCCGTTGGGAGCCAAATAACACGGAGGTAATATTATGGCTCTTAATATCGACAGAGGTATGAATCTGACATCACGCAACACCACAATGCAGATTCGACAGATGGATCCGAAGGCGTATCAATTGCGGGCAAACTATTCCGCTTTTATAGTTTTTCTTACGCTGTTAGGAATGAAGAGGAGCGCGAAAGCTGCTGGACGTAATGGCTTTGCAACTGGCAAGAAGACAAAGAATTGCGGAAATCCGAAATTTGAATGGTTTAACAAAGATGTGGGAACACCGCTAACAAATGCCGCAGCCGCAGCGTTAGCGAACGCAACCACTTTGAATGTTACAGCCGGTGATGGCGCAATGTTCACAAAGAACGACCTTATCTACAACAGAAACACAAACGAAGTGATGTTGGTAACAGATGTTAATGTTGACGCATTAACCATCGTAAGAGGTCTGGGAACAATAACAGAGGGCATTTCTGGCGAAGCAATTACGGCAGATGACGTTATCGTTCTTGTGTCTTCCGCTTTCCCCGAAGGTTCGGTAGCCCCTGACGCTATGCAGTTCAAGCCTCAAGAGCATTTCAACTACACACAGATTTTCAAGCAAACAATTGAAAATTCAAAAACAAATGAGGCCACAGAATACTATGGAAACATCAATAAAATGTCTTCACAGCAGAAGGATTCATTTGACGAATACCTGCTTAGAAAATCAAGAGCATATTTCTTGGGCCAAAGAACAAAGAGAACGGATTCAAGTGGCAGACCGCAGCGCACTACCGGCGGGCTTGATTATTTCATTAAGACAAATGTTATGGTAAAAAAAGCTTTTGGATACCCGCTGTTTATGGACTTCGCGGAGCGTGCTTACAGTTATGGCGGCGATGAAAAGATTTTTATTTGCAATCCTGCTATGGCGACTTTAATTCAGAAAGAAGTTCTTGCAAACAAAATCAGTATTGAAGTATCGCCGAAAACCAAAGAATTCGGGATTAACATCAGGAGATTACAGACTGTATCAGGGGCAATGGATATTCTCGTAGACCATACTATGCGTCAGATATACCAATTCCCCACAGGTTTTGCTCTTGAAACAGATCTCATTGAAGAAATGGTTTTGAGACCTGATACTTGGGAAACCGGTATTCAGGATAAAGATGTTGACGGACTCAAAGACCAAATAATCGGCGAAGCTGGCTTGAAAGTCATTAACGAGCAGAGACACGCGAAACTTGTTATCGACCCGGCAGCGGCAGACTAAACTTAAAGGAAATTAACATGGCAAAATTCATATCAGAACTAACAGAACTTGAAATAGGTAATATTCGCTTTAATAAAGGCGTCTACACAACCGATGACCCTGATAAGATAGCATTCTTAGAAAAAATAGAATCATTGCGCAGATACAGAGTCCGCCGCATCGACCGGGCTGCCCCTCCGGAAGTCGCAAGCAAAGACAATAAAAAACGAGGCTAACATTTTCTCCTTTCTCCTTCCACTTAGGCTTACAGGCGGGCTACAAATGGCCTGCCTGTTTGTCTTTAAACGAGGTAAAAAATGAACTTACTATCTTTATACGAAAAGCTCAAAACTTGTCTTGCCGAAACTAGCACGCCGGAGTTCTGGAGAGAAACCGAGCTTAAAGACTACCTAAACGAAGCTAACGCAGAGTTCGTAAAACAAAGTCAAATACTATCTAAGCATATTTTTCTTGATATTGCGGAGCAGGACAATAATTCTTGGTTCTTACCTGATGATGTAATTTCGATTAAGGGCGTTCAATTTAGGGGTAGGCCCGTAACAATGTCGCGGATCCAATATCTTGAAACGGCATATGCGGGAACGGCACACGCGAGCACATCGATAGGTGAAGGCAAGCATTTTACTAGAGATTGGCGGCTAATTGTCGGCGAACCTATTCATTGGTTTAAAGAAGACAACTTTATAAAAATGTTCCCAAGACCTTTTTACGGCAACGATTATGACAGTCCGAGGATGACCGTATCTTCTATCTTGTTTAGAGGTAATAATGTTGCCAACTTATCGGTAGCAATTCCCTTTTTAAACAAGAGCTTAGTTGATGTTTACGTGAACGGAGTTTATCAAGACTACAATACTTGGAACATAGTTGAAAACACTTCTGATCCGGCTCTTTCAGCGATTCAATTTAACTGGTCTGCCGAATTGGATGTTGATTATTCTGTATATGTATCATATCAAACATCGCCCGTTTTAGCGTCCAAGTATGTTTCGGCTATAATCGAAGGGCAGACGGAAATTATATTCCCAGATGCCTCTTTCATATCCGGTTTAGATTCGGCAAGAGTGGTCTTAAACGGAGTTACTTTGTTGGACAGTGAATTTACGGTAGCCGAAGTTTCCCCCGGCAACGTTAAGGTATCACTGGTAATGTTGGAACCAGTGTTAGAAGGCACGATAGAGCTTACTGTTTACCGCAAGCAGTCGATAGATACGTCTTTCAGTAGACTCCAAGATAAAAACGTTTCCATAGATTACTATCATTTACCAAAACCATTGGTTAATGAAGAAGACGAACCAGAATATCCTTCGGCATATCACTCGGCTATATGGAAATACGCAGCTTGGCTGGCATTATCAAAAGAGGGTGAAAAAACACAGGACTTCCAAAAAGCTCGTTTCTATCTTGAGATGTTCGAGAGAGAAGTAGTCAGAGCACAAAGTGATTCTAGCGAACCCATAGATTTAGATTATAGATTGTCGGCTCCTTTTATATTGTGAGGAGGTAAAAATATGGCCGGATTTGGATACTTAAACGAGGGAAACCCTTTTAATATCGGGGACACTGAAAGCCAAGAAATGTATAATTGCCGAATAGAACGCGGCTTTATAGAGCACTCTGAGTTTGCTGTGCCACAAGGTCTTTATGACTCTACCCCTAGCAGAAGTGTAACTCTTCCTAGCGGTAAGCAACTTGTTGTTGATACTACAGGCGCATTACCTCACAATCAGAGTTATGCAGGTCTTGGCACTGTAAGAGTTAAGTCTGGCGAAACATTCAGCAGGTTTGGTATAAAAACGCCTAGCAATTATTCAGGTATATCTACATATACGCCCGATTATCCTACAGACTTTGTTAACATTACCGGTGTAGTTACGGCAGTTCCGGGTCAAGCAACATATTCTATTCAACTACAGGTTGATGGCACTACTAATATTAACTATGCTGATGATTTTGTTTTCAGATACGTTACGTTTAATGGGCTTCAACTTAGTGCTGACTCTTATTATTGGTTTGCCGGTGCAGTTGGTAGCACTGACGCAGGCAAAATAATATTGGTTCTTAATACTCCCCCAGCCAGTCCTTACCTTATTGGTATAGTATTCCATAAATATACATACCCAGCTAGGATTGTTAAACAGCCCGGATTATATTTCTATGCGATAACTCATCATGACCCTTCTACAGGCTGGGAATCACCTCCAGTTTTCAATCAGATTGAAATATCAGAGGCTTATCTTAATGCAGGCCCCGGAACAGCGTTCATTAAGTTCACTTCACTTAAAGCGTCGGCGGAGGTCTTAGCCTTATTCCCTAACGTTCAGATAAAGCTATACAGAATACCGTTTGGCGGTTCAGAGTATTTACTTGCTAAGACGCTAACAGGCTCTATCGACAACACGTTCTACGACGATACTCCGGATTTAAATCTTGGCTCGATTTTGCCTACCGAAGGAAATACAGACCTTCCATTAGAGTCACAGCAAGTAATATCTATAATTACTCACAAAGAGAGTTTATTCATTGCACTAGGCGATGACTCAAGAATTCTTTATTATTCTAAGCCGGTAGAACACGACCAGTTTCCTGCACAGAACTTCTTTTTGTTTGATTACCCGATTGTAGGGCTTGCCTCTCACAATGAGTATTTAGCAGTCCTTACAACTAAGAAGGTTTATATCATTTACGGTTCAGGCATAGGCCTTACTGTAGGCAAGGTTGATTATGATGCAGGCTTAATAGCAAGAAACACAGGTCAGTCTATAGCAGGTAGATTATTTGCTATGTGGTCTAACGGAACATCAGATGCAAACAGACGTAGGGGTATTTTGGTTTTTAACGGCCTTAGAGCGATAGATATAGGTCTTAGGATAAAAGATGCTTTAGATACAGGAACGTGGTTCACAGGAGCCTCTTCTGCCTCGTTATCCAATAGAAATACAGTGATAGATAATCGGTTTTATGTGGCTGAAATTGTAGACTGTGTTCAGACAGGTGATTTTACATCTGAAACAAAGATATTCAACGTAGTATATGACACTTATGCAAATGGTTTTTCTTTATATGACTCAACACTGAAATATGACGGAGAAGACTGTTTTGTATATAGGACAAAGGAATTCGTTGCTAGTAAGCTAGACAATCCAAGGCTTACTCAATATAACAAAGGCATATGGATTAGAGGACAAGGCAAGTTTAAGGTAGAGTTTTTAGGCGACGGCAAAGTTCTAACAACGGCTTCTTTTGATGTTAGCGAAATCGACGTGGTTACAACAAATGTCAAAAACACCAGATACAATTCTTTTTCACTCCGTTTTACCGGCGTTAAAGGCGCGAAGATTTATGATTGGGGGCTTTTATTGTGAACGATAACCAGAAAATACTTGATAAACTTAACTCACTTGAAAAACAGATTGCATTTCTAGCAGCTGAAATCGAGCGCGTATCAATTATGCTGAGGCAGGGAGGGCTTTTATAATGGCATTTTCATTATCAAAATTTGTTAAAGACTTAACTGATCCGGGTTGGCGCGAACGAAGAGACGCTAACAAGCTAGCACAGCAGCAAATGAGCGAACAAGAGCGCGACAAGCAGAAAATGATTTCAGAAGCAGGCATCACAAATGACTTAAATCGCTCTTGGGCCAACAAATATATAAGCAGTTTATCCGGGCTTCCTCAACTTGCATATAATCAGGGATTAAGCCAACTACAAAGAGGCTTGCAAGGCGCCAACGACCAAGTATATAGCACAATGGCAAACAGGGGTGTTACTAGCGGGGTGGATATTGGTGCGCTCGTAAACAATCAAGCTAACTTAGGCAGGGGCATTTCGCAGCTACAAGGACAACGGCTTGCTAACATAGCTAACACACAATCGCAAAGCTACAATGCAATGTCGGGGCTGAATCAAGGTGTTTTAGCCAACTTAATGAATGCTTATGGTTATGGTAACGACGCGGCTAGAACAAACTATATCAACCAACTTAGTGGCATAGCTCAACAAAAAGCAAGTAGCGGCAGTCCTCTCGGCGATTTATTAGGAACCGTAATCAGCGGATACATCAATCCTGTGGGAACTGCTGCGGGAGTGGCTGGAAATTATTTAGTGCAGAAACCTGATACTTCCTATTTAGATAATCTGCAATTCAGATATGGAGGCTTTTAATATGGCCGGAGAAACAACAAGTTTTTTTGCCAACGCAATATTATCAGGACTTAATCAGGGCTTGCAAGGCCGCAGAGCTTTAAAAGAGGAAGAGCGTTTAAAGGCACTTAAACTGCAACAAGCAGCGGAGGACAGAGCTAATAAGATTGCAGACTATCAGCAACAACAGGAAATTGCTCAAAACATCAAAAACAGGGCACTTGCTGACAAGCAAGAGCAAATGATAAACGCCGCTGCATTATTGGGCAGGGAAACAAATAATCCGTGGCTGGCCCACTATGGAATAGCAAAAGCATTTGGGCTAGAAGGAGGATTAAACCCCGTAGAAACAGGCGGGGCTAACGCGCGTAATTCTAAAGGAGCATCATCTAATCTTAAAGCAATAAAATCAGACGATACTCTCAAGAAAATACAATTCCTCAAGGCTTTAAGAGACTACAATGAATCATTATCAGAAAAGCAGGACGAATTTGGCAATACAATCCCCGCAAAGTTATCAGATGCCGACCGTCGCGAATTAGCCCTCTTTGAAGAAAGGCTAGTCAGAGACCTATACGCTGGTGGCGAACAATTAGACCAAGGTTCACCGAACGGAACACCAACGCTAGGAGATGCTAGAGCGATGTTGTTTGGATCGGCGGCTAGGCCTGCTGCGAATAGCGCTGCGTCTAATACTCCAACAGTTAATGCGCCTAATGCTCTAACAGTTGATGCACCTACGGCTACCCCAACGGAACCCGACGTAACGCCAAGCTATACAGTTTCACTGTTACCAGTAACCGAACCTACGTTATATGAAGACGCGGCCAGAGCAGGTGAAATAGGAATGCGCGCCTTATCTAACGCGATAAGACAGGGGCGGAGTGAGCTAGGTGATTATTACGACAAGGTGTCAGCGCCGACCACTCCTGAAGAATATTCCAAGTTATCGGCTTTACAAAAAATAATATACAAGCTTACAGGAAAAAACATTGATCCTAAAAGACTTGAACAGATATTAAATAAGGAGCGCTAAAAGTGGAAGATTATAGAGCAGCAATAGAAAACCTTAGCTTAGACCAGTTGACTAAGAACCTTAGAGAATTAAGGGAAAGTGGGATATGGGAATCCTTAAAGCCCTCCGAGAGAAATACCCTAAGAAAAGAATATAAAGCCGCTTTTGACTTTTTGTCTAGGCGTGACGAGGCTAAGGCAAAAATAGAGGGATTAAGCGCAATAGAGCAAGAGGACGCGGAAAACGCCAAACTAGCACAGGAATTAAGACGCGATGGAAGCGTAATCGGAAATATAACACGTGACTTTTTGCGCGGCGTGGCAACAACACCTGCCAGTGCTGCAAGAGTGGGCGGCTTTGTATTAGATAGGCTAGGTGCCAAAGAGACGGGCTCAAATCTTACAGAGTATGCGCAAAATGTAGAAGATACCGCTAATGTGTTATACCCCGCACCATTACCCGATGCCGGTATGGTTGAAAAAATAGGATCGGCGGCAGCAGAGAATTTAGTTCCGATGTTAGCTACTGGTTTTGGGACAAAATCGGCTTTGAAAGGGATAGGCAGGCTAACACAGGCACCGAGAGCACTTAAAGCCGCAGAAATAGTTGGAACAGGCGTGGGAATGTCGGCTCCTGAAATACTAAGGGAATCCACAACCTTTGACGAATATGGTAACCCACAACTGCCCAAAAATGCGACTCCTGTTATTGCCGGCGCATTGACGCACGGGGCGATTGAAACAAGTTTAGGTCTATCCCCGGTTTCACTTGTAACTAAAGGCAAGGGCAAGTTTTTAACTGGCTTGTTTGCTAAAGATACTATAAAGCGAATTGCAACTCTTAACAAAAGATACGGCCCGGCTGAAACTGCCAAGATAATAGCCACACGCATATTCAAGGACACCCCGTTAGGTGGTGCCATAGGCGAAGGGGCGGAAGAAATTTTACAAAGCCCGGTAACTATTCTTACCAAAAATCTTGCCAACGCAGATGTTAAAGAGGCGCTGTCTAAGTCATTCGATGAAATGGCTGATTTGGGCTACCTAGAAAAACTAGGCGAAGAATTTGTAATAGGCACGGCAGTAGGCGGAATTTATGATGGTGCTAGGACAACGATAGATAAGATTGACAATGCCATCGAAAGTAAAAAGACTTCTATTAGAGAAAAACAAGACCTAGCGAAGCAAAAAGAACAGCTCTTACTAGAATCCGACAGAACCAGAAGGCAGGCCCCGCCGCCTGATACTATATATGCACAATCTCCTGATGGGCAAAGTAGAAAGCTAATCGGCACCGGTGAAATTCCTAAGGCCATCGAAACCTATAGAACGCAAGCAAGGTCAGTGCCGCCAGCTGTTATAAATGTTCCGCCAACTAGCGACAGTAGACCATTGCTTGAGCTGTTAAACGAAATGAATAACGCTAAGAAGATTGGCGACACAGAAACCGTCAATCGCATTATTGACTTAGTGAACGCAAGGCAATCTCAAACATCAATACCTCGTAAAATGGAGAGGCCTGCACCACAAGAAGTCTCACAACCCAAAGCAATCAAGGAAGTTGAGAAAAAGCCAGAAGCACGAATCAACGAAGACGGCGGTTTTGGTCTTAAAAACGGCAAGCCTTTTCCAAGTATTGAAATAGCAAAAAAGTTTATAGACAAATCTGATTTTAAGACGAATATGGTTATTTTGCCACACAGTTCAGGCAAAGGTTTTATTGTTGCACCTGATATAGTAGGTGAACAATTCAAGCAGAGAGAGACGACAACTCAACCAGTTGATAAAACGCAGCGCGAGCATATGGGTGGCATAAAGACCGGCAGTTCTGAATCTGAGGACAAGCCGGAACCACAAAAAAAACCTCGTGCTCTGATTGAATCTGAGGACAAAAAAGAGCCCGCGGCAGCGCTTAAGACTAACGCTGAAATTAAGGCAAACAAACGTTCAGGCAAGGCACTAGCGCATTCTCCATCCGGTAGAAATCTCAACGTTAGGTATGACGCAATTTCCGCAGACGACCTTATTACATCTGATATGCCAGAGTTCCCAAAAGAGTTACAACCAAGAGACAGGACTACTCTATTTAGCGCTGACCAGATTTCAAAGATTGCTCACTCTCCAATTATAAATAAGCTCATTACCGACTATCCAGACGCCGATACCGGCTCACCCATAGTTGTTCCCTACAAAGGCAAATATGTTGTTCTATCGGGCAACGGCAGAACAATGGGAATGAGGCAAGGCTATAAATTCGGCACAATGGAGGAATATAAAGAGCGCCTGAATAACGAGGGAAGAGAATACGGCATTCAGAATATCACTGAAAATAAACCCATCTTTGTTAGAGTGCTAGAAGGCGAACATAGCCAAGAGGAATTAAAAGAACTAGCTATAGATTTGAATCGTGAAAGCAAACTAGCTATGTCTGCGGGAGAGACGGCTAACGTTGACGCTGATGCTGTCAGGAAGTATGCACATCTTGTTACTAACTTCTCAGATATAACTTCTACTAATAATTGGAAGTTCTTGCAGAGTTTCTTTAGCGCAACTACGATCAAAAGTGACTTGCCCAAATTCATTAGTAGAGATAGGGGCCTTACTAACGATGGCGTAGCGAAGCTTGAGAGAGCATTATTTGCAGGCGCTTATGGTGATGGTAGAATCGCAACTATGTTTGCAGAAGACCCCGACCCGAATGTGGCTAACATAATTAACGGTATGTTAAACGCCGCTCCAGCAGTTGCGCACATTGATACTTTGATAGAGCAGAATAACGCATATGATTTGTCGATTAGCCGCACAGTTGCGGAGACGGTTGACGAATTTAGTAGACTCAGACTCGAAGGCAAGTCAATCGAACATTATTTTTTACAGCCCTCGTTGCCAGGCGTGCAACAGCGGTTATCTAAAATCGGCGAAGACTTATTGAGAATCTTTGATAAGTTCAAGCGCTCAGGTAAAAAGATAACAGATTTCCTAGTTGGCTATTGTGACGTTGTTAAAAAACTGGGTTCTCCGATGCAGCCAACATTTGAGGAAGTAGTAATACCGACACGAGCAGAAATTATGCAGGCGGTAATAGAAAGGATATTGGGAAGTGAACAACCTAATTTATTCTCCGGTGAGACCGGAAGTCGTATATCGTTTAAAGAAAATGATGGGCTGGGTGGGCAGTCAAGGCAAGCAGTTGAGCAGTCAGCAAAGACTGAACCTGTTGCAATCAAAGAAGCAAAAGAAAAAGCTCCTGTAAAAAAAGAAGCCTCCGAAACGGACGTCGAGGGAACGTCTAGTTTGCAAGAGGCTTCTGAAAAGAAGATAACAGAATCAAAGGAGGAAATCAAGCAAAGAGAGAAAAAAAACAAGGAAAAACCAAAAGAAAAAATAGAAGATTTTGGGGAAGTCCTTGAGGGAGCAAAAAAACATTATGCGGCGGAATACGCTTCATCATTAGGAGGGGATGCCGATGCGTCAGATGTTCCATTGACACAGTTTTGGCCCGTTCCCAACTATGAAAAGCTTATTCAATCAGGGATACCGAAGGACACGGTTAGCTTAGTAAGGGCAATTAGAGAAACGCTGCCAAAAAAGCCTAAATCTATGTATAAGAGCACATTAGATTGGTCTTATTATATTAAACTATTAAGAGGAGAGGCAGCGAGGTTGCTTTCCGGTGAAATTACAGTTGCCGATTTTAAGAGTACTTACAAAAAACTGCCTACTAAAATGTTAGATCTCTATGACCTTTATAATGCCGTAGGACACGAATCGTCGCTTACTGACTTTGAATTAAAAACTTATTTAACGAAAGGCGAGCGTGTTTATGCGGTAACCGAAGGTCGTAACTTTATCCACGAAGGTAAAACCAAAGAAGAAGCGATAGAAGGCTTCAAACAAAAACTACCTGACTATTTGGCACAAAAAGGTAAAAAAAGCAGAATGCCAAAGTTCGGTGTATATATAAAGACTTCTGGCCCCGACAAGGGTAAAGCCTTTATAGGCGTAAAAGTAGGCACGAACCTAGTTGAGATCAAATGGTTTGATAATGCGAAAGAAGCGCATAAATATATTGAAAACAATACAGACGAACTTATGGAAATACTCTCCGAGTATAAAGAGCTTCCCGACGTAAGAGAAAAGGCAAACAGAGAAAGGCAAGGCAAAGACCGTAGAGGCGGAAAAGACATAACGCCGGAGGATTTTTCTAAGGCTTTCGGCTTCCGTGGTGTTCAATTCGGAAACTGGGTAGAGTCCGAAAAGCGCCAAGAAGATTTAAACAGTGCTTATGATGCACTCTTAGACCTTGCTGAAATTATAAACGTGCCTCCGAAGGCGCTATCTTTGAACGGTAGTCTAGGGCTTGCTTTTGGTGCAAGAGGTTCCGGCGGTAAGAGTGCGGCTTCCGCGCACTATGAACCCAATAAAGTCGTAATCAACTTAACTAAAAACAGGGGTGCCGGCTCATTGGCTCACGAATGGTTTCACGCATTAGACAACTATTTTGGCAAGAAAACAGAACGAAATGCAAGTGAAGGGCGGTTTGGCCCCGACGAGAGGGAAGAGGTTAAGCGAGCGTTTTCCGACCTAATGAACACGTTAATGAGAACAGAACTTCCGAAAAGATCTAGCGAAATGGACAAGAGAAGGTCAAATCAGTATTGGTCTACTCGCGTAGAAATGATTGCTAGAGCCTTTGAAAGTTACGTTATAAATAAACTTGAGACGCAGGCTTATAGCAATGACTACTTAGCCAACATTAAGAGAGAACACCAGTTTGAGAGTATCGGCTCGGCGAATATGTATCCCTATCTTAAGAAATCCGAAGTAGCCGCAGTAGTAGATGCTTTTGATAACTTATTCAATACGCTTAAAACAGAGGAAACAGAAAAAGGCATAAGACTTTACTCTGCCGAATACCTTGTAGCGAAATACGCAGCCAAAGGAATTAAACAAGCGAAAAAGATTATACAACGTGGCTTTGAAATTATGAGTCAAGGAGTAAGAGACCTAGCAGGCTGGGCAAAACAGATGCTAAGGGAATTTGGCCAGAATATAAAAGATTATGTTAGAAGTTTATATAAAGACTTGGCCACAGCATTCAAAGAAAGAGCCCTCCATAGCAGAAGGGGCGCCATTAGCTTCAAAGATATTAGACGTGAATCTAAGCGCCTTCTCAAGAGCAAGGACTTTAAATGGGAAAAGATAGATAAGGACACATATTTATTGCAGTTCACTTCACCGGATGACGGAGAAATGTCTACCGTTGCCAAGTTAGCAAGAAACAAGACGGGCAAAGGCTCGCATCGCTGGATATGGGTGGGCAGTAAATACGCGTTTCTGGACGCAAACATAGCTAAGGCAACAGTCAAGAGCAAAGTGTTTGAGAAAATGAAGAGATCTAAGGTTGAGAAAGACAAGGCAGAGAAAGTTGCCAAAATGGTAGAGCAAAAAGAAAGGGAAGAAATCGAAAAAGCCAAAGCATATATGGCCGAAGGCGACAATAGAACCGCCGAAGTAAAGCTGCCTAAAACATATAAAGACAGAATTAAGCACCTTGTTAATAGAGCCGAGGAAGTTCTTTTCGATATATGGGCGCCAGTAAGAAGGTTGCAAGAGGAGGCTAAAAACAAGATAGGTGAAATACCAGACAGCCTCAACTTATACCAAAAACTAGAACTTGTTTCGGGCAAGATAGAAGAGCACGTTAAAAGCGCTAAGAAAAAATACTTAGAAGATGTTAAAGATATTCTAATTAAGAATGGTATAGAAGTTAAGAAGTTTAATAGGTTCTTGTATGCAAGCCACGCCGAAGAACGAAATAGAGCCATAGATAAGCTAGAAGGCAGCCCGTTCAAGCGTCTTGGTAGGCCGGGCTCAGGCATATCAACAGAGCAGGCAAGAAAAGAACTTGAAGAATTTGCAGCATTACCTAATTATGCTGCATATAAAGAAGCGGCAGAAATAACATACAAGCTCAATAACTTCTTGCTTGACGAGCAGGTTAGACTTGGTTTGCTTACGCAAGAGCAAAGGGATCATTACAAAAAGTATAAAAAATACACGCCACTAAAATCGCCACCCGATCAAGGGTTGATTTTAGATAGAAGAGCGTTAGGCAGAAGAAGTCAAGCATCCGAACAGTTAGCTTTCATAGAACAGTCTATTTACGCTGTCTACAACCGTGGATTTAAAAAGGATATAAGTTCCACGGCCATAAAGCTTTTCAAGGCTTTTCCCAACGAAGCATTGTATGAAAGAGTTAAGCCGAAGAAGGTTCAGTATATCAATAAAAAGGGAAAAGTTACCGTTAGACAGGAAATGGAAAAATTCTTTGGTAGTCCGGAAATGTTATGGGCGAAAGATCCCGCAACTGGGGACTATGTTGTTTACAAAATTAAAGACAAGTCTTTAAGAGAAGCGCTGGTCAATAATTTTAAAGAAGATACCATAGAAACTAACTTTTTCAGGTTTTTCAAGAGAGTTAATAACTGGCTTGCGGCAACGGCTACCGCTTGGAATCCTGAATTTATCTATACCAACCTGATACGAGACGTTCAGCAGGGCGCCGCAGGTGTAGGCGTTATGTTGCCGGAAGGTTCAACAGTAAAATTCTTGTCGAATCTTAAGCGCGCAAGACAGGCTATAACTGACGAGAATGCCGGAAAGAACACCGGGGATACCATCTTGCTTAAAGAATATAAGTTAGCTGGCGGCAAAACAGGCTACTCGGAGTTTAGCAGACTTGAAGAACGCGCGTCCAACTTAGAGAAAGAAGTTAGTCAGGCCATAAAAGGCGGCAAGCTTCACAACGTTAAACAATCGCTAAAAAAGGTCTTCGATTTTATTAGCGAATGGAACGATGCGATAGAAACGCGAACGAGGTTTGCAGGATACTTGACCGCTAAAGAGGCGGGGTTCAGCACTCAAAAGGCAGCGGCATTTGCTAAAAATATGACAGTCAACTTCAACAAGAAAGGATCTTGGGCGCCGATTTTGAATTCTCTGTATTTGTTTAGTAGCGCCAATCTAGGCGGGAACTTG
The DNA here is from genome assembly GCA_002070095.1 of Parcubacteria group bacterium ADurb.Bin192. Lineage (GTDB taxonomy): Bacteria > Patescibacteriota > Patescibacteriia > 2-12-FULL-60-25 > 2-12-FULL-60-25 > MWCR01. Next base: position 3,644 of record MWCR01000018.1, on the reverse strand, counting down.
GTTACTGCCAAGGTTCTGGCTAAGGCCGCCAAAACCAAAAAGGGCAAGGCTATGATAGCAGCCGTCGTAACACTAGGTTTTGTATCAGAGATAATCAATTCGCTCATAGCTGGAGACGATGACGAAGACGGCGTAAACTATTACGATAAGGTTGCCGACTACATTAAAGATTCAAACTTTGTTTTTATGATACCCGGAGGCAAAGGGAAATATGTCGCGATACCAATGCCTTACGGACTTAATGTGTTGCCGTCAATCGGCAGAAATATGGCCGCCTCAATGTTTGGCCGACAAACGGCGAAAGACGGGGCCGCTAATATAATTGGCAATTTGCTTGACGCATTTAACCCGCTGGGTGGAGATAGGAGAAGCTTACCCTATCACGTCGTTCCGACGGCGATGAGGCCTTTTGTAGACGTTGCTACAAACACTACTTGGACGGGGCGAAAGATAAGACCGGAACAAGAAGTTTTCGGCAGTGACGTGGCTAGAGCAGAACTGTATTATGCAGACAACTCAAAGGTGATTAGAGAGATAAGCAAGTTCCTTAATGAGATTTCTGGGGGAGACCGATATAAATCAGGATTCCTTGATTTCTTGACTCCCGGAGAAATTGAACACTTGCTTGTGCAAAGCACCGGAGGCGTTGGAAAAACCATAACACGAGTAACAGATCTAGTCACTAAAAGCGAAAAAGAGCTTACACTAAACACCTTGCCGATTATGAGACGGTTTATTAACAGCTCAAATGATTACCAATCTTATGAAGCGTTCCGCACCAATGCCGAAATGGTTAAGGATTTTGAACGCGCCAAAAGAGAAAAAGACGTTGAGTGGCTAAGGGATAAACGCTGGCTGGTGCCTGCTACCGAAAAATTCAAACGCATACAAAAAATCACAACACAAGTAAATAAATCCAAACTTTCAGAGCTACAAAAGCGCGAGCGCCTACTGAAAGAGATGAAGGGGTTTAACAAGTATTTTGATAAATTAAAGTCAAAAGTGTTATCAAGATATTGATAATATATGCTATAATAAAGTAGAATAAGTCGGAGACTTAAAATATGACACGGAGGTTTAACAATGAAGCTATGCGCAAAGTATTCACTTTTGGTTCTGGTTTTGGCTGCTGTTATTTGCAGCCAAAGCCTTTTTGCTCTCGACCCTGTAATCAGGAATGAGGCTTACAAGGAGCAGATTAAGACATATGACAGAGTGGAGTCCATACTGAATGTGGGAATTCCTGCGGATTCGGTTTTAACACCTTCCGACACAGTTAGTACGGGCACCATTGATGTTGGATACCTTACCGGCAATCTCTCTTATCCAATTGAATTAGAGATTCAGAATCACGGTGCTAACGCCATATATTACGGTGTGTATTCGACCAACGCATCCGGGGCCTACATTCCCACGGCAGATAACGGGGCAATGTTGATGGACATTAACGGCGCGTCTTGTGTTAGTGGCAAGCACGCCAAGATGAAGTTTTTCCGAAGACCTAATTTAAGTTTCAGTGGCGGTAATACAAACGCCGCAACAGCAACACTTATTATCCGAACGTTAAAAGGCGAAAGTTACTAAGTCTTGCAATATAGGGCCGGAATTAGGTTTTCGGCCTTATTTTATTATATGGGGGTTTTAATGAAAAAACATTCTTTATCAATCATTTTATTTTTTTTATGTTTAGTGCTGTCGGATGTTTTTTCGCAGACAAAAGTTGATTGGCGCCAAATTAAAAACACTCCGACGTCAATAGAAGGTTATGGAATAACAGATGCAATCAGCACTGGCGTCTTAGATAATGCCTTGGCTTCTTTTACCGGGGAAGTAGTAAGAATAGATTCAGAAATAGCGACAATTACGAACGAGCTTGAGAGAGTAGAAAATCTAATTCCTAACAATGCTAGTTTTACATTTCAGGGATTAAGTGAAACTACTCAAGCAATAAAAGATGAACATATCGCTATTGATGCTGTTACTAGGCACAAAATAGCGTCTGGTTCAGTTACTACAGAAAAGCTATATGATGGTGCTGTAACCTCAAATAAAATAGCTACCTATACAATTCAAGAATTTAACATGGGTGTGAATTCTGTTGGAACAAACACCTTAATAGATTATTCTGTGATAGAGCCTAAATTGGCAACAGATTCAGTTTCAACAAGAGCGATTCAAGACGCTAATGTAACATTTTATAAGTTAGATTATGACACACAGCAACAAATTCAGTATCCATTAAACAATATTGCAGATAACAGCATTGTTGGCGCAAAACTAGCAACTCAAACAATAACTAATCCATATTTGGGCTACTCTTCTGTTGCAGATTATAACCTGCAAGAAGGTTCTGTTACTGGATATGCAATAAGAGATTACACAATAGAAAATAACGACATTGCTACTGGCTCAGTAGATTCAAGAACAATACAGAATTTTTCTATTACTCATATGGATTTAGCAGATAATTCCATATTTGATAACCATATTAACAATGAAGCAGTTACTCATAGTAAGTTAGGCTATGAAGCAGTAGAAGCAGATAATATAAAAACAAGGAATGTATTATCTCATCATATAGCAGATTACAATGTTAAAAATGAAGACATTGCAACTGACGCTGTAAATGGTAGAACGATCGCTAGCAATTCTGTTAGCACAGATGAAATAGTAGATAACACGATTCTTCCATCAGACCTTAACTTAGACGAAAGTATAACTTGGTCTTGGAATAAGCTAACAGCAAATACTCTTACTTCTGATATTATAAATATGACAATTTCAGCAGCATTACCTACAAGTTTGCAAGGTGGAATTGTATTTTACAATAATGATTTATATCTCAAAAAAGTATATGGCTGGGAAAGATTGGCGAATGCAACAGAATTATTGGCTATTCCAAATAATGCTAGTTTCACGCTTTCAGAATTAGGGGAAAAGGATTTTGCAAGTCTTACAAATAAGCCTACGACTTTAAGCGGGTATGGCATTACAGATGCAGCACCTACATACCACTCGACTATTGAAACGACATATGGACTAGGCACTACCGCCAACTACGGGCACGTTAGGACTATAAACGCATTAACGCAAGGCTCACACGCCAACGGCACCGCTCTATCAGCTTATCAGGGCTATGTATTAAATAATGCCGTGGGCGCTAAATTGGATAAGGCAGGCGGAATGATCAACGGAGACCTAACTGTATTGGGAAACATAACAGGAACCGTATCTACCGCAACAACAGCTTTAAATGCTTTAACCGCTGACTATGCCACCGAAGCAGGTTCTTCTGTTAGTTCAAATAACTCTGATTTTGCTACGTATGCAGAAACAGCACATACTATTGTTGCTTCTTCAACTCAATTGTCAGATACCTTGCCGATAGCTTTTGAAAGTTTGTCATACCCAAATTCACCTTCCAGTTATTCGGGATTTTATAGCCCTGCCGACAGCACGATAGTTATGAGAACCGGAACCGACTCTTACAAGTTTGAAGGCAATCAGGTAACACTCGGCAAACATGTAAACTTTATAGGCAGAAGCGCCGACGCAGACGAACCAAAGATACCTAATCCACTTTATATTTCAGGTTCTAATACCGCTATTACTGGTGGCAATATTGCATTAGGCGGATATAACAA
>MWCR01000017.1 GCA_002070095.1 Parcubacteria group bacterium ADurb.Bin192 | reverse complement strand
TTTGGGCAGGTTCAAATATAAGGATGTTTGTGAGATCAGTTTGTTCACCGAAGGCGGTGTTTGCGGGGACGGAGCCGTGGGCATGATTTGCGTGGGCGGTGCTAAAAATGGTTTGGGCTGTAAAGTAAGCGAAGATTGTCCGGGAGGTTCGTGTCAGAATGAGGTTTGTGAGCTCGGGCAGACCAAGCCCGAGAAATGCACCCTGTCAGGCGGCGCTCCGGGCACCAAGCTTCAGGTGTGTAATGCGTGTTTAGATTGGGTGGATGATCCCAAAGTTTCCAAGTGTTTTGAAAATAACAAGTGTGGCAACGGCCGGATAGACGGCGTCTGCGCAGCCGGTCAATATGCCGGGCTCACTTGTCAGACCAATCAAGACTGTGAAGATGTTAATGGTCCGCAAGCTTGCAATATAACCGAAGTGTGTGATGACGGGATATTGAACGGTACCTATGGTCATTGCAGTTTAAATTGCGACGGCATAGATAAGTATTGCGGCAACGGCCAGCTGGATGCGGGTGAAACATGCGACCGCGGTTCCGGCCCCGGAGGCAACGGAGCCTGGTGTCAATTGCCTTATGAAGGCGGATGCTATGATTATCTGAATATTGCCGGAGTTTCCCTAGGTAATACCTGCGCAACTGATTGCAAGGGTCAGGCTCCTTATTGTGGAGACGGCAAGGTTTATCCGGATCCGGCTTTGGAAGAATGTGACGGTAATATACTGATTAACGCCAACAAATTATGCGTAGCCGGTGAAAATAAAGATCAGCCCTGCCAGACTTCGGCGGATTGTAATTATGCCGGCACTTTGGCTTGCACTGGTGGAGATGTTTGCGGGGGTTGTCCGGGATCGACTTATCAAAGCTGTGAAAATGTAACGGTTGGGCGATGTGCTACCGGGGCCAAGGTCTGCGCTTCAACTTGGTCTTTGACGTCTTCGGATTTTTTCAGCGATCCAAACAACACCAAGAGTAATTATAAAGTTTGTTATACGGATAAGGATTGTACAGGCGGTTTGAAGTGCGTGTCTTTAAGCCAGGCGGGCGGAGAATATGGAGGTTGCACTAACAATGATCAGTGCAGTACCACCAGAGATGCGGGTTTTTGCAGGCAATATGATACGGCGCATGTCAGAAAGTGTAATCCTCCCGGAGATGTTGATAATCAGTGCAAATACGAATTAACCTGGTCCGACTGCTTGCCTCAAAAATACTGCGGTGACGGTGTCAGAGACAGTATCTTGGATGCTAATGGTAACGAAACCAATGAAGAGTGTGACGATGGATCGGCCAATTCTTATTTGGGTGCTTGTTTGCCCAATTGCAAAAAAAACGTATGCGGAGACGGATATTTAAGGTTGAACGTGGAGGAGTGTGATAATGGTTTGAATAACGGTCAAAATGTTTGCAAGGCGCCTTATCAGTCCAGTTGCAATGACTGCAGTTTGCAGTGTAAAAATGTCACGGCTTCGGGCGGTTATTGCGGTAATAACATTAAAGAAAGCAGTGAGCAGTGCGATGGAAATGTTGAAATAACACAAGCTTCCTTGCCGGCTGGTACTTATATCTTGCCTGAGCAACTCGCTTCCTCCATGGATTCGATTAAGGATTATGTAGGCTCGGTCTGTGCCAATCCTCCTTGTGAAATCATGAAAGAAAGTCCGAGCGTGACCTGCCAGCAACTGGGCTTTGATTTTGCTTTAAACAGCAGTTTTTACAATGCTATCAGAGTATTGGATTATGCTAAGCTTAATACTTTTACTCCCAAAGTTGTTCAAGATGCTTTGAATTCCGGTATTAATGTTACTTACAATTACTCAATATTAAAATTCAATACTCCGGGTTATCATCTTGATGAATCGGGTTTATTGTTAAGATTGTTTTTAGAATGCGGCACGGTCGGCTTGTATGAGAACAGCGGCAAATTGGAAACTTTGTGGAAGCCTCAAAATGAATGGCCCAGTTTGTCCTCTTATTGGTCATGTGTTAAGAGTGTCGAGCAGAATTATCCGGGTATATTCAAGCTTGAAGCACAGACCAATGACAAGCCTGTTTGTGCTTCAAACTGTTCCTTGTCCGGCTGCGGTCGTTGCATAGAGGAGCCGGGTACTTATCAGTATAAAGGCAAGATTATGAGCCCCGGGTTATTATTTACAAGTCCTCCGTCGCCGGTGGTGAATGCGCGTGTTACGTTGCAATACAACGGCTTGATTATTAGCCAGGCCTTTACGAATGAGAATGGTGAATTTTCTTTTTATGGGTTAAATAATCGTTCGGAATGTGGCAAATACAGGTTGATTCTGGAGGGGCTGTCCATTTCCAGTCCTGAAACGGCTTGTTTGAAGGATAAGATATACTATTCAGATTATTTCGGGGTGGCTGAAGTAGATCCGCAAAATATCTTTGAAATGTCATGCTCTTCTTTTAAATGGCTCAAAGTTTATCAAATACAAAACGATCCGGTATTTCAGCCGTATTTATTCATGATTAATCCGTAATCTATGTTTGACTCCACGCCTCCAAATTTGCCTGTAGAAAACAGCCGGCCTAAGCCTCCGGCGGATGTTCCGCCGTCTGTTCAGCCGGCTATTAATCAGTCCGGGATCAAAGAGCCGGAAGACATTTTCGCGGATATTAAAGATCCGGATATACAAGCGGCCTTGGGCGGCGAACAAAAGTCTTTGCCTGTTAACCAGTCCTCGTCCGGGGGTTCTTTCTGGAAAGTGGCGGCCGGAGTGGGTATCCCTTTAGTGGTAATTGGTTTGGGAATTGGAGGCTATTTAATCTATTCTTCCTATACAGCCTCCCAAGGTGCGGTTAAGCCGCCTTCTCAAAATGGAACGTTTTCGGGAACCGTCCCGGCTACGGTTGTGCCGGATGATAAGCAAGCGATTCCTAATCCGGTTGCTCCGCCGGACGAAGAACGGGCGGCCGCCAATCAAGCGGCTATTGCTTTGATGCAGGCTCAAGCGGATCAGGCCTATGCCGAGTACGCGACTTCACCTCCCATGGAAGAGCTTGTTTTAACGGACGAACAAATAGAGCAGGCGACCGGTTCGGAAGCGACGGTAGTTCCTCCGGCTAATATACCTCTGCCCATCGGACAGACTTCGGATGAGGTCATGCTTATTCAGGTTCCTTTGGGCATAGATTCTGACGGCGATGGTTTAACCAATTCCGAAGAAGCGCTCTTAGGTACAAATCCGGAATCCATGGATTCTGACGGCGATGGTTTTCAGGATTTAAGCGAAATAGAAAATGGTTATGACCCGGCCGCTCCCGGCGCCAAGCTGGATCGATCGATGGCTTTGAAGACCGAGGTTTTAGGATCTATGCAATTTTTAATGCCATCAGCCTGGGACCGTCAGCCCGGAGCCGAGGGATCCGTGGTTTTGCGAACCGGTACACAAGCCGTTATTGGTATTTCAGTGCAGCCTTATGCCGGCTCCGCCTCTTTATTGGATTGGTTGGTTGGTCAAAGAGCCGGCTCGACCGCTGAAGATTATCAGGCGCAAAAAAATGCGAACGGCGCGCATGTGGTATACTCAAAAGATAGGATGACGGCTTGGTTGCTGATTGGGAACAGTGTCTATCAATTCAACTACGAACTGAACGGCGCTCCCACCAAAGATTTTGAAATTATTTTTGAAAAAATAATCATCAATCAAGCCTCTTGAGTTAATTAAATAATGTATGGCAGACGAGCAGAACAATGTTCCTCAAAGTACCGAGATGGAAGCGGTTAACACTTCGTCCGCGGAGTCTCAAATTCACGTAATACCCGAACAGTATTACGGGGCTGCTTTGAAAACCAAGCTTAAAGCCGAGCCTCTGACCACCGGAGGCGGGAAACCGTCCAAGAGCAAACTGCCCCTGGTTATTGTTTTGTTTATTTTATCGGTGGTGGTTTTGGCCGGCGGATATTTTGTTTATTTGAACAAGGACGCATTTTTTCCGGCTGAAGTGGCTCCTCCGGTGGCGGTTCAACCGACCACTACCCAGCCCGAACCTCCTCCTCCGCCTCCTCCTCCGCCCCCGCCCAGTGCTCCCTCCAGCTTAACCGCCACTTCAACCGGACCGCAGAGCGTGTCCTTGTCCTGGATTGATACTTCCAACAACGAAGCGGCTTTCAAGATTGAGCGCAGGACCGCGGAAAGGACTATTTATGATCGAATAACCGATTTGCCGCCCAACAGCACCAGTTTTCAAGACGGCGGGGTGGCGGCCAGCACCACCTATTATTATCGGGTGATTGCCCGTAATGAAACCGGTGAATCCGATGCCAGCAATGAAGCCATGGTGGTAACGCGGCCTTTACCTCCGCCGCCCAAAGAGCCGGAACCTCTGCCTCCGGCCGGACTTGATACGGATTCAGATGGCTTGACTGATTTGGAGGAAGTTATCTTTACTTCAGATCCGCGTAATCCTGATTCAGACGGGGATGGTTTTTTGGATGGCAATGAAGTCTTTAATCAATACAATCCCATGGGCAGAGCGCCGGCCAGGTTATCCGGCAGCGGTTTGGTTAAAGAAATAAGCGGTTCATTCGGCTGGACCATGTTGATCCCCACGGATTGGACATTGACCATGAATAAACCAGACGGCTCGGACGCGGTTATAGATACGGGTCATGGAGAAAGATTTCTCTTAACGATTGAAAATAATGGTCAAAATACGGATTTGATTCAATGGTTTATGGACAGATATCCAGAGGCGGACAGCACCCGTTTAATGAAATTCAAATCCAAGGGCGGTTATGAAGGCATAATCGGTCCTGATTTACTGACCACTTATATTCCGTGGGGTGATAGGATTTTTGTCTTTAAGTATGACATGGGCAATCAGCCCTTCATTAATTACCGAACCGTGTATTCCATGATTTTGAATTCCTTGGTGTTGACCGGTTTGCCTCAACAGATAGTGCCGGCCGGCACGGGTCAATTGCCGTTTGAGCCGGGAGCTACGGAGCCGGGTGCCATCACACAGCCCGAACCGGTTACTCCCACTTCGACCATGGAAGTTGAGGAAGGCGGGCTTGAGTAAATATCAAATAAGGCTTCATGAGTAAGATTAAGTTGGATTTGGTGATTCAAGGGAGGCTGCCGCCCCCCTTGACGCCATATAAAGTGAGAAATGTTTTAAGAAAGACCATGCAGTCACTAAAAGCCGATTCCGCAGTTTTAGGTCTGGCTTTTGTGACTCAAAACAAAATATCAGCTTTGAATCAAGCTTATCATGGCCGGAATAAGCCGACGGATGTTCTGTCTTTTGCTTATCAGGATGTTGATAAGTCCGGGTATTTGGAAGGGGACATCGCTGTTTGTCCGGCTTATGTGAAAAATCAGTTAAAACCGGGTTTGGGAAGTTTGGAACAAGAGTTGAACAGGTTGTTGATTCATGGTCTGATGCATATCGCGGGCTATGATCACAGAACGGATAAGACTGAAAAAATCATGTTCGGTTTGCAGGAAAAGATATTAAACAGCCTATGAAAATAATAAAAGCTCTAAGCACAAGCTTCAAAAATGCCTGGCAGGGCCTGTTACTGGCCTTTAAACAAGAGATGAGCTTTCGGGTTCAGCTGTTCGCGGCTTTGGTTATCTTGATTTTATTGTTATTATTGCCCTTGGAGCGCTGGGAAAGAAGTATGTTGATTCTGGCCTCCGGAGCCGTTCTTGTGCTAGAATTGATTAACAGCGTTGTGGAGAGGTTCGTTGATATGGTTAAACCGCGTATTCATGAATACGCGCGTGATATCAAGGACCTGACAGCGGCTGCTGTGTTTATCATGGCCTGCACAGCAGTACTCATTGCGTTGATAATTTTTTGGCCATATTTGCCTTTATTAGCTCGTGTATGAAGGGTAGATTAATTACCGGACTAGACCTGGGTTCATCGGCTATCCGTATAGCGGTCGGACAGGTTGGCGTGTCGGCGGAAAGACAGTTACAGTTGACTTTGATCGGCGCGGCGGAAGTAAAATCAGAGGGCATATCCAAAGCCGGCATCAGCTCTCTGGAAGAGGCGGTCAGTTCGATTTCCGCCTGTTTGGATCAGGCCGAACGCATGGTAGGGGTGCCCTTGCAGGATGTTTACGTGGCGGTCGGAGGGACTCAGATCAATGTACAAGAAGCTAAAGGCATCATTGGTGTCAGCCGGGGCGATCAAGATATCCGCCGGGAAGACGTGGCCAGAGCCTTGGAAGCGGCCAGATCTTATGCACAGGCTCCGAATCATGAAATATTACACGTTTTGCCCGTGGGTTTTACGGTTGATAATCAAAAAGACATCAAAGATCCTATCGGTATGCAGGGTATACGCTTGGAAGCTAACGCTCGCGTGATTCAGGGCTTGTCCAATCATCTTAAAAACATTACCAAGACGGTTTTTAGGACCAATGTGGATATCTCCGAGTTGGTTTATGCTCCTTTGGCCGCGGCCGAAGCCGTGGTTAACAAGCGCCAGAAGGATATGGGAGTTTGCGTAGTCGGCTTGGGAGCATCCACTACCACCATGGCCGTGTATGAAAACGGAGAGTTGTTGCACGCGGCCACCTTTTTGATCGGCTCGGATCATATTACGGCTGATATAGCCATTACTTTGCGTACCTCGATTGAAGTGGCGGAAAAAATAAAACGCACCAAGGGTAATGCGGTACCCGGTAATTTCAGCAGTCAGGATACTATAGATTTGAAAGATTACGGTTCGGAGACGCAAGAGATAATCGAACTGTCTTTTATTGCCGAAGTTATAGAAGCTCGCTTGGAAGAGATGCTGGAAAAAGTTGAAGAAGAGTTAAAAAGCATCGACCGTTCAGGTTTGTTGCCTTCGGGTGTGGTCTTGACCGGTGGAGGCAGTAAATTGCCGGGCATTGTGGAGGTGGTAAAAAATATTTTGCATTTGCCGGCTTCCATCGGAGTTCCGAATTTGGACAGCTCGATTCCCGAGCTGGTTAAGGATCCGGCTTTTTCCACAGCGGTGGGTTTGGTAGCTTGGGGGTTTGAGGCTGAGAAGCAATTCGATCAACCGGGTGGTCTGTACGGGAGATCTTTAAAACAGGCCGGAGGTTTGGTGGCTAAGATTTCAGAACCCATAAAAAAGATTTTTAAAAGTTTCATGCCGTAAACTCAATAAATTTCAAAATTTACAATCATGAAATAATAAATTAGGTATCGAGCGGAGCTCGATATTTGTTTATAATTAGAACCCGGCAGGCGGATTTGTTATTTTAAAATTTGTTATTTGATAATTGTTCAGTCAGCTTGACTGGCTTTGTCATTGTGGTTAAGGTATGCCCATAAGGTACAAGGAAGATGTTCATTGCAGGGAGTATTGTTCACCTTTATTATTCAAATCATATGCCAGAAATCAAGCCAGAAATAGAAACTTTTGCCAAGATTAAAGTGGTTGGAGTGGGCGGATCGGGCGGATCGGCGGTTAACCGCATGATCAATTCAAAGATCAGGGGCGTGGAATTTCTTGCCATGAACACGGACGTGCAGGCTTTGCATACTTCTTTAGCGCCCAAGAAAATTCAATTGGGAGCCACCATATCGCGCGGTTTGGGTGCGGGCATGAACTCGGAAACCGGGGGGCGGGCTGCTGAAGAAAGTCAGAATGAAATTCGGGAGGCGCTAAAAGGTGCTGACATGGTTTTTATAACTTGCGGTTTGGGTGGCGGAACCGGGTCCGGAGCCAGTCCCAAGGTAGCGGAAATCGCTCGCGACATGGGGATTCTAACCGTGGCAGTGGTCACCAAGCCTTTTCAGTTTGAGGGTCATCAAAGAAAGGTGATCGCCGAGCAGGCTTACGAAAAATTGATACAACACGTGGACACGATTATCACCATACCCAATGATCGTATTTTGCAAATTATAGACCGTAAGACCACCATGGTGGATGCTTTTGAAATAGTTGATGACGTCTTGCGCCAGGGAGTGCAGGGTGTTTCGGATATTATTTCCGTGCCCGGTTTGATCAATGTTGATTTCGCGGATGCGCGGGCCATTATGGAAAATCGCGGGACGGCCTTGATGGGTATCGGGCGCGGACATGGAGAAAACCGAGCCATAGACGCGGCCAAAGCCGCGATCGCTTCTCCTTTGCTGGAAGTTTCCATCGACGGAGCCAAGGGTATTTTGTTTACGGTTACGGGCGGGTCCAATCTGGGTATGTATGAGGTTACAGAAGCGGCCAAGGCCATCACCGAATCGGCCGACCCTCAAGCTAAAATAATTTTTGGCGCCATTATCGATGAAACTTTGAAAGATGAGCTAAAGGTGACGGTCATTGCCACTGGCTTTGACCAGCAGAGGCCGCCCAGGCCCAAAGTGGTGGCCGGCGGGTCTTTTAATATGCAGGAGCAAAATGACCATCAGATGGACAAGATTCCTTTCAGAAAGCCGGTGCCCGAACCTTTGAACGAACTTCCCAGAAGTGCTAAACCGCCGGTCAGTCAGGTTAGCCAGCCGGCCGCTCATCAGCCTCATGTTCAGCCTCCGGGCTATGCCCCGATCAACTCGGCCCCGCCAACACCGCCGTCTTTACCGCGCGTCCCCAACAACCCTCCTCCTGACAGGCAGGACAAGTCCGAGGAAGACGCGGTTGAAATACCGGCTTTGTTCCGAAAAAAGATGATGTAACTATTTTTTAATTAAGAATTTGGAATTAAAGACTTAGAATTGTTGAATAGAATATTTTATATTTTATAATTTTAATTTATAATTCAGTCAGTTATGTATTGTCCGGTTTGCAGTCATCAAGAAACCAAGGTGGTCGATTCCCGCCTGTCGAGTGACGGCACTTCGGTCAGGCGCCGGAGAGTTTGCGAGTCCTGCGAGTACCGTTTTTCCACGGTTGAGGAGGTTGAACTGCTGGATGTGACCGTGATTAAAAGGGACGGCCGCAGAGAAATGTATTCACGCGATAAATTGTCTTCGGGCATAAAAAAAGCTTTGGAAAAACGTCCTTACACTCATGAATCTTTTAGAAATTTGATACATCAAATCGAGGGCGATGTCTTGAAAAACGCGGCCCGTGAAATCAAGTCTTGGGATATAGGAGAAATGATCATGGAACGTCTTCGGGACTATGATAAGGTGGCCTATATCAGATTCGCCTCGGTCTATCGTTCTTTCGAAGATGTTAAGACTTTTCAACGGGTGTTGGATGATTTAGAGGTGAAGAAACGGGTAAATCGGACCGAATGAGGTTGAAATTCAAGTTGAAAAATTTGCGTATTGCATATTAGAACGAGTAAAATTTATTTTATAAAATATAATTTAAATCGTTGTATGCAAGAACAGTTAAAAAAATACGCGGTCGTATCGGCCGCCGCGTCTTTGTTCGGTGTATTGGCGGGAGCCGGACTATTGTTTTTGGTCATGGTTTATTACCAGCCTTGGTTTTTTAATTTAGAGCCTTCTTTGCCGGTTCAGCCCGCGGTTAATGAAAAGGAGATTGAAAAATCTCCGGAGCCTGTTTATGAATTCGAAGAGGACAGGGTGGTGTCGGCCGTGGAAAAGGTTCAGCCGGCCGTGGTGTCCATCATGGTTACCAAAGATTTGCCTAAGTACGAAAGGTATTATCAATTAGACCCATTTTTTGAAGATTTTTTCTCTGACCCATTTTTTCAAGGCTTGGTCCCCGGGGGCAGACGCTCTAATGAGCCGATAGAGATGGAAAACAGGCATATTGGCGGGGGCTCGGGTTTTTTTGTAACTGAAGACGGCTTGATCGTCACCAACAAACATGTTGTTTTGGATGAGGAGGCCGAGTACACGGTGGTGACTTACGCGGGCGACAAGTATCAGGCCCGTGTTTTGGTCAGGGATCCGATTTTTGACTTAGCCTATTTAAAAGTTGAGGGACAGGGATTTTCTTATTTGGAATTCGCGGATTCTGATCAAATCAAATTAGGCCAAACCGTGCTGGCTGTAGGCAACGCCTTGGATGAGTTTAGAAATACTGTAACCATGGGTATAGTGTCCGGGCTGAATCGCCGTCTGACAGCCGGTTCTTCCAATGGTTCGGCCGAAGTCATTGAGAGTGCCATTCAAACGGATGCGGCCATCAATCCGGGTAATTCAGGCGGTCCTTTGGTTGATTTGAACGGCCGGGTGATTGGAGTGAACACAGCCGTGTCATTGCAGGGGCAGTTGATTGGTTTTGCTTTGCCGTCAAATTTGGTCAAGCGCGGGGTGGAGCAGGTGCGCGACAACGGTAAAATAGTCCGTCCATATTTAGGTGTCAGATATCAGCTTGTAACCAAAGACATGATTCAAAAAAATAATTTAAAGGTGGATTATGGGGCTTTGATCTTGCGGGGTTTGGATATCAATGAACTGGCCGTCATGCCAGGTTCGCCGGCCGATAAAGCCGGTCTTAGGGAAAATGATATTATTTTGGAGATTAACGGGCGTAAAATAGATGAAGAACATTCCTTAGCCGGATTAATAGCCGGGTTTGTGCCCGGAGATGAAGTTGAACTTAAGATTTACCGAGCCGGGGAAGAATTGTCGGTTAAGGCTGTGCTTGAGGAGTTGAAGTAAGCCAAATAACAAGAGCCGTCCGCTTTGTGCCTGGCCGGCTCTTTTTTGTGTTTTTGAAGTTTATTAAGTATCATATTTGCATTATGGGCAAAATTTTAAAGAGAACCAAGATAGTCTGTACCATCGGCCCGGCCAGTTCCGAGGCTAAAGATATTAATGATCTGATTGCCTCCGGCATGAATATGGCGCGTTTGAATTTTTCGCACGGCACATATACCGAGCACGCGGCCATTATGCGCAAGGTCAGGGCTCAAAGTTCTTTGTTGGGCGAGCCGGTGGCTATTCTATTGGATTTGCAGGGGCCCAAGATCCGGGTAGGTGATTTGCCCAAGCAGGGAATCGAATTGAAAACAGGGCAAGAAATAGTTTTAAGCACCGGCTCAAAACCGGGTAAAAATAAAATTCCCGTTACTTATACCAATCTGCATAAAGACGTTAAAGCCGGAGAGACTTTGCTTTTGGATGATGGCTTGCTGGATATGGTGGTTTTGGCGGTTAAGGGCAGGGATGTGGTTTGCCGGGTGGGCACCGGGGGATTGCTGACATCGCATAAGGGTATTAATTTGCCGGAAACCAAAGTCAGTACTTCCGCCTTGTCGGAAAAGGACAAGAAGGATGTGGCCTTTGGAGTTAAGATGGATGTTGACTGGATCGCCTTGTCTTTTGTCCGCACCGCTAAAGAGATTCTGGATTTAAGATATTTGATTAAAAAAGAAGAAAAACTGCAAAAGAAAAAACCGAACGCCTGCATGCGTATTATCGCCAAAATCGAGAAACGCGAAGCCGTGGAAAATATCGATGAAATTTTGGAAGCCGTTGACGGCATCATGGTGGCGCGCGGTGATTTGGGTATCGAGATCCCGGCCGAAGAAGTACCTCTCGTGCAAAAGCATCTGATTGAAAAAGCCAGAGAAGTCAGCAAGCCGGTCATTGTGGCCACCCAAATGCTGGATTCCATGATCCGCAATCCTCGCCCCACGCGGGCTGAAGTGTCGGACGTGGCCAACGCGGTCATTGATCATACGGACGCGGTTATGCTTTCCGGAGAAACCGCATCGGGTAAATATCCTGTTCAAAGCGTGCAGACCATGTCCCGCATTGTACAAAAAACCGAAGCATCAAAGTTTGATGACGTGGAGGCGCCCAATATACGCAAGTTCTTGAATGAGGAGGAGGCCGTGTCCAATGTGGCGGCTATCTTGGCCAGGAGCACCAACGCCAGGGGCATCTTAGTGGCTTCATTATCCGGATCCGCGGGCCGCATTGTGAGCCGGTACCGTCCGGAACTGCCGGTCTTCGTATCAACCAATCAAGAACGCGTCTGCCGCCAGCTGACTGTTTCTTGGGGGGTGGTGCCTTTTGTTTTGCCCACCTGCCAGAGTATTGAGGAATTGATCGATCGGTCGGTGATGCATTTATTAAAAGCCAAGCTGGTCAAAAAAGGGGATGATTTGATTGTGGTGGCCGGCGAACCGGTGGGCATGACGGGCCATATTAATTTTGTGGAAATCAGAAGAGTGAGTTAAATTATCTTAGATCCTTGCTTATGAAAAAAGACAAATGGCAAAGACTGGAAATGGTTTTTGAATTATTGGTTTTTGGAATAGCTGTTGGTGTGATTGAGGATTTGATAGCCATCAAGTTTGCCACCAACGAACCCATCACTTATTCCGTGGTCGCCATTGTGGTTATCATCGCCATTCCATTCGCCGTATTGGGAGAAGTGGTTTTTGACCGGATAGATTTCGCGAGTTTGTTCAAAAAGTGGTTTGAAAAAAAATAATCAAGTCTTTTTGCCCGCGGGGCGGACTTATCCGGCCCAGCATGATAGAATGTTGGGCGTATGTTAAAAAATAACACAAGACGCGCTTATACGGTTCCTTTTTCCAAGCTGTATCTAAAAGATGTTAAGTTGGTCGGCGGCAAGAACGCCAGTTTGGGAGAGATGTTTAATAAGTTAAAATCCAAGAATATCCCCGTGCCTGATGGTTTTGCGACCACGGCTCGGGCTTATTGGGACTTTGTGGAGGCTAATGATTTGAGAAAAACAATCAAGCAGTCTTTGCGCGGTTTGGATGTTAAGGACGCCAGACAGGTCGCGGTTTGCGGTTCTGCCATCAGGCAGGCTTTTTTGAAAGCTGAAATTCCGGAGACTCTTAAAAAGGACATTGTAAAAGCTTATCAGCAACTATCTCGGCGGGTTGTTTTGCCGGCCAAAAATCGGTCGCATCGTTCATCTGATTTATCCTTGGAAATGGCCGAGGCGGATGTGGCTGTTCGCTCGTCGGCCACGGCCGAAGATTTGCCGTCCGCTTCTTTTGCCGGTCAGCAAGAATCTTATCTGCATGTGCAAGGCGAAGCTGATTTATTGGATAAGGTCAGACGCTGTTTTGCTTCTTTGTTTACGGATAGAGCTATCGCATACCGTGTGGAGCAAGGTTTTGACCATCTCAAAGTAGCTTTATCCGTGGGTGTTCAGCAGATGGTCAGATCTGATTTGGGCAGCGCGGGCGTGATGTTCACTATTGACACTGAATCGGGTTTTCCGGATGTGTTGGTTATTAACGCGGCTTACGGTTTGGGGGAGAGCGTGGTGCAGGGCAAGGTAAATCCGGATCAATACATGGTTCATAAACCATTGTTGGTTCAGGGTTATGAAGCAATCATTGAACATAGAATAGGAGATAAGGCGACTAAGATTGTTTACGACGGTCATCAGACCAAAGAGGTGAGAGTGGCGGATAAAGATCGTGTGCAAAGTGTTTTGTCGGATAAGGAAATATTGAAGTTGGCTGATTGGGGCAGGCGCATTGAAGATTATTATTCCAAATTGGCCAAACATAAAAAGCCCATGGATATTGAATGGGCCAAAGACGGTTTAACGGGCAAATTGTATATCGTGCAGGCCAGGCCCGAGACCGTGGCCGCCAATAAATCCAGGCAAACTCAAGAAGTATATAAATTGAAAACCATCTCCAAGCCTATTTTGCAAGGCGTGGCCGTGGGGCAAAAAATCGGAGCCGGCAAGGTCAGGATTTTAAAATCGGTTAAAGACATGAAGTTTTTCCGCGAGGGTGAGGTTTTGGTGGCGCGCATGACCGATCCGGACTGGGTGCCGGTCATGAAAAAAGCTTCGGCCATTGTGACGGAATCGGGCGGCCGGACTTGTCACGCGGCCATAGTTTCGCGTGAGTTGGGCATCCCCTGCGTGGTGGGTGTGGAAGGCGCGTCTAAAATAATTAAAAACGGTCAGGAGATTACGGTCAGCGCGGCGCAAGGCGAAGAAGGTTATATTTACGCGGGTATCCAACCCTATGAAATATCGCGTCAGACCTTGCAACGGCCCAAAAAGTTAAAAGTAAAAATCATGGCCAACTTGGGCGATCCGGACGCGGCTCTTAAGTTCGCGGCTTTGCCCGTGGACGGAGTGGGCTTGGCGCGCATGGAATTCATTCTGAATCAAGCGGTCAAAATTCATCCCATGGCTTTGATTAAGCCGGAAAAGATTGCCAAGGTTGGGGACAGACAAAAAATTGCCAAGTTAACAGCCGGTCACGCGGACAAGACTGAATATTTCGTAGCCACTTTGGCCGAGGGTATAGGCAAGATAGCGGCCGCTTTTTATCCGCGTCCGGTGATTGTGCGAACTTCGGATTTTAAAACCAATGAATACGCCAATCTGATCGGCGGGGATGCTTTTGAGCCCAAGGAAGACAATCCCATGCTGGGTTGGCGCGGGGCTTCTCGGTATTATGATCCCAATTATGAGCCCGCCTTTAAGCTGGAATGCGAGGCCATCAAACGAGTGCGTCAAAAAATGGGCTTAAAAAATTTACTGGTCATGATTCCTTTTTGCAGAACCGTTGAAGAAGGCAAAAAGGTTTTGTCCACCATGAGCAAGTATGGTCTTAAGCGCGGGCAGGATGGTTTGGAGGTCTATATGATGGTTGAAATACCATCCAATGTAATATTGGCAGGTGAATTCGCCAAGATTTTTGACGGTTTTAGCATCGGCTCCAATGATTTGACTCAGTTGGCTTTGGGCGTGGACCGGGATTCTTCTTTGGTCAGTCATTTGTATAATGAAAGAAATGAGGCGGTCTTGTCACTAATTAAGCAAGTAATAGCTATAGCTAAGAAAACTAAGACCAAGATCGGCATCTGCGGCCAGGCCCCGTCAGATTATCCGGAATTCGCCAAGTTTTTGGTTAAACAAAAAATAGACTCCATGTCTTTGAATCCGGATAGTGTGATACCGGCCATTAAGAGGATTGCAAAGATGTAAGAGCGGAGCGTACATCACGTCCATCGCGTCCATAACGTCCTAATTCACAAAACATGTAGCACGTAACATGTAACACCCCGTATCAGAACTTAAGTCGTCATTCCCGGCTAAGTGTCTGATAGACTTAACGAGCTAAATAATTAAATCGGTCCCGACACTCGTAAGTAATAATATACTCGATCGGGATCCCGATAGAATCATCGGGAGAATCCACCTTAATTAAAGAATAACAGCTTTAACGTACAATGACGTCCTACGTCAAAACCACAACCATGTCATTGCGAGGAGTCTGACGACGTGGCAATCTGCTTAATAACGAACCGCGTCTTTAACGTTCTGTGTTCTGCGCGACTTACCCCTCGTCATCCTGAATTAATTTCAGGATCTCTATACTCAATAATTCTGGGTGACACGCCATTGTGGTACGAGCCAAGCAGTACCCCTTAAAGAATTTATTCTAAATTAGTTTTTCCGATTCTCATGGCCAGCTCCCATTGAGGTTCCGTGACCGGCATGACTGACAATCGGGGTTGATTGATGAGCTGTAAAACGTTTAAAACCGGCGTGTATCGAATTTCGTCCAAGCTGACGGGCCTGGTGAGTTTAATCACGGGCTCAATATCAATAACGGACCAATTGCCTTCGTCCGTGGTGGGATCGTCATAAGCCTCGGACACAACCTTGGCCACGCCCACGATGCCGGCTTCGTCTCCTTGATGATAAATAAAAGTCAAATCACCGGGTTTCATTTCCCTTAGGTAATTGCGAGCTTGATAATTTCTGACCCCGTCCCAGCGGGTTTTGCCCTTTTCAGCCAGCATGTCCCAACTGAAGACTTCGGGTACGGTTTTTATGAGCCAATATGCCATATATGTTCACAGCGTAGCATATATATTATTTTTGGCTAGTTTTTATTGGTTGTTTGAAATATCGCTTAAGACTTTGATGGCCTTTTCCAGCCAAGTGACTTCCGCTTGGATTTTTTGTCGGGTTTCCGGGTCCAGGGAGCTGTCCAGGTTTTTATTCATTCCAGACAGCTGTTTATTGAGTGATTCCTGCAGATTGCCCAGTATCTCTTGGGGCAGATCTATGAGCGCCGGTTGGTTTTGTTCATTAATTAAACTGCCGAGTAAAATCTTCCAGCCTCCTTGCCGAGATTTTCTGGCCGCGTCCAAGACCCCGCTTTTCAGCTCATCGGGTTTGATGTGATACAGGGCATTGAATATATTCTCCTGCGTTTCTTGATTGAGCTGGTCGAGGTTTCCTTCGGGACCTCGGAAAAATTGCATTTCAGGCATAGTCTTTATAGCTTAACACATGAGCGCGGACAGGCTAAGTTGCCGGAGTGCCGGACGCCTTTCTCCCTCTTGCCAAACAAAAGGTTGCATGGTATATTCTGGCCACAAAATTTGGGCTCGTGGTGTAGTCTGGTTAACACGTCACACTGTCACTGTGAAGATCGCCGGTTCGAATCCGGTCGGGCCCGCCACGTCGTTCGCGAACGACGTGGCCCGCCACAGCTTATAGCTTGGTGAGTCACGTAGGTTAGCTTACGACGCGAAAATATCTCCTTTTAGGAGGTATTTTTGTATTATCAAAATATTAATAAAATTAAAAAAATGGAAAGGTAAGGCGATTTTTCGAATAGATGAGTATAACATGGAAGGAGTAAGAGGTGGGGTATAATTTTTTAAAATAAAAAATCACGCTCTAGTTGAGCGCGTTGGAGTGAGTGTTCGCGGGATGCTGTGGCAGATTGGCGAAAATCCCCGCCATCAGAGCAATGATTTTGACGGCTTGGCTGTCGTCAAAGCCTTGTTCCAAGACTTTATCAAGATTCAGAACTTCGTTCGTGGTATGTCTTTTTAATAAATCAGGCGAGCATTCTCCTTGCCAGGCATCGTCGTCCACGAAATACGCGATGTCCAGCTCTGTCTCGTCCTTCGGGCCGAGTAAGTCAACAAAGAGCGTGACGCAATAGTCCGGGCTGTTTTCGTCTTCCGGCGAAGCAAGGCCGACACCCCAATGCAAGCTGTAGCCGCTTCTTTCGGCGGAGTGGGCGATACAGAATCCGTCGTCATTTTCCAGCTGCGCCAGACTCTCTTCGTCGGGGGCTACGCCGAACTCGGACAGAATCTTTTCAACCATCTTGAGTTTTTCAATCGCCAGGGACAGCTGAATGAGCGCGGTGTGCATTGTCTCCTCCTTGCCTTTTGGAACGGGTGGATATTCACAGAAAGATTGATTTTTGTCAAAACCATTTACCGGCCCATTGTCGTGGTTTATTTAAAAGTAAATCCGGAGCGGTTGTCCCGCTGTCTTTATAGGCCGAGTGAGCTGCTTATTGATTGACTGCTTCAGCTTTCTCTGTTAAATACAGCATGAATCTTCACCAAAAGGAGCTGGATCATGGCCGAATCTGATGATGCGCGCACCGGGCGTTCGCTTAGTTACGAACAGTATCTAAACAGCCCCGAGGGTCAGAGCTTGGCCCACGCCACCTGCTTGATAACGCGTATTGCTCTGTTGCGCGGGCATCTGGCGGACTATGTTACCTTGTTGCACGGCTTGCGGACCAAGCACGACCAAGAGATGCGCGAGATGCAAAGCCGTGTGGCCAAACTACGCCATGATGCGCAGAGTACGGTCCTTACGGAGGAGGACGGGGCTAGATTCGCGGCTGATATCAAGTCCTTGGAAGACTTGCTGGAGCAGATCAAACTTGTCGCTTCTCAAGTCCGCCTTGCCTCAAGTGAAGATTCGGAGGAGAGCTGACTTTCCCTCGTTTGTAAGACGCGGGATTTTTTATTGCTTAAATAAATCCGATGTTGATTTGCTTCAATTATTCCTATAAAGTTTCCAGTATGAAAACATCTGTTAAACATCTGGGCATCATCATGGACGGTAATCGTCGGTGGGCCAAAGAGCGCGGGCTTTTGCCGCACCAAGGGCACTTGGCCGGTTATGAGATAATTCAGGACGTGCTTAAGTGGTGCTCCGGGGCCTGCATTCAGTTTGTCACTTTGTATGCTTTTTCAACTGAAAATTGGAACAGGGCTCAAACCGAAGTCAGCGCGCTTATGGCCCTGTTTGAACGTGCCTTGATCAAAGATATTCATCTGTTTCACGAACAGGGTTTTCGAGTGCGCGTCATAGGCACGCGGGACCGGTTTTCTCCGCGTATTTTGCAGGCCATCGAGGAAGCTGAAAAATTGACGGCTTATAATCCCGGTATGACGGTCAATTTGGCCATCAGCTATGGAGGGCGCAGTGAGCTGGTGGACGCCGTCAAACAGATTGTTAAAAATCAGCCGGCGGAAATTACGGAACAGACCATCTCCGATCATTTGTATACAGCCGGTCAGCCTGACCCGGATTTGATTATCAGAACTTCAGGCGAAGAACGCTTGTCCGGATTTATGTTATGGCAATCGGCCTACGCGGAATTAAAATTCATCAAATGTTATTGGCCTGATTTTTCAGAGTCCGAGTTCAATCAGGTCTTAGCAGACTACGAATCCAGACAAAAACGTTTTGGGAAATGATTTAAGCTGCGGTACTTGCGGTCATGTCATTGCGAGGAGCGAGTCCGACGAGTAACGCGGCAATCTGCTTAGATGACTGGCTTTTCAGCGAGATTGCCACGGCACGGCATTCGCGAACGCCGTGTCACGGCACGGCACTCGCGAATGCCGTGTCACGTCTTCACTGCCGTTCATCCTCGCAATGACAATGTTGGTTTTGACGTAGGCTGTTATGTGCTATGTGTTACATGTTTTGTGAATTAAGACGCTATGTACGCTAGGTACGTTAAGTACGTTAGTGTCGTTATGGACGTAAGCCGTTGGGTGCGCTAAGATTTCTGTCATATGCCTAACAAAACGGACGAGCGGCAGGATCGATTGGATCGCCGCCAAAAATTATTGGACATGGGACTGGAACCGCATCCGGCCAAATTTGAAAAAACTCATAATTTAGATGAACTGGCTAAAGTTAAAGAGGGTGAAGCGGTCAAAGTATGCGGACGAATTATGTTACAGCGTGTCATCGGCAAGCTGGCTTTTTATACTTTGCAAGATGAGTTCGGCGCCCATCAAGTTGGTGCCAAAATAGATGATGTAGGTGAAGATAATTTTCAATTAGTGGATCTTTTGGATCGAGGAGATTTTTTGGGCGTCAACGGAGTCATGGGCGTTAATAAAACCGGCCAGCCTATCGTGTGGGTCACGGAGTTGCTGGTTTTGGGCAAGGCTATAACACCGTTGCCGGAAAAGTGGCATGGTGTGCAGGATATAGAAAAGATTTATCGTCATCGCGAAATGGACTTGGTATCCAGTCGAGAATCTTTTGACAGGTTTAAACTGCGCAGTATATTCCTTTCCAACTGCCGTCGTTATTTGGAGGATAGCGGATTTTTGGAAGTTGAAACTCCTATTTTAACTTCGGTGGCCACCGGAGCCGCGGCGCGTCCGTTTGTCACGCATCACAATGCTTATGACATGGACATGGTTTTGCGCATCGCCCCCGAGACGTATTTAAAAAGATTGATCGGCGGAGGCTTTGAAAGAGTTTTTGAAACCGCCAAATGTTTTAGGAACGAAGGTTCTGACCCCAGTCATCATCAGGAATTTACCCAGATCGAATATTATGTGGCTTATAAGGATTATGAGTGGAACATGGATTTTACGGAAAAATTCTTGCGCGCTGTTTTACAAAAAACTTTTGGTAAATTGCAGTTCGAAGTCATCGGCAAGACGGGTTCGGCGCATACCATTGATTTATCGCAAGCCATTCCGCGTTATAAAATAACGGATTTGATCAAGCAAAAAACCGGTATTGATGTTTTGGAATTTAACGAAGCCAAGGATTTGGTCAAGGTGATGCAGTCAAAGAATATTCAGGTTGAAGAAGTTGATAAAAAAGGTATTGGAACATTGATCGATGAATTATATAAACATGCTGTCAGGCCGGATTTGATCGCGCCTTGTTTTATCACGCATCACACCACGGAGATGAAACCTTTGGCTCGTCGTAATAACGAGGATGCTCGTTTGGCCGACAGTTTTCAGCTGGTCATCGCGGGCTGGGAGGTTTTGAATGCCTATTCGGAGCTGGTTGATCCCATAGATCAGTCCGAACGCATGCGCAAACAAGCGGAATTCCGGGCCGCCGGCGATGAAGAGAGTTTTGAATTGGATGAAGATTATATTCAAGCCATGGAAATGGGTTTTCCGCCCATCACGGGCTGGGGCATGGGCATAGACCGTATCTTTGCCCTGCTTACCGGACAATCCAATCTGCGGGATATTATTTTCTTCCCCATCATGAAACCGGAGGCGGATTAAATATCAAATATAAAATTTTCAAATAAGAAATACGGTGTTGCTTCGCAATCATAAATTGATATTTTATATTTAAGTATTTGTTAATTTAAATCATATGCCAAGGCATACCAAATTGGTTTTCGAAGATTTTACCTGCGAGCATTGCGGGCAAGACATAAAAGGCAATGGCCGGACCAACCATTGTCCGAATTGTCTGTGGAGCAAGCATATGGATGAGGTCGTTCCGGGTGATAGAGCTTCTGTCTGCCAAGGCATGATGAAGCCGGTTGGAGTATGGGTTAAACACGCGGAAATAGTACGCGTGGAACATAAATGTGAAAAATGCGGCTTCAGCCGTCCGGCGCCCGTTCAACCTGAAGATAATCGTGAAGAGCTGATTAAAATTTCGGTGGCGGATGTGAAGAAGTAACATCTTGCCATCCTTAACCCTTCTGCCATCCTGAACTCGTTTCAGGATCTCATCACTCAACCATGTCATTGCGAGGAGTGTAATCACGACGCGGCAATCTGCCTAAAACACCGGGTTGATTAGCGAGATTGCCACGGTACGGCACTCGCGAGTGCCGTACCGTGCTCGTCGGACTCGCTCGCAATGACATGGTTGTTGTATTGTTGTTTTGTCATTTCGACTGGAACGAAGGTGGAATGGAGAAATCGCTTTAGCCTAATAAGCTCAAGGGATCTCTCCACAGAGCCTGCCCTGAGCGCAGCCGAAGGGGTCGAGATGACAGCAAAGAAAATGATTTAGAAAGTGAGATACTGAAATGAATTCAGCATGGCAGCTTAACGGATGTAAAAAGCAACCTAAAACGAATACAACCCCGAAGAGATTCGGGGTTGCGAGGTTGGTTCTTGGGCTCCGCAGAATCGGGAGGGTGGGAACCGGAGGGGGCTACGGAATGGGGACCGGGATCACCAAGTTGCACTTGGTGAAGTCGGCCGAACCGTCTGCGTTGTAGCTGACGCAGGCGGGGTCGTCGAGGCGGAGGCCGCAGCGCGTCTGCCAATCGCAGTTGGCGCTGTACCAGCCGGGCTGAACGACGTGGTTGGCATGTTGTCCGTACACAGCCTGCATGACCGTGTTGGCGGCGACCTTGCTCCCGAACGGGATGGCCGAGGGCCAGCAGATCGCGAGATCTTCGCCGGCAATGTCGGTCATGCCACTCACGACGTTCTGGTGCGGGAGCGGAGCGTTGCCGACAACCAAGCGTCCGGCCTGAGGTGAGGACACCGCTTGGTAGGGCATCCTCTCGCCGTCCCAGCCGAGGAGTTGGCACGAGTTGGCCGCCAGCGGGACTTTGATGTACCCATTGGGGCACGAAACTCCGCTGACAACCGGGGGTGGGGGAGTGGGAGGCGTGGTGCTCGTCGTCGACCGGGGGAGGCGGCTGAACCGGACCGGGGGCGCCACCGCCGTCATCACAGCCCTTGAGCGCGGCCGCGATGAGCAGCAACGTCAGCACCGCCAGCGCTGCGATGAGCGCCAGCCACCGCCAGTCGCGGTACCACGGCGTTTTTGCCGGGGCCGGAGCAGGGGCCGGAGGCGGGGGAGGCGGAGGAACGATTGGCGCACCCGGAGCAGGAACGGCCGGAGCACCCGGAGCCGGCGGAACGATCGGAGCTCCGGGAGCAGGTGGCGCGGGCGGGACAACCGGTGCACCCGGCGCAGGAGCGACAGGGGCAACCGGAGCGGGGGGAGCCGGCGGAGCAGCCGGCGCGGGTGCAGGCGTTGCACCTCCGGCCGTACCGGCGGCCGTTGCGGCCGCAGCACCGACTGCCGCACCAGCGGCCGCCGGGCCCATGCCTGGCATGGTTCCCGAACCGCTCGTGCCCGTAGGGGTCGCAGGCGGCGGCGGAATGGTGCTCGGTGGGGCGGGCGGCGTGGAGGCGGGGGGCGGTGCGCTGGACGGGGTTCCGCCT
>MWCR01000016.1 GCA_002070095.1 Parcubacteria group bacterium ADurb.Bin192 | reverse complement strand
ATTCGAGATTATCGAGACTGATGTCGAACTACCTATTCAAGGTCAAGTTCGTGATCCTGAGGACTTATATAAATTTCTTAAAGATTTGGAAAATGAAAATGTTTCCAAAATTATTGGAATTTACCTTGATGACAAAAATTTGTTCCTCGGTCATCAAGTTTTCCTCGGGTCATCTCCCAAGAATTTCGACACACAGATGTTGTGGCACTACTTCTCTTTGTTTTTGGCAAAAAAATTTATCCTATTGATGAACCACCCCGGTTCTAATGATCCGACTCCCGATGAAGCTGACCGGAAACTTATTCGAGCATTACAGGCGGACTCCCAAGTATTGTCATTTCATCCTTATTTTGCAGATTTTATAATCGTTTCAAAACGGTCGTACTTTAGCATGGCTACAAATGATGGCACAGCTTGTCACTGCGGTCATCAGGAGTATATACCTGAATAATTTATCAAAAAATATATGGCAAATAATAAAGTGAAAAAAGTTAATCTTACATCCTCGAATTTAAGTGAGGAAAAATTACACGAACTCAGGCAGATACTCCCCGAAGCTTTTTCTGAGGATAAAATTGACTGGGATTCTCTCAAGACTGTTCTTGGTGATCATATTGATCCTCGAATTGAAAAGTTTGGTTTTACTTGGGCTGGCAAAAGCAATGCTATAAGAAATGTTTTGATGCCGAGTGGTGCAACACTCCGTCCAGTTAAAGACGCAAGTGTTGATTTCGATAAAACTGAAAACTTGTTCATTGAAGGTGATAATTTAGAGGTGCTTAAGCTTTTACAAAAAGCATATTTCGAAAAAATTAAAGTCATTTACATTGATCCTCCCTACAACACCGGATCGGATTTTGTCTATAAAGATAACTTTACTGCCCCTGTTAAGGGGTACCTTGAACAGACTGGTCAAATTACCGGCGAGGGGCAAAAACTTCAAACAAATAAAGAGACCAATGGACGCTATCATAGTGATTGGTTATCCATGATGTATCCGAGATTAAAACTCGCTTGGAATCTTTTGAGAGATGACGGAATGATCTTTGTTAGTATCGATGACAACGAAGTTCATCATCTTAGACTTGTGATGGATGAGATATTTGGTGAAGAAAATTATTTAAATGCATTTGCTTGGGTCAACAACTTAAAAGGTAGACAAATCTCCGGATCAGGAGCGGCTAAAACATATGAATATGTCTTGGCTTATGCGAAGAAGATTGAACAAGTTGGTATCTTTGAAATGTCCATAGAAAAATTGAAATCTCTAATGCCTAGCAGTTACAAAGGTTTTAACTACGAAGCCGAGAGTGACGAGGGTGGAGACTTTGTTGTAAAAAATGAATTGTATAATACAAACTCTGCATTTAACGAAGAAACTCGTCCGAATTTGGTTTTTAATATTCACTATAACTTCAAGACAAAAGAGGTTAAATTTTCAGAGGCAAACGATGCAACAAGCTTCCCTGGCTTTACGAAGATAACACCAAAAAAGAACAATGACGGTCGCCATAAATATCATGCGTGGAGATGGAGTAAGGAAAAAATTGTTAATGAACTGTCAGATTTAAAATTTGTTGAAACAGAAGATGGTGCAAGGATATACACAAAAATCAGATCGTATTTAAGCACGGCTCTTAAAGATATAATCACTGACATAACGACGACTAATGGAGCAAGCGATCTCAAAGAATTGTTTGGCGGTTCTAAACATTTTGATTATCCGAAGCCAATTGAATTAATAAAAATATTTGTCAGCCAAATTGAAAGTGGCATCATCTTAGACTTCTTTGCCGGATCAGGTTCAACGGCACATGCAGTTTTGTCACTCAATGCAGAAGATAAAGGTAATAGAAAATTTATACTCGTACAGCTCCCAGAAGCTTTTGACATTCATTCTGATGCTTATAAGGCTGGGTATAAAACTATAGCCGACCTTGCTGTTGATCGCATTAAAAGAGCAAATAAGAAACTTTCAGGAACAGGATTCAAAGTGTTCAAACTTGGAGAATCGAACTATCCGGAAAATAATTTTGAATTTGATCCGGATAAAAGCGAAGAAGAAAATCAGAAGGCTTTTGAAGCATATCTCGCAAAAGCAAAACAAAGCTCATTATTTGATGATGGAAATAGTCTTGATATTGTCTACGAAAACATCATCAAAGAAGGTCTATCTCTCAACTCAAGTGTAGCAGAACAAAAACTTGGGAAAAATAATGTCTTTACGGTAACCGATGGAATCCGAACACTAACCATTTGTTTGGATCGTAAGGTTGAGGATCAGACTGTTAGAGAATTGACTGGCCGTGATTATAAAGGTCACACCTTTATTTGTCTTGATAATGCCCTCAATGACACGAGTAAGGCCAATCTCGGATTGAATTTAGAGTTAAAAACAATATAAAAAATTATGAAGCTTAAATTTGATGCAAACCAAGACTTTCAAATAGATGCAATTAATGCGATTGTCGATCTTTTTGAGGGTCAGGATCAAAATGCCAGCAAAATGATTGCCGGCAACGGGCTTCTTGGCATATATCCAAATGTTTTAACTCTTTCAAGGGAAGAAATATTGGCTAACTGCAAAAAAGTCCAAGACAAAAACAAGACAGTGAATGGTGGTGTTGTTGAGGACCTTGATTTCTCTATCGAAATGGAAACCGGTACTGGTAAGACTTATGTATACCTACGCACCGTTTTTGAATTAAATAGGAAGTATGGCTGGAAAAAATTTATCGTTCTTGTCCCGTCTGTTGCTATTCGTGAAGGCGTTATTAAAACTCTGAACATCACGAAAGACCACTTTGCTGATCTTTACAACAACATCCCTTATCGATACTACGAATATCAGTCCAAGAATATCTCCCAAGTCAAACATTTTGCCGACAGCAGTAATATCGAGATTATGGTTATGACGATCGGTGCTTTCAATAAAGACTCCAATGTTCTGTATAGTGAGCGTGATCAGATGCACGGCGAACAGCCAATCAATTACATTCAAAAAACGAATCCTATTTTGATTCTTGATGAACCTCAAAATATGGAGGGAGAAGCCACCAAAAAGGCTCTTGAAAACTTCAACTCTCTGTTCCGAATGAGATATTCGGCAACACACAAAAATACTTATAATCTTGTTTACCAATTGGCACCTTATGATGCCTATCAGCTTGGCTTGGTGAAAAAAATTGAGGTTTTCTCTGTTGTGGATGATGATAATTCTGCATCCGCTCCGCTATTAAACTTGGTTGAAATTAAGCCAAGCAAAACTGCAATAAAGGCTCAAATTGAAATAATTACAAAAGACGATCAAGGAAACGGCAAAAAGAAAAAAGTCAGTGTTAAGCAGGGCGATGATCTCGCAAAGAAGTCCAACAATGCATCTTATGATGGATACATTGTTGAGGAATTGACTGCAGATGCTCCGGACTTCGGTTCTGTAGGTTCTATCAGATTCAGGAATAATGTTCTGATAAAGCAAGGCGAAGGTATTGGTGGTAATCGTGAGGATATTATGTCCGAACAGATCGCCGAAACCATCAAACTGCATTTTGAAAAAAAGAAAAAACTCAAGGAACTTGGAATCAAGGTCTTATCTCTTTTCTTTATTGATCGCGTCGATAATTATGTGAAAGACGATGGTTTTATTCGCCAAACTTTTACAAAACATTTCAACTCGATTAAAAAAGAATACGGCGAAACAAACACTGATGTGAATAAAGTCCACAAGGGATATTTCGCTATGAAAAATGCGACTGAGTATATTGAGCGTGAATCAGCAATCGCCGAGAATAAAGAAGCATACGAATTGATCATGAAAGATAAAGAGAGACTGCTTTCTTTTGAGGAGGCAACAGAATTTATTTTCTCTCACTCGGCTCTTAAGGAGGGATGGGATAACCCGAACATCTTTAATATCTGCACGCTTAATCTTACCTCATCTACCATGAAGAAACGACAGGAAATAGGTAGAGGTATGCGTCTATGTGTCAATCAGGATGGAGAGAGAATATTCCTAAAAAATATCAACTTGCTTTCTGTTATCGCTAATGAAAGTTATTCAAGTTATGTAGCCGGCTTACAGTCTGAATTTGTTGAGGATGGCATCTACAAAGCTCCCCCTGTGCCAAATAATGCCAAACGCAAAATTACCGTTAAACTCAAAAAAGGGTTTGATAAAGACGAAAACTTTCAGGCGATTTGGGATCGTATCTCAAAAAAGACAAAGTATGTTGTCCGTGTTAATGCAAACCGAGTAATCGAAAAAACTTCGCAACGCATTGGTGAACTAAAGATTGCAAAGCCCCAAATTAAAATCGAACGGGCAGGAATTTCGATTGCTAAAGAAGGCATTGGTGCAACAATCATTGGTGGTCAGGCACAAGATATTACACAGACTCGAAGAATAATTGATTGTGTTGAATCAATAAAAAATGAGACTAAATTAACTCGTGATACCGTTGCTACGATCTTACAAAAGTCTGGCAATTTCAAGTCTTTTGCTAACAACCCTGACAAATTTATTTACGAGACTACAAAAATAATTCGTGAAGAGATTGTCCGTGATTATGTTGAGCAAATAAGCTACGAAGTCTTGCCGGAAAAATATGGACTTGAGCAATTTGAGAATATACCAAGTTATAAAGATGTCACAGAGCCGGTCAGCCACTCCATTTACGATGCTATAGTTTACGATTCTGAGGTGGAACAAAAATTCGCTGTAGACTTGGATCGAGACGAAAGAATCAAACTCTTTATTAAACTTCCGGGCTGGTTCAAAATTGAGACCCCTGTCGGCGGATATAACCCTGACTGGGCAATTGTTACTGCTAAGCGTGATCTGCACGGCAATGAAGATAAAGAAAAGGTCTACTTTGTTATCGAGACAAAAGGAGGAACAAACCTCCGTGCTTCCGAGCGTGCCAAGATAGACTCAGCTAAAAAACACTTCGAGGTGATCTCGGTCAATTACAAGGAAATCAATAACGGCTATCAGCAGTTCAATACTGAGTGCCTAACAAAATAAACATATGCTCCTCGATAAAATCAGAGACACAATTCAAGATTGCAACTTAAACTTCCTTATCGGGTCAGGTCTTTCTCGGCCATTTTTGCCTACACTCGGACGCATCGAAGTATTATTAACTGAGCTGGCAGAGAGAGACAATATTGATCACGATGCAAAAAAATTAATTAGAGCGTCTCTTTATAAAAAATATTTTGATGCTGTAATTAAGGATAATGTGAAAGTTTTAAATTCTGATCCTGCAACAAATGATGTTCAAGAGAATTACAAAACTTTTCTAAAGGCAATAAATTCAGTATTGCTTAAGCGTAAAGTGACACTCCTAAGTAAAGAGGCAAATATTTTTACAACAAATGTTGATATTTTTCTCGATAAGGCTCTTGAAGATTTAAATCTTGAATATAACGATGGTTTCAACGGTCGTTTTAATCCAAAATTCAGCTTGAGTAATTTCAAAAAGTCTCATTTCAAGAAAAGCCTACACTACGATAATACGGCAGAGCTCCCCATATTCAATTTGTTGAAATTACACGGATCGCTCTCATGGGCTATACAGGACAAGGATGTTATTTTTTCATGTAATCTTAATCATATTAAAGAGGTTGAGAGCAAAACTGTCTCATATGACCATATTCTTGATGTTCCGGACGATGCCACAATTGATTCTCTTATTACTGCATCAGCCGGCAAGACGGTTGATGCATCAACAGAAGCCTTTTTAGACGCATATGAAAAACTTTTAATTGTGGTTAATCCAACAAAAGAGAAATTCAAGCACACGCTCATGAATCAAACATATTATGAGCTTCTCAGACTTTATTCAAATGAATTAGAAAAGGAGAACACCGTACTTTTTGTTATGGGATTCTCTTTTGCTGATGAGCATATTTGTGAGATCACATTGCGTGCGGCCAATTCAAACCCAACATTAATAATCAATGTTATTGCTCACAGCACTCAGGCAAAAAAAGAAATAGAGGAAAGATTTGGTAAGAGCAACATAAAAAATAACAATATTGAGGTATTTGCCCCAGAGCAAGAAACTGACCCCGAGAGCAAGCAGACGAAAGATAAATTTAAATATGATCTTGCGACAATCAACAAGGAAGTGTTCGGTCAGCTCCTAGAAAAAGTTAATTGTGAAGATGTCGAAGAGGCTCCTGAAGAAGAGACTGGCGAAACAATCGAAGAATAAATTTATGCTAACTAACACCGACAAAATAGCCGAGGATTCAATTTTCAAAATTGGTAAAGTAATATCCGTAAAAGGTAGAACGATAGAAGTGAAAGTTGATAAGACCAAAAATACATCACACCTCGCCTATAAAGGAGAGCTTCTTAAGAATATCTCTGTCGGTGGCTACATAAAAATTATAAAGGGGTTTACGGTTATTATTGGCAAGGTTGAAGGCGAGCTTATAACCGAAGACAAGCTTTTTGAAAAAAAGAACGGATACACAACACAAAAAGAAAAAGTTAATAGAGTTTTGAGTGTAAGCCTGTTAGGTTTTTTTAGAGGCAAACATTTTGAGCGTGGCATCAAGGAGCTTCCGCTGATTGATAATGAATGCTTTTTACTACACAAAAAAGAATTTGAGCAGGTGCACGATTTCATCAGGAACGGCGATGATCCTATTACGATTGGGTCATTGTCTTTTGAAAGAGGTCAGGATATTAGAGTTGGGGTGAATGGCTTATTCGCAAGTCATATTGGTATTTTTGGTAATACCGGAAGTGGAAAGTCATACACACTTGCCAAAATTTACAGGGAGCTTTTTCTAAAATACAAAGATCAGCGAAAATTCAAAAAGAATGCCAGATTTTTCTTAGTCGATTTTAATGGTGAGTATGTTGATGGTTCAACGAGGGATCATATCATTATTGATAAAAAATATAAAAATACTTATAGACTATCAACACGGACTGCCACCGGTGGAGATAAATTTCCCGTAACATTGGAAACAATAAAAGACCCCGATTTTTGGGTTGTGTTTTTGGAGGCGACAGAAAAAACTCAGATGCCATTTTTGAGGCGTGCAATCGATAGTGATTATATTGCCCCCAAAATAAGGGATGTTGAGGAGTTCAAAAATTTACTTAATCAAAAGATATTCGAAGCAACAACTGAGGGAGACAGAAACCTTGAGAAAGCTGTGGTTATTAATTTTCTTAAAGAAGTAAAAGATGCTCTCGGCAATAATGCATCGATCGGTACGCTACTAAATGACTACGATCACCATCTAAAATTTAATAGCACGAACGGAACATACTATTATGAAGACAACGGAAATAAAATTTATAGCAACAAGGATGAATTTAGGCCACAAGTTATTGATGCAAAAATCTCCCAGCTTCAGATTGACACTACACAAATTTCTTTAATAGACGAAATACGGTTGCAGATAATTATCCAATACTATAGCGACATCATTCGTGGTTTTGCAAATAAAGAGCATTTGGCACCTTTGCTAAAGCGATTAGACAAAAGAATAGACTATCTAAAAAAAGTCATCGAGATCAAAACAGCCGAAGAAATAAATGGCAAAAAAAACATCACAATAGTCTCTCTCAAGGATGTTAATATGCACATGCGAAAAATATTGCCGTTACTTCTGTGTAAAAAACTTTATAACGATAAAAAAAACAGAAAACGACGATACAAAATATCTTAACATTATAGTGGATGAAGCCCACAATATTCTTTCAGAGAATTCTGAACGAGAAAGTGAGCAGTGGAAAGATTATCGCTTAGAGACATTTGAGGAAATTATTAAAGAAGGAAGAAAATTTGGAGTGTTTCTTACCCTTGCAAGCCAGCGTCCATCCGATATTTCGCCAACAATAATCTCCCAATTGCACAATTATTTTTTGCACCGTTTGATTAACAATGAGGATATTAATTCTGTTAAACAAACAATATCATACTTGGACAAGGTATCGTTTGAATATCTTCCATTACTCCCAACGGGTACATGTATTTTGGCAGGTCTTTTGGCGAATGTCCCCATCGTTCTTGATATTGGTAAAATAGAACCGTGCAAGCATGAGCCAAAAAATAAAACAATAACTTTAATAGATAAGTGGAAATAAAAATATGTCAGAATACTACACGGCACAAAGGGTTAAGGGTCTATATGATTCAAAGGTTGAAGAACCTTTTAAGATTTCTCGATCAAAGATTGATTTGTTTTTAAATTGTCCGAGATGTTTTTATTACGATCGCAAACTTGGGATAGGTCGGCCACCGGGCTTTCCTTTCGCATTAAACTCGGCGGTGGATCATCTTTTAAAGTTGGAATTTGATATTCATCGTGCCAATGGCACAAAACATCCATTGATTGAAAAATACGGCGTTGATGCTCAACCAGTTGCTCACGAACACTTGGATAAATGGAGACATAATTTTACCGGCATCCAACACTTGCATCCTCTGACTAACTTTCTTGTTTTCGGTGCGATTGACGATCTGTGGATCAATTCTAAAGGCGAATACATTGTTGTTGATTATAAATCCACATCTAAGGATGAGGATATCACCGAATTAAATAAAGATTGGCAGATTGGCTACAAACGGCAAATGGAGGTCTATCAGTGGTTACTTCGTCAGAACGGATATAAAGTTTCTAATACCGGGTATTTCGTTTATTGTAATGGCCAGACAGACCGGAAAGCTTTTGACGGAAAACTTGAATTTGATATCACTTTAATTCCATACGAAGGCAACGATTCTTGGGTCGAGAAAGCTATTATAAAAGCCCACACCTGTCTCAATGGCAGTGAGATTCCGGAGGCCGATCCAAATTGTGACTATTGCAATTACATTAAAAGTATAAATAAACACACAAAACTATGAATGAAAAAGATAAAAAATTATTAGAGTTTTTTGACAGACAGAAAGCCCGGATCAGCGGGTATCTGTCCTCTTTTTTTAAGAAACACCACAAGAAGATAGTTTATAGTTTTGATTTTGTTTTAATAATTGTTTGTATTATTGCAGTGGTAGTTGCCGGTAATTACACCTATCACAAAATTTTTGATAATCAGTCGTCAGGTGACTATTCCGATCTATCATCAAATTCATCGTCAACTGATGATGCAAGTTCGAGCTGTTCTGTTCTTGGTCTCAATTTGCATGGTAGTGTCGTTACTTACATTCCTGATAAATATTTTGATAATACTGACAGTAATAAAGACATTGTGGCCAGCGAGAAAATAACCCATTATATAGAGGAGGCGGATAAGGACGAAAATATTAAGGCGATTCTTTTGGAGGTAGATTCAAATGGTGGATTACCTGTGGCCGGTGAAGAAATTGCTCACGCCCTAAGAAATACCAAGAAGCCATCGATTGCTGTTATAAGACAGAGTGGGTTATCTACGGCTTATTGGGCGGCCAGCGGTGCAACCCACATTTTTGCTTCAAGAAATTCTGACATTGGTAGTATTGGTGTTACAGCTTCATATTTAGAAAGTGTGGATAAAAATAAAAAAGATGGATATCAATATGTTCAGCTATCTGTTGGAAAATACAAAGACACTGGCAACCCGGACAAAGTATTAACCGATGATGAAAAGGCTTTAATAATGCGTGACATTAAGATCGTGCATCAAAACTTTATTGAAGATGTCGCTAATTACAGAAATATACCGGTGAGCGATGTTAAAAAAATTGCTGACGGTTCATCAGTGCTGGGAGATAAGGCAAAAGAATTAAAACTTATTGATGAAATTGGCGGACTGAGTGATGCAAAAAATTACATTGAAAGTCTTATAAAAGAAAAGCCAGAAATTTGTTGGCAATAAATTTATGTCAGACGATATTGAAAAAGAAATCGAGGATGATGATGCACCCACCGAAGAAGTGGCGGAGTTAATGGAAAGTCATGACCTCGACAAGGAAGAAGCCGAGCATGTTCAGGAAATTATGGAGGAATACGGGTTAGATGAGGACGATGCGGTGGAACTGTCGGATGAGCTGTAGAAAGCTCGCCCAAGGGGCAAACAAACGGCAAAAAAGGGGCTCAAAAAGGGCTCCTTTTGCTTTATATTCTCACTGAGTCAGAACAAGCCGTCCAAAAGATCAAAGCTGTTTGAAAAAAGATCTATTACTGTTGGCAAGAACAAGACAAAGACAATCATGGTCAGCTTGACCCCCGTATTGTCTTTTCCCTTACGATCATCGACCGGAAGAAGAATGATTTCAACTTTTTTCCGAACGCATACTTTTACTGGTTTCTGACAGTGGGGACATCGGGTTATAAATATCGCTTCGGAATTGAAAACCGCATCACGAAAGATTACTTTTGTGCAATGGGGACAATTGCCGACATTTGATTCATCTCTGTCCATACTGTTTTTAATTTTTGGGCTTTTGGGCCCTGATCATAAATGATTAATAAACGACCATTTAATAGCCCGGGTTCGACCTCCTCCCCGAACCGTTAAAAGCAATCTAAGTGTCCTTGACTGCCTCCCAATGATGTCCCGTCCACATGTGCTTCTTGCCGTCTATGATTTTTATCTTTACCCCTCCGATTGACATTTTCTCTGCTAACATCGACCTTAATTCTTTGAAATTTTTTATTTGATCGTAATTCTTTTTATTTAAATCTTTTTCTTTATTCTTGTTAGTAGTTCCCATGGACCGATCCGACCGGTCTGTATGACCGAACTGCCGGTCAGACTGACCGATCTGTTTTGAGTTCGGTCTATCTGACCTATCTAATTTCAACAGGTAATACACATTGTGGTATCGCTGTCGCTTCTTATTAATTATTCCTAGCTTGATCAAAAGCCGGATTCCTCTCTGAACACTTGAAATGCTTGATCCAATTTTTTCGGCAATATATTTATGTGAAGGAAAGCAAAAACCCTCCTGATTGGCGTGTTCAGCGAGGCAATTATAAATAGCGATGCCGATTGGCTGTATTTTGCTTCCATACTCATCAAGCAGTACTTTGCTAACCCAATACCAATCGCCATTTCGTACATCTCTTACTTTTGCTTTTTCGTCTTGCATGGCAATGAAAAATAAAGGCGTGCGAGTTGACCAGACTCATGATCGCGCCTCATCACTCCTCTCAATGCACCACCCATTAAGAGGAGGGGGAGGTGCGGTCTACGACCTTGCTTTTGCCAATGCTTTGTCTACATTTTCAAGTGCTTCTCGAACGCTTTGTGCGGTTATCGGATTTTCAAGCTCACCGATCGTGAAGCTATTCAATATGCTCTCCCTCCTCGCCAAGAGGAATTTCCTCGTGAGAGGCTTCCGGTTCAGTCTCTTGGCTATCCTCCGGAAGATCCGTATCATCAATATTTTGATTCTCATATTTTTTGATGTGATCTAAATGCTCCAACAGCATGAATGCCATGCGTTTGAAGCCGGCATGGACACGCCAAACTTCTTGCTTGCTCGGCTCTCGGCCAAGGACATCTGATAAGGCGTTTTTGGTAAGCTCCATGAGAGCTTCCTCATCCTTTGTTGGTTTGGACATGTGGTTTGGTTCATAAGAGTGACCTCACACTTTTTTGGACCTCACACACCTTTTTTGTTAAGCGTTTTTGCTTAATTTCTAAGGCAAAAAAATATCTTCCACTTTTACCCCCAACGCTAGGGCAATTCTCTGGGCGGTTTCCAAATTCGGCCGTTTTCGTCCGGTCTCATATCGGCTGATCGCTGTGTTATGCTTAAAGCCAAGAATACGGGCTAGTTTGTATTGCGTTAGCCCTTTCTCGATTCTAAGATCCCTCAGTCGTATGCTGGTTGGTGTTTTTTTCATACTCATGATAATTTTAGACCTCTATAGTCATATTAAGCAATTTTGCTTAATTCGTCAATTACTTCTCTTGTGGATAAGCATATTTGCTTAATCTTTACATATTTGCTATACTGGACTAAGATTCAATTAAGCAAATTATTAAGTAATAAACATAAATATGTCATTTGGCTCATATCTAAAAAAACAAAGAGAAACAAACAAATGGACGGCCAAGGATATCGCAGATCGCCTTGGCTTTTCTGCCAGCTATGTCAGTCAGTTGGAAAATGATGCCCGACTCCCTTCTCAGAAGCAGTTGGCTCTTTTGGCCAAGGCTTATGAGGTATCTGAGGAAGAGTTGAAGCATCAGTGGACCGAATCCAAGATCCACAAAGTTAGTCTTTCAACAAATTATAAAATCAACATCAAAGATGCCGGAGAGAAGCGTGTCGAAGAGATGACCCACAAACTTGAAGCTGGTTTGGAGGAGTTAAAAAAGACGATCACCTCTGACGAGGTCGCTCACTACAAAATGCCATTGTTCAATTCGATTCCGGTGGAAGATCTCGATCTGCATCTCAAACATGCGGAGGAATTTATTTTTATTCCTAAGAATGGGATTGTTCGTGATCACCGTATATTCGGCATTCGTGTTTCCGATGTTCAATTTCCGGAGGCAGGTATAATCGAAGGCGACCTGATTATGCTTGATGCGGACATTGAGGCAAGTGACGGAGACATTGTAGTGTTGTCTACGCCAGACGGTCTGGTCATGACTTACTTCAAAAAGCGTGGTGACTTTTTGGAGATTGCGACCAGCAATAAAGGTTTTCAAAAAAGTTATCCGGACAAGAGTGTCCGATTAATAGGTCGGCTAATTTATCACATAAAAAAATACTAACCCCAGGGCTCGCCAAGAGCCCTGCTGTTTTTTATAGCAAATACTATGAGTACAAATTATTTAATCTACGGCCGTGTTTCTACCTCTCGTCAGGCCGAACGAGAATTGAGTATCCCGGCACAGGTCAAAGCGTGCCAAAAGTACGGGATGGATCGCAATTGGACTTTACTCCCAGATGGCATCTATGAGGAAAAGGGCGAATCGGCAAGAACCACTGATCGTCCGCAATTGCAGAAAATGCTTCATCGTGCCAAGACCGACAACAAAGTCGATATTATCTTGGTTCATAAGTTGGACCGTATGTGTCGCAATGTCGCAGACTACGCCGCCATTAAGATGATGCTTAAAAAGCACGACTGCAAAGTCATCTCTGTAGTCGAGCAATTTGATGAGTCGTTTTCCGGCGAGCTGGTCGAGAACATTATGGCTTCGATTGCCCAGTGGACTTCACAGAACATCAGCTGGGAGGTCAGGAAAGGCCTTAAAGAGGCCGTAGAGCGTGGCAGATTCCCTGGGTATGCACCAATTGGCTATATCAATGATCGCAAGACCAAGTCCCTTATTGTGGACAATATAAGGGCACCTTATGTGAAGATGGCTTTTGAGCTGTATTCAACCGGCAAATATTCTTATTACACGCTCCGTGATGAATTGGCAAAGCGTGGTCTCAAAAGTAAGTCAGGCAAAAACATCTCAAAGAAAAATGTAGAGCGTATGCTCCAAAATACGATCTATTATGGTCTTATTAAAACTCGGTCGGCAACCAATCAGGCAAACTTTCCGCCACTCATCACCAAGAAAGCGTTTGACGATGTTCAAGAGATAATCGCCCAGCACAATCATTATGCTGATAGGTCTCGCAAGCATACTTTTCCTCTTACTGGGTTCATGAGATGTTCTTATTGCGGTTCAATGTTGAGCGGTCAGGTCAAAAAAGGTCACCTTTACTATAATTGCAGTCATCGCCGTGATCCTAATTGTCCAGAGAAGAAATACGCACGATGCGAGATTATCGAGGAACAGGTCGTGAATTATTTGTCTCGTGTTCAGTTACCAGATAAATTCAAAAAGGTTCTTGATTCCTATTTCCAATTCTTTGCCAAAGAAAGACTTGAGCAGGAGGAAAAAGAACGCAAGAGCTTAAAGCAGGAGTTGGTTAGAATCCAGCAACAAATTCGCAATATCGTTATGGATCGTTCAAAACGCATCATTGACGCAGATGTGTTTATAAAGATTCAGGACGAGCTTTTACGGGAGAAGGAAATGTATCAGGATCGTCTTTCTGAGCTTGAGGGCAAATCTGATAAGTTCGTGCAGAAATTTAACGAATTGCTGGACTTTACGGATCATGCCGATAAGGTCTATCAAAAGGGTGGCACTTACCAAAAACGCACAATATTAAAGCTTTGCTTTGATGGGTTTACTGTCAGAAATCAAAAACTGACGCCAATATGGACGCCAGTCTTTGATGTTCTTATGGATTTACAATTGTCTAAGTTCGACCCTCCGAAGCCTTCAAAAGGTTCAAAAACCCTTGATGATTCTAAGGTTCTAACTTGGACATCTGGCGGAGAGGGAGGGATTCGAACCCTCGATACCTTGCGGTATGCACGCTTTCCAAGCGTGTGCACTAGGCCTCTATGCGACCTCTCCAAGATATAACAATGCCCCGCAATATTAACCGATGCTCACGAATAATTCAAGTTTCCATGCTTGACATTCATAAAAAAAATTGATACATACATTTTCAGCTACTAAAAAGGTAGCCATTCGGGTCAAATCCCGAATAAACCCTTGATGGGAGATGTGACATGTCGAGAATCAAACTCTCCAGATCCGTCATTGTAGCCAAGGAAACTTTCCTGCATGAAAGATCCGAGCTTGAAGGAGGCTCCTTTGTCAGAGTTAATACCGGATACACTATCCCTATTGAACTAACGGACTGCAACATTAACCCTGGATCCATACAGAAAATGAAAACTTCTGACACCCGACCAAGCATTGAAGCATTGGGAATCGATGGGTATGGACCAGACTGTCTCATCAGGAACATTCACCTCCAGGGCCATCTGGATAACCCTCACGACCCAATTAACCAGCGCACCGCATTCTCGGCCAGCTGCTACGTCTACTCCAAGGGCTTCATGGAAAGTCAGGGCGCAACGCACTGCTACCGAGCATGGTATCCTTTCATCTTGACATTCACCCTTGAAGTACCTCCTGGAGAAATCCAACGAAGACACTTCTATCTTGATGGATGGTTAGCCGGAAAGCGTATAAAACAGAACACCATCCTCCCCATACTTAGCTCGTTAAAACCCGCCTGGGGCAGAAACCGCAGAGGAACAATCTACGTTCCACTCTCCGAGAGACTGGGCACACAAACAGATAAGCCCAATTCTTGATACCGCGTTCACCTTTAGTGAGCGCGAATTTTTTTGTATCAAAAGACAGGTCTTGCGACCTGTCTTTTTGTTACATGTTATGTGTTATGTGCTACATGACATTCTACCCTTGCGCCCCGGCGGCTTGAATGGCCTGCTTAAACGTTTCGTAAGGCAAGGCGCCTTCCAATAACTCGCCATTCACAAACGTGGCAGGCGTACCGCCGACACCGGCTTGAGAACCTTCGTTCAAGTCTTCGGTGACCCGCGAAGCCATTTCTCCACTATCCAAGCACTTATCGAATTTAGCCGTATCCAGACCCAAATCTTTGGCCGCTTGTTTCCAGGCCGCTACATTCATACTGCCGGCTTTATTGGCCGCAAAAATCTTTTCATACATCTCCCAAAACTTGCCTTGAGCAGCCGCGCACTCGGAGGCCTCACCCGCTTTTTGCGCTTCAGCATGGAAAGATAACGGGAAATGACGGAAGACCACTCTTACATCATTGGGGAAATCTTTTTTAATCTGCTGCATGGTGTCAAAATGTCTGGAGCAAAACGGACACTCAAAATCAGAATATTCGATCAAAGTCACTTTGGCATTTTTGTTGCCATAAATATGATCCCTGGTCTCATCCACCTCTCTGGGAGGTTGTGACGGCAAAGCGGTCGGATCTTGCGCCGCCGGCTGACTTGGCTGAGCGGTCGGCTGTTGAGCCACTTGATTGCCCAAACCCAAAGCACCGACGCTTTTACCCGAAAATAAAAAGTTTAAAACCAAAATCAAGGCCAAGGTAGCCATGACGGCCACACCTGAAATAAGACCCATAGCAAACATGGTCTTGGGATTGCCCTGCCAAAAATTGCTCTGGTCCTTGTTCTGTTCTGAATGTTCCATACAAAATAAAATAGTTAACTGTGGATAATTTTATTAACAGACCCTAGGGTCAATGTCGCTATATTTTTATGGTCGGGAGAGAAAAAGTCAACTGGACACCGCTGATTTTACTCGCCCAACGCCTGATCCAGCTCACGCCGCCAAGTTTGTTCGTCTATGGCTCCGCTGATCATTTTCTTATTAATGAAATAAGTGGGGGTTGCATCCAAGCCCATGTTCACGGCTTCCGCGTAATCTTCTTTAACCTTGGATTCCGTAGTCCGATTAGCATAGCAGATTGCAAACTCATCCTTACTCAAACCAGATTGCTCGGCCAAACCCGCAAAATAATCCGCTGGATCTCCAATATAAGACCAGTTGGTCTGATACCTATACAATATAGAGGCGTAGTTCCAAAAACCCGATTGTTCTTGGGCGCATCTGGCGGCCATGGCCGCGGGCAAGGCATTGGGATGGATGGAGCTCAACGGAAAATCCTGCCACACAAACAACACCCTGTCTTCATATTCTGCCATAATTTTTTCCAAAATCTGTTCACTGACTTTGCAGGCCGGACATTGAAAATCACTAAAAATCCTAACCGTCACTTTAGCGCCAGCCGGCCCCTTGGTAGGAGATCCGTCATCATTGAAAGTGGCGTTGGTATTAACACCCGGGACTGTCTGGCCCGAACCTGCGGTTATTGCCCAAATCAAACCGACTATAATCAAAACCCCCAGCCCCAGCGTGCCGATTAAAAACATCTGTCTCATTCTATCTGTTTTATCCATAGGCTATCAGTTTACCAGTTACCGCCGGACTGTAAAGAATTAAGTCAAGCTCTGGCGATTTTCGGTTTAAGCAACAGGCCCAAGCCCAAACTAACAGTGACGATCAACAGCCATTGCGTGGGCGTTAATCCGGCGTAACGCGCGTCATACAAACGATAAAAATCCAAAACAAAACGGGAAACGCCGTCCAAAATCAGCCACCAGCCCACGAAAAAACCGGCCGGCCGCGGCTTGCGGTTTAAAAAATAAAATAAAATAAAAATACCAAACCCCAATAACGAAAGATATAACCCGTGATCATGCCTGACACCATCCGGATATTTAACACCCAAGATAAAATCAGTCAGTGTTCCGGGGTGGTCATGAATTAAAAAACATCCGATCCGGCCGATACCTATACCCAAAGGCAAAGCGTAGGCTACGATATCCGCCACTTTCCAGACTCCCAAAGAATGACGTTTAACGTAGATCAGACCCGCCATCACCCCACCCAAAACCCCGCCCATCATG
Source organism: Parcubacteria group bacterium ADurb.Bin192 (assembly GCA_002070095.1). Taxonomy (GTDB): domain Bacteria; phylum Patescibacteriota; class Patescibacteriia; order 2-12-FULL-60-25; family 2-12-FULL-60-25; genus MWCR01. The sequence goes on along the minus strand of MWCR01000016.1, from coordinate 11,278 downwards.
GAATAACCCGGCAACATGGGGTTAATAATATCCCAGGGATTTTGCACATACCAAGACAGATCATAAAACACGACATGAAAAAGACGCGCCATTATAAAAGCGCTGATAAAAATCCAAAAAAGTATGTCCCAAAGCAGTTTTGAATCTAAGCCGCGCTTGATAAATTCGCGAGCCGCCACCAAAGCGGCACCTAAAAAACCCAAAGCCACCAAAGCGCCCCACACTTGTATATTGATGGGACCGATGGGTATGGCGTGCAATTCAATCCAAGGAATCATCTTGCTCAAAAATTAAATAATTTCTTCATATCACATTCAGCGTCTTAAACGCTTTCTCAAACTCATCCAAAGCACGCCGAGCTTCTCTGTCCGATAGCTTGAAATCATGTTGATGCACCAGTTGATTGCGCAGTTTATGCGCCCACCACACATCTTTCAACTTGGGGTATTTGTAACAAGCGACTTTCAATCTTTCTCCCAGAGTCTCACCCGGTATCATCATGGATTTGAGCGATGAATCCAACAACTTGTCAGCTTCCATGAGCGCCAACTTTTTACCCATCTGCCCGTTTGACTCCCCTGTTTCACGAATTTCGTGCCATCTTTTTTTAACTTCTTCGCGGGACATGCCCAACATGTCGGGTCTGGATAATTGTTTTTTCAGCCACCAAATAAAAACCGCCAAGCCAACCAATAAGATAAAGGTAACTATACCGACCACGGCAAAAACCCATTGGATGATCCCGGGGCCGTAAGCAAGAGTCAATTGATCGAGCATAAAGATTAAATTTTTTGCGCGGCCAGCTCGTAATGACGGGCCGCGTTTAGAACGGACTTTTCATCAAACCATGGTCCGATGATCTGCAGGCCAACCGGCATGCCGCCATTATTATCACAAGGTACGGACACGGCCGGCAGCCCGGCCACGTTGATGCTGACCGTAAAAATATCTTCCAAATACATGGCCAAGGGATCATTGGTTTTCTCTCCCAGCTTAAAAGCCGTGGTCGGAGCCGTGGGCGTTACGATCAAATCCACGGACTTAAAAGCTTCTTCGTAACCGCGCCTGATCAAAGTCTGCACTTTCTTAGCCTGAACGTAGTAAGCATCAATATACCCGGATGACAAAGCAAAAGTACCGAGCAAGATACGCCTCATCACCTCATCGCCCAAACCCTGCGCCCTGGAAGCCGCGTAAGTTTCGAACAAAGACGGAGCCTGCTGGCGCAAGCCGTAACGCATGCCGTCAAAACGGGACAAATTGGCCGAAACTTCACACGGCATCAGAACATAATAGACCGCCAAGGCTTCGTCCGCGTAAGGCAAATCAATCTCCACAATTTCCGCCCCCTTATTTTTTAATTGATTAACCGCATCCAAAGTCGCGTCCCTGACCGCCTCCTGAACACCATCCATACCCCAAGCCTGCTTGGGCAAACCAATGCGCACCCCCTTAAGAGATTCAGTCCATTTTGGATTAAAAAGCTCCACCTCGCCCGTAGTCTGATCATTGGCATCCTGACCCTGAATAACATGCAAAATCATGGCCGCATCTTCGGCTGTCTTGGTCATGGGGCCGATCTGATCCAGGGATGAGGCCATGGCCATCAAGCCATACCTCGAGACTCGACCATAGGTGGGTTTGAGCCCGACTACTCCGCAAAAAGCCGCGGGCTGACGTATGGACCCGCCCGTATCAGACCCCAAAGCCCCCAAACACATATTAGCCGCCACCGCTACCGCACTGCCGCCGGATGAGCCTCCGGGCACACGTTCCGGATCACGCGGGTGCCTGGTAGGGCCATAAGCTGATCTTTCGGTGGACGAACCCATGGCAAACTCATCCATGTTGGTCCGGCCCAAAATCACGGCTCCCGCGGCCTTGAGCTTGGCTACCACGGTTGAATCATAAGCCGACACATGACCCTGCAATATCTTTGAACCTGAAGTGCAGGCTTTGCCCTGCGACAACATATTGTCTTTGATAGCCAAGGGGATGCCGTCCAAAACTCCGGCCATTTGACCGGCCTGCCGTCTGGCATCAGACCTGTCAGCCTCTTGCAGAGCGTCCTCCTCGTACACTTCCAAAAAAGCGTGCAAGGCGCCGTCCAAGCTCCTGATCTGATCCAAACAAGCTTGCGTTAAAGCGCGGGCGGTTATTTCTCCGCTATCCAGCAGACGACGGGCTTCCGCAATGGTCAATTCATTCAATAACATCATACCGTTATATTTATTTTTTAGGCGTTTCAAAAACACCGGGCGCGGCCAATAAATCTCCCGACCTTTCCGGAAAGTTGGATAAAATCAATTCTCTGGTATAGTCATCAACTTCCATTGCCCGATCCTGACGCCAGCCCCGGGCCTTGGACGGCATGGCAAAAGGCTCCACGCCTGATGTGTCAATGGCCTGAATTCGCTCCACATAGGGCAAAATGGAATCAAAATCCTTGGTTACGGCTTCCAGTTTTTCTTCTCCCAAATCCAAACGCGCCAATTTGGCCAAATGCGCCACTTGCTCTTTATCTAACTTCATATAAAAGCCAGTTTAACCCAACTCACGACTGGCGTCCATAACGTACTGATTCACAAAACATGTAGCATGTAACACGTAACAAGCGCACCTAACGTCGCTCGTCCCGCATCCTACGTCAAAACCAATATTGTCATTCCCGGCTAAAAAGCTGATAGGCTTAATGATCTAAATGATTAAATCGGTCCCGACACTCGTAAAAATTATATACTCGATCGGGATCTCGATAGAATCATCGGGAGAATCCATTGCTTAAGAAACTGGATCCCCGCTTTACCGATGCTACGATCGGTACAGGTCGCGAGGATGACAAAAAGAGGTAAGTCATCCTGAATTTACAGTGCCCCTCGTAGTCGTAAGACATGGTGGGGGTTCAGGATCTCATCACTAAACCATGTCATTGCGAGGAGCGAGTCCGACGAGTGACACGGCACGGCACTCGCGAGTGCCGTGCCGTGGCAATCTCGCTGATCAACCCAGTATTTTAAGCAGATTGCCACGTCTTCACTATCGTTCATCCTCGCAATGACAGGGTTGTTGCAATGTCATTTCGAGCGATAGCCGAGAAATCTCTTTCCTGTGTGTTTAATGGTTCAAGGGATCTCTCCGCGAAGCCTGCCCTGAGCGCAGCCGAAGGGGTCGAGACGACAAGCAAAGTAAGGTTAAGATGGCAAAAAAGACCTGTTAAGATAATCAGATCTTAAGCCGCAAAGCCTCCGGCTTGAATTTTCCAAAGTTTTTGGTATATACCGGCCCGGCTCATCAATTCTTGATGTGTACCTTGATCAACCACCCGGCCGTCTTCCACCACCACGATGCGATCCATCTGCATGATGGTGGACAGACGATGCGCGATGACCATCACGGTCTTACCTTTCATTAATTCGCGCAAAGCCTCTTGAATCAAATATTCGGACTCTGAATCCAAACTGGAAGTAGCTTCGTCCAAAACCAAAATCGGCGCATTTTTCAGAATGGCGCGGGCAATGGCCACGCGTTGACGCTCCCCTCCGGACAGTTTGATGCCCCGCTCGCCCACGAAAGTATCGTAACCATCGGCCAAACCCTGGATAAAATCGTGACACTTGGCTTTTTTGGCCGCCTCAATCACCTCTTCATCCGAAGCATCCCGCCGGCCATAGCGCAGATTTTCCATCAATGTTCTATGAAATAAAATCGGATCTTGCGGCACAAAAGCGATTTGCGAACGCAGGCTGTCTTGTTTGACTCGGGCGATGTCCTGTCCATCAATCAAGATGTGACCCGAAGTGACATCATAAAAACGCATCAATAACTTAACAATGGTGGATTTCCCGGCCCCGGACGAACCGACTAGGGCGATCTTTTCTTTGGGCTTGATAGTCAGATCAAAATGATCCAAAGTCAAACGCGTTTGATTGTAATAAAAAGTCACCTCATCAAATTTTATGCCCGCCTGCCCGACTTTAAGATTTTTAGCGGTTTTCAAGTCCTGCACGTCGTAAGGTTTTTCCAGAATATCAACCATTTCCTGCGCGTCCGAAAAAGCTTCGTACACATTGCGCATCACACGCCCCAAATTCCAAATGCGCTCCAATAAAACCAAAACATAGGCTTGCACAAAAACAAAATCTCCAATGGTAAAAGACCCCTGCATCCATAATTTAACCGCCATGTATAAAATAACCGCTTCCATGAGAATGCCCATCATGCCCTGGATGGAGAAGCTGTAATCTGACAATGACCAGGCTTTAACCGAAGTTTTCCTTAATTTTTCACCCAAACCCAACAAGCGAACCTTTTCATAAGCCGAACCCGTGAACATCTTGATATTCACGCTGTTGGTCAGCCCGTCCACCAACCCGCCCGACACCTCCGTATCAGAAGCCGCTCTGACCAAATCGTATTTGAGCTTCCATCTGGAAAATACAAAATTCAAAATAAAAATAATGATGATCCATACCAAAATAACCAGCGCCAGCCAAGGATCACGCCCGTAAACCGCCGTCAAAGAAAAAACAATGGCCACGGCCATGGGCGCCATGCTCCACAGCAACTCATCATGCAGTCTTTCAAAAGCCCGGTGAAAACGATTGATTTTTTGAGAAATGGCGCCCGCGAAATTATCGGAAAAAAATTTATACGAGTGACCCAGGATATAAGTATAACAAGCGTCCCGCATCTCCATCATGATCCGTGGCTGGAAATAAATGGCCGTAAAAGCGGCCACGCGGTAAAAAACCCAGCGCAAGCAGGCCAAGAAAAAAATGGTTACAATGATGCCGCCCGCGGTCCGCAAAATCAATTCTTGATTTGATAAATCGGTTTGATTTGAAATAAAATCAAACAACCGTTTATACCAAAAAGGAATAATCAAGCTGAAAACATTGGCCAGAGCCACTCCCAGCACGGATACAAAAAAAGCCACCCGGCGGGGTTTAATAAAACTCCAATAAGTCCGGAGTACATGGCCTGTTTTGATGGTTTTTGACATGGGAGGTTATTTTAGCAAAGAAACAGTCGAGTCGCCACCGACAAACGACCGTTATTGCGAGGAAGGCGCTAAACAAAGCTGTCATTCCGCCCCTTCCGTCATGCTGAATTTATTTCAGCATCTCGCTTCTCATTATCCTGTTTCTCTTTTCGTCATCCTGAATTAAGTTCAGGATCTAACTTCTAAACATGCTGAATAACAGTGGTTATTGAGTTCAGAGATCCTGAAACAAGTTCAGGATGACGATTTGGTGGTCAGGATGACACAAGAGCTATCAATAGATTGCCACGGTACGGCACTCGCGAGTGCCGTACCACGGCACGGAGTTCGCGAACGCCGTGCCACGCTCCGCCTACGCTTCGCTCGCAATGACAATTCTATTTTATTTTGCCCAAAAACTCCTGCTCGCTTAAAATCTCAACTCCTAATTTTCGTGCTTTATCCGCCTTAGAACCGGGATCATCCCCCACTACAACGTAAGTGGTTTTTTTGGACACGGATTCGGATACGTCAGCGCCCAATTGGCGCACCTTATCCTTGGCCTCGTCACGGCTCATGGACTCCAAACTGCCGGTGAAGACCCAACTCGTGCCGATTAACGGACCTCGTCGCTCGTCGCTCGTCGCTCGTTCCACGTCGACGGAGGTTAGTAAATTATCGAGGCGTTTAGTCTCTTCCTTGTCTTGAAAGTACTCGACGATGGATTGGGCCATGACCTGGCCGATGCCGTCAATTTCCGCCAGCTGTTCCGGAGTGGCTCGACGGATGTTATCCAGGGATTTGAAACGACGGGCCAGGAGAACAGCTGTCTCAAAACCTACGTGGCGGATACCCAAGGCGTAAATAAAGCGTTCCAAAGAAACCTGGCGATGAGCTTGGATTTCTTTGACTAATTTGTTGGACGAAACTTCACCAAAACCTTCCAGTCCGCCCAGATCTCCGGGTGCCAGCCTGAACAAATCAGCCGGTTCGCTGACCAGGCCCTCCTGAATAAATATTTCGACTATTTTTTCTCCCAAACCGCGAATATCCAAGGCCTGCTTGGACACAAAGTGCCGCAAGCGCGCCAGTTCTTGAGCAAAGCAACGTGCATTGGTACAGACGACGGCCACTTCGCCGGTTTTGCGCTTAACCTCCGAACCGCAGATCGGACAAGTACCGGGCATATGAAAGCTTTTTTCTTTACCTGTTCTTAAGCCCGGCAGAACCTGTACGATCTTGGGAATCACATCCCCGGCTTTTTCCACGATCACCGTATCACCGATTTTGAGTCCCAGACGCCTGATCTCATCTTCATTATGCAAAGTGGCATGCGTGACCGTGGTACCGGCCAACTGCACCGGATCCATAACAGCCACGGGCGTGAGTACGCCGGTTCTGCCCACCGAGACTTTAATCTCTCGCACCACGGTCGTGCCCTGCTCGGCCTGAAACTTCCAAGCCACAGACCCGCGCGGTGTTTTACCCACCACGCCCAGCCTCTGAAGCAGGCGATTATCATTGACACTCAAAACCATACCATCGATTTGATAATCCAATTTATCACGCACCTTGCCCATATGTTCCAAAGTCTTTTCCGCCTCCTTCAAGTCCCGGCACAATCGATTATGTTCGTTAACCGGAAAACCGATCAGATTCAAAAAATCATCTTCCTGACTTTGCAGTTCCAGCCCCAAATCACCCACCACCTGCCAAGGCATAAAAGACAAGCGACGTTTGGCCGCAATCTTGGCATCCAGCTGACGCAAACCTCCGGCCGCCCCGTTTCTGGGATTGGCCAGCTCGGCTTCTTGTCTTTTTTTCAATTCTTTATTCAATCGATTAAAATCCGAGCGCTTCATGTAAACTTCGCCGCGCACCTCCAGCCGACCCGACGGCTTGTTTAACCAACGTTCAACTTTTTTAACATCCAGATGTTCACCGTGCTTTTTTATAAAAGACGATATTTCACGTTCAGAAGGCACACGCAAAGACAAAGGAATGGATTCAATGGTTTTGACGTTGCGTGTAACATCTTCGCCCACAGTTCCATCTCCACGCGTGGCCCCCAAAACCAACTGCCCGTCTTCGTACACCAAAGAACAGGCCAAACCGTCCATCTTAATCTCCGCGTACAAGCCCCTGTCCACGCACTTGGGTTCCAACTTTTGGATCCTCTGCAACCAGTCCTCCGCCTCTTCAGCTGAAAATACATCCTCCAAGGACAGCATGCGCACCGCGTGGGTCACCTTTTTAAAACTCTTGGCTGCCTCGCCGGCCACTCTCTGTGTAGGACTGTCAGACGTGATCAGATCGGGAAATTGACTCTCCAGTTCATACAGCTCATGTTTAAGCGCATCCAAAGCCGCCTCCGAAATCTCAAGTTTGTTCAAAACATGATATTGATACCGATATTTATCGATTTCTTGCCTTAATTTAGCGATCCTCTCCGCGGCCTCTTGATGGGTCATATGGCTCAATCTTAGCAAAAATGAGCATATTGCGTCCATCACGTCCTTAACGTCGCACGTCACAAAACATGTAACATGTAGCATGTAACAAACAACCCAATTTCCCGCGTCCTACGTCAAAACCATCATTGTCATTGCGAGCGGAGCGTAGGCGGAGCGCGGCAATCTCGCTTACGAGCTAGTCCTCTAAGCAGATTGCCACGGCACGGAGTTCGCGAACGCCGTACCGCATCATTCGTCGAACCTATTCCTCGCAATGACAATGTTGTTATTTTGTCATCTCGAGCGATAGTCGAGAGATCCCTTAAACTTGATTAGCCAAAGGGATTTCTCCGCTTCGTTATCACTGTAGTTGAAATGAAGGATGAGTAAAAAAACAAAAAAGCGGGTCAGAGACACCGCCACAAGTTTTTCCTCCTTCAAGATCAGAACAAGTCGCCCGGTATGCGCGTTCCAGTGGAAACGGTATGACCGTTCGTTACTTCGAACACAAACTCCACGTAAGCAAAGCCCTGCTTCTGACCTCTGTCGAAGAAGAGGACTCTCAAACATACCACCTCGGGATGCGGTTGAGTGAGCAAAGCCTGCATACGCACTGCCCTGTCAAAACAGGCGATGATCCTATCATGTTCTCCATTATACCCATCGAAGTACTTGGTCAGTTTTGGAGCCCCATCGATCGGCGCATAGTTCGAGCTATGCGCAGGATCTACGTACATGGCTAGGACTGCGTTCGCACAACGCAAAGCCTCCTGGATACCCAGACAGGAGCGAAACTCCCGCTCCTGATCCATGCGATGACGCAGCTCTGTACCGAACAGAATACTAAACCTCTTGATCATCATCGTGATTTCTCCTTATGAGAGGGCTCACTACGGCCCGGGTTGAAGTTGCGTCCAGCTCTGATGCGAACCGGATAAGCGGGATAACAACATTAAAAATGAACTATGTCAAGTCGTAAGATTGCCGATTTTGGCTTAATACAGTAACATTTTATGGAAACAAATCGATAAAATGTTTAAAAAACTCACATGGAAAACTTAAAAATCGATCTGCTCTGCCACGAAGCCATGCAAAATCTGGAAGAATTTTTCGGCTTTGCTTTAAAATATACGCCTGAAATTATTTTTGTTCCCGACAGAAAAACCATTGACGCTTTAAAAGGCAAAAAAACAGAGCCTTGGGTGGTTGGCTGGGTAGCGGATAATAAAATCTATTTACTAAGCCGCGACAACTTTGAAGCGGAAAGCAGCCATGAATATTCGAATGAAAAATACGAAGGCCTAATAAAACACGAATTAACTCACTGCTTTTCCGATGTGGTCAGCGGACAGACCCATCGGCCGATTTGGTTGCACGAAGGCATCTCCATCTTTCTATCAGGACAATTAAAAACCATACCTAAGCCAAAAAAGCTTTGTCAATTTATTAATTTTTATACCACGGGAGGGCAGGCGGTCTACCAAGAATCAGGCTGGGCCGTGGCCCATCTGGTCAACAATTACGGCAAAAATAAATTATTGAAAGTTTTAAAAAAATCTAAAGACACAAAAACACAAAATGATTTCGCAGAATTATTTCAGTCAATATATGAATTTGAATTGCAATACTGTCATTTTAATAATCCCAACCAATATCGATAAAAAACATCAAGCCAAGGATCAGTTTCATAAGCCTCTAAAACCTGTTTTACACAGCCAGACACTTCCTATAACATTCAAGTTACCGGTTTCTATACGAAATGTTTTCGCATAGAAACGAGTTATGTGCCATATTACTCGGGCGGGCTAACTGCGAACATAACGAACTGCTTTATTTTTTAAACAAAAACTATGAAGAATCTTGCCCCAAACATCATACGCGAAAGACTTCTAATCGAAGGTTTTTTCTCAGCAAGCGTAGATAAACAATTTATTGAAGATTATTTCAAAAAAATCACCGCGGAACTCGGCCTCAAAATGTATGGAGATCCAATCATCTTTTCTCCAGGAGGACTCGGTAAAGAAGAAAATCAAGGATATGACGCCTTCGTTCCGCTCATCGATTCAGGAATATCTGTTTATGTTTGGGGCAATCAAAAGTTCCTTTCGGTTATCCTCTATACATGCAAAACCTTCAATCAAAATAAAGCCGTTCAAGTAACTAAAGATTTTTTCCAAGTAGCAGAAGTAGAATCAATGTTCTTTTAAACCGCCCGCCCTGCGTCATACGGCACATAACAGCGTGTAAACGGTTCGCTTCGCTCTCCCAAATTTACTTTCCACTTCGTTCCAAGTAAACTTCGTTTACACGCAAACGTTGTACGAAATAGCGAAAAACATTTTACCTATTTAATATATAAAAGTATGACATTATCTACTTATCATCAAAAGTACGTTGACCAAAGCGATGAGGAAATTCAACGCAAAGCCGACGCAAAAGAACAAGAGCTTACTTCCATTTTTCAAGAAGTCTCGCTAAACACTGATAGCGATCCTGTGAAGTTGGCAGTTTTGGGCTGTGGCGACAAAAGGTTAGTAGCGCATCACAAAAGAATTTTTGAGAACGTTCTAAAAAGAAATGTCGAGGTAACAACATTTGATATTTCCATAGACCACCTTACTGGAGAATCAAATGTTTTTCAGCATGATTGCACTTTGCCTATTCCGAATCCTCCGTACGATATAACCTTTGCTCATGTCCTTTTGAAATTCATTGAAACCGAAAAACAATTTGATTTGCTCAAAAATTCTTTTGATGCGCTCAAGTCCGGCGGGGTCGCAATTCATGTTTTTGACGAGGAAGAGATAAATGCAACCAGCCCGAAACTGCCAGATGACTTGTGGGCGGTTCCTCTGGAAAAATGGAAGAAGAAACTAACTGAGCTCAATATTGAATACAGAGAAATTCCATTAAAGTACGGACCAGCTCTTGTTCTTTTGCGTAAATAAGGAAAAAATGTTTTTCGCTACATCGTACAACACGGCATATACGGCTACGCTTCGCTTCGCCCATATTGCTATCGCAACATCGTATATGCCGAAACGTTGTGCGAAATAGCGAAAAACATTTTAACTATTAAATATAAAAAAGTATGACGTTATCTACATATCATCAAAAGTATGTTGATCAAAGCGATGAAGAAATTCAACGCAAGGCCGACGCAAAAGAACAAGAGCTTGCTTCCATTTTTCAAGAGGTTTCATTAAACACCGACAGCGACCTAGCAAGGTTGGCAGTTTTGGGCTGTGGCGACAAAAGATTGACCGCGCATCATAAAAGAATTTTTGAGAACGTGCTAAAAAGGAATGTGGAAGTGACGACATTTGACATCTCCATTGATCATCTTGCAGGAGAATCAAATGTTTTTCAGCACGACTGCACATTGCCGCTACCCAATCCGCCATACGACATTACATATGCGCATGTGCTTTTGAAATTTATTGAGGCTGAAAAACAATTTGATTTGCTCAAAAATTCTTTTGATGCGCTCAAACCCGGCGGAATAGCAATTCACGTTTTTGACGAGGAAGAAGTAAAAGCAATCAGCCCAAAACTGCCTGATGGCTTGTGGGCGGTTCCTTTGGAAAAATGGAAGCAAAAACTAACGGAGCTTGGTATTGAATACAAGGAAATTCCGTTAAAGTATGGCCCCGCTCTTGTTCTTTTGCACAAATAAGGAAAAAATGTTTTTCGCTACATCGTACAACACGGCATATACGGCTACGCTTCGCTTCGCCCATATTGCTATCGCAACATCGTATATGCCGAAACGTTGTCCGACATTACATTTTTATCTAAGTATTTTTTTACCACACGGCGGCTTTGTAGTATCATCAAACTGCTA
>MWCR01000015.1 GCA_002070095.1 Parcubacteria group bacterium ADurb.Bin192 | reverse complement strand
CTCGAAGTTTTTTAATAGTCAATCATAAAATCCCATTCTTTAAATAACCGGGGAATTGAACGGGCGGCGAGAAAATATTTGGTTAAGCGGCAGGTGTTGTTTTGTGTCGATAATTTAAAAGTGGATAAGATAATTTGACATCGAGGTCTTTGCTCTATTTAATATAATTTCATGAGCATCAGGTCTGTGTGCGCCCAGGTATCTTTGATGTCAATTGTTTTGATAAGTTTTTTTGGTATCTGCTCCATGGAGCACACTTCAGTAAATGGTCATGTTCATCGGGAGATGATCAGTCAAAGCGGCTGCGCGGACAGTGAATGCCCTTTGACATTGGTAGCTGACTGGAAGCCTTTGGAGAAGCTGTCTCAAGTCGATACGGTCAGAAACTGGAAATTGCTGTCCTGGCCGGGGATTGACGGTCTTTCGGTTTATAAAAGAAATTTAAAACAAGAAGCTTTGTGCCTGATAAACAATAAAGCCGGCCCCGGTTATCTTGATCGCGGTGATTCGATCGTGCCGGATAATTTGATGCAGGCATTCAGCCAAGGTATTTTGCATGCCAAAATTTACGCGTAACAAGCTGACGCGCGTTTTTAGGTTGACGCGCATACGCAAGTTTTATTCTTTTTAATTGTCAGCTTTATGAATCAAGATTCAGATTCTGTAAAAAATCAAAAACAGGCACGGGTTCCGGGTCATGAATCGGATGTTTGTGTGCAAGGTATGACTTGTGCCAGTTGCGAGATGCTGGTTGAAAGATCATGGAAGGATTTGCTCGGGGTAAAGAGCGTTAAAGCCAACTCCGCGGATGGTACGGTTAAAATAGACAGTGATCGTGACATCAGCCTGGAAGAGCTTCAAGCCTCGTTGTCTGATCAAAAATACAAAGTATCATCAAGTAAGTCCGGACAAACTAATCAGTTGCTTGATAAGAGACCGGCGCCGTTTGAACTGGCCGGTTTATTCGCTTTGGCCGTCGCGTTAACTTGGGTTTTTACCCGCCTGGGAGCCTTGGACGGCGGGGTGGGCATGGGAGCGACCATTGGCATCGGAACAGCCTTGTTTTTAGGCTTGTTGGCTTCGGGCTCGTCTTGTTTAGCCGTGGTCAGCGGGCTGTTGCTTTCTTGCGCTGTACCGTCGTCACAAGATTCTAATAAAAAGATGGCCGTCAAATTATTGCCCACCATCATGTTTGTCTTGGGACGGACGGTTGTTTATGTTTTGCTCGGAGGCGTCTTGGGGTGGTTGGGTGCCAGCCTGTCTCCTTCGCCCATGGTCACTTCCGGCATCTTAGCGTTAGCTTCTTTGTATATGGTGGTCGCGGGTTTGGACATGCTGCACATATTGCCCGCTTGGCTGAAAAATCGTTTACCGAGATTGCCCAAAAGCTGGGTACACGGAGCTTTGGATAAAACGGTTTCCAAAAAACAATTTGTGCCTTTGTTTTTGGGCGGAGTGACGTTTTTTTTGCCGTGCGGTTTTACGCAGGCTTTGCAAGTTTACGCTTTGACCACCGGCAGTTTTTTGGGCGGAGCTTTGGTTTTGGGCGCCTTTGCTCTGGGGACGGCTCCCGGCCTGTTTGCCTTGGGAGCTTTGGCCGGGTCCATGAAAGGCGGCCTCGGCAAGTTTGTCATTAAAACTTCCGGAGCGTTGATCATTGTGCTGGGTCTGTTTAATTTGCGGAACGGAATTGTTTTGGCCGGGATCACTTTTCCTCCGGAGCTGGGAAGGGCTGACAGCGTGTCAATCAGCGGGTCCGTCGGTCAAGCAAACGTAAACCAAGTTCAGGTTATTAAAATGAAGGCCGGGCGGGGAGGTTATACTCCCAATAGATTTACTTTACAGCAAGGCATTCCTGTTCGCTGGGAAGTAGACGCTTCTCAAGCGGCCGGCTGTGAAAGGGCTTTGGTTTCCAGAAAACTCGGCATTAACACGGTCTTAAAACAAGGCGTGAATGTTTTTGAATTTACGCCGTCCGAATTGGGGACAATTGCCTTTTCGTGTTCCATGGGCATGTACACGGGGCAATTTACGGTGGTGAACAGAGTTGCTGCCGCTTCAGGCCCGGCGGTGGATGAGGCGCTTGAGGGCGAGTATCTGGAAGATTATTTTATGTGCGCTCCCGCAGCCTGCCATGACGGAGAGGGGGACTGTCCTTTTTGCGGCGGTTCTCCGGAACAGCCTCGATAATACTTAAAAAGCAAGATAATTATATGATCAATAAATTTACAATTTCCGGTTTGCACTGCGAATCGTGTTTAAAGCTTGTGCCTTTGTTGCTTCGAGAAATCAAAGGCGTTAAAGATGTGCGAATCAGCGGTTTGGACGGCCACGTGGTCTTGGAAGCGGATGAAGTAATCAGCCGTCAGGCAGTGGAACAGGCTTTAGCGGGAACGGATTATAAAGTATCATAAGCCTATGACATCCGAACAAAATACCGAGAGAATCAATCTCTCTCTTTATGGCATGCATTGTGCTTCCTGTGCTTTGTTGATTGAAAAGCAGATTAAGTCCGTACCGGGAGTTAAACAGGTTGGTGTCAATTTTGCCGGTGAAAAAGCATCGGTGTTGGTAGATCCCGGGCGAGTTAAGCCCGGCGCCCTATTGGCGGCCGTCAGTGACGCGGGTTATAAAGCGGAGATTGTGAGGGGGGATGACGGCGGCCGTGAGGAACTGAAGAAGCGTCAAGAATTAAAGAAGGCTCGTGGATTATTTTTGGCGGCCGCGGTTTTCAGTTTGCCGTTTTTGTATTTCATGCTCATGGAATTCTTCCCTTTCATGCCGTGGTCTGAAAATCTTGAGCCTTGGATGGGTCTGATTTCTTTTGTTTTGGCCACGCCGGTGCAGTTTGTTTTGGGCGCCGGATTTTACCGGGGATTTTGGTCGGCTTTGCGCCTTAAAACTTTTAACATGGACAGCCTGATAGCCATCGGCACTTCCACAGCCTATTTTTACAGTCTGATAAATTACTTCAGCGGAGTTTTAACCCGCAAGTCGCTGATCGGTATGAGCGGAGAGCCGATGGATTTGTATTTTGAAACCGCGGTTTTTTTGATAACTTTTGTTCTGTTGGGCAAATGGCTGGAAAGCAAAACCAAGGCCAAAACATCGGATGCCATCAAAAAGTTAATGAAGCTTCAATCCAAGTCAGCCAGAGTCATCCGCCAAGGTATGGTTTTGGATATACCCATAGAAGAAGTGGTGGCGGGCGACAGGATTGTGGTTCGTCCGGGTGAAAGCGTGCCGGTTGATGGCCGGATAATTCAGGGCGAGACATCCATTGATGAGTCCATGATGACGGGGGAGAGCTTGCCGGTTGATAAAAAAGCGGGCGACAATGTGACCGGCAGGACGGTTAACAGATTTGGCGGTTTTGAATTTACAGCTACGCGCGTGGGCAAAGACACCGTGTTGTCCCGCATAGTCAGGTTTATCGAAGACGCGCAGGGATCCAAGGCGCCCATACAAAATTTTGCAGATAAAATATCATCACGTTTCGTGCCCGTGGTCATCGCTGTGGCGATTCTGGCCTTTGCGGTTTGGTATTTCATCATGGGGGCGGGCTTGACCTATGCGCTTTTGGCCTTTACGGCCGTCATCGTCATCGCTTGTCCTTGCGCTTTGGGTCTGGCTACTCCCACTTCCATTATGGCGGGTACGGGCAAAGGAGCTGAATATGGGATTTTGATCAAGGGAGGCGAACCCCTGGAGATGGCGCATAAAATTCAGGCTGTGGTATTTGATAAGACCGGCACCATCACCAACGGCCGGCCCGATGTGACGGATATAGTGTGCTTCGGCGATGTAAATCAGAATCGTGTTTTGGAAATCGCGGCTGGAATGGAAAAAAATTCCGAGCATCCTTTAGCTGAAGCGATTTACCAATATGCCAAAAAAAGGGGAGTGAAAGCTGAAGACGTCAAAAATTTTCAAGCCGTTTCCGGCTTAGGTGTAACAGCTGAAATAGGAGGCGTTCAGTACAGGCTGGGCAGCCGGCGGTGGCTTGGTGATGATCTGGAATTGTCTGACGAATTTTTGACTAAGATTATAAACTTGGAAAGCCATGGCAAGACGGTTATGTTGCTGGGGGCAGGGTCAAAGGCATTGGCCGCTTTAGCTTTGGCGGATACGGTTAAGACCACTTCCAAGTCCGCGGTCTCCAAATTGAAACAAATGGGTTTAGAAGTCTATATGATAACCGGTGATAACGAGAATACGGCTAAAGCCATTGCCGGTCAGGTGGGCATTGAACGTGTTTTGGCCAATGTTCTGCCCGAAGACAAGGCTAAGGAAGTTTCAAAGCTGCAGCAGGCCGGACTCATGGTCGCCATGGTGGGCGACGGTATCAATGATGCTCCGGCTTTGGCGCAAGCTGATTTGGGGATTGCTATGGGTTCGGGCACGGATGTGGCCATGGAAACCGGCGGTATAGTCATCATCAAAAACGATTTGAGGGATGTGGCGATCGCTATTAAGTTGTCACGCGAAACCATGAGCAAGGTGAAACAGAACATGTTTTTCGCTCTGTTCTACAACAGTCTGGGTATTCCCATCGCGGCGCGCGTGTTCGCGGGGTTTGGTCTGATTTTAAAGCCCGAACTGGCCGGCTTGGCCATGGCCATGAGCTCTGTTTCGGTGGTGGCCAATTCGTTGCTGTTGAAAGGTTTTAAGCCCGATAAACGCAATTGGCTGTCCGAAGCTTCGCCGTATGTGATGACGGCTGTATTCTCAGCCGCCTTTATCGCTTTTGCCAGGATCAGCGGACGTTAAAAAAAATCCCGTCGTTATGACGGGATTTTTTGATGAGATCATTTTAGATAATCATGGGCAGTTCTTCCACGGCCATCTGTTCACCCGTTACAATACCTTCTATTCTGTAGGCGCCGTGCTGGGGTGCTTCCATGTAGCCGTTCCAGGCCGCTCGCGCAAAACCTCCGCTGTCGATCCAGTCAAAAAGCCATTCATTGGTATATTTGGCGTCTGTCTGTTCAATGCCGGCTCCGATATACATCAGCCAAGTCCGGTTAAAATCTTCCTGTGAACCTATGGTGGGTGCCATTAAGATGGGCAAGCCCAAGGCGCAATAAAAAGACATTTCACTGGGTTTGGTCCAGATGATATCGGTTTTCCTGATCAGCTTGCTGAATTCTTTAAAATAAGTGGGTCTGTCCGGGTAATAATCGATAAATAATTTTTTACCCAAAAGACCGTTCAGTTTTAATTTAGTGACAGCTTTCATGAAATCTTGAGCCACGGATTTTTTGGTGCCGGCCATCAAGTGCAAGACAAAACCGTCGCGGCGCAATGTGCTTTTAACACTGCTTAAGATATCTATGGCCAATTGCTGCTGAGCGCCTGCGCCGCCTACCGCAAACATGAGCGTCAGGGGATGGTCTTTTTTCATCTCGCACGATCCGGTGCCGATTTCCGTTTCAATGGTCTTGAAATATTTTTTGATAAAAATTCCCTTGGGGTCCAAGTTGCAAATTCTCCTCATCAAATCTTTCTTGCAAATACTGTTGTCCAGGCCGCCGATAACCTCGCGGGGCAGGGGAAAGCCCGTGTGATAAATGTTGCCTTCTCTGACTCCGTAAAGCTTCAGTCTTTCCACCACTCGGCCGTTGGGAGCAAAATATTTAATCCGGCTCTTTTTAGGATCTCTGGGTACCCAGGCTCTGGCCATGTCCGCGTCGCAGATTTGCAAATAGATGTCTCCCGGATAATCGTAAACTTCGGCCGCGAAGGCCGCTGTAAAGAAGGTGCAGATCAGAGGTTTGGGATCTTTGGATAACTTTTCGATTAAATGTTTGCCCAGGCCCATTTTTTCTATCATGTAATAAGTTTGTCGTGTTTGATAGTTGGGATCTGATAAGTCTCGGCGGGGATAGAAATCCGCGATCTCTTGAATCTTGTCCATGATGGCGAAAGCAATGTCTCCGACCACGGGGATAGGTTTTAGTCTGGATACGGCTTCATAGCCTTTACGGCTTTGCAGCCACAGTTTTTTATCCTTCTTGGGTATGCCCGGATAATCATTGGCTTCGATTATTCCTCCATAAGCCAGTTCTTTGAGGGCGAAAGCGGCACGGTCATGGCCATAACCCATATTAACCGAAACCACATAAGCGCAACCTTTTTGGTTGACGCATTTGTTGGTGCTTGTCATATATGATCTTATTTTAACATAAAATTAAAAAAATATGTGTTGATAACACATATTTAATGTTTTGCGGCTGATTAAAATTTGATGCGCCGAATTTTTTCCATGATGGGCTGATAGACATCGTCGCGGATATCTATGCGCAATTCATCTTTGTTTATTCTGTTTTGAAATTTTACCGGGGCGCCGGTGATTATGGCCAAGGGCTGACTTTGATTGCCTTCGCCCATGAGCAGAACGGAGGCCGCCGCCAGTGTGTCGGCCGCGTCTGTTCTGGCGGATTTTAATTCACGTCCGTATAAGTCTTTTTGTCCACGGTAATCCCGGATGCCCGAGAATCCGCTGTAGCCCAAGGCGATGCCCACGGCGCCGTTGCGCAAAGGATACATCAAACTATCAGTGATCAAGACCCCGAGTTTTTTCAGTCTGTATTTTTTAATGAAATGTTTTCTGATTAAGTCGGCTGATTTAAAACTGTCTTTGGGCAATAAAATATATTTACCGTTGACATTGGATTCATCGATGCCCGTTGATTTGATCAGCATGTTGTCTTTAATGGTCAGCCAAGTGTAACGCGTGCGCATAACATATTGGCTTTCTTGGCGGATCAGTTTTTCTTTGGTGCCGGCGTCTTCTTTGGCGTGCGTCCGGCCTTCGGACAAGGCCACGATTTTTGAGGTGACCACGATAATCGAGCCTTCACGCGGTTTGGAAATATATTTATCCAAAAAAACCGTCAGACTTTCGTTTTCTTTAAAGATGCGGGTCTTGATGGGTTTAATCAACATAAGCCTGATTATATTATACTTGTCCGGCAGGATTATCAATATGTGTTTACGGTCAGTAATTCGATTGTCGTTTGGCCGGTTGTCAGGCCGTCCGGAGCATTGACTTGTGAGATGATTTTTGATAAACAGGCCCTACCCACAAGCCAGAGGAGGCAACATGAGTTCCGAAATCAATTTGCAAGAAATCCATTCGGATGGCCGAGGCGCGCACCTGCAATTGACGTTTGTCGACAACGAACGGGGCCGCTCGGCCAAAGCCTACCTGAAGGGCAAGCTGGAAATGCAGGGCGTGCGGGTCAGCGAACGCGGGCACACCATCAGTTTTAGGGTGCCGGCCAAGTTTGACAACAGCGATTACCAAAGGCATGTGGCCGTGCACGTCCAACAGGCCAGAACCGTGTCCCTGCACGGCGGATACGCCATGGAAACCCGGTTCATAATGACTCAGCACATGTACGCCGGCAGTGACCACGCCCCGTTTGTCGGCTTTGTGGAATTGCTGGAGATCGCCAACCCGCCGCCCGGCAAGCACCCGCTGGTGATCTTTGAACGCTGGAACGGCCAAGCTCGTTTCTATGAGTTCCAAGATCTCATGTCGGCTGAACAGTGTTTCGGTCGGATTTTTATCCGGCTCGGAAACAGCTTGAGCGCTAAAGACGGGCTCATCAGAGCCATTGATTGCGGAGAGCGTCGTCCTTGGTTCTACGCCGGGGAAGGGGAGCTGCCGGAAGGAGATTTCATGTCAGAGAAGGTGTCTACTCGGTCGTCCTAAGCGGGACGGCTTTTTTAATATTTGAATGTCACAATCTTGTCATCAATGTCTTGCGAATTCTCTAACGTTCTGCTATTTTATTGACTGCTATATATCAGGTCAAAGGAGGGTGAGGGGGATGGTATGTAGTACATAAAGAATAGGGGCGTCGTATAATGGTAGTACGGGGGTCTCCAAAACCTCTAGCGCGGGTTCGATTCCTGCCGCCCCTGCCATGAAGAATCCATCTGGTGATATAACCAAGGTGGATTTTTTAATAGGCCAAGACGGGTGATTGATGATATAATTTATGTATTATGAAAAACACCTTTTATTTCTTAAAAATCACGGCCGCCGTCGGGTTTCTCGCCATGATCTATGTTAATTACCTGGCCAATGCACTGCCGATTGGGGGAGTGACCACGGGTGAGGCTTCGGATGCCTATGCCAATTTGTTTACTCCGGCCGGCATAACCTTTTCCATCTGGGGGCTGATTTATTTGCTCTTGGGCGCTTACGTTGTTTATCAATTTGTTTATCCTAAACACAACAAGTCCGAAAAACACGAAAAATTACTGTCCGAAATCAACCGGTATTTTATTTTATCGTCTTTGGCTAATATAGCCTGGATTTTTGCCTGGCATTACGGCGTAATTTGGCTGTCCGTTATCATCATGTTGTTATTGTTAGCCTGTTTAATCAAACTGGCGGAAATTTTTAAAAAACAATCTCTTAAGGCTCTGGATTATATCTGTATAAAATTGCCTTTTAGTCTGTATTTTGGCTGGATCAGCGTGGCGACTATCGCTAATATCACTGTCTTATTGGTCAGCCTTAACTGGAATAGATTTGGCTTATTGGATGTCTTTTGGGTGATTCTGATACTATTTGTAGGAGCGGGAGTAGGTATTTGGCGCATGCTTAAAGATCGTAATCCGGCCTATGGCTTGGTGTTTGTCTGGGCCTATTCCGGCATTGTTCTAAAGCACTTAACTAAGGACGGTTTTGCGGGCCAATATCCCAATGTAATCATTTCAGCTATAGCCTGTATCGGATTATTAATTTTAAGTGTCGTTTACTTGTATATTAACAAAAGTTCTACGCGGTAATTGATTTTTAGTATGAATTATTATCATTATTTTTTGCTGGGCGTGTTCTTTAGTAATTTTTTTGGCCCTCGTATGTCTTTGCCGGGGATTGCTTTGTCGACCCTGTGCATCAATACACGGGCACGGCCAGCATCAGCTCGGCGGTCTTTTTGCGGGATCAGGCTTGCATGGAGGGATCAAGTATTTTAACCACCTTGAGCGCGGGGACGGCTGTCAGCGTTTTAGGTTACACGGACGGTTGGTACAGCGTTTCGGTCAATGGAGGCCGCGGCTGGGTGGGCCAGCAGTTTGTCAGTAACGGAGCCGCCAAGACGGGCAAGGTTTGGAGTTCTTATCAAACCTACATGACCGAATACCCAAGTTCGGGTCCGACTGCATCTGTTCCAGCGCCCAAACCTCCGGTTTATGACCCGAATTTTCTCTCGCGGGTCAAAGGATATATCCTCCTTCAAGTCCAAGAACATGGTGAAGCTTGGTACGTGGATCCTGTGTCACAAAAACGGGCCTACATGAAAGATGGAGCGGTCGCTTATCAGATGATGCGTTCATACGGCCTGGGTATCACGGACGCTGATTTGAACAAACTGCCAAAAATGAATACCACAGCTGAGATAATCAACGCTTCAAGCATCTGTGCCTCAAATTCCTTGGCCAATAGATTAAAAGGCCGAATTCTTCTGCAGATTCAACAACACGGTGAGGCTTATTACGTTTACCCCAAAAATTGCCGGATGATTTACATGAAAGACGGCGCTGCGGCTTATGAAATTATGAGATATTTGGGGTTGGGGATTACGAATGCGGATTTGGATAGGGTGGAAGTTAAATAAATATAACAATTAAATATATTAAATCGTATGCCAAGAAGAAAGGGCGATAGCGCCATGTTTACATTGATTGAAACGATTGCGGGTTTTATTATATTAGTTATATTTATTAATATTGTAGGATTGTTTTACACGGATCCCGGACGATTGTATCGGTATTTATACATTGCGCCTGCGGTTATAGCTGGATTGTTTGTATTATCCTATATTATAAAAAAAGTTTACGATTTTTATCGTTCAAAAAAAGATGAAGAATTATATAGTATTATTGAATCCGGCGAATTTTTAAAGAAAATTGATAAATTCATAGACCGTCTTGGCAAACAAAAAAGTAAGGAGTCATGGAACCACCGGGATTATTCCTTTAATCAAAGCGATTTGGCATATTTTTTAAATCTATTAATAAAGGAGGGGTTAAAGATTAATCGCAGACAGCTTGAAAAATATTTAAAAAAAAGAATTGATGATAAAGCGAAAGATTATTTACAGGATAGCGTTGGATCGGAAGCAAAAGATCTGAACTCTTTGTCCGGCAGTGATTTTGAATCATTGCTAAAAAGACTGTTTGAAGCCATGGGATTCAGCGTGCAGTTAACCGGCAAATCGGGTGACCAGGGAGGTGATTTGATTGCAAATAAGGATGGTAAAAGACACTTAATACAGGCCAAGCGCTATAACGGTTCTGTCAGTAACTCGGCTGTTCAGGAAGCCGTGGCCGCTAAACCGTATTATGATTGTTCGCATGCCGTGGTTATCACTAACGGTGAATATACACGCGGTGCCATGGATTTGGCCAAGGCCAATAATGTCCAATTGGTTGGTAAAAAAGAATTACTACAAAAGTTGGCTGATCATTTGCATGAAAAGTGGATTTGAGAATAACTGCTAGTGTCTATATATATTATGTGTTAAAGAAATCAGATATGCGAAAATCAGCATTCATTATATGTATATCAATCATCGCTTTGTCCTCGACGGCGGCTCAAGCCTCTATCACGGATTGCAAGCCTGGTTATAAGTTCAACCGTAACAGCGGAGTGGGCTGTCAGCAGATTAATTGTGCGGATGTTCAGCATGCGCATTACAGTTACACCGGCGACTGTATCTGCGGGACAGCGGGCAGTATCAATGAAAAACCGACCGATCCGAATAAATCCTGCCGTTATCCCAATTCTCATGACTCTTGCCCGGGTTGCGTGTATGCCTGCGTGCATGTCAGCGATGCGTGTCCTGATCAGGCGCCTGCTCGGGCGCCTCAAATTGAGCCTGAAACCGTTAATCCGCCTGTTTTGACGGTTCCGGTTACTGAAGGTGGTTTGTTTGATTCGAGTATGGCAGAGGTGGTAGGTTTCGATGATTTTCAGGCTCAAACGTCAATACCCGTGGAAGCTCCGGCTGACAATGAAGTGGCAGCGGTTCCGCCTCTTTTGCCGGATAATGACTGTATAAGATTTTGCGCCAAACTTACCCGGGGAGGGATTTATGACGAGGTATTAAAAGCCGAGGGTGAGTATCCTGACTGTCGTTGTACGGTGGACAATAAAGATGATAGCAATCGTTTGACACAGACCGTTACTCAGAACGGTGACCTGCGCACCACCTACACGTATGATCCGAACACGGGATTGCTTGTCACCAAGAATACCATTTCCATCATGGCTGAAAAAGAAAGAATAAGAGCTTTACTCGGTTTTAAATACAATGAAGAACAAATTGATACATTGTTGAGCAATGAAAATATAAGTCGTTGGTTCGAAGATAAGATGAGTAATATAAAAACCAACGCCGGTATGTTGACGCCCGCTTTTTGGTGGCAGCATATGGTCGCGCTTTGGGATCATGGTTACGGCAACAGTGCTGATTTTGTGGATACTTATAATTTCGGACGTTGCGGAGATTCCATGGAATGGCTGGAAAGGAATCTGGCCGGCGAGCTTAAACTGAACGGCAAGCACGACAAAAAGAGCGAGGCTATGCTGTCCATAACCGGCGAAAAATACGGCAATATATTGAATCACACGGCCTTGATTGTGCGTCCCGTCGGTTATTCCAATCTTGAATGGGGAGAGGCGGTGCAGGAGTTAATGGATAAAACCAGAGACGGAGGCTTAACCAAGAACGATCTTTTAAATCTGGATCCTCGGTTGCTGGATGCCAAAGTTTTGGACCCATATTTTAAAAAGACCACTACGGTCCGCGAGTTTATCAAGGGCTGGTCCGTGATTAAAATCAGTTGATTATGAAAAAATATTATATCGCGATAGGCGCCCTACTGTTCGTTTTGTTATCAGTGTTAGGGCTTAACGCCGTACTTCGCTGGAACGGTAACTACGCGGAGGAACGTCTGTTGGCTCAAGATGATTATGCGCAAATCCGGCACGGAGTCATTACCGGCTCCTTGTCCTACCCGAGCGATTTTATGCCTAATTTGGAAATTTGTGCGGTTGATATAAAGACTAATGAATCATATTGCACTTATCAGATGATACAGGGTCCTGATTTTACTTATGGATATGGATACCGATTGGAGGTCCCGGCCGGCAATTATCAAGTTTATTCAAAAATAAATGATCAGTTTGAAGATTATAAAGCTTACTATTCAGAGTTTGTTAAATGCGGAGGGGAGTACACTTGTACTAACCATGCTCCGATAACCATTCAGGTTTCAGCAGATGAAACAGTCAGAAAGATTGATCCGGTAGATTGGTACGCGTCTCAATAAAAAACGCCCGGGAGCCAGTTTGCTCGAGGGCAAAAGTTTCGTCAATCGCCGCAAGCCAATCCGCAGGCGGCGATTTGCCTTAGGTTGCTGCAACTTTCGCATTCGCAGACATCCACCATTTCTTCTTGAGCTTTGTTCTCCAACGCTGGATCGAGAACCGTGCGTGCAGCTGCGAAATCCTGGTTGCGCAGACAGCGGGCTTCCTTGGGAGCCAGCTCTACGATGGCCGTTGCGATGATCCTTCGGGCCTGTTCAGGATCTTTTTGGTGTGCGTCATAAATGACATCGGAGACAGCCGCCGCCACCAGTAAGGTATTGCGAATGTAGGCCGGATTCACATCTTGGAATGATGTGAAGGATCGTTGCTCTTCGGTTAAGCGCAAGACGTATAGAACGTCTTGGATTTCAGGCAATCTTTGAGCCCACGTATTTTTAGGGTAGGCTAGAGCGAGGCCGAGTTCCTTGAATTCAGGTAGACTCATGGTCGTATCTCCCGGACATGAAACGTTTCAAGGTTCTGAGTGAGTTTAAGGGCTGTGGGCTGGTGAGTCAAATAAATAAACCGCCTTGGAGCTAGATTGCTCGAGGGCGGGGAGCGGGACGGTTTAATCGGTCGTCGAAGTGACGGCCGGCGCGACCGTGTGTGGCATGGACCCGAGAGACTGGTATAATGGTTTTAATAATTAATAAATTGCAAAAAATGTATGTCAAAATTTGAACAGCCGGGCTTGGATAATAAATTAGGATTAGCTGATAAACTAAAAAAGACGGCGGTTTATGGCGCCATAGCCTTGGGCTCGGCCGCTTGCGCTCCCGGTGCAGGAGAAGCTCCAAGTTCAGCGTCCGCCCATGAGGCTAGAGTCGAGCAGTTGCAAGATAACAGTCCTGAAAGTGTTATAAAGAAATTATTAGCTGGCAAAAATATAGGGTTGAATGATCTTGGCGGCGGTAATTTTAGTCTGGTTGCCATTGGCAAAGCCCTGGATCAGGATATGGCTGAAGAAATGGCCAAGAGCGAACTACAACAAATGCGTAGTAATAATGCAGGATTCGTTTTTTTGCCTGTATCCGGAGCTCCAAAAATTGAAAGTGCCGGTGATGGCTTCTACTATGTTCTTGTCGAGCAAAAAGGCGTCAAGGAATAAAAAAGAGATTTAAAATTGTATTTGCCGTATATTGATTTTTCAGCTGTCTTGCATTAAATAAATATAAACGAATCAGGCTGTGAATACTTGCCACAACCGTCTTTTTCTGGTTTAATGCCAGCTCCTTTATGGATCATGGAAATGTCATCATTCGTTTCAGCGGAGTCAAATTCGGCTATGACGAAGAAAAGCCTCTTTTGGATGAGGTTGATTTTTCAGTTAGGGAAAATTCAAAAATAACTCTCATGGGACAAAATGGAGCGGGCAAGAGTACGATTTTTAAAATATTGACAGGAAAGCTTAAACCGCAAGCCGGAGAGGTGCATGTTAAAAAAGACGCTACTATCGCTTTAGCTGAACAGGTCATGGCCCGTGAGCACCTGGAAAATACGGTGCGTGAATTTTTTGCCAAGGCCTTTAAAGAGGTTCCTTATAATTTGGACGGCAGCATTCGGACTTATTTGGAAATGGTAAATTTGGATACGAGCTTGGATAAAAAAGTTAAAGAGCACTCGGGCGGACAACAGGCTCGTTTGTTGTTGGCTTATGCGCTGATTCAGGAGCCGGACATCTTGTTACTGGATGAACCCACCAATAATTTGGATAAAGAAGGAGTGGAGCATCTGACTTCTTTTTTAATCATGTATCCCAAAACCGTTTTGGTCATTTCGCATGACGCCGATTTTTTGAATCTGTTTACCGAAGGCGTTCTGCATCTGGATGTCTTTACCCGCAAGATGGAGCAGTACGTGGGCAACTATTTTGATGTGGTGGAAGAATTGGCCGCGCGTTTGGAACGCGAGCGCATGCAAAACGCGCGTATGCTCAAAGAGATTCAGGATCGTAAAGAAAAGATTAATTTTTTTGCCAACAAAGGAGGTAAGATGAGACGCTTGGCCAGTAAACTTCGCGATCAAGTGGTGGATGCCGAAGAAAACATGGTGGAGGTCCGGCGCGAAGACCGCACTATCAGGGACTTTGTCATTCCATGCCAAGACATTCCGGGAACTTTATTGACCATGAAGGAGATATCTTTGTTCAAAAAAGGGGAGTGCCTGCGCCGGGCGGTGGATATAGAGGTGCGTAAAAGATTTGTTTTGAGGATTACCGGTTCAAACGGTATCGGTAAAAGTACTTTGCTTAAAACCATTGCGCAAAATATGGATCCGGGCTGTGTTTTGGCTGAGGGTCTTTCGGTGGGTTATTATCGTCAAGATTTTTCAGGTTTGGATTTTGAAGCTACGGCTTATGAATCCCTGGCCGAAGTCATGACCATCGAATCCAACGAAAAACTGCGTGCCGTGGCTTCTGAATTTTTGTTGACTTCTGATTTATTGAAAAATAAAGTCGGTTCTTTGTCCGAAGGGCAAAAAGGATTATTATGTTTCGCGCGCTTTGTATTGCAGTCTCCCGGTTTGTTGGTTTTGGATGAACCCACCAATCATATAAATTTCAGGCACTTGCCGGTCATTGCCCGGGCCATTGGCCAGTATAAAGGCGGCCTGGTCATGGTGAGCCATGCTGAAGATTTTATCGGTCAAATTAAGATAGATGAAACTTTGGATTTGGAATTTTTAGCCGATAAATCCAAATAAAAAATGTATGCCGGCGGCCCATTGGTTTGTGTACATGGTTCGTTGTTCGGACGGGACTTTGTATACGGGTATTACCGCGGATTTAGCCGCCAGAATCAATAAACACAATTCCGGACAGGGGGCTAAGTATACCCGTTCCCGCCGGCCGGTTTGCTTGGTTTGGAGCGAAGAGGTCGTCTCTCGGTCTCTGGCTGGGCGGAGAGAGGCTGAAATAAAAAAGTTATCACGTCTTGAAAAAGAAAAACTGATCACGGTTTCGGTTTAACGACAAACAAAAAAATCTTCGATGAAGATTTTTTTGACCGTGTCAGTCTATTATTCGTTTTTTAGGCGAGTTTGACGTTGACGGCAGCTTCTCCCTTATCGGTTTCTTCGATGTCAAAGGTGACTTTGTCGCCTTCGCGAAGATCCTCATATTGGGCGTCAACCAATGATTTGCTGTGAAAAAACAAATCCTTAGGCCGACCTTCTATACCGATGAAGCCGAAGCCGCGATCGGTAAGCTTTTTGATGACACCTGTTTCCATATGTCTTTTGAAGATTCTTACTAAAATTGTTGAGTTAAAAAATAAATTGCTGAACTCGACTAGGTTTAGAAGTTATTACAATTTTATGCTGTTTAGCATAGCGCATTTTAGCCAAAATGTCAATAGAAAAAGGTTTATCAATTAAAATAACCCTCCGGGAGGCGGGGTATCCGCCGGAAGACCGGAGGGGAGAAGGGCGCTAAGAGACCCGGTTTTTTGGATCACTGCAGGCTTTTAAGGCTTGGCAGTGGGCGCAGCCGCAGATACGCGACAGCTCTGAGGGCCGCCGGTTTTCCGCCTGCGTCATACCGAGTATGCGCTGCGCCTCGGCAAAACCCGGAATGAGCAGACAACGGGCTTTTGCGGGGCACAGAGCAATGATGACTTGCGCGATGGCCTTGAGCATCTCCGGCCGGCCGATTATTTTTGGGCCGATAATTTCAGAGGCCGCGCAAGCCGCCGCGAGCAAAGTGTTGGCCACGTAGGTGGCATGTCTGGGCAGGCAGATATTGTAGTATTTGTCTTTGTCGGACAAATGCATGGCATAGAGAACATCTTGCGCGAATGGAATCTGCGGAATTCTGGACTCCGGATCATACTTCAGCCAAAGGCCGATTTTTGAGAAATCTTCTTTGCCCATCTTCTCTCTCCTTGAAGTTTGGCCGAGAATTTCTCAGTTTTCGTCCGGCGCGGGATGCTTGCCAAGGCAAAGCTTCGTTTCTGCCGCCAAGTGTTCAATTTCTTTTTCCACTTTCGCATACCAGCCGGGCAGGCATCCTTGATGGCGCGCTCCCCAAACCAAGAATTTCATTATGGTTGGCAGGTTGCGGTCATCAGCCGGGAGGATTGCCTCTCCTTGGGTTTGAAGTTTTTCCGGACTGAGGCTCAGATGATTGAGATAAGCCGCTTCAAGCCAGGTTCTTTCGTGAGCGTTCAAGTCTTGCCAGCGCATGGCGTGCCGGGAAGATTCCAGGGTAACGGCAATTACGTAGATGACCAGTTGGTAGTTTTCCTCATCCAGATCCTCTTGGGCTTGCAGCATGATTGTAATGAGCGCTTTTTCCAAAAATTCATCTTGAGTCTGGATGGTTTTTGATTTTTCATCGAAACCAATGTAACCCGCGTTGATCATGGCGCTCATAAATTTGAGAGTGTATCTCATGATGCGCATGAACTGCTCGTTGGCCACCACCTCCAAAAGAAAACCGCCGCCGATTTGTTCAACGGCATCGGCCCAGTCGCAGGGTTCGTGTGTTCTCATGTCAAAGCTCCTCCTGATGATGGATATAATCAGAGCGCTAAATCGTTGTCAATTTTATAAATAAAAAATACCGCCCTCGTCCGAGAGTCGGTCTGGAACGGGGCGGCGAGCAGGTTAGCCGTCGCAAGCGTGAAAGCGGTCTTCTTGTGCCCGCCTGATACGGCATCGGCAGCAGCCGCATTGCGGCCCTGTTTGTTCCGTGAGGACGGTCGGCACATATTGCCCGGACATACGGAGAGCTTCCGCATAGGCGGGATTGAACAGGCAGCGGGCCTCTTCCGGGCAAAGCTCGATGACCGTCTCAGCGATCAGTTTTTTTCTGGCCGCGTCATCTCGTTCGTCGAGCCGGAACAGCCGGTCAGCCACCCGGGCCGCGGTCATCAGGACATTGCTGATATACGGCGGGTGGTGTTCGAGTCCGAATTCGTAGTGCGCCTCCTTGTCGGATAGCCGGAAGACATACAACACGTCTTGCACGTACGGGATCTCCGGCACGGTCGCGTCGCCGTAGTAGGCGTAAAACATAGCCGCGGCCGGACTGTTCTTCTCTCCTATTTTTTCTCCCATTTCTCCTCCTGTAATCTCAAGCGATATCTTGAGAGTGAGCAGTGTAAGTCGTATTATTCCTATTGTCAATACCAGTCTTCCGGCCAAATCTCTTTTGTCTAAAATATATATTTGCGGTAATATTTATAAAGCAAAGATATATGATGGCATTTTTATCCAAACATCGTGTTGTTTGGACCAGAAGAGAGTTCGTGGTTTCGGTCTTATTGGGCTTGCTTATTTTGTTTTTGAGCTTGGTATTGAATTATTTTGCCGGCACTTATGCCAGCGCCAACGCCAGCCGGCCGGTCAACGATATCATCTTGGACAATTTGCCGGTCATGAACGTTGATATCATCTTCATCGAAGGCTTTGTCGTATTCGTCATCTTTGTGATAGGTCTTTTGATTTATGAACCGAAAAGCATGCCCTTTGTTTTTAAAAGTCTGGCCTTGTTCATTGTGGTCAGGGCATTTTTCATGTCTTTGACTCATATCGGACCTTTTCCCGAGCAGTCGCCTCTGGAGCCGGGTCCCATTACCGGTCTGCTGAATTTTACCGGAGATTTGTTTTTTTCCGGCCACACGGGTGCACCCTTTTTAATGGCTTTGGTTTTTTGGAGTCAAAAATATATCAGAATCGCTTTTTTATGTATCTCCGCCTTGTTCGCGGCTACGGTTTTGCTGGGGCATTGGCATTATTCTATCGATGTTTTCGCGGCCTTTTTCATCACTTACACTATTTTTCATCTGGCCCGCAATTTCTTTAAATCGGATTACAAGATGCTGATTGAGGGAGTGAGATGACGGACTTTGCTGCGAAGGAATACGTATTAATGACATAATGGCTGATTTAGGCTACACTGCTCAAATATGAACAATATTACACCTCTGGAACCGGGTTTTTATGGCATGGGCATTGCTCCCAAACTGTTGGATATTTTGTGGCAGCTTCAGTATAAAGCCCCCACGCCCATACAGCATAAGTCCATCCCCGTGGCCGTGGAAGGCAAGGATCTGATCGGTATAGCTCAAACCGGCACGGGCAAGACCTTGGCTTTCAGTGTTCCGCTTATTCAGCGCTTGGCTCAAACCAAGGGCCGGGGTTTGGTGATTTTGCCCACCAGAGAACTGGCTTTGCAGGCCGAAAAGGTGATTCAGCAATTGGGCAGGCCCGTGGGTTTACGCACGGCTGTGTTGATTGGAGGCGCGTCCATGCATTTGCAAATGCAGCAGATCAAACGCAACCCGCACGTCTTGGTTGTCACACCCGGCCGGTTGATTGATTTTTTGGATCAGAAAAAAATCAATCTGCAGGATATTAAGGTTTTGGTTCTGGATGAAGCTGACAGAATGCTGGATATGGGTTTTGCCCCTCAAATCAAACGCATATTGCAAAATATTCCCAAAGACAGACAGACCTTGTTGTTTTCAGCCACCATGCCGGCCGAGATCGTAAAAATCGCCAGTTCATACATGAAACTGCCTGTGCGCATAGAAATAGATCGTTCCGGCACCACGGCTGAAAAAGTCACGCAAGAGTTATATGTCGTCAATAAAGACGATAAGATCAAGCTGTTGGAAAGACTGCTTAAAGAAAACCGCGGTTCCATTTTGGTTTTTACGCGCACCAAATACGGCGCAAAAAAGATTGCCAGAGCTTTGAGAAACATGGGGCACTCTTCGGCCGAGATTCATTCGGAACGCTCTTTATCTCAAAGGCGCGAAGCCTTGGATGGATTTAAAAACGGAAAATACAGAATTTTGGTGGCCACTGACATTGCCGCCCGGGGCTTGGATGTTAAAAATATTGAATTGGTGGTTAATTTTGATCTGCCGGATCAGGCCGAGGATTACGTGCACCGCATCGGCCGGACCGGGCGGGCCGGACAGGTGGGCAAGGCCATTTCCATTGCCACGCCGGATCAGCGCAAAGAGGTGGAAGCTATAGAAAGATTCACGCGTTCATATTTGCCTGTCACCAAATTGCCTGACATGCCGGTCACAAATTTAACCGGGAGTTCATCGGCCGGCGGCCGCAGACCGTCCGGACCGCGGCGCGGTGTAAGACGCGGCCCGGGAGGACCGAGCCGACGCCGGCGATAAAATTTTTTAGCTCGCACCGCGTGCGTGTGGTAGAATTGAGGCATGTGGTACGTTTTTTTGGTTAAGCACTTTTTATTGGCAGTTTTTTTGATTTTGATTTGGTGGCTTACCAGGCCCGTGTATTTGGATTTCAGGCGCCGTCATAACGGCTATGGCGTGGTTTTTGACGTTTATACGGGCGAACCGCAGGCTACGGCCGTCATCAGGCTGAAAAATTTGATGGGCCGGATAGTCAGAACCGTGGTCACGGACAAGGAAGGCCGTTATCGTTTGCTGGCGCCCAAAGGCGAGTATTACGTCCAGGTCGACAAACCGGGTTATTTTTTTCCGTCACAAGTTTTGGCCAAACAAAAACACAGTCGTTTTTATAACAATTTATTATCCGGCGATCATATTTTCGTGCAAGATTACGGAGTAATCACCAAAAACATCGCCATCGAACCTGAAGCCTCAAAGCGCAAGCCTTTGTTTTTAAGAGGCATTCATTTGGGGAAAAATACGCAATATTGGATTTTATTGATCGGCAGTTTATTGGGTCTGGGTTTGGTATTGATTCAAATCACGTCTTGGATAGCGTGGTCTTTGTACTTGATTTACGCCGCGGTCATGATCGGCCGCTTGATGTCTTTCAAACCGGCTCAACCGCCTTTCGGTACAATTCGCGACAGCCAGACCAAGCATCCTTTGCCGCAGGTTATAGTGCGTATCATGGACAAACAATACAACAAACTGCTTGAGACGCAGATTACGTCGGCCAAGGGCAGATACGCTTTTATCGTAAAAAGGGGAGCCTACAGGATCATGATTGAGAAAAAAGGCTACCGCAAAGTCATTTTGAATTTTCCGCAAATCAATAAGGATGGTTTTTTATTGGCCAAAGATGTATTCATGACAAGGGTTGATCCGCGCGCCTGACCGCCAACCGATCAGTCTCATGGGTTGACAACCGGCGTATAAAATGTAAAGAAATACAGACTAATTATCCGAACTGGAGGAAGAAAGGGGACAGCATGTATTTCAAGATATTGACTGCGGTTTTTTTATGTTCATTTTCTTTTTACGGCACCGGGGATGTTTTATCGGAAATCAATCAGGAAACGATTGAAAGTGCTCCGAACGGTTACATTGGAAACACTCAAGCATTACAGCCCAGAATTGACGGAACGGGGCAAGATTTGCGCCTGGCGGTGTCGATTCATCGTGAACGGGTTTTTGATTTGCCCGCTTCCCTGAAAGCGGTCAGCTCCGGGGTGGATTCGGATCGCGACGGTGTGGTTGACGAGTATGATCCGCACCCCAATCGAGCCGGTCTGTTGCGCAATATTATTTACGAGGTGCCGTATAATGGCAAAGTTTATGTTTTTCGGCTGAATATACAAACAGATTATTTGGATATTTATCGTCTGCATTTACCGCATGAATTAAAAGAGACCGGCGACAATGTCCGGGACTTTGTGCTGGTCGGCGATCCTTATGTCAAGGAACTGGCGGATCAGGCTAAGAATTACGCGTCTCAAGATAAAAAGGTTAATGCCCGAGATCTGTTGTTGTCATTGGTCAAAAACATCCCATACAACCAGGACGGTTATACCGGCAAGTTGGAATATCCAAAATACGCGGTTGAAACTTTGGTTGATCGGTCTGGTGATTGTGAAGATTTCAGTATTTTGGCCGTTAATCTGCTGGGTGAACTGGAAGGGTACGATAAAGTCGCTTTTATATTTTTCCCGGGCCATATGGGAGTTGGCATCAAAACCGATAAGTCCGGCATCAGCGCCTTAAAAGCACGGCGTTTACCGTCCGACCACATCATCTCGGGTCAAAATATGTATTTGTATCAAGAGGCGACCTCGCCTGTTTGGCGCCTGGGGCAAATCCCGGTCGAATATGATCGGAAGAAAGCTGTCGTATACCCAATTTTATAATATTGCTTTATAATACTCGGGTTATGATAAAGAGAGCATCATTCATGATTATGACGGCTTTTTTGCTGTCAGTTGTGTTTTTACCTTCGCCGGTTCAAGCTTCAAAATCTCCGGTGGGTTTTGAAGCCGGTCAATATGCCGGTGACTTTGTTAAAGAGCAGGAGAGCGGACGAGTTTGGTATATCAGCGCCATCAATTCAAGAAGGTATCAAGTTTCCGAGGGCGATGAGCATGTGTTTGAAATCTTGAAAGAACAGGCGAAAATTGAACCCTGGCACCGTATCATTACGGCTCCGGCGGTTGGGTCCGAAGACAAGCCAAAAATTAAAATCGGCGTTAAGGGCTTGGTTTATGATGACCATGCTCCGGACCTCTTGTGGCACATTCAAAAAAGAGCCTATTTGCGCCAAGCTTTAAGGACCGCGCAAGACGTATTTGATTATGCGCAGGGAGCCATGGTTGTCGGCGAAAAAGAACTGTACGAATATCCCATTGGCTACGCGCTGTATGATTATTCGGTGCCGGAACCCAAAAAAGACAAGTCTCCGGAAGCGCCCGAAGACAAGCGCGATCTTCGAAAATATATCCATGTTTCAATCAAAGAACAGCGCCTGCGGGCATATGAAAACGGACGCCTGGTAAATACTTTTTTGATTTCTTCGGGCCGGTGGGGATACTATACCCCAAGAGGGGATTTTTCGGTCTTAAATAAAGTCCCGGTTGTTCGTTATCAGTGGAGCTATGGCAAAGATCATCCGGATAATTACGATTTGGGCAACGTGCCGTACAATTTAAGAATAATGCCTCATATTTATATTCATTATGCTTATTGGCATAATAACTTCGGCAGGCCCATGAGCCGGGGATGTATCAATGTCAATTTGAAAGATTCAAAATGGATTTACAGATGGGCCGATGAAAATATTGGTGTGTTTATCGAGTAGTTTTTTCGGTGTTCAAGGAGTACACGCACCCGCAATAATTTTGACGATAAATACCGGCCTCTCGAGCCCTGTTTTGTGAGATTTTTTCTCCGTTTTCTTTTTTCCAATCTTTGCCCAAAAAATTGATTTTGTACTTTTGAGCCAATTCAAAACCCAAAGCGTTGATCTGATCCGCGTTTTTTCTGCGGCTGACGCTTAAGGTCGTAGCTGTCCAAGAGAAATCGTTGTTTTGAGCAAAACTCATGGTTTTATCCAATCTGTGAGCTATGCACTTGACGCAACGCACGCCTCTTTCCGGCTCATGGCTCAAACCGCGGACTTCGGCGTACCATTTGGCCGGTTCATAGTCGGCCGTAATAAACGGCAGGTTGAATTTTTCGGCCATGACGCGGGCCGCCTCCAGCCTCTTAAAAAATTCATTTTTTGGATATAAATTGGAGTTTTCAAAATAAACCGTTACTTCATAATCGGGCAATAATTTTTCGGGCACGTAAGCACTGCAAACTCCGCAGCAAACATGCAGCAGCATTTTTGGCTTGGTCATAGGTTATTTGGCCGCCCGTCTGAGTACGTGCAGGGCGGGCCAGTTGACCTCCATGTTGTTAGTGGTTATGGAGAGCGTGCCGGTCAGGGATGGTCCTTTGAAGTACCAGTAAATCCAACCCATATCCAGTTGTGCAGCGGCTCGTATGGCATCATTTATCCAAAACAGTTGTCCATGTCTCCGGTCCGTAAAAATAGTGCCGAATTCAGACATGATAACCGGGTGAGGCGCATCGGCTTGAGCTTTGGCTTTAAGAGATTTCAAATTTTTCAATATTTCCTGATCGTCCCAGGTAAAATCTTGTCCGGGGAGCGTCAAGCCCGGGTAGAACAAGGTTTGGGTGGCGTTCGAAGCCAGCCAAGAAGCTCCTTGCAAAGAGAATTCCGTGGGCAGGTAATAGTGGACTGAACGGATGATTTGCGGATCGGGAATTTGAGGGTAAGCAAAATCCCAGCTTTGATCCGGCTTAACATACATGCCCGGCTGAATAATTAAGGCATGATTGACGTCGTGTTCACGGATGGCCCGCGCTGTAGAACGCATCAGCTTCTGATATTTATCAAAATCCAAAGTGGCCGGTTCGTTCATTAAGTCGTAGGCCAAAATACCTGGGCGTTGAGCATAACGTTTAGCTATTTCCCGCCAGACATCCACAAAACGTCCGCGCATCCAATCGTCTTGCCAGAAAATTTGATTGGCCGGATGGATTTGATAGTCTTGATACACGCCGCCCGTGGGTATATGCATGTCCAGGATTAAATATATTCCATGTTTATCGGCCCAGCCGATAATTTCATCCAACCATACAAAGGAGGATTCGCGCCAAGCGTAAGAAGGTCCCGGTGATTGGAAATAGTCGCTTTTTAGCGGTAAGCGCACAGTATTAAGGCCCAGGTTTTTTAGCAA
The DNA here is from genome assembly GCA_002070095.1 of Parcubacteria group bacterium ADurb.Bin192. GTDB lineage: Bacteria > Patescibacteriota > Patescibacteriia > 2-12-FULL-60-25 > 2-12-FULL-60-25 > MWCR01. The sequence continues at coordinate 6,973 of MWCR01000015.1, read as the reverse complement.
TATAAAATCGTTTTCCGTTATCCAATCGTCCGCGGGTTCAAAACGGTCCGTGTACCAAAGGCTGTCCATATCCATATGATTGACTCCCTTGATGTTAAACTTTTCATTTTTGAGCATCAGATCTTGGCCTGAAACCCGAACAAAATCATTTTGTTCCGCGGCCTGGGACGGGGGAGTTAAAAAAAGGCATAACAAACAAGTCGTTAGCACGGAAGCGATGATTCTTTGGTCGTTTTTGAGTGACATACTTGACGCTGCGCTTGAGGTTGCTTATGATGTTTTTTATTAAATTACATGCAAACTGAATTTATCAATCTGGCTTTGTCCAAGAGCCAGGCCATGGAGTGCCTGGGTGCTTTGTTGATTAAGTCCGTTTTGGAAGATGAGTTAAGATCCGAACGCGGACAGGAGCCGGCTGAGCTCTCACCCTTGATTTTAAGGCTGGCAACTTTGCTCAACATCAAAGAAAAAGTTTTAGAGTCTCAAATGGATTCGGTTGAAGAAGCTCTTTGGGAGTATAGCTGGTTTGTCTTCACAAATGAATGGGCTTGGTTCAGAGCTCAGCAAGAGGCCAAGAAAACGGCCGGTCAGTCGCCGGTAAAAGAAACCGAGCTGGAAAAACGGGCGGAAAAAATATATAAAATCAAATTTAATGATTTTGTTAAAGAACTGGACATGTGCTCGCAGTCCCAGAAAAATCGTAAAAATAAAAACGTGGAACAGCGCAAAGGGGCCGACGGGCGCTAAGGACCGGTGCTTAGATCCATTTCTTGAATCGGCTGATCTATGACATAGGTCTGATTGTCAAAGGTTCCGGAGCCGATTTTTTTGGCGTCAACTTCTTTCAGGCTGTAGCTGACAAAAATAGCCGCTCCTATGTACAGCGCCAGGAATAGTCCGATGATGGCGAAAAATGAATTTCTAAACTCAAAAACTTCGTTGGCAAACGATTTGATGAGATAGGCCAAAGCCACCACTGTGATTGATACCAAAATAGCCCAGAACATAGCTCTTTTTTTATACCTTAAACCGGGGTTTTAATCAAGGCTCCGGGGCTGGCCAAAATATCGTATTTTTGGTAGGGTAATCTCGTTCGCCTATATATGCCAGCTACCACCAATGGCCGAAAACTTCAGCAAATTTTAATCGAAAACAAGCCCAGGGATCTGGAAGAGGAGGATAAGATTACCGTTCATGCCGGCATCAGCCGCATAGCTTTTTTTTATGAAAGAATTCGTAATGTGGTCGACTACAAAGATGAGCATTTGATTCGGAAGTCAGCCATTTTACGCATTTTAAAAAGGCAGTTGTTGTTGGAGCAGGATCCAAGAGTCATTGCCGAACGCCTGATACGCGAACTTATCGCGGCCCGTTATTTATCAAATGGAGTTTTACCCGTATTTCTGATAGATCAGGTGGCTTGGGTCATTTATAAATATCAGTTGGTTTCCAAAATAAACGCGGGTCCGGACAGCCATCAGGAATGGTTAAGGGCCATGGTGTCGGTCGAGATTGAAGACATATTGGTCGATTCTTCCAAAGAGAAGGCTTTGGTGTCGTATTTGTTTGACAGGATCAGCAAGTCCGTCAAAGTGCGCGGTGAGGCCCTGGATGAATCCGAACTGCGTTTGCAGATATACGTCGCTTGTTACCGAACATTGGTCAAGGCTGATGATGAGATTCTTGGCTATAAACTCTTAAGAGCTTATCTGCCCGAGTGGCTGGCTCCTCAGTCCTGGATGGATGATCCGCGTCCCATAGCCGAGCGCTTGGTGGCTGTTGAACACAGGATTAAACAAAGACTGCATTATTCTCTGTCTCAAAAATTTCAGAAGGCGGTCAAGTCTTGGGCCGTGGCTTTGAATTTTTTGGTAGAATGTTTGAGCAAGAAGCCGGATGAAGCTTCTTTGCTGCTGGAAAAACCGGAAGCCATGCAAGTGGCTTTGGCGCGTCTGGCTTCCGAAAAATACGCATCAGCCAAAACGCGTTTGCGCCGGGGCACGGTCAGGGCCATGGTGTATTTGCTTTTAACCAAAATGATCGTGGCCTTGCTTTTGGAGGTGCCGATCGAATGGTATTGGTATCAACAAATTCATTTTGAAGCCTTGTTGGTCAATTTGCTGTTCCCTCCGTTCATCATGTTTTTGGTGGGCGTATTCATTAAATTGCCGGGCAGTGATAATACTCAGCGAATCCAGCAGGCGGCCGAAGAGTTGTTGGGTGATCTGCCGCCGGTCACGCGCATGATTACGGCTCCCAGGTCACGAAGCGCTTTAGCCGTCAGCCTTTTGACGCTCACGTATTTGCTGACCTTTGTCATAACTTTTGGTTTAATCTGGTTGATTTTGGATAAATTTGAATTTACGTGGATTTCTTCTTTGATCTTTGTGTTTTTCTTGTGCTTGGTTAGTTTTTTCGCTTTCCGTTTAAGGCTGAATACGCGCGAGTCCGTAGTGGTCGACGGCAAAGTTACTTTATTCAATTCATTGGTGGACTTTTTTTCCATTCCCATTTTACGGGCCGGCAGATGGCTGTCTCAGTCAATTAATAGAATCAATATCTTCTTGTTCTTTTTTGACTTCATTTTTGAAACGCCTTATAAGTTTTTCCTGTCTTTGCTGGAAGAGTGGTTTGCTTTTGCCAAAGAAAAGAAAGATGAATTGCAGCCATGACCTGTAACGTGTAGCATATAGCATGTAACAAAAATATCATGCACGGAGAAAATAATTTTAAAATTTTGAATACTTCCAAGATCTCTTCGGCCAGAAGGGGGGTGTTAAGTACGTCTCATGGCGATATACAAACTCCATTTTTTATGCCCATAGCCACCAAGGGGGCGGTTAAAACCCTATCCAGTTTTGATATGGAAAATTTGAAGGCGCAGATACTGCTGTCAAATACTTATCATCTCTATTTAAGGCCGGGCATGGAAGTGATCAAAAACTTCGGGGGATTGCACAAGTTTATGGATTGGCCGGGCCCTATTTTGACCGATTCCGGCGGTTATCAGGTTTTTTCCTTGGCTTCACGCCGCAAGATAACCGAAGAAGGAGCTGAATTCGCTTCGCATATAGACGGTTCCAAACATCTTTTGACACCCGAGCTGTCTATGGATGTCCAGCAGAATTTGGGGAGCGACATGGTGATGGTATTGGACGAATGTACGCCGCCTGATTATGACGAAAAGACATTGAACAATTCTATTATTCGAACAGTCAGGTGGGCCGAACGTTCCAAGGTACACTTTGAACAAAATTTGAATACATCAAATAATCCGGGTGCGTTGCTGTTTGGAATCAACCAAGGAGCTACTGATCGTAATCTTAGAGTCAGACATGCTCTAGATTTGATCAACATTGGCTTTGACGGTTACGCTATCGGCGGTCTGTCGGTAGGCGAGCCTTTCGAGGAAGCGTGCGGCGTTCTTGAAGTTCTGCATCCGGTTTTACCGGCAGACAAGCCCAGGTATTTTATGGGCGGCGCCAAACCGCATGAAATAGTCGCTTATGTTAAGCGGGGAGTGGACATGATGGATTGCGTTTTACCCAGCCGCAACGCTCGTCACGGCTTGCTTTACAGGTTTGTGCATGAAGATCTAAGCAGGCCCGATTTTTATGAAACCATTCATATAACCAACTCAAAATATGCGATCGAGCAAACTCCGCTTAGCGCGGACGGCGATGAATTAAGCCGATATTCGTTTGCTTATTTGCACCACCTTTTCAGCGTGCAAGAAATGCTGGCTTACAGGCTGGCCACCATGGTGAATATTAAGTTTTATCTGGAGCTGATGGCGCGTTTGAGGTCCGGAATTGAACAGGGCGCCTTGTGATAAACGGTAACAATCAGGCCCCGTGTCCTGTGTAGACGGCCGCGCGACCGGCGGTTAGTATATGTGGCATGCAGGATTTTTTGGATAAGTTGAACGAAGCGCAAAAAAAAGCCGTTACTCATGAGAGCGGACCCTTGTTGATTGTGGCCGGTGCCGGCACCGGCAAGACAACGGTTTTAACCCAGCGCTATCTTTGGCTTTTAAATGAAAAAAAACACCAAACGGACGAGCTGGTGGCTTTGACTTTTACGGAAAAAGCGGCTCAAGAGATGGAAGACAGGGTGCTGGAAAATATGCCTAACGGGGCCTATGATTTTTGGATTCATACCTTTCATGGATTTTGTCAAAGGATCCTGGAAAGGCACGGTCTGGAAATCGGCATACCCAATACCTTTAAAATTTTGACTGAAACCGATGCTTGGATCTTGCTGAAGAAGCATTTGGAGGATTTGCCTTTGGATTACTACCGGCCTCTGGGCAATCCGGTTAAGTTTTTGCATGCGCTTATCAGGCATATCAGCCGGGCCAAGGACGAAGGCATCACCGCCGAGCAATATCTGGATTTTGCGCAAAACGCGGTTTTGGACGGCGATTCGGCTGAAGTGGTGGAGAGTGAACGTTTGAGACTCAAAGAATTGGCTGAAGCCTACGCGGCATATCAAAAGATATTACGTGATTACGGATTTCTGGATTTTGGAGATGTGATCATGGAGACGCTGCGTTTGTTTAAAGAGCGTCCCGCGGTTTTGAGCTTGTATCAAAAACAATTCAAATATTTGCTGGTCGATGAGTTTCAAGATACCAATTGGGCTCAGTATGAGCTGATTAAACTGCTAAGCCGGTTGGCAAGGAATGTGACCGTGGTGGGTGATGATGATCAGGCTATTTATAAATTCAGAGGAGCATCACTGGCTAACATTTTGCAGTTTAAGGATGACTACCCGGAAGCCGTGACCGTGGCCCTGACCTCCAATTACAGATCTCATCAGGACATTTTGGATACGGCTTATAAAGTCATTCTGAATAACAATCCCCATCGTCTGGAGGTTTCTTTGGCTGATCAGGGCTTGAGCAAACGTCTTAAGTCTCATATTCAGGATGAGGCCGACGTGCGCGTGGAGTGGTTCCCGACTTTAGTTAAAGAAGCGGGCTGGGTGGCCGACGATATAGCGGTCCGTCACGGCGCGGCTCCCAAAGATCAGGGCTGGAGCAAATATGCCGTTTTGGTCAGATCAAATGACCAGGCCGTGCCTTTTGTGGAAGCTTTGTCGGCCCGCAACATACCTTTCAGGTTTTTTGCTTTGCGCGGGTTGTATTCCAAGCCTGTCATTGTAGACATAATGGCCGTGCTAAAACTGGCGGTCAAGCCTGAAGATTCTGCCGCCGCCTGGCGGGTCATCAGTCTGCAAAGCCTTAAGATTCCTTTGCCGGCTCTTCACGAGGTGGTGACGTATTCGACCAGAAAGGGACTTTCTTTGTGGAACGCGCTCAGGCAATCCCCGGTGTATTTAAAGGAAGATGAGGCATCGGCCAAAGCTGTGTTAAACTTGGTGTCCATCATCAGCCGCTTGAGTGAAAGCGCTCGGCGCGAACCGCCTTTGGCTGTTTTGCATAAGGCTATTGAAGAGACGGGTTATCTGAATCACATCATGTCTTTTAGCGAGAGGGAGAGAGTGGAGAATATCGGGTATTTGAATGAGTTCGTCAATCGTATTAAGCGCTTTGAATCCAATAATCACGCGCCCAACTTGGTTGATTTCATAAATGAGCTGGAAATGGAGATAGAGAGCGGCGAACAGGGTTCGCTTAAAAGCGAGGTCGAAGGCGGTCCTGATGTGGTGCGCGTCATGACCATACACGCCTCCAAGGGTCTTGAATTTGAAACCGTGTATTTGGTGTCCATGGTTGATCAACGTTTCCCGACACGCGAAAGGCATGATGCCATACCCTTGCCAGACGGTTTGGTTCAGGAGAGGTTCCAGGCAGGGGATGTCCATTTGCAGGAAGAGCGCCGCTTGTGTTACGTGGCTCTAACGCGGGCCAAAAAGCATTTGATTTTAACCGGCGCCGACGATTACGGCGGAGCGCGTAAAAAAAAGCCGTCCATTTTTATCCATGAAACCGGCCTGGATGTGCCGCAGTCTGTTAATTCAAAAGAGGAAGCGGATGTTTCAACTCTCAAGACTTTGGAACAACAAGAGGAAGCCGCGGTTTTGAGGGAGATATTCAAGTTAAAACGGAGATTCTCTTTTACTCAGCTGGTGGCCTATAAAAATTGCCCTCTGCAGTATAAGTTCGCGCATGTTTACCGCATACCGGTTTTAGGGCGCCATCAAAAAAGTTTCGGTCAATCCGTGCACCTGGCCTTACAACGCATCTTGAAAAACCATCAGGATCGGACCGGGGTTAAACAAGTCAGTTTGTTCGCGCCGGCTGACGACTTGTCCAAAAAGACAGAGTCGGGCTTTACCGTCTCTGAAGACGAGGCTTTGTCCGTCTACAAAGAAAGCTGGATTGATGAATGGTATCCGACCAGAGAAATGCATGATGAGTATTTTTTGGAGGGGAGGGAAGCTGTTAAAAGATTGGTACAGGCCTGGCACCGAAAGGCGCCGGCTGTTAAAGCTCTGGAGGCTGATTTTGATTGGCGTATCGGTGAGCACAGTATAAAAGGCAAGATAGACCGTCTGGATACCTTGGGCGACGGAGTGGCTATTTATGATTATAAAACCGGTGAATACAAGCCCGGTCAAAAAGCCGCGCCCGTGGACAAAAAGCAGTTGCATTTATATCAGCTGGCCATGGAAGCCAAGGGGATTAAGGTGAATCGCTTGGCTTATCTGTTTGTCAGATCCGATTTGGAGGCGGATGAACACGGCTGTTCTTCCCTGGAAGTTCCTTTGCTGGAAAAAGAGGCTAAATTGGATTTCGAGGAAGATTTAAAAAATCGTATGGATGAAATTCTGCTTTCCGAATTTCCTGCGGCTCCATCTTCGTTTTTGTGCGCTTACTGTGATTTTAAAAATATTTGCGAATTCAGAAAATAGATTAAACATGATATCTATATGGCTTGGGATTCATTAAAATCCATCATGCCCAAAGCGCTTAAAACAGCGGGCATACAAGAAAAACTGACGGCGG
>MWCR01000014.1 GCA_002070095.1 Parcubacteria group bacterium ADurb.Bin192 | reverse complement strand
CCCGCCTCGGGATTCGATGGTTAGATCGACAACCGAGGCGGGCTGCGTTGAACATGAGTTAAGTAATAGTAGTTCAACGCAGTGAAAAAAGAAATGTTGTTCATATGCCCCCTAGGCCGCGACACGCTGGAGCAGCGCCTCGTTGCAGTCGAGGGGATCGAGCTCGCCGGTGGCCGCGTTGCGACGCGGGCCGCGCGGAGCGCCCTGGCGCCCGCGCGAGCACGAGTTTTCGTGCTGACGGCGAGTAGCCTTGCGGAGCTTGGCTGCGCTCGGCTGCTTGACCGCAGCGACGATCGAGTCACGGTCTTCGACCGCGAGCTCAACCTTCACACCAGCCACGAGTTTGGCCGCGGCTTCGGCTTGCGCCTTGGCCGCTTTGCGGGCTTCGGCCCGCGCGTACTGTCGTTTTGTCTTGCACTTCATGACTACCTCCTCCGCCTTAGGCGGATAACAGCACACCACCTTGGCATGCTGAATTCGACCAGGAATTACAAGCTCAAAGCCTGAAACACCCAATTGAATTCAGCATACCGGGTACGGTTTGGGCACTTTAAAGAACAGCCTAATATAGCATAAAAATGCGGTTTTGTCAATCGCCTAAAACCAATCGCATTTTTTTGTCAGACGAACATAACACTGAATCTTGGCTAACCTAAAATATATACTTATAAACATGTCAATACATTGACAATTTTAATAAAATCACGTAAGTTATCCAATTCCGCTTTTACGATTTTCAATCTAAATTGAGGGATAGATATATGGCCTGGGAAACCCAAAAGCAAGCCACTGAGGCTTTAAAGCGAGCTAAACGCGCGCTGGTTTTGGCGCCCGAAAATCCCACCCATGATGCTTTGGCCAGTACTTCGGCTGTTTTGGCGTATTTACAAGCTCATAATATTCCGGCTGATGGCCATATTCCCAACCTTAAACTTGAAAAACTCCCTTTGTATCTGACCTCAACCGAAAAAATCCAACCTCAAATCAATTCTCTGCGCGATCTGAAAATTCAACTGGACGTCAACCAAGTGCCTATCAAGGAACTAGCCTATGATGTCAAAGACGGAAAGTTGGAAATCGTGCTTAGCCCCAAGGCCGGCGAATGGAAGACTCAAGACGTGTCCCTGCTTCATGGAGACGATCGTTACGATTTAATCGTGGCCATTGGTTTTCCTGACAGACAATCATTGCACAACACTTTTCGCCAGCCCATGGACATGATCCATCACGCGCCCATTATCAACCTGGACCATGACCCTAAAAACGAACACTGGGGAGCCATCAATTTAGTGGACCTGACGGCCACAGCCATCAGTGAAACAGCCTTCAGCTGGTTCGAACATTGGGATGAGACCAAAATCAACGCACCCATCGCGACCGCCATTTTAGCCGGCATGATTGCCAATACCCAATCTTTCAGGTCGGCCAACGTCTCTCCAAAAACTTTAGACAAAGCTTCCAAGTTAATAGCCATGGGAGCTGATAGAGAAAGCATTGTCCACGGCTTGTGGAGATCAAGACAGGTCAACACTCTTAAGTTGTGGGGGCGCGCCTTATCCAGAATCGAACAAGATAAAAACCTGGGTTTAATTTGGACCACTTTGTCCAGACAAGATATTTTGGACAGCGGAACCACGGAAGCCCGTTTGGATGAACTGGTCAACGAATTGATCGCTTTTGCCCCGGATTCAAAACTGACCGCCGTCTTTGTTGAGCATGACGCTTACACCACACGCATGGCTCTCTTCGCTCAACCGCCTTACGCAGCCAATGTCATCGGCCGCTCGCTGGGCCTGGATGGCACAGCCAAAAAAGCAAGCGGAGCTATTTCTAAGCCATTACTCGAAGCCAAAGATTTTGCGATTGAGCAAATTAAAAAAATTTTATAAACCTTCAGAATAAATTGTTCGTTATTTGAGTTAGATTGCCGATTTGATGATTGGTTATTTATAGATTGCCACGGTACGGAGTTCGCGAACGCCATACCACGCTCGTCAGACTCGCTCGCAATGACATAGTTGTGGTTTTAATTATTTAGTGATGAGATCCTGAACCCCCACCATGTCTTACGACTTCGAGGGGCACGTAAATTCAGGATGACAAGGGTAGTAATACAGGATGATGGAGGGGTTATTAATAGATTGCCACGCTTCGCTCGCAATGACAGTATTGGTTTTGACTTGGGTGATCGTTCGCGAACAGCATCCCATGGGACGATGTTACGTGTTAAATGTTTTGTGAATGCAGACGTTATGTACGTGATGTACGTGAGAGGACGTTAAGGAGGCGATGGACGTTATTCAAATCTCCTTTGCCTCAAAGCTTCGTACATAACCACAGCCGCGGCCACGGACACATTTAAAGACTGAATAAAACCCCGCATGGGTATGGCGATTAGGCCATCACTTGCTTTTTTGATAACTTCAGACACTCCTTTTTGTTCGTTGCCTAAAACAATGGCCGTCGGTCCGGTCAGATCAAAAGCAAAATGAGCTTTGCCCTTGGGATCAAGGGCTGTAACTAAAATTTTAAATTTATTATCGCGTAAAAAATCAACACACTCTTGCGTACTGCTCCAGTGCTTCAAATCCAACCACTTGGTAGCCGAAGAAGCCGAAGTGGACAACTCTCTAAGACGCGGGGATTTGTTTTGATAAATTAAATGCACCGTACTGATACCCACCGCCTCACAAGTGCGCAGAATAGCCCCGATATTGTGCGGATCATCGACTTCTTCAACCACCAATACCAAATCCCGCCAGCGCCGACTTTGTATCAAGGCGATTCTTTCATCTCTGGTTCCGGGCAAGGAAGACAGTCTGGTATGATCATTATGTGTTTTAGACATAAAAAAACAGGATGGAAAGTGAGATCTCGAACGGAATCCTCGCCGAACCCGTTCGTAGAACTCGCCTCCCACCCGGTGGATAATACTATATCAAAAGGCCTGATTTTTGCAAAGACCTTGATTTAAACTGTCTTTTTATTGATTATTCGTCGGAAACAAAGCCTCCAAGCTGACCGGCTCGCTGTTGTCCGGCAAAGTATTCTTTAAAGCGCTTTGCTGCACATCTCGCTCCAAAGCGGACAAACGATATTCCAAGGCATCCAACTTATTCAAAATCAAAGACGTGGAATTTAAACTGCGCTGATCTTCCTTGGTCTGATTGGCCGCGTTCACCGTGGAATAGGCCACCGTGCCGGTTAAAACAACCGCCAGCCCGGCAATAATCACGGCCGACCAAATATGCGAAACACCGCGCGCCACATGCCAGATATGGTGATCCCTGATGGGAGAAACCGGACCGATATAACGAACCTTGCAGGTCTCACCGCAATGCGAATGGCCGCAAGCCGCAAATTTATCCGGCCTCGCCATGGACGAAGGAGACGGACTGTTGCCTGTCTTTGGACGACGGACGGCTTTACGGACCCTGGTTTTTATTACTGGCATAAAATTATGCATCAATTATAGCACAAAAATCCTCAATCAACATATCCACATCCATAGCCGATAAACAAACATTGCATGACATTAAGCGATTGACATATTCATTAAATATCAGTAGTATTGGGTAACATTAAGGACGTTTAGCTCAGTTGGTTAGAGCGTTCGATTCACATTCGAAAGGTCGCAGGTTCGAATCCTGCAACGTCCACCAAAAAACACCTAAGCGGTGTTTTTTGTTGCATGACAAGAACCAAAAGATGCCAGAAACAAATTCAACGATTAAGATGCTCGCTTGGTTTTTTTAGGCGTGTACACATCCAAATATTTTTCAATTATCAAGCCATCCCGCCATTGCATGGCAGTTATATCTTTAACCCCGGGCACATCCAATCGAGCCGGATTTTCCCCCAACATGGCCAAAGCATTAACAAAACGAAGGTAGTTGATGACATTTAAAATATTGGCTTTAGTGTGAGTGTCCACGGATTGTTGATGTTTGATCAATAGAGCACCTTGTTTCAATAATTTAAAATTAAGCTCGGCCGGCGATAAAGCATCCATTAAAAACGGCTGCCAGCGCTGTTCTTGATTTTTGATAAATAAAACATTGCCGCCGCCCGCCATATCCACAATCTCTTCCGTGTCCAAAGAATATTGAATTACTCTGCCCACATAATCAAAAAGAATTTCTTTCAGTTCTTGATCCGCTTTTATTTTTTCGATCAAAAACCTCAATGAGGGATAAATGTAGGCAATTATTTTTTCCATCTCATCCCTGTCAGAAACAGGATTCTCTTCCGTATCAACCAACAAATCATGCCCCTGTACGTAGTATTCCGGCAAAATCGTTCGATTCAATTCAGCGTAACTGGAATAAATATTAACCCGGTTGTCCTTAGGCAAATCTATACGCCTCTGAATGGTGCACAGCAAGGGCAAAGAAGCAGGCACTTTTAAGTTTTTGGGGATGTCTAAATTCCTATCCTTCATCACGCTCAAAACCACCTCGGTATTAAGCGGTATGTCTTTAACCGAAACCAGCTCCAAAGGCACGGATCCTGAGGGAAAATAGCTCTGCAAAATTTTTAGACGTTTGTTATGTTCCTCGGCCTTGAGCTTCAATTTACCCAAAGCCTCTTCGTAAGCCGCGGTACCGCGTGAAACAGCATGAAGCAGGGGCAGGCTTTCAATAAAATTGACTTTTAAGACAAAATTGGGAAACATTAAATCTTCAAAGACGATGTGCTCCCCTCCTTTACCAATCAAATGTAATATATGCGGCAAAACACGACATTCATCAGACGCCTGCATGACCAGCTGACTGCCAAAGTCAGCCAAAGCTTGAGCCAAGGGCAAAGGCTCTGTCCTCAAAGACGGCTGTTTTCTGACAGCCTTGGGCAAGGAAGCGACCTGCAAGGTATACGGCACTTGACCGTTGTCAGCGAAAGGATTTTGCATGCTTGACCATTATATCAAAAAGACCCGCCGAGCGGGTCTTTTATGATTCATAAAACTACAATACCGCTTCTTTGCAGGCCTTGGCCACGCGAAACTTGACCACGGTTTTGGCCGGAATTTTAATCGTCTCACCCGTGGCCGGATTGCGGCCCATGCGCGCGGAGCGCTTTACTTTAACTAACTTGCCCATGCCATTGATTGTGAACTCACCGCTTTTCTTAACCTCTTTATAAGCTAAGGCGAGCATCGCGTCCATAACGGCACCCACATCTTTTTTGGAAAGGCCCGTCTTGTCTGATAAGTCGCTCAAAATTTGAGACTTGGTTAATTTTGCCATAATGCAAAGTATAAAAAAATAAATGATTTATCTTTTCATGCAACTGCAACCTGTATCTTGTAACAAATTATTTTAATTTTGCTACATGCTACATGCTGCATGCTACATGACATGTGACCAAGTATACTCGAGACGAAAAAGTCATGCAAGCATTTTAGCCAATAAAATCAAGGGTCGGACCGCCGGGCTGTGCATAACACCAAAATATTAACCTTGCTTTAATCCTTGATGGCGGTCGAAATGGCGGCTACAACCTTAGGGTCAAAGACCGTCGGCAAAATCATTTCAGGCGTCGGTTCAGCTATCACTGAAGCCAAAGCACGAGCCGCGGACAACTTCATTTCTTGTGTAATCTTACGCACATTATTGTCCAAAGCACCTCTAAAGAACCCAGGGAAACACAAAGCGTTATTGGTTTGATTGGGAAAATCAGATCTGCCGGTAGCCACCACATAAGCTCCCGCCGCTTTAGCTTCTTCGGGCATGATTTCAGGCACGGGATTGGCCAAGGCTAAGACAATCGGCTTTTCAGCCATCAGTTTGATATGTTCAGCCTTAAGTATCCCCGGGCCGGAGACTCCCACCACCGCGTCCGCTCCCCGCATAGCCAAGGCCAGGTCACCGCTTAAAGCTTGTCTATTGGTCAAGTCGGCGATTTCTTTTTTATATTCATTCATGTCGCTTCTGTCGCGCGAAATAATACCCTGACGGTCAAGCATGATGACATTGCCTACGCCCAAGGCTAATAATAATTTGGTCACCGCACTGCCGGCCGCACCCGCGCCCACCACCACGACTGTCGCTTCACCCATATCCTTATCAACCACTTTAAAAGCATTAATCAAGGCGGCCGACACCACCACGGCCGTACCGTGCTGGTCATCGTGCATGACCGGTATATTCAACATTTCTTGGAGACGACGCTCTATTTCAAAACAACGCGGAGCTGAAATATCCTCCAAATTTATTCCGCCAAACACGGGCGCGATATTTTTGACGGTCCGGATAATCTCTTCCGTATCTTGAGTGTCTAAAACAATCGGAAAAGCATCCACGCCGGCCAATTCTTTAAATAAAACCGCCTTGCCTTCCATGACCGGCAAAGCTCCCTCCGGCCCGATATTGCCCAAACCTAAAACAGCCGATCCGTCGGAAATAACGGCCACCATATTATTTTTGACCGTGTAGTCACGAATCTGGTCTTTATGCTCGGCCAAATGTGTGGAGACCGTGCCCACGCCGGGCGTATAAATCAAAGACAGCTCGGTCATGGTTTTAACCGGTTTTTTGCTGACAACTTCAATTTTACCCTTCAAATTTTTATGCAATTCGAGCGCTTGCTCGCCGATAGTTGGTTGTGACATAGTCAATACAGATTATAACTTCCCGCGTCCCGCGTCCAGCGTCCGCAGTTAACTCAATTGACAGCCGGCTGTTCATTGATAAGATAAGTCAAGCACAAGGAGGTTCACATGGCTACCCGCTTTTGGCACTGCATGGCCTGCGATTGGCACGGCTCAAGTTCGGAAGTTCAATACGATTCGGAACAATCCACCCTGTGCCCGGCCTGCCGTTCCGAAGATATTTTCCCTCACCGCACCTTTTTATGCGGAACCTGCGGGCACCAGGGAACTCAAGCTCAATTCTTTTTCTTCGCGCCGGCCGGAGAACCGTACGACTGCGACTACTTGGATGAGGACCCAACCGATCCGGCTGTGCGCCATATGTATCTCTGCTGCGGACGTCAGCCCGAATCAGACGACCATGATTCGGATAACTCAATCTGCAGCTCTTCCAACTGGATCCAGCTGGACTAGCTCAAGCAAACCGGCAACCTGCCGGACTTTTTTATACATACTGTATCGATCCTGTGGTAATACTTGCTTATTACAGAAAAATATGAGATAACTAGGGCACAAAATTTTACCTAAACAGAGTCAATCGGGCTATGGCGCAGTTGGCTAGCGCGCATGCATGGGGTGCATGAGGCCGTGGGTTCAAGTCCCACTAGCCCGACCAAAAATCCTGTACTTATCAAGTACGGGATTTTTTATTGACTATTCCGCTTTATATGCTACTTTTCCTTATTAAGGGGATGTTATTATTAACATCCCAACGTCATTCGACAAAAACACAAGGAGGATGCCATGCGTAAGATGCTTCTCTGCCTGTTCGCGCTCATTTTGGCTAATCTCAACTGCGGATCCGGCGAAGGGCAAAAATCCCCCGTCGCACCGACGGACGCGGGTACTGATGAACAGGAAACCGCCCCCACAGGCTGCCAGCCCGGGGATAAGAAGTGCTCAGGCTTGACGGCCCAGCTCTGCGACTCTGACCGTATCTGGCAAGAAGTTGAGACCTGTCCGTACGTCTGCCTTGACGGTGAGTGCCTGGGTGAATGCCAAGCCGGAGACAGGCGCTGTGACGGCCTGACTCCCCAGCTCTGCAGTCAGCAGAATAAGTGGGAAGACCAGACTGTCTGCGAGTTCCAGTGCCTGAACGGCGAGTGTGTGGGTGAGTGCCAGCCCGGGGACAAGAAGTGCTCAGGCTTGACGGCCCAGCTCTGCGACTCTGACCGTATCTGGCAAGAAGTTGAGACCTGCCCGTACGTCTGCCTGAACGGCGAGTGCGTGGGTGAATGCCAGACAGGAGACAAGCGGTGTGACGGCCTGACTCCCCAGCTCTGCAGTCAGCAGAATGAGTGGGAGGATCAGACTGTCTGCGAGTTCCAGTGCCTGAACGGCGAGTGTGTGGGTGAGTGCCAGCCCGGGGACAAGCGGTGTGACAATAACATCGCCCAGACCTGCGGTACAAACCATACCTGGCAAGACGATGTCTGTTCTTCAGCCACCTGCTTGTGCTGCGACGGCAACTTCGTGGCCGGAGCCAAGATGATCTCGGCCGGCAGATTCCATACCTGCGGCCTTAGCCAAGACGGAAAACTGTATTGCTGGGGCGCGAACCACGCCGGACAAATTCTGCCCTCAGGCTATTACAATAGCTACGAAACGCCTTTGCCGATCAGCTTTCTGGGAGAGGGTATCCGGTATGTGAGTACGGGTTACAGAAACTCCTGCGCCATCAAGCAAGATCAGACGGTATGGTGCTGGGGCAAGCCGGACAGAAGCATCTTTCAGCTAAACACACTCGGAACAAATGTCTCCGAGATATCCATGGGACCCGAGCACGCCTGCGCCCTCAAGAGCGACGGCACGGTTTGGTGCTGGGGCAACAACGAGTATGGCCAAGTAGCCGGTAACGGAACCTTTGGAGGCGTAGATCTGCCGCCGACACAAGTAACAACGCTGGGCAGTAATGTCAGCCAAGTGACGGTCGGAGCTTTTCATTCTTGCGCGCTCAAGAGCGACGGCACGGTCTGGTGCTGGGGGCACAATTACTTTGGAGAAGTGGGTGACAGCACCCTTAATGAACAAGGCGAATCTTGCTTGTACGGCTATAAAATCTGCCGGCTGACACCTGTCCAAATAGCGTCTTTAAGCGGGCAAGTCTTGCAGATCGCCGGCGGGACCTACAACACCTGCGCGCTCAAGAGCAATGGCACGGTCTGGTGCTGGGGCATCAATGACCAAGGTCAGCTGGGAGATGGAACGAATACCGGACAAGCCTGCGGTTACAACAAAACACACGTCTGCAAACCATCTCCGGTCCAAGTGAATTTGACCGACCAAGCCATTTTTGTGGCCAATAGTCCATCCTCTACGGCCAGCGGAACCGGGTGGTCAGAACTCGGCCATGCCTGTGCCATTAAACAAGACGGCACCTTGTGGTGCTGGGGCGCCAACTACTATGGCCAGCTGGGAGACGGTACAACAACTGTCAGATCCACCCCGGTACCCGTAACCACTCTGGGAAATCAGGTCGCAAGCCTTAGTTTGGGCGGTGGAAATGACACGTATGGAGGCGGTCACTCCTGCGCCATCAAGCTAGACGGCTCCTTGTGGTGCTGGGGCAGTAATTTCTACGGCATGTTGGGAGACGGTACTGAATTTTCACAAAGCATTCCGATACCCGTCTATCCAGGATGTCCGTAAAAGGCTCCGTGGGGGCCAAGTCACTTGATTCGAGCAGCTCTCGAATCATTTTTTATTAACCAAAAAATCGGCTAAAAGCCGATTTTTTTTGAACTTCAGAAAAGTGATCATCATGCGGAAATACGCCGAAATGAAGACATCATTGTTTGACTTTCGTCCAACCGATATGTCATCGACCTCGGGATTGTCCCCTTAGCTTGCGCATTGGGGAAATATCTCCCTAGAAAGGAGGTGATCCATCCACAGCTTCCGCTACGGATGCCTTGTTACGACTTCGTCCCTATCGCTGATCCTGCCTTCGTCCCCTCATCAGGGCCTTCGGGCATTACCAACTCTCTTGACGTGACGGGCGGTGAGTACAAGACCCGAGAACGTATTCACGGCCGCATTGCTGATCGGCCGTTACTAGCGAATCCAACTTCATGGGGGCGAATTGCAGCCCCCAATCCGAACTGAGGTAGGTTTTGTTGGGATTAGCTCCACCTTGCGGTTTGGCAGCCCATTGTTCCCTACCATTGTAGCACGTGTGTAGCCCTGGACGTAAGAGCCATGCTGATTTGACGTCGTCCCCACCTTCCTCCCCGTTATCCGAGGCGGTCTCCCATGAAAATTCAACATGGGACAGGGGTTGCGCTCGTTATCCGACTTAACGGTACATCTCACGACACGAGCTGACGGCAACCATGCAGCACCTATATAGCACCCTCGAAGGCGGCCAATGTTTCCATCGGCTTGCAGCTACATTTCGAGCCCAGGTAAGGTTCTTCGCTTATCGTCGAATTAAACCACATGCTCCTCCGCTTGTGCGGGTCCCCGTCTATTCCTTTGAGTTTTAGCCTTGCGGCCGTACTCCCCAGGCGGGATGCTTAATGCGTTAGCTATTTTAGACGACACCGGGAGGGTCGATACTCCCAGCATCTAGCATCCATCGTTTAGGGCGTGGACTACAGGGGTATCTAATCCCTTTCGCTCCCCACGCTTTCGTCCCTGAGTGTCAGAACTGTTCCAGCATACTGCCTTCGCTTTTGGTGTTCTTGCCGATATTAACGCATATTACTACTACACCGGCAATTCCGTATGCCTCTCCCAGCCTCTAGCCACGCCGTATCGAGAGCGGTGTTAGAGTTGAGCCCTAACATTTAACCCTCGACGTGCATGGCCACCTGCGGACCCTTTACGCCCAATAAATCCGGACAACGTTTGAGGTCTCTGTATTACCGCTGCTGCTGGCACAGAGTTAGCAACCTCTTATTCATTTGGTACCGTCAGAATTCTTCCCAAATAAAAGCAGTTTACGAGCCAAAGCCCTTCATCCTGCACGCGGCGTCGCTCCTTCAGCCTTTCGGCCATTGAGGAATATTCTTAACTGCAGCCACCCGTAGGTGTCTGGGCAGTGTCTCAGTCCCAGTGAGGGGGGTCATGCTCTCACACCCCCTACCCGTCGTAGCCTTGGTGGGCTTTTACCCCGCCAACAAGCTGATGGGCCATAGGCTCCTCCCCCAGCGCGTTTTGCGCTTTACATGCGAATGACATATGTCCCCGCATGCCCATCGTGGAATTAGCTCGCCTTTCGGCGAGTTGTGCCCGACTGGGGGGTAGATTACCAATGTGTTACGCACCCGTTTGCCGCTAACATCATCTAATATTGCTAAAAAATGATATCCGCTCGACTTGCATGCCTTAGACACGCCGCCAACGTTCGTCCTGAGCCAGGATCAAACTCTCAGAAGTACTCATAGCTTTACGCGACGAGTACCACACCCTGCATTCCTGGTAGATATGCAGGGTCAGTTTTTTAGATTGTTGAGCGATAAGGCTCAAGCAATCAAGGTCACTTAAAAGCAACCTTTGGAATAAACGTATTTCCTTTGACGATCACTCTTCTGTTGTCCAAATAACGTTCATAAAACATATAGCATATAACACACAGCAAATGGTTTTTGCCTTGTGTTTTATGTTTTGTGCTATCTGTTTTCGAAGGTGCGAGAAGTTTAGCCGAAGACGCGAACCTTGTCAAGAAAACCCCGGAATTAAAAATGTGGATAATTTTAGGCTTATTTAAGCCATTTTATTTTAGGCTAAATTCAGGCCCCAGGGTTGACAAAAACCTATTTTTTTGCTAAGTTCTCTGGTTCCTCAAATCCAATGACGAGTTGAGGTTCACAGACGTTAAACGCCCCAGGGGCGTGAAGGAGGAAGTATGACGAACCTTTTCAGCAAAGAAGCAGCGCACGAGGATCCTTTCAGTCTGGCTGAAAGAGTCGGCCGGGAAGGCCTGTATACTCGGCGCGAAAAAATACAATTGATACAGAGCGCCAAGGACCAGCGCACCGGCAGTATTCTCAGCCGAAAAATTAGGCGACATGCCCGCCGATGGCTGGAAACAGACCAAGAGGCACAAAAATATTTTCAAGCGCCGTCAGCCCTGGAGAGCAGGGCGCTGAAGGCCACCCAACAACTTCAGAAGCTGGCCGGAGACCTTGAGACCGCGACCGCGGCTCATCAGGCTCAGGCGGCCTAAGCCCCCTGAGGAGGAAGCACTTGCAGGGAGCTTTTTTTTATTTCTTGTAGCATATAACTTGTAACATGTAACAATAATGCTACATGCTACATGCTACATGCTTTGTGAGTTTGACCCACTGCTCTACGGACAATTCTTCAGCCCTGGCTTTGCCGTTAATACCAATCTCCTGAACCATCTGCTCCCACCGGGAGTTATCTATATTTAGATTCCTCTGCAAAAGCTTGCGCGGATGAGCAAAGCCCAGCTTAGCGGTTTTCATAACCTCCTCCGGCTCTATTCCCCACAACGTGCGACGAGCGACATGAGACCTTGGCACGATTTTAAGTATGGCTGACTCCACTTTCGGCGGAGGATAAAAAGCACCGGCGGGCACGCGATGGACGATTGCGACTTCTTTTGCGGCCAGCGCAACCATAAGCGACAATAAAGACATTTTGGGACGAGTAACGTTAGAAGATCGACGTGGGGCGATCCTCTCCGCCACTTCTCGTTGTATCAATACCACTACTAATTCAGGGGCCTTATCAACCTCGTACAAAGCCTTACGTAACGCCAGTGATGTAATAGCGTACGGCAAATTAGACACAAACTTCCATGGTTTGCCTTTAACCAAATCATTCCAATCAAGCTTGGCCGCATCCCCCGGCTCAACCTCAACATTCTTGATGGCTGACAAATGTTCAATAAAATTCCTGTCTTTCTCAATAGCTTTAACATGGGCTCCGCGCTCCACTAAAGCTTCGGTCAACACACCTAAGCCCGGTCCGACTTCCATGATCAGATCGTTTTTATGTAAATCGGCTGCGTCGACAATTTTACCTAAAATATTTTTATCAATTAAAAAATGCTGGCCTAAATTCTTATTGGGTCTCAAACCACGTTCAAATAATAATTGTTTTATTTGTGAGGGGTTCATGGTTATAAACTCACCCCATCCCTCTCTTAAGATTAAGAGAGGGTGAAGTCTATGGGTAACTATCGCATTCTTTGCGTAGACTTTCAAGGACACCCTTCATGTTTGAAATAATCTCGCTATTCCAAAACCGGATGACTTTAATTCGTAAACTATTTAAAAACTTTGTACGTTCTTTATCGTATTCAATCGTTTCTTCCCGTACATGCTGAGAGCCGTCAAGCTCAATGCAAAGGCGCAGTTCTGGACAATAAAAATCCAAAACATAACGCCCGACACTAAATTGACGATAAAATTTTAAACCAGCCAATCGCTTATTCCTAAGTTTTTGCCACAATAATCGTTCAGCCTCGGTCTGATTATGACGCAAAACCTTTCTAATGAGCTTCATTTTTTGTGTATTTAAAATCAAGGTCATATGATTAAAGCGGCTTGCCGGTCATCCTCTTAATCTTAAGAGGAGCTAGAGGAGTTTATAACCTAATCGCCCCCTGCCTTAACACGCTAATATTCCCATCATCTTCCACTTTGATCAATGTCGACGGCTCACTCTCCGACAAAATGCCGCCGTCAATCATCAAATCCGGCTGCCTATCTTTGGGCAAATCCTTAAAAGACTCAAGTACTTCATCGGCTGACAAGCAAGCTTTTTGACCGCTCAAATTCGCCGAGGTGGCCGTCAAAGGAAAGCCATAAGTACAGGCTAAAGCTTGCACCAAAGGATGCGAACTAACGCGCACCGCGGCCAAACCATCTTTAAAGACCGGCATCTGACGCCTGACATTCATATCAATCGGCTCTAACAATATGGTCAACGGGCCGTGCCAATATTTATCAGCCACCCGGTCCGCCTGCTCCGGATAACTAAAAAATTGTTCAACCTGCTCCGGTGAGCAAGCTACCAGCGGTAAAGCTTTGGATTGGTCGCGGCCCTTGATACGATAAATCTTGCCCAGGGCCTGCTTATTACGCGGGTCGCAACCCAAGCCATAAGTTGTCTCTGTTGGAAAAGCCAAAACACCGCCTTCCTTTAAAACGCTGATCGCTCTTTCAATCACGTTTGGATCATTTGGCTTGATTACATTCATATGATTTTTGTTTTTCGTTATACGTGGTTAGTTATTAAGTGAGATTGGTACGGCACTCGCGAGTACCGTACCACAGCACGGCGTTCGGTCGCCCGCACCAGATCCTTCATAAAACTTGTCAGGTGAGTAACGGTCGCCCGCACCAGATCCTTCATTAGCACTCAGGATGACAGGGCGACCTCGAAGTGACATGATCAATAGTTTATCAGCATCAACACCACCCCCTCGCCCCTCCTCATCTGAAAGGAGGAGCACAACTCTGACGCAGGACGCTGTTACATGCTACATGCTACATGTTATGTGTTATGTGACGCAGTACGTTATGTACGCGATAAACTTTATTCCCTATTCATCTCTTCCCTGAAAGAACCGGGCTTGATTCCTTGACGCAATTCAGCCTCCACAAAAGCATCCAGATCTCCATCCAACACACCTTCCGTATCCGAAGTTTCATAACCTGTTCTTAAATCCTTGACCATACGATATGGCTGTAAAACATATGAGCGTATCTGACTGCCCCATTCCGCGCTATGAAACTCGCCTCTTAATTGCTCACGCTCCTGCAAAGCCTCCTGTTCTTTAAGCTGTAACAACTTAGCCTTTAAAATCTTCATGGCCATCTCTCTGTTTTGCATTTGAGAACGTTCATTCTGACAAGAGACGGTAATCTTAGTTGGTAAATGGACGATTCTGACGGCTGAATATGTGGTGTTGACCGACTGTCCGCCTTTGCCGCCGCTCATAAAAGTATCAATCCGTAAATCATCCGGCTTAATTTCGATCTGCACTTTATCGTCTAATTCCGGCAAAACTTCAACCAAAGCAAAAGATGTTTGGCGCAGGCTATCAGCATTAAAAGGCGAAAGACGCACTAAACGATGGACTCCGGCCTCACCTTTTAAGTGACCGTAAGCATGCCGGCCTTCAACCATAAAAGTAGCGGACTTGATGCCAGCCTCTGTACCTCGACTTTCATCCAATAATTTAACTTTCCATACCTTTTTCTCCGCATACCTGAAATACATGCGCATCAACATTTCCGCCCAGTCCTGCGCGTCAGTGCCGCCCGCGCCCGCGTGAATGGATATAACCGCGTTGGCCGCGTCGTACTCCCCGTTAAACAACATGGCAAACTCCATGCCCGCGAAACGTTTTTCCAATTCCACCAGCTTTTTCTCGGCTTCGGACTCAAAGGAAGAGTCCTTCTCCTTGTCCGCAATATCAATCAATTCCTGTAAATCCATCAGTTCTACCCGCAAGCCGGACCAATCCTCGTATTCCTTTTTCAGATCAGACAGCTTCTGCATTTCACTCTTGGCCTTATCCGGATTATTCCAAAAATCCGGGGACGAAACCTCATATTCCAAAGCGCCGATTTCTTCTTTGCGAGCCTGCAAATCCAAAATCTCCCAAGCCTGATCAAGCTTAGCGCGCAAGTCAGTTATGCGTTGTTTAATATCTTCCAGCATAGACATATGTTAGCTTGAGAATGAGCCGGTGTCGAGCTTGTTTGTAAGTCATGTAGACTAACTCACCCTGCCCTCTCTTACTCAAGAGAGGGTTCTGCCGCTAAAACAAAAATACCCTTGCGGGCATTTTTGTTTTTCGGATATATCAATTTACAAATTGAATTTACCACGATATTGACCCAGCACCGGTACTTCCCAGAACTCGCCCATCAAGCATTTAATGAAAGCAATCAAGGCCACGATCAACAAAGCGATACTGCCAAAGAAGCCGACCAACCAGCCCAAAATCGGTATCCAGCCGATAACCACCACCACGATCCAGGCGATTAACAACACCAAGCCCTGCTTGCCATGTTCTTGAGCGAACTTGGAATCTTTTTTAGCCAACAAAGGAATTAAGCACAGGATGCCCAAATAGCTAAGGCAGGCTATGATCTTGTTTTCCTGCACGTCTTTGGAGTCAAAACTGGGTTTGACGGACGTGGCCGGAGCGTTTGTCTCTGACATAATATCAATTACGAATTAAGAATTACGAATTAAGAATTGTCCCGACACAACCACATAGATAGCTGATCGGGATCCCGACCGAAGTGTCGGGACGAATTGTGAGGGTTTAAAGCCCTTAAATTGTGCCCACATGATAGCCCGATTGCGTCAAAAAGAAAAGGCCGGCCAAAGCCGCCTTTCCTTATTTATTATTTTATATTTGAATATTTGATATTTATCCCTTAGTAGTCCATCCCGCCCATGCCTCCCATATTGGGCATGGGAGGAGCTTCTTTTTTGGGTAAATCAGTGACCACACATTCGGTGGTCAGAAACATACCGGCCACTGAGGTGGCATTTTGCAAAGCCGAACGAGTGACCTTGGCCGGATCGATAATTCCACGCTCCACCATATCCACGCTCATCTCATCCTTGGCCGCATCATAGCCCGTCTTACCGCCGCCGGATTTAACGCTCTCGACTATGACATCGCCCTTGCGGCCAGCGTTTTCCGCGATGGCGAACAAAGGCGCTTCCATGGCTTTGCGCAAAATCATAACACCCGTCTTTTCGTCGCCTTCCAAATTCAAACCATCCAAAGCTGTCATAGCCTGGATCAAAGCCACGCCGCCGCCCGGCACAATACCTTCTTCCACCGCGGCTTTGGTGGCGGCCACGGCATCATCAATACGGTCTTTCTTTTCTTTCATTTCCACTTCAGTGGCTGCCCCGACTTTAATGACGCCCACACCGCCGGCCAGCTTAGCCAAACGTTCCTGTAATTTCTCGCGGTCATAATCCGAATCCGTATTTTCGATCTGTTGGCGAATTTGTGCTACGCGCGCGTCCACATCCTTTTGCTCTCCCTTGCCCTCAACCAAAGTGGTGTGATCTTTAGTCGCGATCACCTTATGTGCACTGCCCAGATCTTCCAAAGTCACGGAATCCAATTTGCGTCCCAAGTCTTCAGTTATCACGGTCGCACCCGTTACCACGGCCATATCCTGCAGCATTTCTTTGCGGCGGTCGCCAAAACCCGGAGCTTTAACCGCCAAAGCCGAGAATGTGCCGCGTAATTTATTGACCACTAAAGTGGCCAAGGCCTCGCCTTCAATATCTTCGGCCACAATCACAATTTCCTTTTTGCCGGTTTGCACCACTTTTTCCAAGATGGGCAACAAGTCATGGATGGCGCCGATTTTTTTGTCCGTGATCAAAATATACGGATCCGTAAATTCAGCTACCATACGGTCCGAGTTGGTGATCATGTAAGGAGAGGCGTAACCCTTATCAATCCGCATGCCCAACACCACTTCTTTATCAATACCAAAAGTCTGCGATTCCTCAACTGTGATTACGCCGTCCTTGCCCATCTGTTGCATAACTTCGGCGATAATCTTGCCGATCTCCGGATCATTGGCCGAGATGGTGGCCACATTTTCGATCTCCTGATCCTTAACCGGCTTGGCAATGTTTTCACGCAATTCTTTGACGATGGCCTCGGCCGCCTTATCCATGCCGCGTTTAACGGACAAGGGATTGGCGCCGGCTGTAATATGCTTGATACCCTCGGTAATCATGGCCTGCGCCAAAACCGTGGCTGTGGTCGTGCCGTCGCCCGCCACATCGCTGGTCTTGGAAGCCGCTTCTTTAACCAATTCAGCTCCGATATTTTCGAACTTATCTTCCAATTCAATTTCTTTGGCCACGGACACACCGTCTTTGGTCATGGTCGGGGCGCCATAACCTTTATCCAAAACCACATTGCGTCCCTTGGGGCCCAAAGTCACCTTAACCGCGTTAGCCAGCTGATCCACACCGCGCTTTAAAGCTTGTCGCGCTTCATCTTTATATATAAGTTGTTTTGCCATACTTCTACTCAATTACGAATTACAAATTAATAGTTACGAATTATTCAATGATCGCCAGAATATCGCTGTCGCTGATGACTAAAAATTCCTGATCATCCACTTTAACTTCATCGGGTGAATATTTTTTAAAAACCACTTTGTCACCGACTTTAACCGACATTTCCAAACGTTGGCCCTCTGGTGTTAATTTACCCGGACCAATGGCCACCACTTCGCCTTGCTCCGGACGCTCTTTATCAATCGTGTCAGGCAAAATAATACCCGATTTGGTTACTTCCTCCTTAGGAAGCGGTTTGACGATCAAACGATCGTTTAATGGTCTTAACTGCATAATGAATGATTAAAAATTTAACGAATTATAGATAAAATAGATCTCTCAATTAGCAGTCTTGAGTTTTATCTGCTAATTAAGTGAGAATATAATAATAAACAAATCCAGCACCCGTCAATAGTCAGTTTTTAGCTAAAAATAGACCCTATTCAACCTCTTCGGAATAAATGACGGATAACAGAGCCATGAAAAATAAACCGGCCATTATCTGGCCTGACCAAGTTGTCCATAAGTGATGATCCAAAGACCCCAGAACCACCAAACAAGCCCCTAAACTCATGATCATGGACTTATCATAAACCAAGATGTGTTTCCATTGATCCAAAAACCGTCTCAATATAAATAAGCCAAAGCCAAAAACGAACAACCCACCCACAATCCCATAGTTGACCAATATAAGCAACCAGACCAAGTGAGTAGTTTCCAAAGGCGCCGGACTTTGATTAATCTGTTTTATGCGCGCCAATACGGGCAATTCTGAATTGGGCCCCGTGCCAAACCAAAGTTTATTCTGAAAAATCAAAACGCCATCTCTTATGGTTTGCATGCGCGTCACAACAGACTTGGTTTCCAGGCGCTGATTAGAACTTCCCAGCCGAGTAAAAACCAAATCATGATGCATGACAGATAGAATCATCAATAAAATAACCGGCAGTAATAAATATTTATTTTTCCAAAATCCATTTTTTAATCCGCTGTAAATCGCAAAAACCAAACCGCCCGCCGCCAAGGCCAACCAGGCGGAACGCGAAAAAGAATAAAAAAGAGCCATGGAAAACAATCCTCCCATTAGCCGCCAACACCATGCCGGACAACGATCTACCGCCGTGCGCTTAATGGACGCCAGCCAAAAAACAAGCAACAAACCAAAGCTCATCCAAGCGCCAAAAATATTGGGGTGCGGAGAACCTCCATACGCTCTTAAATATCTGCCCATTTGAGTTTGGACAACCGAAACACCCAATAAAGCCGGATCTTGCCCGGCCATGCCCAGCCACCTGCTTTCAAAAACCGTTTGCCCAAAAAACTGCCAAACGCCCATTAAAGCCTGCGGGATCAAGCCAAGCGCAAACCAAAAAAAGACTTTGTCCAAACCTACTCGTGCTTTAAACAAAACTATACCAAAAGTCAGCAATAATACGACCTGCAACCACCACTGAATGGCCGCTGTTGTGGGATAAGGCATGGCCACCAAAGTAACACCGGCCAAAGCCGACAAAAACCAAAAAATAGTGCGTTTAAAATCCGTCTGCAAAACTTTTTGCTTTTGGGTTAAACCCAAAAGTACGGCCGCGGTCACCAACAGCCAGGAGGCATAAATAGAGATCCTGCCCTGCTCCCAAGGCCACCCGGCCAGTTGCGCATCCCAAAAAATTCTGGTCTGCCAAGGCAAAGACAACAGCGCCAGCCGCCACGATATTTCGAATAATTTACGATGTAATTGCATATATTACTCTTTGTCGCTGTAGCATGAAGCTCCGTGGATTCCCTTTTTCAAGGGAATGACAAAGGGTTGTCATCCTCGCGTAGGCGGGGATCCATGTCTTGAGCTTCGTGGATTCCCATTTTCATGGGAATGACGGAAAGGGTCAAAGGCAGTGACGGAGGGATCAAAGGGAATGACTGATGTTTGTCATCCTCGCGAACGCGGGGATCCATGTCTTGAGCTTCGTGGATTCCCATTTTCATGGGAATGACGGAAAGGGTCAAAGGCAGTGACGGAGGGATCAAAGGGAATGACTGATGTTTGTCATCCTCGCGAACGCGGGGATCCATGTCTTGAGCTTCGTGGATTCCCATTTTCATGGGAATGACGGAAAGGGTCAAAGGCAGTGACGGAGGGATCAAAGGGAATGACTGATGTTTGTCATCCTCGCGAACGCGGGGATCCATGTCTTGAGCTTCGTGGATTCCCATTTTCATGGGAATGACAAAGGGTTGTCATCCTCGCGTAGGCGGGGATCCAGTCACTAAATCATCAAACAGATCAGCCCATGTTGAATTAAACTCCTCGATTAACTCGACTTTCCATGCACGATTCCACTTTTTTAATTGTTTCTCTCTGGTAATTGCCGCATACATGGAATCACATTGCTCAAAATATACTAAATCATGTACGCCGTATTTACTAGTAAAACCATCAACCAAATCATGCTTATGTTCATATACTCTTTTTAGAAGATCACTGGTAACGCCAATGTACAATGTCCCATTTTTCTTAGATGACAGGATGTAGATGTAGGCGGTTTTCATGGTATCAATCAGCTCATGGATTCCCATTTTCATGGGAATGACGCGGGGTGAGCTTCGTGGATTCCCGTTTTCACGGGAATGACAGGAGGGGGTTAGGGATCAACTCCATACTTTTGGCAGATAAGCCGATAGTCTTGTCTGAACTTTTCTCTTTGATCCTGAACATGGAATTTTAATACCCGGTCATTGATGACCACACGCGTATCTTGATTGGCCATCTCCCGGATAACCTTGGGGAATCTCTTCCACTGCAAACGTTTTAAAAAACCTTCAAGCCAAGAATTCTGAAGACTGTATTTGAGTTTACCGCCCGCTGAATAATCATGGCCGGATAAAGCGATCCAGGGTTTGGCCAGAGGATGTCTTTGCCGCAACACATGATTCTGATCCCAAAAATGACACATAACTCCGTCGTCTTTAAGCGGCATCAAAGAAAGAAACCAATGTCTCAAATACGGATCATCCTCCGGCAAACTAAAATCCCATAAATTCAAATTTTCATCAGTTACAAAAAACGATAAACAAACCGGATCCTTCTTTGCATTGCTTTTATCAAAAACCGCGGGCCTGGCATTTAATAATGCGAAGGGTAAAGCTGAAAAAAAACGCGAACGCCAGATGGTACCGGCTTTAACGATGACCAAAAAATCCAAATCTCCCCCGTCCCGGGCCTGACCCAAGGCCGTGGTATTGCACAAAGACACGGCTCTGACCCACGGTAATTTGCTCAAGTAACCGGCCGTCCAGCGTGCGCGCCGTAATTTACGCGGAAAAAATAGTTCATTCAGCCTGCCTGCTTCTATCTGATCTTGATAATCAAATAAAGCCAGCCTGCCATGAAATTCAACCACCAAATTCTGTTGTTTCAGCTCATCCAAAACCGACAAAACGATTTTATGATCAACAGGTATTGACGAGTCTTTAACATCCAGACCCAACAACAATTGCACGCGCGTGGGTGAATAGCCCAAAGCCGCGTTCAAAGCGAGCGTCCTGATGATACTCTCACGCATAAAATCGATTTAAGACCGATTGATATCCTTGTTCATCTGGATGGATGTTCCGGGGTTGGGCAGGACGGCAGAAGCCAAGGCCTGCGAACCGACCACGGCGTCAGCCACAATTAAAACCTCCGCTCTCCAATCCACCACCTGGTCCCAGGCAACCAATAAAACTTTGTCTATGATGGCCGGGACGGCCCGATGAGCTGAAATCGAAAAATTCACTATCCTGCCGGTCTGTTCATCGACTTCGATAGCCAAAACCTTGCCCAAAGCCAGGCCGCTTTTGGTTTGTGCCATCAAACGAGATTTGGGAGTAAAACGAAACATATTTCATGTAGCATGTAACATGTAGCACATAGCATGTAACAATTGTTGTTACGTGTTACATGTTACGTGTTTTGTGGCGTGATATGCGCTTCCGGCGCGGGCGGGATGGGCTGACGCATCATCCAATATTGCTGTGCGACCGTCAGCAAGCTCATTACCAACCAATAAAGAGTCAAGCCTCCGGGCAATTTGATGCCGATGAACAAGGTCATGATGGGCATGATATACATCATCTGCTTGTTAACCATGGCCGCCATATCTTCGTCTTTAGCTCCTTTATCACCTTGCACTTCAGGCGGAGGCGGTGTAGTGGGACTGGGTTTTTTCATCATCATCCAGGACTGCCAAAACTGAACACCGGCCGCCAAAGCCGCCAGCACATGATTGGGGTTGGCCAAATCAGTCAAACCGAAAAGGGTGGCGTGAATAACTCCCGGGTTGGGTACAAAAGAATACAAGGCCGGCAGAGCCTCTGATTTTAAGCCTACGGACAAAGCCTGATACAGAGCGATGAAAACCGGCAATTGAATCAACAACGGCAGACAGGAGGCTGCCGGATTAACTTTCTCTTTGCGGTATAACTCCATCAACTCCTTAGCTTGCGCTTCTTTGTCGTTTTTCAAACGGGAACGTATTTCCGCCATCTTGGGCTGCATGAGCTGCAAGGCCCGCTGTTGTTTGATTTGAGAAACCGTAAACGGATATAAAATCAGTTTAACGATCACGGTCAGCACGATGATGGCCACGCCCAATTCACTCCCCGGGATAGCGCCATACAACCAAATCAACAGGTTCAAAATCGGCCGAAACAATAGTTCATTATATAACCACAACATAAAACTCAAAATTAAAAATTACGAATGATAGACTTGATCATTCTGCTTTCGTGACTTCTTCTGTTTTTTGATCATCAGCCGGTTCGGTTTTATCATCATCACTTTCATCTGCTCCAGCCTCCACCGGTTCCTTAACACCTTCAACGTCCGCCTGTTCCGCTGATTCTTCAACCGCTTCAACCGGCTTGGGCACCGCGTTTTCCGATTCTTCATCAACCGTCACGCCAATCTCGCCCACTTCAGAGTCAGCCACCACTTCGCCCAATTCCTGATTCAAAATGGTTATCTTCCAATCGGTCAGCTTGGCCGCCAAGCGTACGTTCTGCCCGCCCTTGCCGATGGCCAAAGACAACTGATCCGGAGTAACATGCACGACCGCCAGATGATCAGCCAGCTTAAGCTCCACATCGGAAATTTTAGCCGGGCTCAAAGCGGCCGCGATATATTCCACCTCATTGTCGCTCCATAACACCACATCCACTTTTTCACCGCCCAATTCACGAATAATGGTCTGCACGCGTGTGCCGCGCTGACCGATACACGAACCGATCGGGTCTATCATTTCATCATTGGTAGC
Organism: Parcubacteria group bacterium ADurb.Bin192; assembly: GCA_002070095.1. Lineage (GTDB taxonomy): Bacteria > Patescibacteriota > Patescibacteriia > 2-12-FULL-60-25 > 2-12-FULL-60-25 > MWCR01. The sequence goes on along the minus strand of MWCR01000014.1, from coordinate 13,605 downwards.
CACGGCCACTTTGGTGCGAGAACCGGCTTCGCGGGCAATGTCTTTAATTTCCACGACACCGTTAGCCACCTCGGGAATTTCTTGCGCGAACAAAGCGGCCACCAAGCCCGGGCTGGAACGCGACAAACGAATTTCCGGACCTTTATTGGTTAAAGTCACTTCGCGCAATATAGCCTTGATGCGTGTGCCAGGAAAATAACGTTCATTGTCTATCTGATCTTCGGGCAGAATAACGCCCGTGGCCCGGCCCAAATCAATCAGAACCACCCGGCCTTCGCGGCGCTGGACAGTGACGTTCATAAGCTCACCTTCACGTTCTTTGAAATCTTGATAAATAACATTGCGCTCGGCTTCGCGCAGCTTCTGCATAATAACTTGCTTGGCTGTTTGCGCGGCCATGCGTCCAAAAGCAGCCGGGATATTCAATTCCACCCTAATCTCTTCTCCGATTTGCGCGTCAGGTTTGATATCGCGCGCGTCCGACAACATAATCATGGTCTTGGGATTGAAAACAAATTCTTCTTCGGTTTCCAATCCCCCTTCGGTTCCCCCTTTATCCCCACTTCGCTCTGAAGCTACGAGGGGCGCTGCAAGGGGGCTTTCAGTGGGACTGGCCGGCTTGTCTGTTTCTTTGGTGACAGGTTGTGCTTGTTTGTCTTTTTTGCCGCCATGAGCCGCCTCGAATTTTTCGAAATAATCATCCGGCAGTTCCATGTCGGCCACCACTTCTTTAGCGTCAAAAATACGGATACCGGCCGTAGCTCCATCGTACTGCTCGGGATCAAATTGACATTTGATGTTTTGATTGCGATTACCAAAATCTTTGCGGTAAGCCGCCGCCAAAGAGGCTTCGACCGCTTCCAGCACCGCATCTTCGGATAACAATTTTTCGTCACAGATGGCCTTAATAGCCTGGCTTATTTGTGATGCCATACTTAAATTTATACATTATTTAACAAAGAGACCCGTTCATCCAGAACGAGTCAACTTGTTTATCATACATAGCTCTTAAGAGCTAGTCAATAGTCGTTTTCAGTTCCCATTAAGGCTGACAGACCACTCCATCCACGCGCGTCTGAGAGTAAACATGATCGGTCGCTGTACAGCTATTGGAATTGATATAGGTTTTACGGCCTGGTATCAGGATGGCATCGATATAATCTGACAAGGAAGTGAGACTTGTCCATTTATTATAAGGCTGATACGGTCCGCAATCATTCAAGTAGCAGGTTATCCCATTGACCGTATAACCACCTCCCACACATTTAACCCATATATCCGCCCCGCTCTGTATATAGGCTACTCCCTTCATACAACCAGGCGTGCCTGATGGGACGCAAGTATTCATCCATACATACCCACCTGATGTAGGCATACAGCTATAGCTGCCCGTCCAACCCGTGGCGCAGGCCGGCGGAGGCTGTGAACAAGCTACCTGGCACTGATTTACCCAAGTGCCATTTTGACACACATACGAACCCACATAACCCAAACCGCAACTCGGTGCCGTGCCTTGGCATGGCACGGTACAGCTTTGCAAGGTCACAGGATCACCTCCTGCGCAACCATATGGTTCCCTGGCAGTAATAGATCGGGTTTGCTCGCCACTGGAACAAGCGCTCCAAGCCGAATAGGTGAATGACGTACAAACAGGCTGCAAAGCCGGATAAACATTGCATGGCCGCCACACCCACTCACCGGTCTGTTCATTGCAATAATCAACATATTCCCTGCCCCAACGACCCACGCCTAATCCATCGGGAGGCATTTGACAAACGCGCCAGTCAGGATCTAAAGCCGGACAGCTTGACCCGGGAGAGGCGCAAGTATTACTGACAGTCGTCCAGGCGCTCCAGGCCGGACCCGGGCAGGAAGATGTTCTTTGCTGGGTGATACTGCCGGTTTGGCCGGACGGACAGCTTAAAGTTTGAGTTTCCGGTGACAAGGGCACACAGTTATTTGAAGGCGGAGGAGGAGGTGGTGGTGGAGGCGGGGGCGGAGGATTGGCTACACATTCACTCCAAACCCATTCTCCGGTGACTGTGTTGCAATAATCCGCAGTTTGCGTGCCCGGAGCGCCGGTGACTGTGTTGCAAGCCTTGGTATCCGAATCATCACAAGTCTTGGCCGGCAAAGTCAACCAGCATCTATTTTCATTGCTTACGTACCTTTTAACACATTCATCATATACCTTTTGATTATTAGCCAAGCACTTCTCCTTAACATATTGGCAACCGGCTTCCGTGCCTTGTTGCATGGAAACACATAGGCTGTAAGTCGTGTCACAACGGTTGTTGCTTAAATTCAACTCCTGTTTGCACTCCACGGTGCTGTCCTGGCACCATCTGGAAGAGGTTAAGTTATAACCAAAGCTCATTTTGGTTAAGATGGTCCTGGGTATCATGGAGATATTCAGATTCAAACCGGGGAGCAATTTGATAAAACTGAATTGATAAAAGGTAAGAGCCTGTGCTCTGCCGGCGTTGAGCAAGCCTATAGCCAAAAACAAGGCGATGAGCAGTGTTTTGTTGAATTTCATAATGCGAGGGTTACTAATCAAAGATATTTAACTAATTATTTTCCATTACGCTCAACTCAACCGAACCTTGAAAAACCACCCATGGCCGGCCAACCTCATTATTCTCACTGCATTCATTGGGGTAAGGCGAATCTTTAGCTGAAGGATCAGTATTGTATCTAACCGAAGTACCGTCCCAGCAGCCCAAATTGGGATGTCGAATCGGATATCTGTTCAAATTATTAAAGTTGAAAGGCGTGGGTTCAACCGGCTCCTTGCAGTTGCCTGTACACCAATTCCAGTTATCCATGACCATGACTCTGGGTGTGTAGCGTACCATGTTCAAATTAGCATCGTAACAGCCATCCTTCGGCGCCATGCGTTCGTTGGTACCTTCTCCGGGACGACAATCGCCGGCAAATTTATTAGGTTCATACTGGCACCGGGCTGTAGTACCGCAATCAGGCAAAGCCGGCTTGGTTTCGTAAACGTGCGTGAACTCGAAATAGCCTTGCTGACAAGCCTCACTGCTGTTGCCGAAGAGAACTCTGGTTTTGCATAGAGCATTTAAACCACAACCGCTTTGCTCATAACAGAATTCATCCGTATCCTCGCAACGGCCGGTCCGCAAACAAGAGCCGGTAGCCGGCGGACAATCAGCATCACTAGTGCAAGCCAAACCAGGAACCAGGCTGCACTCTCTGTCAGTATTGCAAATTGGTTTGCGATTTTTCAACTTAGCATCATCGATGACTGTAGTTTGTCCGTCACCCCAATCAATCACAATCTTGCGCAAAGGCGCTTGATCGTGCGCGGCCCAGGCGTAAAAGCGCACCGTGGCCATACCTTTATCAGAACCCAGATAACTAACCCCTTGAATATTGTTATTAACACTAAAAGTGTCCAAATAATACACCGATGGGGCATTAGCGCTGTTAGCTAATCTGAAAGCATCCGGAGCCGCCACCCTGGGAGGCATGGGCTGATAATAAGCTATCAGCTCTCCCTTTTGATATGTATTGGAATAATCAGCTAAATACTCAAAGTCATCCAGGCCGGAGGTCACATCAGTCGCTGAGGGATATTCCTTTAATATGGTCGTCTTATTGCCTGATGATGCCCTGCGATTAGTTGACACAGGATTACCCAATTCATAAGACGTGTATTTATTGACAAACGACTTAAAGCCGGGTAAGGCGGTACACCTATCGCAATCCTCATCCGGATTAGCGGAATTAGGAATACATTCCCTCACGTAGTCCGGCGGCAAAAAGGTTCCATCCATACCATCCGTGCATTCGGGAAGATCCTTGGTATAGGTACACAAATCTCTAACCGCTATTTCCGGATCGCCTATGAACGCATTTTGAGGCGATAACATGTCATAATACTCATCATAATCCCAACCTTTATCGATCAAATCCTGGTTACACTCATCCTTGCTGATAAAGACTTTATGACCCGTTCTTAAACATTCCCAAGCGGTGCGGAACGATCCTGCCGGCTCATTGCCGTTAATCACTCCTACAAAATCAGACTCCGTAAAAGGTTGATTCTCACCGGCCAAAGAATACGTAGCTTTGAACAAAGAAGCTGATTCATCCTCTTCAATTCTTAAACCATGCTCCGGATGAAAATCTTCGACCGAAGCCGTATGATATGTATCTGTCCATGGCATCAAAAACAGTCGTCCTCTAATCAAGGTTGCATCCCAAGCTCGATTAGTCTTTCTGGGGGTAAGCCAAATATTGTTATCATACGCTCTGTCTGACCAATTTTCTTCACTCTTCCATTCATCCAGAGTGCCCGTATATGGAAAATCATTATTCGCGGCAAAATCTTCAAACTTGGAGTATTCGTCAATAGCTCCCACCGCGGGTTCGCAATGAGCCGGCAAATACACATTGTACTTAGGATCTTCGGCTACGCCCGCCGGAATAACCCCGGGATACAGATTAAAGGCCTCATGATCTTCACGCATAACCAAACCCCAACCCACTTTATCGTAATAATCATACTGCATGGAATTGCGATTGGCATCAGATAAAAACAAATTGGATCGAGCCAGCTCTATCCTGGTTGAAGCATCTTGCGAAGTATAGCTGGACTGATTGATAATATCCAATCTGTGATTTATAAAATCTTCCAGCGCCCCGCGATACTTATCCGCAAAGCCAAAATAATCACAAAGATCAAAATACTGACTCAACCGCCAACCAAAATCCGGCCCCCCTCTTGCAATACGAGAGCCGCTATACATATTCACGAGCCAAGCCGTGCCCGTCTTTGCCTTAAAGTCAGCCTGATGACAAGCTCCGTCTTTAAGGGAACTGAAAACATTGCTAAAATTCATGCCCTTCCAGAAAAAGGTTTGATTAATCTTCTCCGGCAAAGCCAAATTACCATCCGGCTCTCGAATAATATCTTTTAAATATAATGTCCCTTCACCATCATCCGTAAAATAACGATGGTTCGCCAAATACATCTGTCCCTGATTGTAGAACACCAAACCTTCATAACCACCGTTCCAACCCATATCGTAATCATCAGCATCATCATTTCCCCAAGCTCCCACAATTTCACTGTCTGGGTGGTAGTAGATATTCCCCGAACCAGAATAACCCAAAGACCCTATGAATCTTGGCCAAAAATCAACCACAAAGGGAGCTAAAGTAACCCGCCGGTCAAAAGTAGCTTGCGGGTCTTTATTATGCTCGTAAGCAGCTGCATAGATTTCCTCAAAACGAGCCGCATATTCATTGGGCACCTGTATATAAGAAGTCCTTAACAAAAATCCCATGGCTTCCAAAAATCCCTGAAAACTAAATGATATATAAGCTTTATTAGAACAATCACCATTACAAATAAAATACAAACTCCATTCACCCAGCTCGTTCCTGGTATAGTGATCCAGCCACGAAGAAACTTTTTCATAAAGGCCTTCCAGCTGTTCAAAATACACGCATAGACGATTACCAGAGGAGCCGCAAACCTGATCATTCATTTGTATTTCATTAATCTCTATATCCTTTTCACCGCCAGGGTCAAGTCCTTCCATGCCAGTATCAATTCTTCCAACCACTAATCTCTTAAGCGTCCAATAAGCATCTCTTAAAAGGTAATTATTCAAAACAAGGGGTGGAGTTTTTATTTCCATGGTAAACTTTTCCGCCACTTGCTCAAAAGTCGGATTATTAATAGCGCCTGATTTATAAGGAGTGGGCAATCTAACACTCAAGGCATCCGTTCGCACAGCTCGAGTGGGGTTAGTGGAAGATTGACTGTCGTCAAAAATCTTTAATTCATTCAGACCCGCGTAATAACTCGAATTAAGCCCTCCGGTTTCGTCGTGCATACCCCACCATTGATTGGTATTAAAGGTGCAATCGTTATTAGTGACACACCTGGAGGCCGTATTAAAGCCCAAGCAATAGCCGGTATTTGGGAAAAAATCTTTATACGGATCATCCGCGTAAGTGGCCGTATTTTTATTATCTGTCATCACAGTATGATATATCCAATTATAAAACTCGCTGGGCGATATATTCACATTACCTCCATTGCTGGCCAAACCCTTAAAACAAAAGCCCTGCTTGGGGAAATTAACATCCCAAGGTATACCCAAACCGGTCGCGCCCTCCGCATTTTCATTAAACACCACATTTTTTACTTCCAATACATCTCCTATGTTGGCCAAGCTAAGTGTTTGATGAGGAGAAGGTTTAATGACCTTGGGACAATCCTTCGATTCATAGATTCCATTACCCAAAGGATTTTGATAATCGGGACGGCACCTTAGACCCGGTTCAACCGAATCGCTGCCGCACACATAGACACGCGCGTCCTGACTCTTATCTCCGGTCTGGCCGGTAATACTCTGATAATCAAACGGTCCAAAATTAACCATTCTCGGAATCAGATATTCCTCCTTATTATATTGGCTGACAGTGCCGGCCAAGGCATCGATCACTTCGAGCAATCTTTCAGTCGAACGCGTGCCCACCTTCTTGGGATCAGGCGTGGTTAATTGCGGCGGAAATCCAGATATAACCTGGTTCATGTTAACGGTCAGCACCTCATCCGAATCCAAAACCAAATTACCATTACCGTCTATATGAGATGAAAAATAATCTTTAACAATATCATTGGCAATACGCGCTTCTAAATTATTATTAAGCCCCAAGACACTATCAAAGTTAGGCGCCGTAGGATCAGTGGACTGACGTTCCGCGTAAGATTCTACCGTGACTTTGGCTGTCCGGGCCTCGTTGACATAATCCAAAAGATATTCAGCAACCTGACCGATGTCCACGATAACCGGCTGTTCGTTTTTTATCTTAGTATAAACATGATCTTTGTATGGAATGGAGGCTTCGTTGGAACAGAAAACAAAACCCAAAGACCAGTCACGAAAAATTACATCATATGAACGATTAATCAAAAAATCAACAAATTTTTGTATATTTTCAGCCGTGTAAAGATAGTCCTGATAATAACCGCCCACACCTGTTTTGTTATACTCATCCTCGGTCATGGTGATATTTTGCTTGGTTATCGTTGTCCAAGGCACATTCAAGTTCAAATCCGGTTTCAGCATCCACACGTCCTCACCCTGCTGTATCAATCCCCTGGTACATTGGGATTTTCTGCTATTAAGAGACATTTTTATACCTTCACCGTGAATATTATAACCCTGAATAGCCACCACTGGCCGACTATTTTGTATTTGCACTTGGCAAGAACCATACAATTCTTTTTCCAATCTCAAAGTCCCCTTTTCTCCAGTATATGAATAGAACATGACCGGTGCATTATGACACAAAGGATCAGTATTCTTATCACTTGATGGGTCACGACCGCAAGACAATCCACGATTGACACCCGATAATGCATTGCAACGCCACAAACCATCGAAATCTTCCGGATTTTTTACTTCAACGGCACTATCCCAACCCGAGCACAACTTGATATTCTCCAAAGCCTGCTCCTTGGTTAGAGTAGCTGAATTGGTATACATGCAAACCGGCATGGAACTTAAATCCGTGCCTTTTTTATCAGGCCAATCAGCACAAACCGGTGTATCAGGATATATTTGATTGGTATCCCATTTCCAAATACCGTAAATTCTGGCAAATAAATTGGTCAATGAAAACCAAGAATCCATATCCGTTCCCACAAAATCCGCCGCCATGCCCTGGCCGCTGTCCGGAAAAGTGGGTGACCGTCGCGGATCTGACGAAGCGGGTATGGAGTCACCCATGATCATGGGATCTTTGCCAATCACCGCAGCCGCTACAGCTGAACCAAAAGGTTCATTAATACGAGAATATTTGGCGCCGATATAGGGCACTACAAAGGCTCCGCCCGACCAAACCCTGTCAGCAAATGGAATACTCTCCCTGGAATAAGGATCTACTGTCTGAGCTACAAAATTGCAAGCATCTACTTTTACTTCCTGCAACTTGAGATACATTAAGGCACTGTCACTGTAAGTATAACTGGTACCACCGGATAAAAATTGGTATGGCGCGCAGGCTGTTACCCAAAAACCCACAAATTGCCACGGACCATTCATTTCCCTATCTTCAGCCATACTGCTGGATAAAGAATTTTCCATCAAATTCACATTTTGGAACATGGCCCTAATGGAAAAATAAGGATGATCCGCTGAACAACGGTCCACATTCATCTTAGATGGATTAAGAAAGCCCGGATCAGAAGCGGGATTAATAGGATTGGAAACGGCTAACTGATCTTCATAGGTGTCTTTGGGATAAGAAAAACGCCTGTCAGTGGACTCAACATTGTAATTGACTTCCCAAAATTTGTAATAACAACCATTACCCGTCCCCGCTTCCTCAAATTGACATCTCAATCTTAAAGGCGTGTCTGAAGAGTCGCGTAAAAAGTCTTCGCTCCGTCTATCCAAAATACCCGGGAATTTTTCAGTGAAAGTTTGATAAAACTGATTGGACTTGGACAGCACCTCCTGCAAATAACCCGAACAACTAAATCCATCGGAAGCCAGCGGGACATGATTTTCACCTATCCAAACCGGGTTCCATTTACAACTGTAAGCATCCGGAGTTTTAACCGGAAAGAACCTGAACATGCCATAATGATAATCATAATATGATTCATTTTGATATTTCTCCAAAGCCGGTCTATAAGGGATAAAATATTCAGAATATGTCTTTTCATGATCTGGACCAGTTTGAATCCACAAACCTTCGTCATCGCTACAAACATGTTCTTTGACTTTGCCCTGACAAAGCATGGTTCTGCGGCAAGCATCATGAATATTTAACCATGAAACACTATCCCCGATATTTTTTTGAGTTCCGACATTATTATTGCCGTGCAAGAAAGTATTGGCGTAAGCACTCCCGCTTTTTTGAGTCATAACCCGCCTATAAGAACAAGCCAAGTTACTGGTAAAGCCGGGAGCCTGAAAATCCATACCTTCGTTGACCCGCAAGCTTGAATTATAAACATTGGTTTGATGATCAAAATCGCTGATTGTTTGATTCTGTGTGCCGGCCACACAAAAATATTCACCTCTGCCCTGCGGCGGCATGTAGCCCGCGGTGACGGCATTGTGCGCCGGATTGTAACGACCCACCGGATTTAACGGGGCCCAGGTCAAACAAGGAGCCAGAGCTTGAGGCGCGTCAACCGTTCTGGTCAAATCACGTTCAAAACAATAAGCATACTTGCCGTTGACTATAACCAAGTCTTGGAATTCCTGGCAGGTACCGCCCGGACCGCAAGGTTCAAAATCACCCAAGACTTCTTGGGAATACAGCATCTTGCCGCCCGCATTGGGAATAAACTGACGGTTAACGCAAGGTTGTCCGGCTTTGGTGCCGCCTTGGCAAATACCCACTGTGGGAGAAGCACCGTATAAACCGTAATACAATTCCGTGCCGTCCGAGTATCTGGCTTTGCGGTATGAACAAGAACAGTCTTCGCCGTACACGCAGGTCTTGGCGGACGCGAAACCCGGCACCATTTCTTTGGGCGTGGGCGGATTGGTATCCATGTTCCAAGTCTGCACAAAGTAGGTGGACAAAGGCGAACTCTCTTCCGGATAAATCTGACATTCGGCGGCCGGCATCACGGCTTGGAATCTGGCGTTGTTGATGTTAATACCTCTCTTCAATTCTTCCAGCACCTGATCAGCGTCCAAATTAGTGTCCACTAATTGACCTTGCGCGGCCTGCAAATAGGAAACCGCTTCGGATACGGGCAAATAGCAATTACCATCTTTCACGTAGCCGGTGCGGCCAGTACGCGGATCCTGACAGCGTTCACCAATCACATTCTGCATTAAACCGACAGGCATGGCCGCCATCAAGCGCTTATCTGTTTTGTATTTATCAGCCAATTGCGCGTGCTCTGTTTCCAACAAATCAAAGCCTACGGACCTGGCCACCGTATCGGCCAGCAAATAATGATTGGGCGCCACATAACCCGCATAATCCAGCTTGCCAAAACCCACTTCTCTGGAACTGTAACTTTCCGGAGTCACGAACTGGCCGATTGTCAGATAGTTTTCTTTGCCCCTGTCCGTAAACTCGGCGCAATAAATATCTTCCGTGCTTCCGCCGTTCTTTTGGCAAATCTCAAAATCAGTGCATTGTGTGACGAATTTTTGCTGGCCCGGATCATAAACCGTTTCACCTGTGCGGCAGCCCATCCAGCGGGCGCACTCGCGATCCATTTTAACCTTGATGACCACGTTGGAATCATTAAATTGACAGACCCCGCCTCCGCATTGGCCGTTGTCCTGGCAAGGCAGTCCGTTAAAATTCACGTCCCGCGATTCGCAAACACCGGCTCCGACTTTTTGACAGAACTCATTTTCAGGATCGCCGGCGCAATCAATGGGCGTTTGCGGAGCTCCGCGCTCTGACATAACTTTTTCATACGTGGCCCGGCTGTTAGCCTCCAAAGTACCCACACTTTTATCTCTGAACAAAACACAACCCGATAAAGGATCAGCCACGCCCCCGCAAGAACGCTTATCCAGTTTGGGTCCGTTGATCATGTAATACGGCCTGCCGTCCGGACGGTTGGTATCCGAAGTATCGTTGGGGTCCACAAACTCCGTGCATTCGCTTTGATCGAGCGGACACTGGCCCACCCAGCCGGCATACGCGTCTTCAGCCGAGTATTTGAGCAAATACTCATTGCCCGAAGCCAGGAAAGACGGATAGCAAGGGATGTCAGTGCCTTCTCTGAACCAACCCGAATATTCTCCGTCGGCCGGAATGTTGTAAGCATCGTTCTTTTCCAGTCTTTTGACTTTGTGCCAGACGCATTTTTGATTGCCCGGATCGCGGAAATATTCGGTGATGTTGCCGCTCTGGAAACGGTCGCAGAACAACTCATCTTTGCGGCAAGCCAGATTAGGTTCACCGTTCTCGTCCAAGAGTGCGTCCAAATTCTGTTTAAGCAAAACCGTTTCAAACTTATAAGCTTGAGTTTGATTTTGATAAACATTGATGTCCGAGGGATTGATATCATAACCCGCGGTCTCCAACTGCTGGCGGTCTTGACGGAAGACAGGTTTGCCATAGGCCCGGCAACCGTTCTCCGAGGCCGTACAGCGCGCCCGTGAGTCATCAATGGCGTAATAATAGCGGTAGCCTTGGCCGGTAAAGGACCAGTCGCCGTAAAATTGCTCTTCGTAATTCTTAGCATCCTGTGTTTTGCGGTAATTGGGTGAATTAAAATCCGAAGGCAAGGGCGTACCCGTCACATTATAGGTCCTGGGATAAGTATAGGTCTCGCTGTTCGTATCTATGAAGCCCTTACAGCCGATAGCCGTCTCCCGGCACAAACCGCTGAAATTGCGGGCATAGGCCGTGTTCCCGTCTCTGTCGTTATAGGCACGGCAGCCCACCATGGCTCTAGGCAAAGGCGTGCCTTCGGACGTGGCATCGCAAGCCAAAGGTATGGCCCAGCGATTCTTTCTGACAAACTGGATATCACGCAATTCATCCACGCTAAACGTATCAATAAACAAAACATTATCCTGATTTAAATTGCTGGGAGAAATGATTTCAATTTCCATGGGATTGGCGCCGGGCGCGAACGGACCGAATTCAAACCTGGCCCAATTGATATCCGGATAAAAAGTACCCACTTCCTGACCGTCAACTCTGACCACGGCCGGGCTGTGCCCCGCGCCTTTAGTGTGGTCGGTCTTGGCCCAAAAAGATACCCTCATTAAAGAATCAACGGTTGACAGGGCCAGCTTCAAAACCACATCCACGTTCTGACCGGCCGGAGCTTCCAAGCGTAAAGATCTGTCACCCACTAAAACCGATTCATCCGAAAAACGCATGTCCAAGGTGGAGCCGGTTTGCGGGGCAAAGGCTACACTCGTGCCCGTGGCAAAAGTATCTTCAAACACATTCACGGCATTGCGGCCCGTGGGACCGAGATAAGCTCGACACCCGCCGGCTATGGACGGGCAAGTCAGGCTTTCCGAAGGCAAGACATGATAAGTGCAAGACGAGCCCGAAGCCACGAATTCACCGCCCGTTTTTTGGCAATCAGCCAAAGAAGATTCGTCCTTTCTGAATTCCGTACAGCGTGCGTCCGAAGACACGGTCTGCGAATAATAAGCATAATGCACATTGCCGGCCGCATCATAAAATTGTCTGCAGTCCGGATCCAAACCGGCTTCCCAACTCAAATCATTACAATTGGCCGGATCTTTAATATAGCCCAGCAACGTAGCTCTCTCTTGAATCAAAGGCGCGCTCGAATCAAGCAGGGCCGGATCCGTGGCCGAAGAAATCAAAGACCAAGTGCGCAGCTGATAACCGCTGACATCCGAACCTTCCCAGGTAAAATAAGTGGCTGATTTTTCATTGGGCTTTTGGCACAAACGAACATCTTTATAATAATCCACGCTCTCCCCGCCGGCCGAAGCCGCCTCCATGTTGGTAAAAGGCTCACAGCCCACATCCTGCAAACTGCATTTATCGGCCAAAGAAGGAATAAAGAAAGCCACGGTCTCATCCTCCGGGTCATCAAAGTCCGGATCAGCCGGATTCCTGACCAGATCAAAAGAAGAAGCCAGCTTGCGATATTCGCCATAGCCGGCACAAATAGGCGGACATAAATCTTGCGCGGACAGCTTGGCCGGAATCTCAACCGACCAAGGATTGTCCACTTCCGTATAACCTTGGCAGCCCACATCTATTTGACTGCAAACACGCGCGAAACGGGCGCAAGCCGGATGGTCCGTCTGATCATTGCCCGTGCACTTATATTCATCCGGAGCAATCTTTAAATACATTTCCTTCAAACCAGTGGCCAAGCCGTCAATAAACGGCGTGGGCGCCTCGCTCTCTTCCAGTTGAATGTCATCAAAATAAATATTGGAATTCATCTCAAAGGAGAGATAAATTTTTTCCGCCTCGTTCGGCGAAATGAAATTACATGTTAATCTGTGCCAATCATCATCTTGTGCAAAACCTGAAAACAACAAAGACTGACTATTACCATCCCAAGAACAATTCTCGTAGGTGGTCACGTTACTGCCTGTGATTTGATAATCCTGACCCACGAGTTTCATGAAAAAGGATGTCGCCGGAAAGGCGGGCAAAACCGAACCGGCTTTAGCCTTGTAATAAAAAGACAAAGTATAATTTCTGTTTGGATAAACGCTCACCATCTGGGTTTGAGCCGAACAACCGTTAAAGCCCGAATTAATCAAACCGCTGGAATAAGCCCCTGAATTGGATTCAGATGTTAACTCGATTGATCCCAGGCACTGACCAATCGCCTCGCTCTGCCAAGCATCAAAATACAAAAATTGAGTTACTCCGGCGTTTTCCGTGGTGACCGCATTTTCAAAAGAAGAGTTGGCCACCAAATTCAAAGCACTCTTACCGAATTCGGTTTGATAGACTTTGGTACAACCTTCAGATGAACAAGGTTCGACTCCGTTATCCATATACAGACGCGGACCGGTGGTGGCCGTGCCCACCCATAAACCATCGGGCGTTTGCGCGTCATAAGCATAGCGCTCCGTGGCATACCACATACAGCTCATGTTCTCTTCCGAA
>MWCR01000013.1 GCA_002070095.1 Parcubacteria group bacterium ADurb.Bin192 | reverse complement strand
TCCCCGGCCGTGCTCCATAAATAAGGCGAACTTTTGTAGACATTCTGTTCATCCCAATCCGATAAACCGTCTCCATCTGAATCAATGCGCTTGGCCAGAGCCTCTTGTTCTTCGGCCGGATCTTTAAGCAACTCCACGTTCTTGGATGCCTCTTTCATCGACACCCTAAATGGCGCACTGATACCTTCTCTAACTGAAACATAAGAAAAAATAAGAGCCATAAACGAAAACAACACAAAAACAGCAAAAAATGCCTTTTGTTTTTGCTCCAAGCTCTGCCAATGCGTTTTTAAGGCTGTGATAAAACCGTGGGAATCCTCCTGCATACGGCTCACATATGATAACACGGGTGTTTATAAAAAAAAACGGCTTTTTAAGCCTAACTGGGGACAAAATACCAATCACGAATTACGAATTACGAATTAAAAATTACTGGTATCAATCCTGATGATTCGTAATTCGTAATTTTTAATTTTTAATTGATTTTATGCCCATTTCACCTTAACCTGACGGCCGTCTTGTTTGATGGGGATTCTGATTTCCAACAAACCGTTCTTAATTTTGGCTTCGGCCGCGTCGGCCGCCACATGGAAAGGCAAAACTATGGACCGGCTGAATGAACCCCAATAGCATTCCTGATAAAAAACACTCTCGGCTGACATTTTTTTGTCATATTCTCTGGTTCCGCGGATAGTCAGCAAATCACTGCTGATGGACACATCCAGGTCATCAGGCGCCACTCCGGCCACCAAAGAACGGATCACCAGCATGTCCTGATCCCGATACACATCCACAGACAACTGTCCTTCATCTTCGGACGCGGACATCCACTCGCTTGAATTTGATAAATGCATACTGAACACAGTATAACACGTCGCACGTCGCACGTCCCAGTCGTCCTACGTCTGCCCCCCACTGTCATTCCCGGCTAAGTAGCGGATTGACTTAAAGGGCTAAATAATTAAATCGGGAATCTACCTTAAACGGCATCCTTAACGTTCTACGTCGCTCGTCCTGCGTTCTACGTCATGAACCTTCCATTGCCCTGAACCCTCCGTCATCCTGAACTTGTTTCAGGATCTCAACACTAAATCATTAAAACATCCTACGTCAAAACCAACATTGTCATTCCCGGCTAAGTGGCTATTAGACCATAAGAACTAAATAATTAAATCGGGAATCCAGTAGCTTAAAAACTGGATCCCCGCCTTCCCACTTCGCTATGGCTTCGTGGGACAAGACGCGAGGATGACATAAAGTGGGACGTCATCCTGAACTTGCCGCGCCCCTCGAAGTTGTAAGACATAGTGGGGTTTCAGGATCCCTACACCTAAAAACTGTTGTTTTCCGTTAATGAGAAGCGAGATGCTGAACTGAATTCAGCATGACGGATAAAACGCGAGGATGACGGAAGGCTCAACTGTTATTCACCCGCCGTATCCGTTTTTTCATCCGTGCTCTCACTCAACTTCTCTACACCAATCAAACAAACCGCTCCCCAAGGCCGATAATGACTGGTAAAAGTCTCTTCCCTGGTACGGCCGTCCGCGTATTCAATGGTGGTGGAAAATTCAGCATCCGCGCCGGCATGGGCTGATTCGGTGCATTTTTTCTTGCCCGGGGCCAAATCCTCGGTTTCTATCAGCTTGGTGGGAGGAGCGGCTACAATGTTATAAATCCTGGGCTTGGTTTGCGTCACCTTCCGGCCATCTTTGGTTCCCCATATTTCAAAAACCACTTCCGTTCCTTGAATGTAGGCATTAATCAATATATGCTTGCCCGTATCATTCTTAAATTTAAAATCGGGCGACGGCTCATAAATCGTGGCGTCCGTGCCGGCCGGTTCATAATAGCTGACTCGATAAGAATGATTGCGGCGTTCCGTGACTTGCAAACCCGAATCAACCGCCCCTCTGAACATGGTCGTGCCGATCTGACACAGTCCACCGCCGTATTCGGGAGTGGTCTTATTGCCTTTAATGACCAATTCAGGCAGCCAGCCGTTTTTACCGTCGATAGGACCCAAATTTTTCAGCATCGAGAATTCCTCGCCCGGAGCAACCAAGGTGCCGTTCACTCTTTCATAAGTCGCCTTTTTGATATTCAAAACTCTGTTGGTGGGAGAACCTGCAAAATTAGACTTGCCCACGCCGATTATCTCTTTGATGCCAAACTGCTCCAGGTCATCGCCCGTGATGGCCCCGCGGCTCTCCTCCACTACCAAAGGAAAAGTCGAAGAGGCGGGCCAATGACTCAAAACCTCTTCCAGAGTTTTTTCAGTATTAATTTTTCGGCCTACCGTTGAAGCCGTAAATGACACGATCTCCCCATCTTTAACTTCCAAGACGCCGTTCTTGCTCTCAATTTCCACCTCCCCGGCCAAAGCCCTGATACTGGAAGCGAATTGAACATGGTCTATGGTCACGTTATTGCCTTCAGGGTCAGATACCAGCCACTCGGCCAAAGTCGAAGTCGGAACCGCATATGTTTTGTCGTCGTAAATAAAACTCAAAGCAGGACGACTTAAAATTTCTTGAACCTGATCTATCAAGGGCTGTAAATCCTTGGCCAGCTTATCAGCCTCCACGGTTTTCAAGCGCAGGTTAATATTTTGAAAAGCCAAAGCCTCGGCTTGCTGTCTTATTTTTTCAAACACTCCATCCAAATCCAAAACTTTACCCTGCTGTTCGGGGATGACTTTAACCGTTGGCTCCTGCCCGAAAGTTGTTTGGATGGAGAAAGTGGCATTCACAGGCTCCGGCAGTTTGGACGCGTATTGCAACTTAAGCGATTCTTCCAAACGCGCGTTATCAATCACAATCTCAACCGGCACATTTTTGGACCTGATTCTGGCTGACAATAACTCGATGATGATTTTGGGAATCTGATTAACACGGCCCACTTGATAGGCCTGCTCAACGGCCCGGTTAATATCGTAACGAATCAAATCCGGCACATCGCTGTGCGAGGCTACTTGAATAATGGCTTGATCCCCATCCAAACTAAACATCAAACCTTTTTCCAAAGCCTGATCAACCGCCTTATCCAACTGCAGATTAGCCTCTTCTTTGGTCAAGCCATCCAAACGCACACCCGCAACTTTAATACCCGGATAAATCTTACCGGAATAAATGCGCGTGTAACCATAAGCACTGCCCGCCAACAGGCCGGCCAAAAGGATTAAAACTCCCAAGGTGATACCCGTCCAAATGGCAATGGACTTGGCAATCGGCATCCAGGCGGGACTTATTTTCTTATCGGTTTTTTTATCAGTCATATTGAATCACTCGCTGATTATCTCATTTAAAATATCTTTGGCCAATTTTTGTCTGGCAATATCCTCTGAACCGGGAACAGCCAAGAGCATGACAATCTCGGATCCAACCCGGATCTGACCCTCAAAGGCGGTTAAAGGCAATCTTAATTTTTGACCATCCGGCAGTTGCACTTCGGCGCGCTCTTGTTCGATATTAACGATTTTGGCAGGCAGCATAATGGTTAATAGATTAAGGTTAAAAAAACAATGTGTAAAGACGAGACAACGTCCTACGTCGCACGTCCCTAACGTCCATCACGTCCTCTCACCACACCTAAACGTCCAGCGTCGCTCGTCCCACGGGGTGTCGTTCGCGAACGACTACCCCACGTCCTACGTCAGAGCAATGCCCCTCCTCATATTGAGGAGAGGGTAAGGCCCATGCCACACGCGCAGCTCTGTGTATTCCTGCCTTTCCTGTATCTCGATCGGAACAAGCGACTGGAATGACAAAGCAACAGTCATGTCATTGCGAGGAGTTCGACGACGTGGCAATCTCACTGATCGAGCCAGTGTTCTAAACAGATTGCCACGGTACGGCGTTCGCGAAAGCCGTGCCACGTCACTCGTCTAACTCATTCCTCGCAATGACACGGATGTCGCTTTAATGGTTTAGTTACGAGATCCTGAACTGAATTCAGGATGACGGAGGGGGTGCACTGGGACGTTGGATTGTTTGCTACATGCTACATGCTACATGTTTTATGCCGTACGACGAGCGACGTTGAATGCGTAAACAAAAACCCCCGCATCAATGATACAGGGGCTTTTTTTTGACAAAGACCTCAAGCAATCCGCACCCAAGAAACCTTTTTTTAGGAAGAAGCGAGTCCGAAGACCAGCTTGGACCTATGAAAAGATTCCATGCTTGTCGTGGATGCAGATTGCTTAAAGCCTCTGTTGATCTTTCTCAAGACCTCTTTGAAAGAATGTATGTTTATAACACAATCTTTGATTTATGTCAAGGCTGCCGACTTGGTTTTAACGTTTGATTATTTAGGGAGATTACAAATGGCGTCTCTTGATTCAATAAGACGCTTAAAGAACTCTTTTTGAGTATGGCACGCTGTTATCCACCCGTCAAGTAGCTATATATTGGCTTAAATTAGCCAAAAAATTATCATTTGGCCGGCAAAATATCATGCAATTTAACAGATAAAAGCTGTGATACGCCATCCACTCCCATGGTGACTCCATACAATATATGAGCCCGCGACATGGTGGCCCTGTTATGCGAAACCACCACAAACTGCGTCCTGTCGGCCAAGGTATTCAAAATTTCTGCGAATTTATTGGAATTGGATTCGTCCAAAGCCGCGTCCACTTCGTCCAGTACCACAAAGGGCGACGGATTGGTGGCCATGATGGCACAAATCAAGGCAATGGATACCAGCGCTCTTTCGCCGCCTGATAACAAGGCGATGGCTTTTAATCTTTTACCCGGCGGAGTGGCTAAAATATCTATGCCCACACGCGCGTTATTTTTATCCTGACTTTCCACCACCTCACCCTGCTCATTGATTTCGGGCTCCGGAAAAACTTCTACCAATTCGGCTGAACCGCCTCCAAACAAACGCTTGAAATAAAGCCCGAACTGCTGGTTGAGATTTCTAAAAGAAACCGCGCTCCGCTCGTTGATAGTCTGATCCAACTCCTTGATAATGGTTTCCAGTGATATTATGGCCTGCGTCAAATCCGTAGTCTGTTCGTTCAATTCATCAAAACGCTGTTTGGTCTGATCGTATTCTTTAAGCGTTTCCGGGTCTATGCCGCCAATCCATTCCAATTGAGCGCGCAGCTTGGTAATGCGGGGCAATAACGCTTCGGGCGCTTCACCGGACTGATGTTTATCAGCCAAAGAATCCAAGTTAGTTTCTTGCTCCGGCCTTTGAGCACGCAGTTCCTGCAAAAACGCCTCACGCCTGGTTTCCACGCGCGCCAATTCCACGGAGGCTTCACTCATCTGCCTTTCGGCCATTTGAGCTTCTTGCCGGCGGCGCGACAGCTCACGCTGTACATCAAAAATATGCGACCGCTTCTGGTCTTCTTTTTTATTCCACTGATCCAATTCAATTTGCGCCGCCTGAATCTTATGTTCCACTTCTGATATGGCGCCCAATATTTTGGCGGTTTCAGCTTCCAGTTTAGGATCTTCGCTATTCTGCTTTTCGGGCTCGGGCGCCGGGCGCTGTAATTTGCCCAGCAAATCAGCGGCCTGGTTATGCACCTCTCTGGCCAACTGCATTATCTTAATGGCATCGGACTTGGGTTTTTCCAGCATTTCTAACAAGTCCAATTGTTTTTTATGCAAAGATTCTATTTCTCCGATTATTTTGGATAGAGGCAAAGGCGCCCAAGGTTTTTCGGCCCGCACCTTGGCGATTTCACGCGTGGATTCCAAACGCATTTGCTGTTCGCGCAACCTGACTTTTTCTTCGGATAATTTATTCAAAGATTCACGCAATTCCTTAAAACCCTGGCTGGGAGGAATAGCCTTCTCCATGTTTCTCAATTCCGATTCCAGCTTGTCCGCTTCTCCGGCCGCTTGGGTGGCGCGGGCCAAAGCCTTGTCGTAAGCGGTTTGCGACAAACTTAAAGACTTGCGTAAAGAACTCCACATGCCTCCGTAATACTGGATCTCCAAAGCTTTAAGATCTTCTTCCAAAGTCTCTCTTTGCTGCAGCCTTTTAACCTGTCTTTCCAAAGAAACCAAACGCGGACCGATTTCACGCAGTAAAGTTTCCGACTGTCTTAAATTATCGCGCGCGGCCTCCAATTTATTAACACTGGCATGACGCTTCAATTGAAAGGGCCTCAAACCGGCGGCCTCATCAAAAAAATCTTTG
Organism: Parcubacteria group bacterium ADurb.Bin192; assembly: GCA_002070095.1. Classification (GTDB taxonomy): domain Bacteria; phylum Patescibacteriota; class Patescibacteriia; order 2-12-FULL-60-25; family 2-12-FULL-60-25; genus MWCR01. The sequence continues at coordinate 32,333 of MWCR01000013.1, read as the reverse complement.
CGCTCGGCCGGCGAAGCCGACAAAACATCGTCCACCATGCCCTGGCCGATAACACTGTAAGTTCTCTGCCCGATACCGCATTGCGCCAACAGCATAACCACGTCGGATAAGCGGGCTGATTGTTTATTGACTTCGTATTCGGACTGACCGTCCCGGTACAACCTGCGCGTAATGACTATTTCCGAAAAATCCAAATCTTGCCGGTCGTCGTTTACCAGGGTGATGCTGACTTCGGAAAAACCGGCGCGGGATTTTTTTTCAGAACCCGAAAAAATTACATCTTCTGATTTTTTAGCTCTTAACAATTTAAGACTCTGCTCTCCCATCACCCAGCGCAAGGCATCCGCGATGTTTGACTTACCGGATCCATTGGGGCCGACCACGGCTGTCAAACCCCGGCGATTTTCCGCGTCCAGTTCGAACTGGAGAACTGTTTTTTGAGCAAATGTTTTAAAACCTTGCAAATCCAATCTTTTGAGATACATAATCTTCTCTAATACCATAGGATAGGCTTTCTGCGCCCGAAAAGCAAGACGGATTCGACAGGTTTTAAGCCATGAGTTATCTTAACCGGCATATGGTGACCGAATTTCAAAAAAACCAGCATTTCAAAGAAGACATGGCCCAAATACTCGCGCGTCAGGTGGAGTTCCCTCTGGGCTCTTTTGTAACCGTGGTCGATGCGCGCCTGTCTTCCGATCAAGCCAATGCCAAAGTAACCTTAAGCGTGATGCCCGTGGCTTACGAAGAACAAGTTTTGGATGCTTTAAAAACCTTTAAACACGACATTGTTAAAAGCATGGCCGGCTCCTTGCGTTTGCGTAAAATGCCCAACCTGCATTGGGAGTTCGACCACACCGAGCAAAAGGCCCAAGATCTGGAAGAATTCATGGATGAGCTCAAAGAAAAAGGCGAATTATAAAGCCTTGACGCCCGGCGCGGCAACGGTTAAGCTGATCCATTCTCCGCTATGGATAACCAACGCGCTTACCAAAGACTCTGCCATCTGCTGAACGGCAAAAACCGTTTTTTAATCGCGTCTCATCAAAAACCGGACGCTGATACTTTGGGCGCGAGTACAGCCCTGGCTCATTGGCTCATCAAACAAAGCAAAGAAGTCACCTTGTTTTGCAAAGACTTGCCCGGACGTCAGCACGCTTACCTGGATCATTATTTTGAGATACAAAATCAACCTGAAGTTTTTAACAAAGAATACGAGGCCGTAATCATACTTGATTCCAGCAGTTTGGAATATTGCGGCATCAGCGAACTCATGGCGCACCTGCCGCCGGGCTATCTGACCATCAATATTGACCATCATGCCACCAACACCAATTTCGCTGATTTTAATCTGGTGGATAAAGAAGCGGGTTCGACTTCGGAAATCATAGGCTCATTCTTTGAATACAATCGCCTTGATATTGACTCGGCCATGGCCACTTCAATCATGGCCGGCATACTGTCCGACACTTCTTATTTCAGCAACGCGGCTGCCAACGCAGCCAACTTAAATCTGACCGGCAAACTGATCGCGGGCGGCGCGCGCACCACGGAAATCGCTCAAAGCCTGCTTAAAAACAAAGACGCTAAAACCCTGCGCTTATGGGGCGTGGCCTTGTCGCGTCTAAAAATCAACCGGCGCTTAAACATGGCCGTGACTTATCTTAAAGCGGAAGACCTGCGGCACGCCGGAGCGGATGCCGGAGCCACGGAAGGCATCTCCAATTTTTTGGGCGGCACCTGCGGAGAAACCGAAATTATTATGATATTGACTGAAACGGACGACAATCATATCAAAGGATCAATCCGTTCCGTTAAAACGGACATCTCAAAAATCGCTCAAGCCGTGGGCGGAGGCGGGCATAAACTGGCTTCGGGCTTTAAAATTCAAGGCAAAATACTGGAAACCGCCCAAGGTATCAAAATAATCTAGCACTCACCGCATTTGACTGCTAACAATCCATACGGTATCATAATTACGAATTATGAATTAATTCATGCCGCAGGCCACCAAAAATTCGTAATTCGTAATTTTTAATTATATTCCCCCTTATGAATCTCTACACAGTTAATTCTAAAATTCAAAACAGCTATTTGGTACCGACCGTTATTGAAAAATCACAATACGGTGAAAGGGCTTATGATATCTATTCCCGGCTGCTAAAAGACAGAATTGTGATGTTAGGCTCGGCTATTGATGATGACGTGGCCAACATAGTCATCGCTCAATTACTGTTTTTGGAAAGCCAAGATAAAAGCAAGGATATTAAATTATACATCAACTCACCCGGCGGATCGGTTAACGCGGGGCTGGCCATTTACGACACCATGCAGCACATCGCATGTGATGTATCGACCATCTGCATCGGACTATCCGCTTCCATGGGCGCTGTTTTGCTGGCCGGAGGCCAACCTGGAAAAAGATTCGCTTTGCCCAACTCGGAAATCATGATCCACCAGTTATTGGGCGGCGTGGAAGGCCAAGCCACGGACATCAAAATCAGAGCTGAACGCATTCTTAAAATGAAAGAACAGCTGAATGTCATATTGGCCAAACATACGGGCAAGCCGGTTAAACAGATAGAAACGGACACGGATCGTGATAATTTCATGGATCCAAAAACCGCCAAAGCCTACGGCATAATCGATAAAATACTGGAATAAATAAAAGAGACGCTCTAGAGCGTCTCTTTTATTTCACGCTTCTTTATTTTTCTTCTCCATCCGTATTCACCAGAGCCGCGCTGGACAGCAGATCCCCCACTTCCCTGAATCTCATCACACGCACGCCCTGCGTGTCTCTGCCTAAGGTGGGCACGGTTTTATAAGCCACGCGGATAACCACGCCCTTTTTACTGATCATCATCAAATCACGCTCATCATCCTTGCTGGCCACGAAAGCCGCTACCACCGGACCGGTTTTGGGAGTGACTTTCATGGTGCGCACGCCCGAACCGCCGCGGCCTTGAGTCTTATACTCTCTGATGTCGGTTTGCTTGCCCATGCCGTTTTCGGCCACGGTAAACAAAGTGAACAAACCCTTGGCGGCCAGCTTGGGATCAACCAAATCCATACCGATAACTTCATCATCTTTCTTCAACTTGATACCGCGCACTCCGGCCGCTGACCGTCCCATGGGACGTACATCCTTTTCGCTGAAACGAATGGACTGGCCGTTCCTGGTAACCAACGAAATATCATCCGTACCGGCAGTTGGTTTAACCCACAGCAAATCATCCCCTTCATGCAGGGTAATGGCGATCAAGCCGCTGCGTCTGACATGTTTGAAATCTTCCAAACCCGTCTTTTTAACCGTGCCCTGGCTGGTAACCATGATCAGATATTTAGCGCCTTCAATGTCGGTCAACGGCAAAGAGTTGGCTACTTTTTCACCCGGAGCCAGCTGCAAAAAGTTAACAATGGCCTGACCCTTGGAAGTGCGGCTGCCCGGCGGAACCTCGTAAGCCTTAAGCTGGAATACACGGCCGCGGGTGGTAAAAAACAAAATATCAGCGTGCGTGTTGGTGGAAAATAATTGGTCGACTTCATCTTCTTCCTTGGTCGCCAAACCGGCCACTCCTTTGCCGCCCCGGCCCTGCGTGCGGAAAGTATCCGGCGGTAAACGCTTGATATAACCATCACGCGTCAACATGACGATGGTTGATTCATCGGGTACCAAGTCCACCATGGAAAATTCTCCCACCGGATGCGGTATAACCACGGTCCGGCGTTCGTCCCCGAATTTATCTTTTAATTCTTGCACCTCTTGTTTGATAATGGTCAACATTTTGGAAACGGATTTCAGAATGGACTCCAGTTCTTTAATCAATTCCAGTTTATCTTTATATTCTTGCTCCACCTTCAGCCTTTCCAGGTTGGCCAATTGTTGCAAACGCATTTCCAAGATAGCCATGGTTTGAGCTTCGCTTAACTTGAATTTTTTAATCAAATTAAGCTTGGCCTCATCTTTATCTTTGGACTTTTTAATGGTTTCGATCACTTCATTGATCTTTAAAAGCGCAATGCGCAATCCCTCCAAGATATGGGCCCGGTCTTTGGCTTTGGCCAAATCATATTCCGTGCGCCGGCGCACCACATTTTGACGATGCTTGATGTACTCGGTCAACAAATCTTTAAGTGTCAACACTCTGGGCAAAATACCGTCCACTAAAGCCAACGTATTCACATGGAAGGTTTCTTGCAATTGCGTCATCTTAAACAATTGATTTAAAACCTTCTTGGGATAAGCGTCTTTTTTGAGTTCAACCACCACGCGAATACCATCTTTATTTGATTCATCACGCAAATCGCGAATGCCTTCAATCTTTTTTTCCTGAACCAAATTGGCGATCTTTTCCAGCATGCTGGCCTTGTTGACGCCATACGGTATTTCGTTGACCACGATTCTATAATAGCCGGCCTTCTCTTCCTGGATTTCGGTTTTGGCCCGCATGACAATACCTCCCTTGCCAGTAGCGTAGGCCTGCTTGATGGCCTGCTTGTCGTAAATAATGCCGCCGGTCGGAAAATCCGGACCCTTAACAATCTCCACCAAGTCATCAATTTCAATTTCCGGGTTATCTATGGTGGCCGTAATAGCATCGCATAATTCATTCAAATTATGCGGAGGAATATTAGTGGCCATGCCCACGGCAATACCCAAAGTACCGTTCAACAAAAGATTGGGCAATTTACCCGGCAAAACCGAAGGCTCTTTGATTGAACCGTCAAAATTCGGTCTGAAATCAACCGTTTCTTTATCTATATCAAACAGCATCTCATCCGCGATGCTTTCCATTTTAGACTCGGTATAACGATAGGCAGCAGCTCCGTCGCCGTCGATGGATCCGAAGTTGCCCTGACCGCGCACCAAAGGATAGCGCAAAGAAAAATCCTGCGCCATGCGCACCAAAGAATCGTAAACCGCCGCGTCACCATGCGGATGATATTTGCCAAGCACGTCTCCGACCACGGTGGCACATTTTTTAAACTTGGCCGTTGAACGCAAACCGCTCTGCCACATGGAATACAAAATCCTGCGATGCACGGGTTTTAAACCATCCCGCACGTCGGGTAAGGCGCGCTGAATTATGACCGACATGGCATAATCCAGATAGCAATTCTTCATCTCTTCGGTCAAGGATTGCGTGGTAACCGTTCCGGCGCCCGACTCTTCGGGCATGATTTCTTTTTCATCCATACTGTTCTGGCTGATAAAATATTTTATTGACTAGATTATTGATTATCTTTGATCAAACCCGGAGGCAAGATCAAGCCGTTTGATTCTTCTTCGGAAACCGTGGACGATACGGACCGGTCTTCAAGCTTCATAAACAGATTGGCCGCTTTTGACTCGGCATTGGTGCCCGAAGCATTGGAAATTTCCGCGGCCATCTCCAAGGTTTTGCCCAACACTTCTCCAAAACCTCCCTGCATTTGCGTTTCTTCTATTTTTTCAATTTCTTTGAGCATACGCTCCGCGTTCTGGCGCAAATCTTGTTTGATGAGGCGGCTCTCCCAGGCCGCCGAACCGGCTCGTTCGGGATCTTTGTCCGCCGGAAACACTTCCGCAATGCCCAGCCTGACACTGTATAACCAACCAGTACCTATGGCCAGAACGCAAATCGCGATACCGGCCCATAAACTGACTTTTTGAGCATGATCCACGGGCACGCGCTTGGCGGCATGCGCCAGAATCAGACTGCGCTTTTCTTCTCCGCTCAAAATCTTTTCTTTAACCCGCTCTTTGCCGGCAAGTCCGGCTCCGGAGCGCGGAGCACGGCGTCTTTTGGGCGGTGAATTTGAATTTGGCGTTTGATCAAAGGACATAGGTTTTGAATTCAAGCTACGAACGTTCGAGTACCATAATAATTATTTCTCCGGCCGGCAAATCTTTTTTGGATATTTTCAATTTATTCATATCCTGCCGCTTGCACACACCGACCGCGTCACAAAAATTATCCACGGTACCCAATTTATTTTTGATGCCCGGTACATGGTAATGGACCGGAATGACTATCCTGGGCTCCACCACGGAAATCAACGAGGCGGATAATTTGGCATCCAAAACTTCCCCGCCGCCCACCGGCAAAATCAAAATATCTACATTCCCCAGCTCTTCAAGCTCCATGTCCGTCAGCTTTCTGTTCAACTGCCCCAAAAAAGCCACCGAAATATCTTCGGCTTGGATTCTGTAAACCAAAGGCCTGTCTTTGCCCTGATCTTGCTGTGGATCTTGGATGCCATTGACGAACATGCCTTTAACCTCGTATTCGCCGGGATCGGAAATGATAAAGGGTTGACCATTGACTCCCTCCAAATTGAATTTTTTTCTGTCCTGATGAGATAACAATAATATATTGGGTTCCGTGACCCTGGGAAAACGCATGGCCGCTTCATTCTCAAAAGGATCGGTCATGATGACCGAAGATTCTTCCGCGTATTTAGCTTCTATTCTGATGGTGGAATAACCGTGCCAATATATCTGCATAATATGATTTTTACTTAAAAAGATTAACACACCAAACCCGTTAAGGCAAGGGAAAAAATGGGCTAAAATCAGTCTAAAACCGCCTTTTAGACTGTTTATAAACCCAGCCGCTGTCTGGTCTTGTAAACCCCGGCTCCGGCCATGGCGATGGCCAAAGCATCGGCCGCGTCATCGGGTTTGGGAACCTCTTTCAAGCCCAATAACCGGGCTACCATGGATTGCATTTGTTTTTTATCAGCATTTCCGTATCCGGCAATCGCTTGTTTTACTTCATTTGGTGTTAATTCAACCATGGGCAGACAAGCGTCTCCGACACATAAAATTATCACTCCCCTGGCCATACCAACATCTATAGCCGTTTTGACATTAGTCTGAAAAAATAACTTCTCAATAGCCACCACATCTGGCTTAAATTTCTCAATTACAAGATTGATCTCATCCCTGATAATTCTAAGTCTTTCCGCAAACGGCAAAGAAGCCGCCGTACTGATACAGTCATGATACAGATAAACGGTATCAGAGCCCTTAATTTCTATGACTCCTATACCGGTACGACCAAAACCAGGATCAATGCCCAAAACAATTTTTACCGATGATAATCTCATGTCATTAATACCTTAGGCTGCCGCAAATATCCGGATGCCCATGCGTCGCAAGGCTACAGATTGTCATGTTCGCGACCATTGATAAAAAAACGACGCCAAGCGCACCAATCAATAGCACTAAAATTGTTATCGCATAATACGCAAATAAAAACCACTTCAATATTTGACTGCCATCACGCATTAAAAATACTGAAACTAAACCATTAATATATACAGACGCGACAAAAACCAATGAAGCTATCACTGCCAACCATACAGTCCAAGAATATTCATTACCGGCAGTATATGAAAACATCGCCCAAAATACCAAAACAACTAACCAAAGTACAAAAGACACGGCCGCAGTCACTCGTAAAATATTTGTAGTTATATTTTCAAGACTTGGCTTGACTAACAAATATACTGCACACAAAAAACCTGCTGACAGCCAAATAATAATCGCGAGACCTGGCAATGCCGACAAATAAGACATAATTTTAATTTATTATACATTCGTAAACACATTTTGCACATCATCCAATTCCTCCAAGGCATCTATGAGATTACTTAAAGTTTCCAATGATTCATCGTCAGCTTCCACTAAAACTTTTGGTACCCACTCTATCTGAGCTTGCTTTATATCAAGCGACAGATTGTTACACGCGTCGGTAATATTGGATAGATCATTAATAGGACAGATTACCACCGTTTCCTCTTCCTCATGTTTGATATCTTCAGCACCTGCGTCAATTAAAGCCAACTCAACTTCATCACGTTTATCCGCGGACACCGAGCCGAGCCGAACCACACCTTTATTCTCAAATTGAAATGACACAGAACCAGGCGCGGCAAAAGAACCTCCTTTTTTTGATAAGGTTAACTTAACATCGTTGGCTGCCCGGTTACGGTTATCAGTTAAACACTCAACAATCAAACCAACTCCACCCGGGCCATAAGCCTCATACCTAGTTTCTTCAATTTGCACGTCAGAGCCGGCGCCGGAACCGCGAGCTACAGCTCTTTCAATATTATCCTTGGGCACATTGGCTGATCTGGCCCGGTCCATGGCCAAACGCAGTCTGAAATTCATGGCCGGATCCGGACCTTTTTCGCGCGCCGCCACTTCCACTTCTCTGATTAATTTGGTAAAACTGGCCGCTCTTTTGGCATCGGCCGCTCCTTTTCTATGCTTAATGGTCGCCCACTTGCTATGACCTGACATATGGCCATAGATTACCTCAACCACCTTCAATGTTCAAATCTTAAACACCCAATCACCTGAAGCATATTTGAACACCAAAAAACCGCGTCTACCGGATAAAAATCGGCCGCCGCGGTTTAATGTTTTTATTTTACCTCTGTTTATTTTATCAAGCCGCTTCAGCCAACTCAGGTTCGTCTTCAGATGACTCTTCCTCTTCCAAAGCCGCCCGCTCTTCGTCGGTCATGAGCTCCGGATGATGATAAGAGAAACCTGTGCCGGCCGGTATCAAACGGCCGATAATCACATTTTCTTTTAAGCCCTCCAAACGATCAACCTTGCCGGAAATGGCGGCATGAATCAAGACACGCGCCGTCTCTTGGAAGGAGGCTGAAGACAAGAAAGATTCGGCCGTTAAAGCGACTTTAGTGATGCCCATAAACAGATTCTCCAATTCGGCCGGTTGACCTCCGGCGGCCATCACTCTTTCGTTCTCTTCTTGAGCGCGCGCTTTTTCCACTATTTCACCGGGCAATAATTCGGAGTCACCCGCGTCTCTGACATAAGAACGAGAGAACATCTGACGAATCAACAGCTCAATGTGTTTGGAATTGATTTTTTGACCTTGCGTCGAATAAATGGTCAAAACCTCGCGCAGTAAATATTGCATGACGGCTTTTTGACCCTTGCTCTTAAACAAAAGCTGCAGATCCAAATGCCCTTCGGTCAGCTGATCGCCGGCCTGAACCTCGTCTCCATTTTTCACAAAGACTCTAAAACCGACCGGTACGGGCAAATCAGTGTCAGCCAAGCCCTGCCAAACAACGGTCAGTCTGTTTTTGGTCAATTTTACGATACCGCTATGAACCGACTGAATTTCAGTGCCATCTTTGCGGACGATGATAACCTCTCCTTCGCTGACCGAATCACCTTCTTTAACCTTGACCTGATCCTTGGCCGTGACTACGTACACGTCATCATTCATCTGCTCGGCCTGGATACGAATTACTTTACCGGATCTGACCGTGTCCACAATCTTTTGACCATTGGAAGTCATAATCTCTTTAACCTCGGGTTCCAAAATAGTCACCTTGCCTGACACCGGAGCCATCACGGCCGAATGCTTAGGCACGCGCGCTTCGAATAGTTCTTCCACACGGGGCAAACCCTGGGTGATATCAGCGCCCGAAGCCACACCTCCCGTATGAAAGGTACGCATAGTCAGCTGGGTTCCAGGTTCACCGACTGATTGAGCGGCCACTACTCCCACGGCCGCGCCCAATCTGGCTTCTTGATTATAGGCCAAATCATAACCATAACATTTTTGGCACAAACCTCTAAAGTTTCGGCAGGTCATAACCGAACGCACCCGTACCTGCTCCAAAGGAGGATTCATGGCTTTAATCTTTTTCATTTCTTCGTCGCCAATCAAGGTACCGCGGGCCACCAAAGGCTTGCGGGCGCGCGGCGGAACAATATCCTCGGCCAAAACACGACCTACCAAACGAGTGGTCAGGCTCTCTCCGATTTCTTCTGATTCAGCACTGGTCAGCAAGAAGCCTTCCGTGTCTCCGCAATCTTCTGAAGTGATGATCACATCCTGTGACACGTCGACCAAGCGGCGGGTCAGATAACCGGCATTAGCCGTCTTCAAGGCCGTATCCGTCAAACCTTTGCGTGTACCGTGAGATGAAATGAAGTATTCCAACACATCCAAACCCTCGCGGAAAGATGATTTAATGGGCAATTCGATAATTTCGCCGTTAGGGCTGGTCACCAAGCCTTTCATGCCCACCACCTGCATCAGCTGAACCACGGAACCGCGGGCTCCGGAATCAATCATGGCTGACAAAGAACCGGACGGATCCAAAGAATTCTTGGACATGGTTTTAATCCTATCCTGAATATCGGACCACACTTTAATGATCTGCGTATATCTTTCGCGCTTGGTTAACAAACCTTCTTTATACTGATCTTCAATGGTGGTTACGCGGCCCTCGGCTTCTTTCATTAATTCGCCTTTATCAGGGATACGAGGCAAATCTCCGATACCGTAAGAAAAACCCGAACGCGTAATATACTTGAAGCCGGCTTCTTTAACCCGGTCCAAAAATAAAGCCGCGGTTTCAAAGCCGTAATCATCAATACATTTTTGCGTGATTTCTCCCAGTTGCTTCTTACCCAATCTTTCGTTGTAAAAAGGCATGCCTTCCGGCAACAAATCATGAATCAAAATTCTGCCGACCGTGGTTTCGGTTGGCTTTTCACCTTTTTGCAAACGCACTTTAATTTTATCTCTGGCTCCGATGAACCCGGCCTGATAAACATAAACCGCTTCAGCCATGGTGCCGAAAGTTTTAACTTTTTCATCCGGCGTATCGAGCATGGTGGTCATGTAATAAACGCCCCACACAATATCTTGAGCCGGCGTAGTTACCGGAGTGCCGGTCGCGGGCTTGAGCAAGTTCTTGGTGGACAGCATGATGTCGCGTGCTTCGGCTTGAGCTTCTTCGGTCAAAGGCACATGAACGGCCATCTGGTCTCCGTCAAAGTCAGCATTGAAAGCCGAACAAACCAGAGGATGAATCTGGATAGCCTTACCTTCAATCAGCTTGGGCTGAAAACCCTGAATGCCCAAACGGTGCAAAGTGGGCGCACGGTTTAAGAGCACGACCGCGTTGCTGGCGATCTCTTCCAAAATGTCCCAAACTTCCGGATTATCACCCTCGATAAACCTGTTAGCCGAACGAATATTGTGCACGATTTCCTGTTTTATGAGCTGAGCGATGATGAACGGACGGAATAATTCCAAAGCCATGCTCTTGGGCAAACCGCATTGATGCATTTTCAACTTGGGACCGACCACAATCACCGAACGTCCGGAATAGTCCACGCGTTTACCGAGCAAGTTTTGACGAAAACGGCCTTGCTTGCCCTTTAAAATATCGGCCAAGGATTTCAACTGACGTTTTTTACCCGAAGCCGCAATCACGGTTTTGGAATGACGCGCGCTGTTATCGATCAAAGCATCAACCGCCTCCTGCAACATGCGCTTTTCATTGCGCGTGATAACTTCCGGCGCATGCAATTCCACCAAACGTTTCAAGCGGTTATTGCGGTTAATCACCCTGCGGTACAAATCGTTCAAATCCGAAGTCGCAAACCGACCGCCATCCAAGGCCACCATGGGGCGCAAATCCGGCGGAATAATGGGAATAACTTTGAGCACCATCCAATGCGGTTCGATGCCTTGATTGATAAATGACTTCAACAATTTAACGCGACGGATGATGTGCTCATATTTGGCGCCCGAGGCTTTGGTCAGCTCGGCCTGCAAAATCTTCATGGTGGCTTCCACGTCGATCTTCTTCAGTAATTCATCAATGGCCTCGGCTCCGATCTTGGCTTCAAAAATATGACCGAATTTCAATGAATACTCATGATATTCATTTTCTGAAATTATTTTTAACGGCTGTAAAGTTTTGAGTTCTTTTTCCAGCTCGCTGACATCAGACTCCAGCTCTTTTAACTTGCGCTCTTTATTGCCATGCGCCCGGTCCAAATCCTTGGTCACGGCCGCGTCATCAGCTTTGTCCTGTTCTTTGGCTTTGTCATTGATCTGTTTGACTTCTCTTTCGTAGTCCATTTCGATCTGTTTGCGCTTGCCCTTATATTCGGTTTGCAGTTGTTCGATGACTTGAGTCTTCAGTTCTTCATTCACTTCAGTCACAATAAAAGCCGCGAAGTACACCACCTTTTCGAGAGCCATGACCGAAATATCCAAAACCGTGCCGATACGGGATGGAACACTGCGCAAAAACCAAATATGAGTTACCGGCGAAGCCAACTCGATATGAGCCATGCGTTCGCGGCGGACCAAAGAGTGCGTTACTTCGACTCCGCATTTATCACACACGATGCCTTTGTAACGTATCTTTTTATATTTACCGCAATAACACTCCCAATCTTTGGAAGGCCCGAAAATCTCCTCGGCAAACAAACCGCTCTTTTCTGGTTTTTGAGTTCTATAATTGATGGTTTCAGGCTTGGTAACCTCACCATATGACCAGCCTCGGATAACTTCGGGCGAGGCCAACTTCAGACGAATGCCGTTGAAGTCTGTGGTTTTGACGTTTTCTGCTTGAAAAAACATAATATTTTGGTAGGTTAGGAAGCTCTAAATTCATCCGGCTGTGAATCCCAGGCCATGTCATCGCCCGCGGCCGGAGCCGCCGGCTTAGCCACATGCTCGGGTTTGACTTCTTCCAGGCGTTGACCGTTCTTCAATAATTCAACGTCCAAACACAAGCCCTTCAATTCACGCACCAAGACATTAAATGATTCGGGCACGTTCACCTTGGTAATCCTTTCATCCTTAATGATTGATTCATAAGCCTTGGATCTGCCGGGCACATCGTCAGATTTGATGGTCAAAATTTCTTGCAGAGTATGCGCCGCACCGTAAGCTTCCAATGACCAAACTTCCATTTCTCCGAAACGCTGTCCTCCGGATTGAGCCTTGCCTCCCAAGGGCTGCTGCGTGATCAAAGAATACGGGCCGATCGAACGTTGATGAATCTTGTCCTCCACCATGTGGTTCAGTTTTAACATGTAGTTATAACCGACCGTGGGTTCGTATTCATACGCTTCACCGGTTCTGCCGTCATACAATTTAATTTTGCCCGTATCCGGGAAACCGGCTTCCACCAATTGTTCGCGGATGGTCGCTTCGGGCACGCCGTCAAACACGGGCGTAGCCACGCGATAACCCAAAGCATTGGCCGCCAAACCCATATGTGTCTCAAGCGTCTGGCCCAAGTTCATACGAGAAACCACGCCCAAAGGAGACAGAATAACATCAATCGGCGTGCCGTCTTCCAAGAAAGGCATGTCGGCCAAAGGCACGATACGTGAAATAACGCCTTTGTTGCCATGGCGTCCGGCTAATTTATCTCCCACTTGGATTTTTCTAAGGTCAGCTACGGCCACCACAATGCGTTTTAAAACACCGGGCTGAAGCTTGTCGCCGTTTTCACGCGTAAACACCGTAATACCCACCACTTTACCATGCGCGCCATGCTGTAAATACAATGAAGTATCACGCACGTCGCGGGCTTTTTCTCCGAAAATGGCACGCAATAATTTTTCTTCGGCCGATAAATCAGTTTCACCTTTGGGCGTAATTTTACCCACCAAAATATCTCCGGATTTCACCTCTGCTCCAATGCGCACTACGCCGTTCTCATCCAAATTCTTGAGTTTTTCTTCAGACACATTGGGAATATCACTGGTCACCACTTCCGGACCCAGCTTGGTATCGCGCACATCCATTACGAAATGCTCGATGTTGATGGAGGTGAATCTGTCTTGGCGCACCAAACGCTCGGACAAGATGATGCCGTCCTCATAATTATAGCCGTCCCAAATGATGTAAGCGCACAAAAGATTTTGACCCAAAGCCATCTCACCTTTTTCACAAGACGTGCCGTCCACCAAAACTTCGCCCGCGTAAACTTTCTGACCCTTGTTGACCCGCACTCTCTGATTCAAGCAAGTGGAGTGATTGGATCTTTGGAACTTAACCAAATCATACCGGCGGATCTTGCCGTCTTCGGCCTTCAATTCAATGTAATTGGCGGACAAGCCCACAATTTCCCCGTCATCCGGAGCCAAAATAGCGTGGCCCGAATCAACCGCCGCGCGCCTTTCCACACCCGTACCCACAATCGGAGCTTCGGGCTTGATACAAGGCACGGCCTGACGTTGCATGTTGGATCCCATGAGCGCGCGCTGGCCATCATCATGTTCCACAAACGGAATCAGCGACGTACTGATGGATAAAATTTGTTTGGAAGAGACATCCACATAATCTATTTCGTGCACATCCACCATGGTCGGTTCTCCGTTTTTACGAGCCGGAGTTCTTTCGACCATAAAATGGCCGTCACGCGCAATGGGCGTGGTGGCCGGAGCCGTGGTTCCGCGTTCTTCGGTAAAAGCGTTCAAATAAACAATCTCATTAGTAACAATAGGCACGATGGGCAATTTATTGATAGAAACCTTGGCCATCTTCTTGGCCAGATCTTTGGTGATTTCTTCGCCCGCCTTGGCCACCGCCTTACCTTCGCCGTCGCGTACTTCCACGCGCAAAACATGACCCACGCCGTCTTGTCCGTCGTTGTCAGCCCAATTTTTCACTTTACGGTAGGGAGTCTCCACAAAACCATATTCATTGATGCGGGAATAGCTGGCCATGTGACCCACCAGACCGATGTTCGGACCTTCCGGTGATTGAATGGGACAAATACGGCCATAATGCGTGCGATGCACGTCGCGCACTTCAAAACCCGCTCTTTCACGCGACAAGCCGCCCGGACCCGTGGCCGACAAACGCCTTTTATGTTCCAGCTCGGATAAAGGATTGGTCTGATCCATGAACTGCGACAATTGTGATGACATGAAAAATTCGCGCACCGCGCCGATAACCGGTCTGGCATTAACCAAACGTCCGGGAGACAAGGTGGAAATTTCTTGAGTGGACATTCTGTCTTTCACGATGCGTTCCATGCGGGCCAAACCGATGCGGAAACGGCTTTGCAAAAGCTCACCCACGGCGCGCACGCGCCTGTTGCCCAAATGATCCACATCATCCGGTTCTTCCTGCGTGTTGTTTAAACGAATAATTTCTTTCAGAATCAAAATCAAATCTTCCTTGGACAAAATGCGGTTTTCTTCTTTGGTCACCATTTGATCATCCCAAGGCATGCCAAAACGCTGATTGAATTTGTAGCGTCCAACCGGACCTAAATCATAACGCTCAAACTTGAAAAACATGGAGTGAATCAAAGACTTGGCATTATCCGCGGTCGCCAGATCTCCGGGACGGATGCGTTTGTAAACCTCGATATTGCCCTCATCCTCATTCTTGGCCACGTCTTTGGCCACGGTTGATTCCATGTACTTATTCAAAGGATGGATATCCGTGTCTTTGAAAGCCTCGACGATATCTTCATCCGTGGTCAAACCGAAAGTTCTAAGCAAAGCGGAAGCAGCCACTTTGCGCTTTCTGTCGATTTTAACCCAAATGACATTATTGGTATCGGTTTCGAATTCCAGCCAAGCACCGCGGTTGGGAATCACCTTGGCGCCGTAATACCGGCGGCCGCGGGCCACTTCGGCCGTAAAAAAGGCACCGGCCGAACGCACCAGCTGGGACACGATCACGCGCTCGATGCCGTTGATGACAAAAGTACCGCGATCCGTCATAACCGGCAGATCGCCCAAATATATTTCCTGTTCCTTGCTTTCCTCGGTGCGTTTATTCAATAGCTTGGTTTTAACGCGCAGAGGAGCTTCGAAGGTAATATTTTTCAACTTCGAAGTCTTTTCATCGAATTTGGGTTCATCGATCAGATAATCGGTAAACCACAGTTCCAGATCCCGGCCGATAAAATCGCGGATGGGTGAAATTTCTTGAAACAGTTCTTTCAAACCTGATTCCAAGAACCAGCGGTAGCTTTGCCTTTGGACCTCGATAAGATCGGGCAAGGCCATGGCATCGCGGGAGGCGGTAAAGTAGCGTCGTTCAGTATCCTGCGTGGGCTGACGACGGAAAACCTGCTTAGGCATGTACAAAATTTTTATAGCCTATCATCATAACCGGCCAGGCCCACGCGCGCGGACCGAACGGGCGTAGGGCAGGGCTGTGGCCAGAAACCATGACAGGGTTTTTAATGGATTATGACAAAATCAGACGAACCGACAGGACGCAAAAATCCCCCTTTTTGTTTGGAGGATTCTTACAAGAATAATTTAAATGCAGGTACTCATTAGGCCGGCAAGTTAAATAATTGGCTCTAATCCTGACAATTCTCTGCTCATGAAAAGCCGGGATTAAGCGCAGGAAACGAGAACAGTACGTTTCCCATCTGTCAAATTTAGTTCGCGCGCGTAATTATTCCATTCTTGTAAAGAACAGTCAAGAGATCCTCTGTGCATACTGTTGTCTACTATTTTGGCTAATTTCAGTCTATTTTTTATCAGGCACCCAAAACAAGTGACAAAAAAGGCTTAACTTAGCCAATTTATTTTGGCTAAAATTAGCCAAAAAACACTGCCAAGAACCCTTGACAAAATCTGAATTTTATGGTATATTATTTTGTTCTTTAAAGTATAAATTCGCCGGGACAGTTATAGAGGAGGACCCCGCAGACATGCGGCGGCAAAAAATCTTGCGGCACCCAAACATGGATCTGTCGCAGATTGGGGAAGGAGGACTTCATGATCCGGTTTCGACTGGAACATGATGTCAGCAACAACCCCATGGTTCACGAAGCTTCGGCTGACGCGAACCGCTATCCCGCTCTGGCGGGATAACCTCTATAACCGTCTCGGCGCAATCAATCCCTCAATAAAGTGGAGGAGAGAAGAACTCATACGCGGCTTCCGCGTTGAGAGACGCCTAGCTTATCTTAACCTGGTGCAAA
Organism: Parcubacteria group bacterium ADurb.Bin192; assembly: GCA_002070095.1. GTDB lineage: Bacteria > Patescibacteriota > Patescibacteriia > 2-12-FULL-60-25 > 2-12-FULL-60-25 > MWCR01. Next base: position 15,572 of record MWCR01000013.1, on the reverse strand, counting down.
CTGGGTATTCATAAGCAAAGCGTCGCGACCGCTCGAGGTACTCCTCAAAAGCGGTCCCCCTTCACTTTATCGAGGGATTTTTGTATTCTTTAGGCAGTTGATATGCCTAAACAAAAAGCCTATACCACCGCCAAACCCAATAAAAACGGGCTTATTTTGACTTTAAACAAGCAACAATTGGATAAAAAAATCCGCAAAACAAGCGCTCCGGCCAGCCAATTACATCTGAATAAAAAGGCTTATAACCGTAAGGAAAAGCACCCTAAGAAGACTTTTACGGAATAGCCACTAACGTACATCACGTACCTAGCGTCCATCACGTCCTCTCACGTCCACAGCGTCCTACGTCAAACCAGCCACGACATAACGACTTCGTTTTCCTCGCGGCCTGCCCCGCAAAGCTGAATCCATCGAAGCTTTATGTGAAGTTGGGTTAACGAAGCGGGAAGGCAGAAATCTAATATGAATAATTGATTATTGATCATTAAATAATTGGTGATTGGTTATTGGTGATTGATGCATTGGTTATTAATAGATTGCCACACTCGTCGGACTCGCTCGCAATGACATGATGAGTTTGATGCGGGAAGTTGTGGACGTTGTTACATGCTACATGTTACATGCTACATGTTTGTCAGAGCCCCTTGACAAAAAGCGGGATATCTGCTAAGTTTTGCGATTCTTTGGACAGAGCGCTCCGGCCAAATGGAGGGGTAACTCCGCGGCGACGCGGGGCTTATATGCGAGACTTTCTTAACTCCGGCTATGGCTGGACTTGAAGAAAAATCAAGCATATTTACATATTCGTGGATGACAATTGTCACACCCATGAATCTCGCCTCCACCTGGGCAGAGCGCTCACTCGACGCGCCCGGATCATACGCAATGGTCCCGGCACGACGGGCAACCGTTTTGACAGCTAAGGAAATTACCAAGGGCTTACCTCATGCCAAAAATATTCGACCGGATTCAACCATCCGGCCGGACGGGCCGGGAAACCCTTTTCCAATTGTAATCCTTGCATTTTGCGTAATTAAAACTTGATTGGCGATCAAACCACCTCCTCCCCCTCCTTTTGTAAGAAGGGGTGGTCAGACCGCCAATCAAGACGGACCTCGACAAAGAAAGGAAATAATCCAGAAGAAATAATTTTTGAAGACACTGGAACCGGTAGACCGCGGTTTTACCGCATGAAAACTGTCACGATGGATGCAAGAGAGTCGAACCAGATTCTTCACTGCGTTCAGGAACCAGATTCTTCACTGCGTTCAGAATGACAAACTAGCAGGTTACCGCGGTCGTCCACACCAGATCCTTCACTGCGATCAGGATGACAGGGCGACCTCGCAATGACAGAACGCAACTAATGCGGCCAGAGAGCCGTGCAACGAGGAGAGAGTCATGGAAAGCAAAGGCGGAATCAGGGTCGGCGTGCTCATGGAGAGCGTGGCCAAGGCCATCGGCATCAACGCCCACGAAGCTGCGCGTTGCATCACGCATGGGTTCGTGGACAACAAAGAAACGGCCCGCAAGCTCCTGCTTGCGAAGAAGGTCGTTCTGCCAGCCAAGCCACGCACCATCAGCGTGGACGTGAGCTCGTTCTGGGGAGGCGACTACTGGGGCGCCTACCCCAACGTCAGGTTCTCAGTATCAAACGAGTTCTTCATCAACCGGAGGCAGAACCGGCCTATGCCGCTTTCGCCCGACATGGTCGAGGAGCTCGTCGACGAGACGGGCGACAAGGAAGGCGCGTACTACGACATGAGCCGGACCAACATCTGGTTCATGATCGGAACGCAGACGCTCGTCGAGGACGCCAAGCGCAAGGAACGGCTGCTCAAGCAGTACGGAGCCGGGCTGAACACTGACCTCAAGCGCATGATCGAGGCCGACGAGGCGGAACTGCATTTCCTCGACCTGAAATACCCGGTCGACGGCAGTGGCGTCCCCCGCCTCGGACGCGACGGCTGGAAGGAAGAGATTCCTTTCCGGCTCGACCAGCTGATGTACGGCGTGGATCACCCCATGCTCTCGGACCACCCGAAGAAGAACTTCGAACCACGTTGGGCCGGCGGAACCGAGGCAATCGAGGCCGCGGAGCGCGACGAAGACGAAGAAGCAACCAAGACGCAGAACGAGGAGTACGACCAATTCATCGCCATTACGGGCACGGTCGAACACTCTCGCACCGTATCCGCGACCGGCTCCAAAAAGAGCACGGACATCGTGGCTTCGGGAGTGATGCTCTGCGAGTTCAGGCGCTACAACAAGCCGGTGTTCATCTTGATGGACATCCGGACCGCGCTCAGGTTCTGCGCTAGCTTCTTGTGCTTCCGCTGCTCCCCGGGCTTCGTGCAGGCGGTCGGCGGAGCGCTCCTGCTCCCCAACAGCTTGCTCCCGGCTGACGCCCTGGTGCTCGACGAGCCCAAGGCGCCCACGGCCGGCAGCAACGGCAAGAAGACGAAGAAGGCCAAGCAGCCCGCAGGCGAGCCCAAGGCCGACTGGCGTGAAAAGCTCGGGGAGATCAAGGAAAAACTCCCCAGCGACCCACCCGCAGCCAGCTGAACCCACCCGGTGTCTTCAAACTCACGGCCCATCCTCACTCACGAGTGATGCGGCCAACTTGCGCGGCTAGAGTCCATTCTCGACTCGCCGCGCAGACACCTTTATTTCATCACGTGTGTGGTGGGATGGAGGTGTCTTTTTTTCATGTAACATGAAACATGTTGCATGTAACAACATCCACAACTTCCCGCATCAAACTCGTCATGTCATTGCGAGGAAGGAGTTCGACGAATGACGTGGCAATCTATTAATAACCAATGTTTCAATAACCAATAACCAATCACCAATTATTCATATTAGATTCCTGCCTTCCCAACTTCGCATACAGCTTCGATGGATTCAGCTCCGAGAAACAAGACGCGAGGATGACAAGGGATCTCTCGAAGGAGCTTGTCCTGAGCGTAGTCGAAGGGCTCGAGATGACAGTAAAGCTGATAATTTTAGAAAGTAAGATGCTGAAATAAAGTCAGCATGACTGGGTGAAGGTCTCGGGTTCGTTTGGAGGTCCTATTACATGCTGCATATTACGTGCTACATGTTACATGATCAGTTGACTAATCAATTATTTAGCTTTAATATCAATCGTGCTTTGACTCGGTTGATCGCGAAGCGAAGCACAACTCGAGCCTTAAAACCCATGGTTACTCGCGGTCTCTCATGATCCGAGTTCTTCTCTCCTTCCGTGAGATTTAAAGCTTTCTTTCGTGGCTTCGTTTTGCGGTCAGCCGGACCAATCAAAAAAATCCTTTGACGGATTTTTTTGTTTTTACGTAATTATCAATTCAGTCTTCAACCAGCTCGAGTGTACCGCTGGCCATTAATGTGCCGGTAGCGGCCTCCGGTGAGACGGAAGGCGTGAAATTATTGGGATCCAAAACAGCCGGGGCGTATTCTGGTGCGTAAGTAACATATCTGACCGCTTGAGAAGCCCCTCCATAGCGCCTTCGGGCCACGATCTCCAACTTGGTCATGCCCCGGGGTATATATAAAGTTAAATTGAAAGCTCCGCTGTTTTCTATGATGGCCTGCATGCCGTTAACCGTCACATTGGCCGAAGAATCAGTAATACCGGTAACGGTTACCATGGGTTCTGACAATACCTGATGATCGGCGGGCGTAATAACGCGCAAATCAGGGGCCGCGGACAAGTAGACCGCCTGATGCCAAACATACCAGCCCAAAATAACCGCCAAGGGTAAAGGCACAAAAAATAAAAAATATTTGGAGGGTACGAACAAGGACGTGCGTTTCATGCGCGCGTAAAAAGTGAGGGGCTGGGCATTTTCCAAGGTACCCTGTTCTTTCAGATAATCACGGTATTTGCCCAAAATAAAACCCACGCGTCCGTCCAGACAATTAACAATGGACTTAATATGACGCTCGACATATAGATGATCTTTAAACTCCTCCATTCTTTCTTCTTCCAAAGCTTTGATGATCGAAATATGGATGCCTGTGGCTTTGGACAACTGCTCCACGGACCAGCCGCGCAAATCACGCAGTTCGCGCATTTCCGGGCCAAAACCTCTTTGCGTATCAACCGTTTTACGAATAAAAGACATAAGCCCTATGTTGGATTTAAATAAGCAACTGGTCAAGCCCTAAAACCTGTCTGCTTTTTCTTCCGGTTCTTCGTATTCAACTTCTTCTTCCTCGCCTTCTTCTATTTCTTCCACGGGCGTTCTGTAATTGGGGGCCGGAACTTGATCCAGGCCCTTGGTAAATTCCACTTTTAGTATTTCACGCGGTTTAGCGCCGTCAGCCGGGCCGATAAAACCCTCTTCCTCCAACAAATCCAACAAGCGGGCGGCACGGGCATAACCTACTTTCAAACGACGCTGTAAAAGCGAAGCACTGGCCTTGCCGGCTCTGATGATTTCTTCTTTGGCATCAGGCAGCAAAGCATCCGCATCCTCATTCATCATACCTCCGCTGAAAGCCGTACCCGAACCGCGGTCTCTTTCCACCACCGCTTCATCATACTCCGCGGGTTCATATTTGGATTTTAAATATTCAACCACGCGGTTAATTTCGTCATCCGCCACATACACGCCTTGAATGCGCCTGGGAGAAGACATTTCGGCCGTCAGATAAAGCATGTCTCCGCGGCCAATTAATTTTTCAGCGCCCGATTGATCCAAAATGGTACGCGAATCCATTTGCGAAGCCACGGAAAAAGCAATACGTGCCGGAATGTTGGCTTTGATCAAGCCCGTAATCACATCCACCGAAGGCCTTTGCGTAGCCAAAACCAAATGGATGCCCACGGCGCGCGACATTTGCGCCAAGCGCACAATCTGGGATTCGACTTCCTGCTTGTTGCTGACCATCAAATCAGCCAGCTCATCCACGATCATGACAATGTAAGGCAGTTTGTCTTGTACTTTTTGATTATACGAAGCAATATCACGCGCTTGTAATTTAGACAAAAGATCAAAACGTTTGTTCATTTCCCGTACCGCCCATTTCATGGCATTGACGGTTTTATCAACTTCGGTAATAACCGGCGTGATCAGGTGAGGGATGCCGTTATAAACCGGAAACTCCACGCGCTTGGGATCGACCAGAATCAGTTTCAAGTCATCAGGTCCGTTGGAATACAGCAAAGACATGATAATGGTATTCAAACACACGGATTTACCCGAGCCTGTGGCGCCGGCCACCAACAAGTGCGGCATGCGCGTAATATCACTGACATGGGGTTTGCCGCTCACGTCACGTCCGAGAACAAAAGACACGGCCGATCTTCTGTCTTTCCAGTCACGAGACTCCAGCAAGCCGCGCGCGCCCACGATGGCCACGCTTTGATTGGGGACTTCTATGCCCACCAAAGACTTGCCGGGAATGGGCGCTTCGATGCGAATCGGATGAGCGGCCAAAGACAAAGCCAAATCATTGTGCAAAGCCGTTATTTTGTTCAATTTGATACCGTCCGCCGGTTTGAAAGTAAATTGAGTAACCGTGGGGCCGACCGATACCTCACCCATTTCAACCGGAATTCCGAAAGTCTCCAAGGTCCGCTGAATGACCAACTGCCTGGCTTCAATATCTCCGGAAGTCGGCTTTTGATCGTGTCTGTTCAATAGCTCCAAAGGTATGTCCACTCTGGGCAATCTGCGCCGGGGTTTGCGGGGCTTGGGGATTGACTGGACTTGAGCATCAGCCAGAGCACCATGGTTATTCTGCGGAAGTTCCGTGGCATCTTCATCTTCATCATCCGCCTCATCCTGATCCACCTCTTCTTCTTCCTCCTCTGTGTTATCCGATAAATCATTGGATTGAACTGATCGCCTGTCAGCCAAACCGGCTTTAAGTTTAAGCCACAACCAAATAAAAGGCTTGGAAGCAAAAAGTAAAGCTTGTTTTAACACATTGATTAAATACATCAGCCAATCAACCAAAGTGCTTAATGATGTATTGAAGATCAAAACCAAGGCCACGGCCAAAACCGCGGCAAAAAAAATCAGAGCGCCGGCCTGTCCGAAAATCGGAATCAAGGGCGAGCCCAGCATATAACCCAGCTTGCCGCCGGCCGCGTCTATGGCCGCCGGCCCGGCTTCCGCTTCGCCAAAAGTCAGCAAATGCACCAAAGGATTAAGCCCCACAAAAAACAAAACAAAACCGATGCCATTGGAAATTTTTAAAGGCAACTTTTCCGGTGACAGCAAAAAAATGGCCACGGCCAACAAAAAGAAAGGCGCCACGATCTTGTCCCAGCCAAAAACGTGAGACAAAGCTTGATCCAATCCTTGCCCAACCGATCCGGCCAGATCAAACAAAGAAGCCAACATGAACAAAGCCAGAGCAAAACAAAAAACCGTCAGTATTCCTTTTTTAGTTTGGGAATCCAATTGAAAATTAAACGAAAAACGTTTTCTTCTGCGATAAGGCATGCTTAATGCTTATTTTAGCACTTTTATGACTCATTGTCATTTCTGTGTTTTATTCAGTAGTTTCCTCATCACCGTCTTTATCCTCCGGAGAAGGAGATGTTTGCAGAGCGCCTTCGCTTTCTTTGATTTTCCAAGCTTCAATAACAGCCTCGCGGATGATTTTCATTAAATCCGGGCGCTGTCTTAAGGTCAGCTTGGCATTTTCACGACCCACGCCCAATTTCTCTTCACCAAAGGTGTAGCTGTTACCCGCTTTTTTAATCACATTCCATTCCACACCCAAATCCAACAAATCACCGGCAATGGAAATGCCCTCGTTATACATGATATCGAACTCACAACTTCTGAAAGGCGCGGCCATTTTATTTTTGACAATCTTGGCCTTGGTGCGGTTGCCAATAATACGGTCCCCCATCTTGATTTGAGCACTGCGACGAACTTCCACGCGTACCGAAGAATAAAATTTAAGGGCCATGCCGCCGGTCGTGGTCTCGGGATTACCGAACATAACGCCGATTTTTTGACGGATTTGATTGATAAAAATAACCACGGTCTTGGACCGCGACACTACGGCCGTCAGCTTGCGCAAAGCCTGACTCATCAACCTGGCCTGCAGGCCCATGTGACTGTCACCCATCTCGCCTTCGATTTCGGCCTTGGGCGTTAAAGCGGCTACCGAGTCCACCACCACCACATCCACGGCATTGGAACGCACCAGGGTTTCCACGATGTCCAAAGCCTGCTCCCCGGTATCGGGCTGGGAAATAAGCATGTCATTAATGTTGACGCCGATTTTCTTGGCATAATCCGGATCCAAAGCATGTTCCGCGTCCACAAAAGCCGCCAAACCGCCCAATTTTTGGACTTCAGCTATTATATGTTGCGCCAAAGTGGTTTTGCCCGATGCCTCCGGACCATAGATTTCTATGATACGCCCGCGAGGCACACCCATCACTCCCAAGGCCAAATCCAGAGACAAGCACCCTGTGGGCACGGCTTCCACCAGCATTTTTTTAGCTTCACCCAAACGCATGATGGAGCCTTCACCAAAACGTTCTTTAATTTGATCAATCGCCTCTTGAGCCGCTTGATTACGAGCATCACGCTCGTCTACAACTTTTTTTGCCATATATCTAACCAATTATAAAATAATAAATTATAAAATATAAAATTTTGAATATTTGTTATTTGATCAGTTCTTTGTTCTATTATTGTTCTACTGCGCAATCTTAGCAAGCCCGCCCCTGCTCGTCTTGTGGATAAACAAGACATGTATCTTGTAACATGTAGCATGCAACAAGTGAACCACTAATTATTCGTGGAGCTTTTAGTTATCGTAGACCACAACATAGCGCCAATTTCATCAGCTAAACCAATAGCCTCACTGCATTCTTCAGACGTAATCCAATCCTCTTTCAAAGAAAAACTAATAAGATACCTGGATTCCTTAAGAGAACCATATGAGGTCTGCAAAAAATTTCTTAACACCTTTTCCCGCTGACGAGCATAGCCCTCGATGTAATTTAAAACGATTGATAAAGCGGCGCGACGAATTTGCGACCTGGCTCCATAATATTCATCCTTTGGAAACTTACGTGTAACCTTATAAATAAGGTGAACGTAATCGTCCATTTTTAACTGTAAATTTTGATGAAATCTCATATCTTTGCTACATGTTACATGCTACATGTTACATGATTAAAAATTTCGCCCCTTGGAAGTACAAAGAGCGAAAGATGGTTAAGGTACAAGACACTGTATGTTTTGCCAGCCTGATGAATTGGGTACGTAAGAAGCCCCGCCGGATGGCCAGCCGTTTTGCACCCGGCAGACTTCCTGCTGGCCGGCACACATTATATATGAGCCCACCGGGCAGGTTGATTGGTCGCAGTACCAGGCTTTTTGCGCTTGCCCGGCGGATGAAGACACACCGGGCGCGAACACGAATTTGGTCCCCTGGTAGACGCCTCCTTTTTGGAACACCAGCTCCGGCATACCGGGCGCTCCCCAGGACCAACCGCTCCACGGCGCATCGGCTATCCCGCTCCAGCCCGGATAGTCTATCCAGCCAAAGACGGAAATAACTTCCGGAGAAACCACGGGTGCCTGCACCACGAACGTCATCTGACCGGGCAAACCATGAGTCTGACAGGCCGACGTTGGACCGCTGTCCCAAGAGCCGGTATCAGGCACACCCGCATCCAAAACAGTGCCCGAGTCAATGACTGACCCGCTGTCCGGAGTACCCGCGTCCACGGCCGGCAAACAAGCCGGATCATAAACGCAGGCCGGATCCTGACAGTCCACCAATCCATTGCAATCTTCATCCGCGCCATTGGCACAGATTTCAGCATACGCCGGACGACAGTCTTCCCAAGCGCAAAGCGTGAGATGACAACGGCGCACACCCGGGCTTTGGCAGACGGTCAGACATGAAGCGAATTCACCGGACACGCAGGTAAAAGTTTCATCCGCCTGTCCGTCAGAGTCATCATCCAAACCGTTGCATTGTTCAACCGGCGGCGGCTGTACATCAGCAGACGCGTCCTGTTCATTCAAAACACAATTGCCGGTTGCCTCATCGCAATGCGTACCAGCTCCGCACCAACCGCCGCAAGGTGAGCCGCTGGCCTCCAAGCCGGCTTCAGGCTGACCCGAATCAAGTACACCCGCGTCCTGTTCCACGACCGGACAAACACAGTCCTCGTAGCCCGAACCATCGGTCTTGCAGGACCGGGACCCAATCTGGCCGCCGGCACAATCACAGACCGTGTAAGTGCCCGGAGCACAGACAGTTGTCGCCTGACCAACCGAACACTGCCTTGTCTCGTCCAAAGTTATGACCTGCTCGGAACGAACTCCGGCCACCAAGTCCAAAGTGGAAGGCTCGATCTCGTAGACGCAATCCGCGTCATAACCCAGTTCTTCGAACACATCCCAATTGAAAATGGGACGGCGCTTCCCGGACTGATGAGCCACCGCGACTTCGCTCTGTCCTTGGCCTTTGACCAAGCTCCCGGGCCTCAAGCCCAAACCTCCTTTGTCCTGCAGTTGACCCAAGGTCGCAATCTTTTGAGACAAAGCGTAAGTTTGAATATCCTGATCCTTGTAGCCCCAGGACAGAAAGGCGTCGTAAGACAAGAAGACCTGGAAGGCTGACGGCGTAAAGCCTGCCCCCGGGTACAACTTGTAAACCTGAGGCTCCCCTTGAAACTTGATGACCCGGCCATTCAATTCCAGCGACACCGGATCAAAAACCACGGGTTCGTAGCAATCCAGAGCCTGTTCGGCCACCGTGACTGCGCAATTGAAAGGCAGATGAGTATATGACGAGACGTCCAGCAGATGACCCTTGCTCACCACCATCCAAGTTGGTCCGCCCGATGCACCGCGCAGCAAGGTCCCCACCGGATGATTATTGGCCATACTCGAACCTTGCGGGTCGCCTTCACCAAACTCATTACCCTCCAAAAACATCTCCATATTGGGAATGAAGGCAGCCGGATCCGTGTAGTAACGTTTGTACGCGCCCTCGCCATAGGAGTCATTGCCCCGGAACCAGGCACTATCCACGGCTTGAGCAGCGGCCATGGATTGCAACCTGATGCCCAGATGCAAGTGTTCGAGCCCGTCGCCGTTGGCCGCGTCCGACTGAATGAAGCCAATGGTATCCGTGGGCTTGATGGTGTCGCCAATCTTCCAAGGCAACGCCTCTCCGCCGTTTGATGACGAAGTTTTGCGCAGATGCCCGTAGATGGTCAGGAAGGATGAAAAAGTGACCTGCTCGCCCTCTCCGTTTTCAGCGGACAAAGGCCGTTCCAACTTATGTTCCACCACGGCCGCCAAAGAACCATAGCCCGTGGCCGGACCGTAGAATCTGATCACACCGCAGCTCAAGGGATGAATAGCCGTGCCCTCGGTGTATACAATGTCGTGCCCCAGATGTTTGTAGCCCTGATAGACGGTCAGGAAGCCGCGATAACCGTAGAGCATTTTTTTGAAGTCTGACGCGGTGGTCGGGTAGCGCACGGAAGCGGCCAAACAGGCCGGTTCGGGCGACTGATTCTGCCAATAGGCGGCCACGGGCGGCTCGTTTTGTTCGTCGCGGGCCGCGCAGGCCGTCAGCCAGCAAACCTGCACGGCCACCAGCATCCAAGCCGTCCGCCAAACACCCCGCCCTCTGAAACGGCCCCACAACTTAACCGCGCGCTTTTTGTTTGAGCCTCTGATTGTCAAAGAACACGTACTCTTCATGACTGCCTCCGGTTCCCTCCGCTACGCGTCGTAGAGGAGACCGAGGCGGCAAAACAAACTCGGAAAGCTGATGCCGAAAAAATGAACAACGTCATCTAACGCGGCCGAGGGCTTAAACCGTCCGCAGACGATTATCAGACCACAGCGGCCGTTCCGCTTCTCTTCAAAAGGACAATGCTTCAAACCAAGATGAAAATTTCCTCCATCTCATGTTTATAAAAAACGCGTTTAACTTCGGCTGACCGCAAACCAGTCGTTGTACCGCTTTGCGGCGGATGATAAAGCCGGTAATCTCTTTATCCCCGCCTTTGGACAGCCAACCGCGATAAGGTGCCTTACACTTTCCGAGATCTTGTTTTGTCGAGGTACGAAGCCGTGAAGCCTCACTTACAGCGTGCGCAGATTCTGTGACAGAGTCAATTTATAATGTTAATGACAACTGACATCGCGCGCGTCATGCATCACAAAACATGTAGCATGTAGCACATAACAACGTCCTACGTCCCGCGTCAAAACCAACATTGTCATTGCGAGCGGAGCGCGGCAATCTATTAACAACCCCTCCGTCATCCTGAACTTGGTTCAGGATCTCTACACTCAAAGAACTCCTTTTTCGTTAATGGAGAAGTGAGATGCTGAACTAAATTCAGCATGACGGATTAAGCGCGAGTATAACGAAGCGTTGTATTGTCATTTCGACTGGAACGAAGGTGAAATGGAGAAATCCCTTTAGCTCATTGAGTCCAAGGCAATAAAGTTTCACCATCTCCTAACCAAAAAATTTTGTTATAAATTTTTTACATTCGCTATTGTTCGGAATTTTTTTGACAAAAAATCTCAAATCTTGTGGAAAGCTGATTTTTTTGGCGAAGTTTAAACCAAAAATAGACGATCAAAATATAAATTGAAATTATCAACATCCAATTAATATTTTCAACTTCAATAGACAATCAAGGAAAGATATCTGCGATGCGCGCGGATAAAAAAATGGTCTGACTCACGCCCAAGGCGGGCAGGCTGACCAGAGTGTAACCCTGAAACCTGCCCCAGACAGCCGCGGCCGTGCCAAACAACATGGCCCAAGGCACCAAAGGCACGGCTACCAAGTTGGTGAACAGACCGGCCAAAGAAATTTTACCGAACATCAAGGCCGAATAGGGCATGGTCATGAGCGTGGCCGAAAAAGTGGTGGCCGCAGCTTCCTGCAGACCCGCGAAGGCCGGCACAAAATCCAATTTCCTGGTCATGATGGGCGTCCAGAGCATCAAACCCATAGTGGCTAAAAAAGACAAAGCAAAACCCGCGTCAAAAAACAGCATCCAAGGATCGATGACGCACAAAATAACCGCGGCCAATAATAATAAATACCAAATCTTGGGTTTGCGCCCCAGATGACGGGCCAATAAAACCAGCCAGCCCATAAAAGCGGCGCGAGCTACGGAGGCAGAAAAACCGGTCAGCCCCACATAAGCCAGCAAAGCCCCGGATGTAAACCAAAAAGCTTGCGAGCGCCACAGGCCCGTGCCCAAAAAAATAGCAAACATGATGGTGGCCACAATCGTGATGTTGGATCCGGACACGGCAATCAGATGCGTCAGCCCCGCGCGCCTGAACATATCTTGGGATTCTTGGGTCATATTCCTCTCGCCGTACAGCATGCCCGCGATCAACACGCCCTGGTCGCCGGGCAACACGCTCGCGATGCGTTTATTGCTCCAGGTTCGCCAGTCATGAAACATCTGCCGGGTGTCCCACCAAGCCGGCGGAGCCGCTCGCTGTAAATTGGAAGCCCCGCATTTGGCCTGCGCCCGGTGCCACAAAGCCGCGAATCTTGAATCCGAATCTTGTTCACGGCGGACCAAGCCCGATAAAGCGCATTCAAAAGTAATGGTTTCCCCCAAAATCAAAAACTGATCCGTGCTGATCAAAATTTTATGACCCGTCTCCAGCTTCACATAAAATTGCCGTCCGAATAAACCGTTCATCTGCTCCTCCACCCGCCCGATTCTTTGATTCCACCCAAAAGCCAACTCGTCCATGTCCGGCAAACTGATATCAAACCGCCAAACACCCAGCGCCAGAGCCAAGACGATCAAAAATGGTGCATAATTTTTTAAACCGTACGATATGCAGACTGCCAACAACAGTGCCAAACCCAAAATATACCAAATCAAAACAGGCACTCTGATGGTGGGATAAAAAGAATGCAGGCCTATACCCAAAAGAAAAGCGGAGAGGATGAGGTATGGGAGTTTTTTGGACAGGGTTAATCCCCCTTTGGTTCCCCCTTTATCCCCACTTCGCTCTGAAGCTACGAGGGGCACTGCACGGGGGTTTTCGGCTTGCGGCATATGTTTTGGTTGTAAACTCACCCCAGCCCTCTCTTAAGCCTGCCATGAGCGCAGTCGAAGGAATTAAGCGAGGGAGCAAGTTAATTAATTTGATAGAATAAAAATGACGACTAGAAGTCGGAATATGGGCTTGGTATCTTGGATAAATTGTGTTTGGTGACTTGCGTGTACAGTTGGGTGGTGCGGATGTTTTGGTGGCCCAGCAATGACTGGACATAGCGGATGTCCACGCCGTTTTCCAGAAGATGCGTAGCAAAGCTGTGACGTAAAGAATGAAAAGTCGCGCTCTTGGTGATGCCGGCCCGCCGGCAAGCCCGGATAAAAATCAGCTGGAGTGTCTTTGAAGTTAATCTCCCGCCTCTTTCACTCTCAAAAACAAAAGCCTCGCCCGGTTTACCGGCCAATAAAGCCTTCAAGTCAGCTTTCACCTTGTCCGGCAAGAGAGTCAGACGATCTTTATTGCCTTTGGCACCTTTAATATGAATAATATTTTCCTCATATTGCAGATCCCGTACGCGCAAAGCCGTCACTTCACTCACCCGCAGGCCCGCGCCATAGGCCAGAGCCACCATCAGCCGATGTTTTGGATTGATGATGGCGTCCACGATCAACGCGATCTCCTGACGAGACAAGACAATGGGCAATTTCTTTGATCTTTTAGCGAATTTTAAATCAATCCGGCCGCTCGTCTTCAAAACATCACCGTAGTAAAATTTTAAAGCATTCAAACACAAATTAACGGTTTGCGGCGCCAAACCCTTGGCCTGCTTACCCAACAAAAACTGTCTGACATGCCCAATATCCAGCCTGCCCGCACCATCCGGATATTTAGACAGATAATCACTGATCGCGCCCAGGTAGGCTTTGATGGTTTTGGGGCTGTAATTCCGCAAAAGCATCTCCTCTCTGGCGTTTTGAATATAATTTTGCATCATAAAAACCTCGCTTAAACTAATTAAGTGAGGCTTCACGTCTGTACCTTGTTTACAGTATATACCACTTCCTATAACATTCAAGTTACCGGTTTCTATACGAAATGTTTTCGTATAGAAACGAGTTAAGTGAAATAAATTTTTATCTTAGTGGATTTTTTGAGCTTTAGTGCGTTGATTAGGGATGAAAATTATATTTTTTTAATAATTTAGGAGGGGTATGTGGTGCTTTTCTCCGTTAACACTCCGAAAACTTTCATAATATTTTATAGTTACAAAAATGGCTTCAGAAAAAGTAAAAAGCAAAATAGAATCTAGATTAGTTGCTCAAAGAAATTTAAAAATTTTGCCAGCTTTTGACATTGAAACAATACAAAAAGCCATATTAGCTGATTTTCCTGATTTAACGATCGAAAAAGTCGAACTAATTAACAATGGCTGGGACAATATTGTGGCTCTGATCAATGATGAGTATATATTCCGCTTTCCCAAAGATGATGGCGATGAATACGGAAGTATTGGAAAAAATTTTGATGCCGAAGTTAAAATATTGTCTTTTTTGCAAGACAAAGTAACACTTCAAATTCCAAAAGTAGAATTTTTAGGCCAAAAATTTACCTACATGGGATATGAAAAAATACCAGGCAATGATCTAGTTTATACTGATTATTTGACATTGAGCGATGATGAAAAAAATCAGTTAGTTTTTGATTTAGCAAATTTTTTAAAAGAAATTCATACCTCTGTCAGTTTAGAGCAAGCAAATGAATTTAATGTCGACACAGAAGATCTGAATTCATATTCAGAAATGGTTAAAAATTTACTCATCGATAAAATTACAGACCCGCAAATACTAAAATTCATAAATCAAACCTGTGACGAATACGAATCATTTGCGAAAGAAAATCAAAACTTAGTTTTTCTCTACAATGATTTACATACTGAAAACATGGCTTTTGATTCTGAAAAGAAAAAAATTAATGGCATTTTTGATTTTAGCGACTGCATGATTGGTGACGTTCATATGGATTTTCATTCGCTCTATAAATTTGATCCGCAACTCATGAAAGCAGTCGCAGAAAAATATCAGGAGCTAACTAGCACAAAATTAAACCTACGGCGCATGGTAGTAACCGCCAGAATAGCTGAACTATGTGATTTGGCACAATTTATTGATCAACCAGAATCTAGGGTTTATAAAAACACTATGAACAATGTAAAAAAATGGATGAGTGAGGTTGATATATTTAAAAATACAAACAAGGAGTTTTGAAAAATTCCATTCACCCCTACCCCTCTGGAATTTTTCAAAACAAAAAAATATAATTTTCTAGTCGATAATCAAAGTTTTTGCAAATAAAAACGAAGATAAAAATTTACATCACTTAACATCGAGTATGAGGCAAAAATATTTTACCTTTTAGTAATTAAATAGGGGAAAGTAAAATATTTTCGACCCAAATTCTGTTTCGCTTCGCTTCAACAGAACTTCTCATACTCGAAAACGTTAGGCGCAATTGCAATTTTCACTTAGAATCAAATCAATTATGTTCACAATCGGAGTATTCGGAATAATT
>MWCR01000012.1 GCA_002070095.1 Parcubacteria group bacterium ADurb.Bin192 | reverse complement strand
TGGAGGCGGTGGAGGCGGAGGCGGTGGACGAGGCGGTGCTGGTGGAATTATTGTTTTAATTTACGGTTCGCTCACGGGAACGGGGACTGTAAGCGTTGCAGGCGGAGCAAGTGGAACTGGTGGTCTTGGCGGTGCAGGAGGGCTTAGCGCACTTAACAGGGGATGGACATCTCCCCCTGCTCCATGGAACTGTTTAGACGGTCAAGCTGGTGCAGACGGAGTAAGTCCAGCCGACGGAGCGGACGGAATAATTATCGAATTGCAAGTTTAATGTTAAAATACTAACAATATGCCAGTCTATCTAAAAGATCCTAACAAAGGGACTATCGTACCGTACCAAAGTACCGGAGCCGTTGATTATAAAATGGCTCTTAAAAGCGGTTACATACCGATAACAGTGCCTTTGGCGACGCTTATTAACGCCAATGGAGATAGGGTGCAAGTGAGAACGGATGTAAAAACCAGCCAAAAAATCCATGATCCGGCTGAATTAAAGAATTACACGGAAAATCAGATAATCAGAAAGTCAGATGGGACGATTTGGCTCAAAGGCACACAAGATTATTTTGCCGAGGGCTACAAATTGGAGAAAGCGCCAGGCGTGGCTGATACGCCTTTTACTGGTCAGGACACCCGTACCAATACATCCATAGACCAAAAAAATGCGAAACGAGTCTTTACGGGAACGCCTGGCACGCCAGGAGCAACATTAATATCTGCTCCGGTTAGTAACAATTCAAGCGCACCTGCGGTGATACCACCATCTTTACCTACACAATCAAAACCACCAACAAACAATTCAATTAAACTTAATATCAATGACCAAAACCAACGAGAAATGGGTTTAGCTTCCAAGCAATACGACATTACACCCGTGAATTATGACTCGAATGGCGTAATTAAAACTGATTATTACGGCACACTAAAACCTTTGGCGACGCTTATTAACGCCAATGGAGATAGGGTGCAAGTGAGAACGGATGTAAAAACCAGCCAAAAAATCCATGATCCGGCTGAATTAAAGAATTACACGGAAAATCAGATAATCAGAAAGTCAGATGGGACGATTTGGCTCAAAGGCACACAAGATTATTTTGCCGAGGGCTACAAATTGGAGAAAGCGCCAGGCGTGGCTGTTACGCCTTTTACTGGTCAGGACACCCGTACCAATACATCCATAGACCAAAAAAATGCGAAACGAGCTACGCTTGTAAACGCTAACGGCAATCGTGTTGTTGTGGAAGTTGGCTCACCCGAAGCCCAGCGTTATTTTGGCATGGGTTATCATTTGGAAGAAAGCAAAGACGCTCCCGATGTTGCGGTTACTATGGTCGGACCAAATGGTCAGAGGGTTGCCGCTTCGAACAAAGAACAGGCAATGGACTACATGAAAAGCGGATTCATACCCGAAACTCAATTAAGCAATCCCGATACAGCTACCAGATCCGATAACAGAATGAACAAATTGAATAATACCAATGACGCAAACGCTTTATTAAACGAGGGTCAGAATTACGATTTTAATATCATGGACAGTGTTACTGGTCCGGCTACAAAATCACCAACAATTGATTGGAACGCTTTGATAACTCAAGTAATGCAAACTAAATCACCAGTTCAGGCTCCGGATTATATGGCGCAGTACAAACAAATGCGCACAGAATATGGCTTGGATAGTTTGCAACAACAAGCCGCCAATTTACAAAAAGAGATTGATGATTTAACCGCACAAAAACGTCAGCGCATTCAAGCCGAGGAGGGTAAAACCGTATCAACAGGTGTTATTTCAGGGCGTATCAGTGAGATAGAGCGCCAAGAAAACGAGCGCATTGATGCCGCACAGCGTCAGTTGAGCTACATTTCACAGCAAATGAAGAACGGCAACGATACCATTTTCATACTCATGGGTTTTAGCAAAGACACCTACAATGCCGCTTACGAGCAATATAATGACCAATACAGCCGTAGCATTGACGCAATCAACCTATTGCGTGATTTGAGTAAGGATCAACGTGATATAGAAACTCAAGCAAAAGATGACGCACGTGCCAATTTACAGACGATTTATAACAACATGACATCAGGCGGAGTTGATGAAGCCAGTATTACTGATGAACAGCGCATGATGATTCAGAGAATGGAAATGCAAGCAGGCTTGCCAGTTGGCTTCTTTGATTCACTAAAAGCTAAAAACCCGAAGCAAAGTATTATCGCTACGAAAGAAAGCACAGAGGGTGGGCGCACTTATGAAAATGTAATTATGATGGACGAAAACGGCAACATCACTTCCAAGCGTATTGATGTTGGCGACGCAAAATCAAGTTCAAGCACTCAATTAACTCCGGCACAAATAATTGATGTATTCAAAAATTTCGAGAATCCAGAGGAAACAATGGCATATCTTACAGGTAAATCCGTTACAGGAAACACGGGAATAGAGCAGGGTAAATCATACGTGGACAACTATCTTTCCCAGCTTGGAACAATAACCCAAGAACCTTACGGCAATTATAGCCATAAAAACCTTATAGCTTGGGACGTTGCCACAGATGTTGGCACTCCGATTGGTGCGCCTCCAATGCAAGGAACGGTTATCGCTCAAGGATTTTATGACAAAACTTCGAATAGTAATCCTGGTGGTATGAAAGCCTACGGCAATTACGTTGATATTCAAGATGATGTTACAGGAGCGGTTTATCGTATCGGACACATGAGCGAAATGAGCGTCAAAAAGGGCGATAAAATCACTGGAGGACAGCAAATTGGTCTATCAGGCAATACAGGTTGGAGTACCGGTCCACACATCCATTTTGAGGTTGTAAAAGCAGGAAACGGAGCAGGAACGCCTGTACCTATTCCAAAGACAACATCTACTAAAACTGATTCCGAGCGTAAGGCTGAAGAAGCAAAGGTACGAGAGCAGGGATTAGCAACAGCTAGAACGAATATCGCTAAAGATATTCAAGTATCTACCGGCAGTGATGGCTACATTGATTCATCTAAATATCCGCAAATACGGCAAAACATTGCGGTTAATGAACCGGATTTATTAAAGTGGTTTGATGAAACCTATCCGCCGAAACAATATCTCAATCCAAATGATCCGCAAGCACAAAGTTATTTTTACTAAAACTCTATGACATACAAACCGCTTTACGCCACACAGGAAGACGAGGAAGATAAAAAGAAAAAAGGTTACCAACCGCTTTTCTACAAAGAAGAAGAAAAAGCGGAACCCAAACCCACAAAGGTTAGCCGTCCGCCGATAGATGAAGCAAACACATCTCTTTTGGTGCGTAAAGACGTCAAAAAGGTTGGCGATACTTATCAGAAAAAGAAACTCATGCAAAGAGGTGATAAATTAGAGCAAAGTGAAAAAAAAGACACAAGTACTACAAAAGAAGAAGTTGATATGAACCCAGACGATGTTAAAAAAGCAGTGATTGAAAGTTTTAATGCTCATTATAACCTCGAAAGAAAAAAGCAACAGGAGGTTAATATTGAAGAAAGTATTAAATCCGGTAAGGCAGATGTTTATGGTGATGTGGCCGAGTTTAAAAAGATGACTTATAGAGCTGGTGCGTCCGCTTTAGTTGGTAAGGTGCTTGGTGAAACAAATCCATTAGGAATAGCTGGTCAAATGATAACTTCTAACCTTGTGGGACAACAAGACATTAAAGAAAAACAGATAATTCGTGATAGTCGCAACATGCCCATTGGTTATAAAGAGCCAGGTGAATTGGGGCAACTTAGAGATGGTATATTAACAGGAATAATAAACTTAGAATCATCACCATTTTTTGCTGTTGAACTTATTGGTCTGAAGACAGATAGTCCTAGACTTGCAGAATGGGGAGCTAAAATGGCTGATGGATATAAGGCGACATTGGTAGCACATCCAGAGTGGGCTAGACCAGAAGATCTTACTTTAGTAGAGGCTGTAAAAAGTAGGGATATCAGACAAATATCGAAATGGTCATTTCGTACAGTTGGAGAATTGTTGCCCAATATGGTTGGTAGTATGGCGGCGGCTGTTAGTGGTACTCTAGCCGGCGGTCCGGCTGGTGGTGCAGTTGCTTCGTTTGGTTTTGCGGCTTTACAAGAGGGTGGGTCAGCTTATGATTCTATGATTGAAGATGGTATTGTTCCGGACATAGCGGCCCACTGGGCAGGTATATACGGAGCGATCGCTGGCGTTCTTGAATCATTAAGTGAAACAAATGTAATAAATAAAGCGTTCAGATCGGTTGAATCAAAAGCCATAAATCAAATAGTCAATAGAAGTTTTTTACAAAACTTTAGGCGTAATTTGCCAAAATATATAATCGAATATGGTAAAGCTCAAATACTTGAGGGCAGTACAGAAGTTGCGCAACAATTCACACAAAATGTAATAGTAAATTGGTTAGATGATACTCAAAGTTTAACCGAGGGGCTTGTTGAAAGTTTTGCCGCAGGTTTTCTTGGGAGTGGAACAACTTTTGGTATAGCAAGTACTGGTGTCGATATTTATAATGATGCTAAAGCGCTACAAACATTGAAACGGCTTGAGGCTATTGCGCCGAAACCGCCAGATCCGCCAGGTGGAACTCTTGCCGAGAAAGCTGAAGCCAATGCCAATGCGAAACTTGATACCTTAGAGGCACAGGAACGTGTAACAGGCGTAGTAGAACAGCCCACAGTAGCCGAGCCGGTTACAGATCAAATTGTTCCGGAGCGAACACCTGCTCCCGTGCAGAACTTCCCAGAAGTAGATACTACGACGGTTGAGCAGTTTAAGTCAGCCGTTACGGAAACCAAAGAAGAAATGTCTAAATTACCTATTGCGGAATTGCGTGATAGGGTTGATAACATTGATAAATTGGAATGGAATGAACTTAGTGAAGAAATAAAAAGGTTTTCTTGGGCGATGAAAGACGCTTTGAGGGAAATGATTGACGCTAAAAAAGAATCAGTTTTTGTAATGCCTCCAGTTAAAAAGAATAATATAATCAATACAATTGAATTGGAGATTGTAGATTATGAGGATGGTACATTTGGATTAAGAACAGCCACATCATTACCTACTATGGGATCAGCCAGCCCGATGTCAGGCAAGTTTGTTTCAAGGGAATTGGCAATAAAACAAGGAGTGATTGATATTTTCAGACGCTTAGAGGAGGGCGTACGAGATACATCTAATAAAAATAATGTACTTGTTGCCCAACAAGCAATCAAACGATTAACCGCATTCGCACAATCGCAGGGCTTCACAGATATTGCGCCGGAACTTCCGCCAGAGCCAAAGGTTGCCAAGAAGAAACAGCCGGAAAAGAAACAAGTTAAAACCGAGTTTACCGGCAAGCAAATTGGTAAGGAAGCTAAAGAACTTGGGAGCGACGGCGGAATCAGTGATAGTTTGATTAAACAAATACAAGCAGAGAATTATGTCATTGAAGAAGCCAAGATAGCTGATTTGAGGAAATCAGATCCGGATCTTGATGATTATTTGAAGTCAGGTGAAATCAGAGAGTTTGAGGGTGAGGAGTTTGCCATGAACCCAATCGTCAATTCAAAGGGCGAGGTTTTAGACGGATACAACCGCATAGCGCAAACACTAGCCAACGGCGATGACACTATCTCAATTTTGCGTGGAGTGGCTACGGAAAAAGAATCAATCAGCGTAGAAGAAGCGCTCTTGGCAATGGCAAAAGCCTATAAAACGGCTGATGAGTTTGTGGAATCTCGTATTAATGCTTATCACGGAACCGACAAAAAGTTTGATGAGTTTTCCAAAGACTATATTGGAGAAAACCAACCGTCAGACTATGGCGAGGGTTTGTATTTCACGGACAGCAAAGAAGTTGCTAAGTCTTTTGCCGAAGACGCTGGTGGCGATATAGTCATGCCTGTTTTTATTGATATAATGAATCCAGCCAGGAATAAGGATTTGCAAGACAAAGATATTCAGTTGGCGATTGATGATGAAATGGGCTTTAAGGACATGGGAGAAGTATTGGCTGAAAAGGGTTTTGACGGTATTGAGTTTACGCATAGCGACGGTTCAAAGGAGTTTGTTATCTATGATGTAGATCAAGTAAGAACCGAAGCCCAATTAAGGGATATTTGGAAAAAAGCTAATCCATTGACAAAAGCAGAAAAATCTGCTACTAATGAAGTATATGACGACGATAAATCTAGGCGGAGCGATACTAAGCGAGGAACATTACCCGATACTGTTCGAGATGGCGAAGAAAGATCCGGAGTGGACACTGAAGCAATTGAGGTCAGTAGCGAACCAGTGGCACGAGGGGAAGCTCCAGAGCGCCGCACAAGCGTTGGAGAGCGATTTGGCTCACAGTATGAGTTAAATCTTTTTGTTGAAGATTTAGTAAAGAAAAACGGCACAGACCGTAGTAAGTACACTGATGATGAACTTGCCTTGCTGAAACGCTATACAGGCGCAGGAGGCATTGAAAAAGAGGGCGCAGAGGGCAGAGGGCTACTTGATGAGTATTACACTCCCAAAGAAGTAGTCAATCTTTTGTGGTGGAAAATTAAAGACTTGATACCAACCGAAGCTAAAATCCTGGAACCGTCTATGGGAATCGGCTCTTTTGTCGAATACGCACCCAGCAGGGATTATTCATTCAATGGAAATGAAATTAATCCTACTTCCGCCGCAATCTCACAGATACTTTATAAAAACGTGGAAGATGTAAGCACACAGCCGTTCGAGGACATCTTCATTGACAGCCGTGGGAACGCCAGGGCTTATGATGATACAGTCTATGACGCAATCATAGGCAACCCTCCATACGGTAAACACAGAGGCGTGTATAAAGGTCTTGGCGAGGAGGTTAAAATACCCGAATACAGTGAATACTTTTTGAAAAGGTCAATGGATTTGGTCAAAGACGATGGAGTGGTTGCTATGGTTGTACCCTCCGGCTTTTTACGTAATGGTCCGAGCTATGCAAAGTTTGAGATAGCTAAACTTGGAAGTCTTATTGACGCATATCGTTTACCCAATGGAGCATTTGCCACTACGGATATTGGTACGGATATTGTTATTCTAAAGAAAACCGCCGAGGGAAATGTCGAGCAGCGTGCAAAAGAAATGGCAAACGACACTTTCTTCAAAGAGAATCCGGAGAAGATACTTGGTGAAGTATCCGAAAGAAAAGGACGTTTTGGATTGGAGCAATTTGTTAAAGGTGATAAGGAAAACATCGAAGCTGAAATAAAAGGCGCTCAATATAATGCTCAAAATGAACAGGAGCAGGATTGGGAAGAAAATCATGCCGACACAGTAGCGGATTTGTATGATGAAACAACCGCACTAACCAGAGAACTGGAAACCGCACCTAAAGCCAAGAAAGCCGAGATTAAAGAGAAAATTGCCGAAGCCGAAAATAAAATGGCGAAAATTGAGGATGACTTCATCGAGAAACACACTAGCAACCTTGAAAACACTACCGCCGAAGATCCGATGAACGAGGAGGTTGCCAAGCCGGAGCCGACACAAGAAAAGAAGTTGAAAAAGAAGCGTCCGGACGCAAACTCCAAAGTCGTGCTTGAACCACGTGTCGAGGGCGTTACGTTCCAAGAATTAAAAACCGAGATGAGCCAAGAAGAAATTGATACCTTTTTGCATAGCACGGTTACAGGCGAACTGGAGCCAAGCTATCTCAACAGCCTGTCAGATGAGAAGAAGTTGGAGTTGGCGAATTACATGAATGGCGAATGGTATTCCAATTTCAACTATTTCCAGGGCAATATCTACGATAAAATGGACGCTCTTGAGGTGAATAAGGACGAAATGACCAAAGAGCAGTATGAGAAGCAAAAGCGTGGTTTAGAGGCAGTTTTACCGCCACAACAGGTTGTTCAGAGGATGAGCTTTACTCCGCATGCGCCTTTTATGCGTGATACTGTTATTCCTTACACTTATGGCGAAGATGAGAGGCAGGAAACCGAGGACATGACTTTGCAGGAAGCGTTCAAACAATTCCTTTCTTCACTTCCCAGAGAAGCGTTTGGCAGGTCAAGCCAATGGGAGATCCGAGGTTATATTGATAACAAGGTTGTATCAGGCGGAACTAAGGAGCAAAACGCTGAAGAACGTATCCGCCGTCGTGAAATTGGCGACAGGTTGTTGCGTAAGTTTTTGAGTGAGGGCTTAGATGAAAAAGCCGTTAAGGTAGTTGAAGATACCTATAACCGCCAATTCAATGCGGTACATATCCCAGACTTCAGGAAAGTGCCGTTATTCGGAAAAATAAACGATGTATTCCATAATGATAAGTTGGAATTATTGCCGGTCCAGCGTCAAGGAATCGGGTTTTTGGTTAATAAAGGCGTGGGCTTGTTGGCGCATGATGTTGGAGTTGGCAAAACCATGCAGGCGATTGTGGCTATCAATGAAACAATGGAGCGTGGCTGGTCCAAGAAACCGCTTATTATCGTACCTCCCAGTGTTTATAGGCAATTCACAAACGAGATAATTGATATATTGCCACATCGCAAAGTCAATCAGCTTGGCAGTTTGGGCGCAGACTTTAAGGGCGATTTGGCAAATCTTGAAATTGAGGACGGCTCTAT
The DNA here is from genome assembly GCA_002070095.1 of Parcubacteria group bacterium ADurb.Bin192. Taxonomy (GTDB): domain Bacteria; phylum Patescibacteriota; class Patescibacteriia; order 2-12-FULL-60-25; family 2-12-FULL-60-25; genus MWCR01. The sequence goes on along the minus strand of MWCR01000012.1, from coordinate 31,664 downwards.
CTCAATCATTACTTATGAGGGCTTTAAGCGCTTAGGATTTAGTGATGAAACCTACGACAGCCTCATGGAAAACGTGGAGGATGTTATTGGTGATCAGGACGAAAAGAAAACCAAGCGTGCAAAGGAATTGGAGAAAGCCAAAATATCCGAAATGATTGGCAAGGGTAAGCGCAAAACCATGACGGAGGTCAGCTTTGAGGATTTGGGCTTTGATTTGGTTACAATGGACGAGGTGCATAATGCTAACCATATCGTAGCCAAAGCCAAACCGAAAGATAAAGAGGGCAGACAGTCCGGTGATTTTAGGTCATTTCAAATACAGCCGTCGGATCTAGGTGTAAAGATGTGGCTTGCTTCCAATTACATATTGAAAAATAACAATGGACGCAACGTATATTTGTTATCAGCTACGCCGTTTACGAATCACCCAATGGAGTATTACTCAATCCTTTCTCTTATGGGCATGGAGCGTTTGCGCAAAATGGGCTTGCAGAACGTCAATGAGTTCATTCAGACGTTCATGGATTTACAAACCCAGGGAGAATTGACTGTTACCAATGAATATAAAGAGAAGACCCAGGTGCGTGGATTTAATAATTACCAACAATTTGTAAAACTTCTTACTGAATTTATCGACTTCCGTGAGGGTGAAGAAGCTGGAGTTATTAGACCAGAACGCCTAACCAACAATGTTGTACTCAATCCTACGCCGGAGCAAGCAGAGCAGATACAGCGAGTCCATGAATTATGGGAGAATCCAAAGGACGAAGCCGCTAAAAAGGCTCGTATTGGATTGATTGGTCGTTTATTGGAAATAACCTTTAGTCCGTATGCGTCAGGGCATTTCTACGAGGGAGCAAGACCGGACTACAAGCAATTTGTGAACGGCAGTCCGAAAATAAAAGCGGCGATGGAGATGATTAAGCAGAACAAGAAAGACGACCCAGACGCAAATCAACTTATCTATTCCAGCGTTGGCAACGAGTTTTTCCCAGACATACGTGAATATCTCATTCGTGAGGTTGGATTTAAGCCGAGCGAAGTAGCTATCATTCAAGGCTCAACACCTAAACAAAAGCGCAGTGAGATAGCTTCCGCATTTAATCAAGGTAAGATTAAAGTTATCATCGGATCGAGTGCAATATCCGAGGGCATGAACTTGCAAAAAAGGACAACGGATTTGTACATGCTATCAATGCCGTGGAATTACACGGACTTGAGGCAGATACGTGGGCGCATTCATAGACAGGGGAACGATTATAAAAGAGTGCGTATTCATAATTTATTTATTTCCGATAGCGTGGACGGCTTTTTATCGCAGAAACTCGAAGTGAAAGAAAAGCGTTATGAAGAATCCTTGAAATTTAAGGAAGATTATTTAGATATTGGCGATGTTCCTTTTGAAGAAATGAAGTTTGATTTGGTAAAAGATGCCGTAAAGCGTGTCAGAATAGAATCAGAATTGACTGATAAACAGTTGCGTCGTCAGCTTGATGCCGCTAATGGTGATTTGGGTATGGTGAAACGCAAAATGGAGAAGTTGGCAGATTTGGAAGAAAGGTTGCGTCAAGAACGTAATGATTTGGATAGAACTAAAGATTATTTGAAAGATGAACCCGATGATGAGTTTTGGCAATCAAGATACCAGGATATTAAGAAAAATGTTACATCACTGGAATCAAAAATCGTCAAAGCCCGTGCCGAATACGCCGAAAAAGGCATAGACATTACCGAGCTTGATAAAAAACAAGCGGTGGTTGATGAGCTTGAGAGTAAGTTGGAATCACTCCGATCAGATATGTCAGCCAAGTTGGAAGTGGCAGAAGCCCAGCGTGCGGAAATGCAGACGGTGGAAGTGGCGAAAAATGACTATAAGAAAATAGCCGATGACTTGAAAGCCCAGAACAAAACTTTCTTTGAGCTAACTCCCACAGCCAAAACAGAGCGTGCTAAGGGCAAGAAGCTAAAGGGAGGCAGTGCCGGAGCGAGCGTTGGTTCATTCAAGGATAATACGCCGGTTCTGCTTGGAGGCATGGAGCATATCAGCCCGATAGCTTTACCGGAGCTTGTTGATTTGGCAAGAGAATTGACCGGTAAAGTACCGGAGCTAAACTCCAGACTTCGCACGTCCCGTGGCAAATTCCAGGGCAGTATTCTTGGATCTGAAATCCAATTAAGACCCGACATGTTCACGGAAGAAAACCAGGGCGATGTGGCAAAGGTTCTAGCGCATGAAATCGGACATGCTATTGACTTCATCCCAGACAGCGAATCCAGCCGTGGCAATTTAATTGGACGCTTGAAGTCTTTGCGCAAGTATCTCAAGGGTACGTTTGGCGAGGAATTGGACAATAAGACATTGAAAAACGAGCTATGGAACATGTCATTGTATTGGCGACCAATCGAGGGGTACATCGAGGGGCAGAGTAACGGCGTTGCAACAGATAGCTTTATCAAGTACCGCAAGTCCAGTTCAGAGCTTTATGCAGACGCTATTTCCATGTTATTGAATAGCCCAGGCTTATTGGAACAGATGGCGCCGACATTTTACAATTCATTCTTTGAGAACTTGGACGCAAAACCAGAAGCAAAAATAGCGTTCTTTGAATTACAAGAACTCATCAATCAAGGTGCAGAGGCGGTAAACAAACAGCGTTTGGCTAAGATTTACGACATGTACAATAAGGCAGATTTGAAAGCAAAGGAAATCGAACAGATCAAACAAGAGGAAAAGAAAAAGCGCAAACGTGGATTGTTTGAAACCTTTAAGCAAGACATCATGACGGTGAATCAACCGTTTGAGGATAGAGTTAAGATATTGAAAAAGAGAGGTGAGAATATCAGTCCAGACATGAATCCGGTTTATGCTTTAGATGAACGCAACTATCTTGGAGGCTTGGTAAAAGCCAGAATTGAAAAAGACTTCGAACCTATTAAAAATACAATCGAGGAAAATGGCATGACTTGGTCCGACTTGGGTGTTTTGCTTATGTTGGAACGTATTTTATACGGTGATCGAGGTGAAGTTGCCAATCCAGGAGGTTTTCAGCCGGAGTTTGCGCAAGAGATTTATGATGATATTGGCACAGTTGAAAAACAAGCAGATGAAGCCAAGCAGAATATCGGCTCATTGAAAGAACGCTTGGGAGCGGAGAACTTTGCCGTGTTGCAGGAACAAGCTAAGGAATACCGCTCAAAATTAAAACAGGTCTTCATGGAGGGTTATGAAGCAGGACTTTATAGTGAAGACTTGAAAACACTATTCGACAGCAACGAGTTTTATGTTCCGTTCAAGGTTCAGGAGTACATGCAACAAAAAGCCAGCTACTCCGTGAAGCAAAAGAAAGGCACACTCAAAGATATTGAGAATCCTGCCAATTCAGGTTTGGAAAAGGTTATGGCAGTGTTGCGCTCAATCGAACAAAACAAAGCTAAAGATAAGAGCATTACGTTTTTGAAACAGAACTTTGCCGAAGATGTTGTTGTTGCCGAAACCCGAACCGTGAACGGAAAGCCCGAAGCCTTACCGCCGAACAAAGACAAATATCCAGGCAAAGAATTGGTCATGGTAATGGAGAAAGGCAAACCGCAGGGATATTACGTTGATAAATACATCGCTATCAGCTTGCAGAATCAGACCGTGGGGCAAACCAATGCTTTGATTAAGGTATTGTCTTTCCTAAACAGCCGATGGTTTAGACCGGTGTTTGTTTGTTTTAACGTAGGCTTCCAGACGTTTAACACTATCAGGGACTTTAAGAGGTTTTGGAAAAACATACCGAATATGACAATGGCACGTGCGTTTAAGTTATACGCTAAGGCTATTCCGGACGCTTATGCTCGTGGCTTTAATAAAAAGAGTGCGATTATCAGTGAAATGCAGAGCAACAAAATGTTGTCAGTCAGCTTCACAGACATGATTTACGAAACCGAAGAAGACGCACAAGTTGACATCATCCTCAAGAAACTTGGACTTAAAGAAAACGAGAAGCAGACACCAGCCGTGTTAAAACCCTTTTCCGTGATACTGGATTTTATTGGCAACGTGGGGACGCTGGTTGAAACCGTGCCGAAAGTTGCGGCTTACATGCACTTAACCGAGGGAGGCATGGACATGGCGGAAATCGGGGATCTAGTGCGTCGCAAGGCAGGTTCTCCAGACTTCTTGGCAAAAGGATTATATACACCAGCCACTAACAACATATTCCTATTCTCCAATGCCATTATTCAAGGTATTCGTTCCGATGTGGAAACGGCAGTCAGCCCGTCAACCGCTTCGGGGTTTTGGTATAAGACATCTAAAACGGTATTCTTGCCGAAGATGTTAATGCTTGCCGCTATGATGGGCTTGTTTGGAGTCTGGATGAAAGAATGGGCAGAGGGAGTTACCGAATACGATAAAACCAATTACACGGCAATCCCTCTTGGCATAGATGAGAACGGCAAATCTTGGTATTTGCGTATCCCAGAAGATGAAACGGGACGCTTCATAGGTGCGATATTTTGGAAGTTTGCCAATGGTTTACGCAACGATCAGAACATGGAAAAGGATTTGAAAGACATTGTGTCATTGTGGGGAGGTCAGCTCCCGTCGGTTACTCCGGCAATTACAGTATTCAAAGATTTGTTGAATTTTTCCGCCGGAGCAAATATCTATGATAGCTTTAGACAGCGCATGGTGCTATCAGAGCAAGAACAAAAAGCCGGAGGCATGGCGGCACTCAAGCCATTTTTAACCTACGAGTTTAACCAGCTTGGCGGAAATGTGTTTGTAAAAATGTATTCCAATGAGAAGAATCTCACAACAACGGAAAAGGCTTTACGGCTTCCCATTGTCAGCAATATCATAGGACGCTTTATCAGGGCAACCGATTATGGAAAGACTGAATCAATCAGGGGTATTTCTGATAAGATCCAATCAGAACGAGCTAAGAAGTCTTTGGGTGATAGAAAATTGGCGGAAAAATACGCCAACCAAACACCAGATAATGCGATGTTTGGTGAAAAGACCCGTATGGAGCGTGAAATGATTATGGAGGCTATTGGGCATATGCCAATAACAACAGAGGAAAAGAAACGAGCAACATCTCTTAAAACTCGTTATCGTTTTTACACCACAAAACAAGCCGGAGATGTTTATGTGGATCAATTATTGTACGCAGAATCCGTACAAGAACAAAAAGCAATCCTCAAAAAAGTCAAAAATATCAAGTCAGAAGCAGAGTTCAACGAGTTCAAAAACTTCCTCCGCCGTGAAAAAGTTGTTAGCGCAGAAACACTAGGTACATTTGAAAGATAGTCCAAAAAATGCTATCGTGTAGATACTTAATTCACATAATGTTTTTATAACAATATGTATCAATTACCAGAGGGATTTGTTCTATCAATCCCAGAAAACAGTGTAGTTACTAAAGAGATGGTGCAGGTATTTGCCCACTATCACATGCTCGGAGAAACCGATTTAGAGGGTGTTGTTGGAACACTTGTCGGCTTCGAACAGGGTAAAGGCGAACTTGACGCATGGCTATTCGATGCGCCAATGTATCGTGAGCATTTCGCTCCACTTCGCAAAGCCTACTTCGCCGCAAAGGGCTTAGAAGAACCAGTCTATTCCAAACTGGGCCATAAGGAAACTGTTAAGGACGAAGAAACCGCTGAGCCACAGGAAGATTTAACTGGCTCCGAGGAGAAATCCGAATAAACAACGTCAAACTGCCCGATATAATATCTAAAAAATTGTGTCGGATGATCATGTAGTTTGTTTCAGGGGGAGTTACGTCCCCTTGAGGCGAAATTAGATGAATATAATTTTAACTAAAAATTGCCATGCCTACATACCATAGACTAGCCCACTTAAAAGACCAGCCTCTTGTCAAAGCTGGTGATTGGGTAAAGCGAGGACAACAAATCGGCGTGTGTGGTACTTCCGGCGCTTCTACCGGACCACACTTGCACTACGATATTTTCAATACCAAAAAATACGGTTGGTTCTTCTACGTTTACGGCTGGAGCTTGGCTTTTGTAAAATCCATTTTCAAAGATCCAACACCATACATCAAAAACGGCATACCCATGCGCAATAGCAGACCGCATGCCGGATACGCATTTTTGCAGTACGTTCGTTCCAGGAGCGGTTCGTATTATCATCCTGGAATAGATTGTAATGACTTGAATGACTACGGCAAGCCCGTCTATGCTCCCGTTGAGGGGCGTGTAGTCTATGTATCAACCCTGCTTGGCAAGGTTTGGCGTTCTACGTTCGGTTGGCTTAATTGGAATCACGGTTGGGGCAATATGGTTATCATTGAAGAAATGCCCGACTACGACATAAACTTCCACGAATAAAAATCTAAACAATCCCCATAGCTCGGCTTGCAACATATTGTGCAATGTGTTATACAATATGCAGAAAGGTCGAGCTTTTAATTTACTTAATAAAAAAGACTAAGTATGCAAATTATAAACACAGCCGATCCGACATACAAGCCGAAAATAGTCATGCTTGTATATGGAGAGGGTGGTGTGGGAAAGACGACATTTGCTAGTACCGCACCCAAGCCGTTACTCATAGATTGTGAGAATGGCGCAAAGTATCTCGGACTTCGTGGAATTAAGATTGATGTAGCCGGCGTAAACTCTTATACCGAGTTTGGTGAAGCCGTGGAGCTTGCCAAAAAGAACGGCTACGAAACCATAGTGATTGATCCAGTTGGTGAACTCATGGGGAAACTCAAACAGTACATGCTAACGAAAGACGATACAAAGTTGGTTCAAAAGGACGGCAATCCCACAATGGCAGGTTGGGGTTGGATGAAAACCACGTTGCGCAACAAATTAAAATATATTCGTGATACCGGACTTCATGTTCTAATCGTAGCGCACGTTGAAACCAGCAAAGACGAAGACAGGCAAATCAAACAACCACTCATTGAAACCAAACTTGCCGACGACTTAATCAACATGGTGGACATTGTGGGCTACATGACCGTGCAATCAGATCCGGAAACCAAAGAAACTAAACGTGTTATTTTGGTTGATCCAACAAGCGATAAGTTCAGAGCTAAAGACAGGACTGGACAGCTTGGCACGATAATCGAACCAAACTACACAAAAATCGTTGAAGCAATCCACGGAACAAAGAATTATAAATGGGCGAAAGAACAAACGCCTGCCGATCCGAAAGAAAAAGCTAAAGTTGAATGCGCGTGCAAAGTAGTTAAGCAGTTGGAGGACGAGTTTGACGGTAAAGAGGTTAAGCCGGAGCCAAAGGCAGAGCCTAAAAAGGAAACTAATAAATCAAAGGCGGAAGAGGCGTTAGCAAAAGCAAATGCCAAACCAGCCGATAACGAAGATTTTATCTAATATGTTACAAATTAAAAAATTGGAAATTGAAAAAGGTGAAAAGTTTAATTTAGGTAGGTTGAAGAAAAAGCCAAAGAAGAACCCGAAACTTGTGAAAAATGCGGAAGCAAAGAATGTGCGGAAATGCGTGCGGAGATCCGTCGGGACATTGATGAGTTCAATGCCAATGCAAAAAACCGGACTAAAGAAGAAAAGGACAAAAAAGGCATGGCAATTTTAGTAAAACAGGCAAAACTTGGTGATGAAAAAGCTATGGCAGTGATCATCGCTAAAACACTATCATCGTTGCTATGACCGAAACCAAACAAAAATCCCTCTACAATGGAACGGTAAACATCACGTTCTATCCAAACAGCCATAAATACAAGTTGGAGGGTGAAAAAACATACCTTGTATCTGTTACCTCCGCCACGGGAATGATTGATAAATCACGTTTCCTTATTCCCTGGGCGGTTGGTTTAGCCGGAACGCATTTGTGGGAGTTTTTGGAAAAGGTGAACGGACCATATACCAAAGAACAGCTATATCCTGTTATCGAGGAGGCTTTGCAACAGCACACAATCAAGAAAGAGGAGGCGGCGGATATTGGCTCAATGGTTCATGCGTACGCCGAAACCTTTGCCGAAGCCATGTTGTCAGGCGTAGAAGCGCCAAAATTGCCCGAAGACGCAGATGATAAGGTCTATGCAGGTATTCAAGCGTTTTTGGACTGGTACACGGCACACCACGTCAAATTTCATGCCACAGAGCGATTTATCTACTCCAAGAATCACGGCTTTGTAGGCATGTTCGATGTTTTGGCAACCGTGGACGGCAAAAAGATACTGATTGACTATAAAACCAGCAAGGGCGTTTATAACGAAATGCGCTATCAGCTATCCGCATACCGCCTGGCATACGAGGAGGAAACAGGCGAAAAACTGGACGGCACAGCGATCCTCCACTTCGATAAAGAAACCGGCGAATGTACCATGCACGAATATACGGACGCAGATTATGAGGCGGACGCTCCGGTGTTCCTGGCGTGTCTGGCAATCAAAAAACGTGATAAAGAATTAACTAATAATTATTATAAGAAATCATAATATGGCAAGTAAAAATATCGGTTCGGGTTGGAAGAAAACATCTTCTAGCGGTGTTCAATACATTTCATCAGTATTTCGAGTTAGTGAAGTGTTGGTAGCTTGTTTGGCGGCAATCGTCGCTGGCAAGTCCGATGTAAACTTCGCAATCTTTAAGAACGACAGAAAGGAAAAGGAAAGTCACCCAGACTATACTTTCTCATTGTCGGAAAGCAAGCCCGAAGAAAAGAGAGAGAATGTAACGCTGGACGAAAATGGGCAGGAAATACCTTTTTAAGGCTTATGAACACAATTACAATCCACGTCAGCGATCCGGAGAGGTCGCTGGCGGTGAGATGGATATCACTCATGCGCAACAAGGGTTACAAAGTTGAAACCGAAAAAAGACCATTGGGTTATGCGTTAATCGCCACACCTATTTATGATGCTGATTGACTTTGCGAGGAATCTAATTCAAGTGAACGTGCGGAGCAAGAGCTGGAAAGAGCTATCGCATAAGGTAACAATCCAAGCAGAATGTACCTGCAAAGCGTTTATATACGGCAACACGTGTTCACACATCAATTCCGCAATAGATTATTATGTTAGAAAAAGAAAGCCCAGTCGTACTCCCAGAGGGAAGCGAACTAAAACTGGCAACTGATAAAGAAATTGCGCACCTGGAACAAATCATCAAAGACTATAACGAGGTATTGGAAACTCCGAATCGTATTAAAGACTTCATCGTTCGAACCAAAGCCAACCAGTATGTCATGGATAAAATATCCAAGATGAGCAACAAGTGGCGTGATAAAGTAAAGAAAGGTCAACTTAAATTACAAGTGCCGGAAATCCCCGAACCAGATCAGGAGGAAATGGAGGGTGCGAGCAATTACATTAAATTGCAAATCGCTAAATACGAAGACTTATTACAATATGTCAAAGCTAAAAGAAGTGAAGCTTCTGAATCAGAGGCAGTTTGCGAGGGCGGTGGGAGTACACCCGACAACGGTGATGTATTACATCAAGAACAAACAGGTGAAAGCAGTAGCAAAGCGTAAGGTTGTTTATTACATCCCCGAAACAGAGGTAAAGAAGTTCTTAAAAAAATAATCCACAGTAGAGGCTTGACTTTTATACAACATGTTGCACAATGTGTTGTAGGAGGAAAGCAATGAACAACGAAAAGACCAGAATCGAATCACCTAAAGGCAAACGGGACGATGAGGCACAAAAGGCAATTCGGGACTGGTATCTAGCGCAAATCATTGCCACGGAAACCTCCCAAAATGCGCCTTATTTCGACCATTACTCCATCTTCACGGATTAAAAGTCGAGCCTCTATGTGATGGGTTGACGCAACTATCAACCCACATCATAGATGCATAATCCCATGTATCACCTAGCCTAACAGGGCGTGCTGGTAGCCACTGGCACGTCCCTGGAAAAAGCCTTTAATACACTATATTGCCTACAACTATGAAATACATACCAATACTTTTGGCTATAGCGATGACATGCGCATTTGGCTTCGTAACTTTCAAAGCCATCAATCAAGGCGCAACACGTTTTGAACAGAGCGAGTGCGTACAATGGAAAAATCAAGAGTTAGAATACGAGAAGTTCTTTGTTGCCGATTGGCAAAGAGAGCAGTGCAAACAATTTAATGTTTTATTTGATGAGTAATATGCAAAATAATAATAAATATCCATTAGGTACAGTGGTTGAGTTTGGAGATCAATATGAGATAATCTCACCCAATGAAAAAAATGTGCGTTTTCTTAAAAACATTACAGATAAGAGTATAGAAGTTGTTTCAATTGAAGAGTTAGATGAACTTTATGTTGTTGTAAATGATTTTGAATCAAAAATAAAAAATTTAGAATCTTTTTTGAAAGAAGAAATGGTTAGCGGAGATGATCAAGAGAAAAACATTTATGTTGGTAAAATAATAGATAAAGCTAGAAACTTATTCAAAGAATAAATTAAATACTATGAACGTGCAACACACCAAAGCCTCATTGTGGCAATTCCTTAAACTCTCATGGCGTAAAGGAATGATCCCACGATTTGTGCTTTACAAGCGCATACCCGATTCACGAAGCTGGACACTTCGCAAGGACACGGTTGCGCTCGTGGTCAGTATTGGGCAGTATTCGGGGATTTATACGGAGGGTTATGATTTATTCACCTGGAAAATGCGTGTGCATGGACCGTTCCGAGTAGCCAAGCGTCCCAATGACTTGCAAGGCATGGACGTGAGTGCGCCGGATAAACCTTTTTTTAAATAAATATGTCAATAAGAAGAGTACATGGGACTATGCGTCCGAACGCTATACCCGCCAAAGATTATTTGAAAAACGATGCCGAGCAACAAGGTATTGAAAACTCTAAAAAACGATTGGACGGTCAAAATAGATTGATGATAGAAGATTTGTGTGATTTTTGTTTGAAGCCATTTTATGTGTATAGAAGACAAATGGGTATGCGTGTGAAAGGGTATAAGTTCGGTTGTTTCAAATGTCATAATCAAGGTAAATTCAAGTGGAGAACCGAGGGAGGTAAAGATAAAGTCATTCCTGTTTTCCAATATGGTAAAACGCCAAAAAGAGCATCAAATTTATAAAATATGCCATACGTAACCGAAGTAAAAAAACGAGGAGGTTATATAGAGATCCACTTTTCCAATGGATCTTTATACGACTTTCCAGCCAGGCAGGACGAGGGAATGTTCATGCAAATCATGGGCAAAACATGGGCGCTCCCGTGGGTAATCGAGAAGGTCCACGAATTGATGTACAAGAAAAATCATGGTAGAATCGGATGACAATGCGTATCTTACGCTTTATATGCCTAAAACAACGATCTTAATAAGTTCATACGAGCGAGTAAACGACGCTGTAAAATCAGCGCAACCTATCGTTGGGTTGAGGCACGTTTATTCGCTCTTATGAGTTTTTATTATGCAAATACTATCGTTCAAAGAGGCGATACAATTCGGGCATGTTGAGAATATCGGCAAACAAAAACTCATATTGCCTACGCTGGGGCTGGGACAATCAATCAATGATATCCAGGAGGGTGATTTTATAGTCATAACCGCCAGAGGAGGCACCGGCAAAACGTGGCTTATGATCCAAATGGCGTATGATTTAGCGCAAGCCGGACAACCCGTTGGGTTTTTCTCCGGTGAAATGAGCGTGGGTGAGTTGGGATTGTATCGTTTTTCCAAGTTGGCGGAAGAAACCAGGCACTTAAAGGAATCGGATCCGCCGTCAAAGAAGATAATGGCGATTGAAAAGATGAAAGATGTGCCGATGTTTCTGCCTGTAATTGAGGACAGGTGGCAATTCAGGCAGACGTGCGTGCCGGTAATGCAACAAATGATTGAGGAACGGGGAATAAAAGCCTTTTTCTTCGATCACCTGCGGTTCTTTGTAAACAAAGCCGAGAAGATGAATGAGCGTGAAGTGGTGGAGCAGACGGTTTTGGACATGCGCCTATTCTCCAAGAAATACAAAACGCCGATTATTCTAGCGGTCCAGCCGAAGCAAATATCCTCGGACGAAGAAGCCAGTATTGATACGCTGAAAGGCACGTCAGCCATCTCCCAAGACGCAACGTGTGTGATGGTGCTGGATCGTCCCAGGAAGAAGCAAAAGCGCACGGAGGATTCAGAATCCGTCTATGAACCTTATACCGTCTTAAAGGTCGAAAAATCCCGTCATGCGATAGGCAATAAGCGAATCAAGATATTCCTGGACTATAACAACGGAAAGTTCATTGAATGGGATAAAGGAGGTCAAGAACTTTGCCAGCAATTCGCTGTGCTGTATGATAAATAGCGATAAACAGACAATTTAATATGCTCAAAACCACAAACTTAGTAAGATTACAAAAGTCTATCTGTTACACCGTAATCAATCGGTGCAACCCATTGTGGGGTTGGAGCAAACAGATAGGCTTCTGTAATTTTTATTATGCACAGAGGATATATCAAATTGTGGCGCAAGATTGAGGACTGGAAATTGTATTCCAGCGAACCCTTTGACAAGGCTAGGGCTTGGATTGATCTACTTCTTTTGGCAAATCACAAGGGTAAAACAATCAACGTAAGAGGCAATCTCATCCCACTAAAAAGAGGACAAATTGGCTGGAGTGAGGCAAGTTTAGCGGTGAAATGGAAATGGTCACGAAATAAGGTAAGACGCTTTCTAAATTGGTTAAAAACGGAACAACAGATAGAACAACAGAAATCCGCTATACTTAACGTAATAACGATATTGAATTACGAGGACCATCAGCCAAACGGAACAACAGACGATGACGAAAACCCCAATAAAAATGTGCGTGATCGCAGTTTTGACGAAAAATCAAAAGTGTCAACGCACAAACACATCAAAAATGGAGCAATAGAAAAGATACATCGTTCAGCAACAAACCCAGCTTTTTCATCTACCAACGATACAACAGACGATACAACAGAAAGACAACAGACGATACAACAGACGGACACAAACAATAATGATAAGAATGATAAGAATGATAAGAATAACCCCCCTACCCCCCAAGGGGTGGCGACGAAGATTGAATTTCCGATGAGAGGGGACTTCAAGGACTTCGATGATTGGTACCCGAATTGTTTTTTGAATATGGAGGGCATGTCGATTAACCGGAAGACGGAGGAGGTGGTGGGAGCGTATTATTATCTCAAGTACATTACGTGCCATCCGGAGCGAGAGATGAGGAAGAAGTTGATTGAGGGTTCGTTCAAGGAAAAGGATCGAGATGAGAAGTGGCGCAAGGTGAGGAGCAAGTGGATTGAGGTTGCGAAGTTGGACATGCTGAATGATTTTACGAGCGATGCGTTTGAGTGGATGAGGGAGAGCGGAGAGGTGATTAAGAACCCGTTGGCTTATTTGCGAGAGGTTAAAAATAATGACAAAGGTTATGAGGTATAGCGATGTGGTGAAACAACCGAAGATTGAGGTGTTCAAGGATCAGGAGGGATTTTGGGATTTGGTGGGTTTGTCTTACGGGGAATTGGCGGACGTGGAAACGGAGGAAGATATTTTGCGATTAAAGAGTTTGGTGTTGGACAGGTTGAATGAGGGTGGAGAGTTTGCGAGTTTGTGGTTTGGGATGTTGGAGAGGATTGAGAATGTGAAAGAACCGCTTGCGAGAAATGAGACTGTGCTGGATACGCCTTACTGGGATTGTTTGATGAATGTGCAGAAGATTGGGAAGTTGGAGAAACCGGAGTTCAAGGGAGAGATTGGAGGAGTTTTGATGAGGCGCAAGGATCAGGAGAATTTGGAGAAAGTGAGTGAGATTGTGGCAAATGTTGAAGATAATGGGATTTTTTGAGGCTCAAAATTGCGCTAGGTGGATAACGAGGGGTTGCGGTGAGTACAAAAAACTGGTACAATCACATTAGTTTGGACTAAGTAAACATAAGTATCGCACCTTGTTATGCCAAAACCCACACCCGAAAACATTGAGAAAGTCGCAATAAAAGAGTACCTGGACATCATCGGCGCATTTCACTATCCCAATTCAGCAGGCTTACGGAGTTACCACGGTATTCCGGACCGAACAGCCATAATTGACGGCAAAGTGTATCAGATCGAGGTAAAGGCAGGCTCTGGCAAGCAATCAGAGGCTCAAAAACGCTTTCAGAGAGCTTGGGAGGAAAAAGGTGGCAAATATATCCTTGGAGGCATTGATGACGTCATAGAGGCGATAAATAAGCCTCTGGGATAGCTTTGATTTTCGTCCCCTCATTCCAAGAATGGGGATAATATATTTACCCCTCAACTTCGGTTGAGGGGATGAAGATCAAAAAAGGACTAATCTAAATACTTGCTTGATAAAAAACAAGTAAACTTTTAACCTAATTAAAATAGCTTAACTTAGCAAAGTAATAAATAGTTTTATAAGTTTATGTTAAGTTTTAACCTAATTGTAAACAAGCACATTGGTCTAAAATGTGTCTAGAATGTGGCTAGTTAGACACATTGGAATATCCACCCCTCCCGTTATGGGAGGCCAAGAGAAACAACAAGTCAAAAGGCTTTTGATTCGTGCGCCTATGCCGAAAAGGGCATGGATTTGATCGAATCCATGCGGTAAAATAAGGCCATGGCATACACCCAAGCGGAGGCATATTGTCCACGATGCAAGGTCACGACGTACTACCGCGTCGGCGCTCCGCATTATCGTTGGTGCGATACGATCCTCGTTTCTCTCGAGGAACGTGATCGGCTTCAAAAACTCGAACTCGAGAAAGAAAAGGAGCCGACCGTATGAAGCTCGGCATCGTCATCATGGCTCACCGCAAACGGGAAGCGTGGGCGCTCGATCTGTTTAACCTTGTGCAGACCATTGGTGGTAGCTCTGAACGAAATTCAGCGATTTCTCACACCCAAAAAAGCCAAGATGATATGGGCTTGGCAGTCGCTTGGGGCTTTCCACCCTCCGCCCTCACTCGTAAGAGTGGGAGACTAATAATATCCCCTGTCCTCATGGATGGGGGCGGGGGATGAAAAAGGAGTAACCATGTACGGACAACAAGTAACCGAACGGTATCTGGGCGATAGGGTTGTCACAGTGAACTGCAACGAAGCCGCGCTCAAGCGCAAGCAAGAGCGAGACGAGGTTGTAACCGTGCAATATGTAGGCGTTCTTTTCACAGTGAAGGCTCGTGTCCTCACAGAAAGTCCGGCGAATGATTAGAGTCGTAGTCGGCAAATACAATTTCAAAGGCGTGGTTCACATGACCTATACCCAGTACCTTCGGGAGCTTGAAAGGGACGGGGGCAAACGGTATATGGACGTGTATTGCGCTCATGGGGTGGAGGTTTTCCGCATAAAATATATGCGAGATGTGGAGGTGTACAATGGGTAAGTGGATACCTTGGAAAGAGTACTGGGACAACTACCGCAACAAAGGAAAGGAGAAGCCTCGTGTCTATCGGCTGGAAACTTCTCACTCTAGCAATCGCCGTTCTCGGCGTGCTGGCTTACGAGTTCATAAGACGGAGGCTTAGATGAAAGATGAGAATCATGCACGTTGCTTCGTCTGTACTCGCCCTGCTACTCGTCGCAATGGCGTTGACCTCTGCGATAGCCTCGATTGCCAAGTCATCTGGAAGCAACAGGTAGTCGAGGAGATCATCTCTAAACGCCGACGTGTTCGGCTGGAGAGGGAGGCTACACGATGAAGTGCTACCGTAAGCAGTGCCAAAACAATGCCGCACCTTACTCAATCTACTGTTCACTCAAGTGTACAGAACTGGATATTCTCGAAAAGAAACGAAAGGAGAAAGAACATGAAGACACACTTAACGGGAAGACCGTCAGCATTCGTGGTTCTACTGTCAGCCAACGGGAAGCCTCTCAAGTTCTCAATGGAGATGTTGGAAACGCTACGGCGTATGCAGGAGCAATCGAACAGAAGCCAAACAGATGACGGCGTTCTATCCGTCGAGGTATATGTTCAATTCCAACGCAAGCGGATACCAATTACAGACGTTGAGCTTTACTCAAGGGACGTGCTGATGCTGAACACGTCCGCAGCTTAGCCAACGAGGAGCATTCCCCCCATGCTACTTGTTGAGAGTTTGCCAGTATCTCTAACTCAAAAACTGGCACTAACTTTTACTATGATTTTTTGCATGATACATGGCTTCGATTCGCTCTTTGCATGGGATTCACCCTCTCAATGCTTGGTTAAATAAGCAAGCATAAACATTTAATCGAAGTCATCTACTATGCCAAGAAAGCAAAAAAGAGAAATACCCAACGTCGATGATGTTGTGTATGAGAGTGAGATACCTAGACACCAGCGTGTTTGGGATGAACGCAACAAAAACAAGTTTGTTCCCAAGCCTCGGAGCCGTAAAATCACCAATAAGCAGTTAAAAGCGGCGGCGCTTTTGCCGTATTGCAGATCCAAAGCCGAAGCATTGCGTCAGGCGGGTTATTCTGCCTCGGTTGTTAAGTCCGGATCGGCGTTTCGTAATGACTTCTTAGCACTCGTGGATGTGTTTTACAGCAACGAAGACATCATGCGCCGTCATGCTGAACTCATGGAAGCGTCAAATATCCAAACCCTGTTCCTACACGTTGCATTACCGGAAACAATGATGAAGAAAGTGTTAGAATCGGCAGGTTGTGTGTATCTTGGAAGCAGAACCGTTCTCAAAGGCGCACAACTTATCGTATTCCTTGCTCCGAATTGGAGAGCCAGGGCGGACGGACTGGACAAGATGTATAAACTCAAAGGACTTTATGCGGCGCAGGAGCTTGATGTTGGCGTGAAACGTCCATTTGAGGAAATGAGTGATGAAGAACTCATGCAAGCTATTAAGGAGGGCGAATCTAATTTTAAGAAAGGTTAATATGACAAAAGTTATCGCAATAGACTTGGACGGCGTAATTCACGCCTACGGAAACGGTTGGCAAGACGGTTCACTTTATGATCCGCCAATGGATGGAGCTTTAGAGGCTATGGAAAGACTGGTTAAAGCCGGATACAAGGTTGTAATTCATACGGCGAGGCTTAATCCTGCTCTTAGTCGTTTCAAGGCAGACACAATTGCACAGCGTATGCGTGATATTAAGGCTTGGTTGGACGAGTGGGGATTCCGTCGCAAGGTGCATTATCACGTCATTACCAACGAAAAACCGCCTGCAATCGCATACATTGATGACCGTGGCATTCGTTTCACTAACTGGGAGGATGCTGTAAAGTATTTTGTATGAACGATTTAGATACAATGCTTAAACAGGAATACGCCTACCGAGTTAATCGGCAGATGTATAGATTTTTTGAACCCACTGGGAAAGGTGAGCAGTTTGTTAATCTCGTGGGAAGCGATAAGTATTTTATTACGTTACTTTCAGCCGCCAATGGTATTGGTAAGACCACTTTGGCGATAAACATGTTGGCGCATTTGTTCTGGCCCGTAGGAAATCAGTTCTTCCAACAACCGCTCTGGAAGAAGTGGCGCTATCTTAAAAAGGGTCGTATCATTTCAGATCCGACAACAATCAAAGAAGCTATTATCCCCGAAATGAAGAAGTGGTTTCCGGAGGGAAGATATACAACCAACAAGGCAGGCAAGGCATACGAGTACAAATGGAAAACTGATACGGGCTTTGAGTTCGACATCATGAGTTTTGACCAGGATATTAAAGAGTTCGAATCAACAACTTTGGGTTGGGCATGGCTGGATGAACCGCCTCCACGTTCAGTATTCACGGCAACCGTATCCCGTATGCGCCGTGGTGGGATTATTTGGATAACAGCTACTCCGCTTACAGGTTCAGCGTGGCTTTACGATGACATTATCGCCAACCCCGACAATGAAAAAGGCTTGCGCACGTTCATTGAGGCGGATGTTTGGTCCGCTTCAAAGGAAAAGGGTGTGCGTGGATTCTTGGAAACGAAAGATATTGAGCGCATGATCAGTCAGTACGATGAAGAAGACAAGCAGGCTCGTATTTATGGTAAATTCCAACATCTTACAGGTCTTATATTCAAGCGATTCAGCAGGGAAATTCACGTTATAAGACCGTTTGCGGTTAATTATGATGATTATACCGTAATGGAGTTTTTAGACCCTCATCCACGCAATCCGGACGCAATAGCGTGGTATGCAATTGATAGGAACGGCACTAAGTTTGTGATTGACGAGTTGTATATCAAGTGCAAATCAGACGAAGAATTGGCAGAGCGTATCAAGAAAAAGGCAAGTGAGTATCGTGTCGTGCGTCGTTTCGCTGATCCGGCGGCGTTTGTGGAGGATAGTCATAGAGAGGGAACGGACAAATCGTTGGCGCAGAAGTTAAAACGCTTGGGATTGGTCTATCATCCTGCCACAAAACACAGACAAGCCTCGGACCGACGTATTGCCGACGCATTGGACTATACGGAAGTAAACGGTAACATGATTAAAGCGCCAGAAGTTTTGTTTTTCGATACTTGTTCCAGGCATATTTGGGAATTGGAGCATTACAGGTGGCAAGAGTGGACGGGCAAGCAGGCGGACTTTCACATGCCGAAAGAAAAACCCGTCGATAAAGATGACCACATGATTGAAAACTTGGGCAGATGTTTGGTTATTGAACCTAATTTCGTTGAAAGACCAGTGCATGCGGCGGGAGGTGTGGTACAAAACAAGACGAACCTTGACCCATATTAAAAAAAATATGCTATACTAGCATTGAATGACACTCTCTTATGCCTAAAAAGCAAGATAGGACTAAAGCCGAGAGTACCGCCGACGTTGGTTATGTCGATTCTAAGCCTGATGACAAGCAGGACGAAAAAGATTATTCCAAACTCGTAGAGCAAGTTGAAAAAGAATATCAGCTTGCTTATAAGTTTATAAAACCGAAATGGGACAAGTGGCAAACACGGTTAAAACTTTACAATAATCAGAAACGTGATGCCGAAGCGGTGGGAGATCCGCTTCTGTTTACGATTCACCAGACGATTCTTGCTTCACTTTACGAAGACAGATTGAGTGTTGAGTTTGAACCACGTGAACGTGGGGACATGGAAGTAGCGGAAAACCTTAATAATCTTGCTCTCTATGACTATGCGGACATGGGTAAAGATGAAATTGACTATGATTGGGACTGGGACACCTTGTTTTTTGGGCGAGGTCTTTTGTTATTCTCGGATTTTGATAGGGATTTGAAAGTACCAGTGCCGGAAGTGATTGACCCGATGACGTTTTTGCGTGATCCGAATGCTGTATCTGTTAATGGTCGTGGTCCGAGGCGCACTGGTTCAGCCAGATTCTTTGGCAGACAGGTGCGCATGACTAAGGATGAGATGAAAGAAACAAAAGGGTTCTTTAATCTTAAAAACCTAAAGAACAAAAACTCACGTTCCGAGATTGATGACAACGTGGCGGCACGTCAGATAGCGCAAGGGTACGATGACACAAAGATATTCGGACAGCTTCAAGGTGATAATGCGGATTATGCGATTTTACAATGGTTCACAATGTGGCAAGGCAAAAAGATTGTTGTCTTTTTAGCAGAGGAACGTAAACGGGTTATTAAGATTGTTGAATTGAAAGATAAGCTATGGCCCGTAATAGACAGGTCGCTTTATGCCATGGCGCATGATTGGGACGGCGTTTCGATTCCGGATCTCGTGGAAGACAAGCAGCGTCATCGTGCTATTGGTATTAATCTTGGCATGAAAGTTGCGAAAGCCGCTTTATATCCAACGTATTTGTATGACATGGACAAGATTAAGAACCAGAATGAATTGACTTTGGATTTCAATAAGTTCATTGGCGTTGAGGGTGATCCAGGTAATGCGATTAAAGAAGTGCCGAGAGCGCAAGTAAGGCAGGATGTAGCCTGGATAATGGACTTATTGGACACTTCAGCGCAAAAAGCAACGGCTACACCAGATGTTCAGCAGGGTGCGGCTACGAGACAGAAGCGTACAGCGACAGAAATAGGGCTTGTAGCCCAGAAAGTTGATACTAGGTATTCTTTATCAGCTAAGATATTTGGTTGGTCAGAGAGGCGATTTTGGCAACAATGGTACGCCCTCTACAAACGCCACTTCAAGGACGGTATTGATGAGAAAGTATTGCGCATATCGGGTACATTCGGTCCGGACTGGCGTGATTTGACCAGGGAAAATGTTATCGCCAACGTGGATCCCGACGTTAAGATTGAATCAAAAGTTGTTTCCGAGGCAAGGCGCATGAATGAATTACAGATTTTTGGTAATTTGGCTCAAGCGCTCACACAGGACCCAACTTCCAACAAGCGCACTATCTTGAAATATCAAGCCAAGCTATCAGGATTAAAACAAGATGTTATCAATGCCATGCTTCCCAAGACTTATGACGAAATGGAGGCAGAAGAAGAAAACAAAGAATTGGATAAGAACAAAATTGCCGAGATTCTTGTTACGGACGATGATGTCGTTCATCTTGAAATACACAATAAAGCCGCAGATACTCCGGCAAAACAGGCTCATATCAAGGCTCACGTTAAAGCCATGCGCTTAAAACGTCTTAATCCGGCATTTGCCAACCCAACCCAGAACGAACAAGCCACAGTTGCAGGCGTACAACAACCTAACATGAACTATGAAGACCAAACCCCAGCAGGCTTCCAAGCCCAATAAAATCTTACAGGCGTTCCCAGATCTCGGAGCAGATGATATTTCTGATAAGTTAAAGGCGCTTGTTAAAAGTCCGAACTGGAAAATCTTTAAGGCTATTATTGAGGAACAGGTAATTGCGCCTGCTAACGGTATTTTGGATAAAGCGGAGTTTGAGGACATTAAACAATTCAACAGAGTGCGTGATCGGAAACATGCGTATGAGTTTATTTTGGGTACTCCGCCGAAATATGCTAAAATGATTACAGGTGAGGGAACCATAACCCTCGAAGAAGAGTTTGACCCGTACGAAAAATAAAGAAATTGTTGGCTTACGAGGACTAAGGTAAGCCGATAATAACCACGGCTTCTTTTCCACAAAGTCGGTTTTCGCCATTTCCCGACAATGTGAGTATCAATTATGGCAGACGAACAAACGCCGGTTGATAAAACAACCGAGAACGGGGAGGGTGCAACCCCTGATAACAAAGGCACTGATCCCGCAGTTGGTGCGGACGGTAAGGACGGAGCTTCGACGGAAGCCAAGCCTGAAGTGAAACCAGCCGAACAGGATGACGAACCTCCTGCTCGCAAACGTCCCATTGATTATATCAACGAACGCCGATTGAAAAGGCTTGAAAAAGCCAAAGAAAAAGGCGAAACAACAGAAGTTGATATGAACCCAGACGATGTTAAAAAAATCGAAAAGGTAGTGGACGATAAGTATGGCGCTCATTTCGAAGCAATCGCCGAGAAAGAGTTGGAAACGGAAGTAACGCAATTTATTGCGGACAATCCGGACTTCAAACCATACGCAGACAAGATTCGTAAGTTTGCGGCACACCCCTCACGTGCGAATATCCCAATCAAGTCTATTGCTTACGAGGTTGCCGGTGATGATTTATTAAAAATCGGAGCCAGGCGTGCCAAAGAAGCGGACCAAGAGGCGGATAATAGCTCATTGAGTGCGGACGCAAGCGCTAGAGATAGCGTAGGCGGTAAATCCGTCAAAGACATGTCAAAATCTGAATTTGCAGAATTGCAAGAGAAGATAAGACGTGGCGAAAAAGTTTAGCTAATTATTAATTAAAAATGGTATGGCTAATACAACCAGAACACAGATACCAGCAGAAGTAACGGACATTTATGACCGCACCCTGCTTGATCGTGTAACTCCCCTATTGCCTCATGGACAATGGGCGCAGATTCGAGATATTCCTCGAAACGCCGGAACCAAGCAAATCAATTTCCGTCGTTATTCTAACCTAGCGGCGGCAACCACTCCTTTAGCAGAGGGTGTTACTCCGGCAGGTAAACAACTATCAGTTACTAAGGTTTACGCAATCGTTGCTCAATACGGCGATTTTGTAACAGTAACGGATATTCTAACTTACGAAAGTGCAGACCCAATCTTGATGGAAACAGCCGAGATTCTCGGTGATCAAGCCGCACTTACCCTGGACACATTAACCCGTGACATCATGGTAGCAGGCTCAAACGTTCGCTACGCCAATGCAGTCGTAGGTCGTACTTCACTCACAGCAGGTGTTGATTTGCCCGATGAGGCAGACTTCGATGCCGCTATCCTTACCCTTAAAAACGGTTTGGCGATGAAGATGACCAAAATGGTTAATCCCGATACCGGCTACAACACACATCCTGTACGTCCTTGCTACATCGGCATTTGCCACGTGAATACAACGCCAATCTTGGAAAAGATGAACCGCTTTATTCCCGTGGAAAAATATGCCAATAAAGCAGATGTTATGGAGGGTGAAGTAGGTACATATCGTGATATTCGCTTCATTGAAACCACAAACGCTAAGGTGTTTACTGGTGGTGGAGCTGGTGGCGCCGATGTGTACGCAACCATGATTCTTGGTATGCATGCATACGGTAAAACCCGTGTGTCAGGCGAGGCTCTCAAAAACATTGTTAAGCCTCTAGGTTCGGGTGGTACTGAAGATCCGTTGGATCAACGTGCTACATCAGGTTGGAAAGCAACTTATGTTGCTAAGATTTTGAACGATTCGTTCATCACTCGTGTTGAACACGTCATTTCTTAGTGCTAACGAGGGGATAGGCAACTATCCCCTCATTGAGAACTATGCCTAGAAAGAAAAAAAACTTTGAAGAACCGGAGATTCAAGATGACGAACTCATGGACGAAGACATGGAAGACGTAGAAGACGTTGAACATGACTTGGAAAGTGAGCCAGTAGTCGAGGATTCCTCGGAACCTCAACCCGAACTCCCCGAAGAAGAACCAAAAACTTGGTTGGATCAAGAGGGAGTAACGGAGATATTGCCTTATCGAGGTAATCAAAAGGACGCATTAAAGACCAAAGAGGCTTTAATGAACCAACCATTACGCAATTTTCATATACCTCTCCATGAGGGCGAAGAAGATACTATCCAATACGATGAAGCGTTTATTAACGGCTTCGGCGTACAGGTGCAAAAAGGTATTTTCGTTGACTTGCCACAAAGCATTGTCGAATTATTCGCAAATAAAATGAAAATTGCCAGTACCGCAGGTAGAGATAAACTAATTAACCGCAATAAAGAAGTGCTTGACGCACTAACCTAATAAATATGGGTAAAACAATCTCAAATGGCGTATATACATCTTCACAAGATATTTTGAACGCCTTAGAACAGTTGCAAACAAATGCTTGCGACATGCTCTTAAACACAGGTGGTTTGGCAATCGGTTCGTCTTCAAAGGCGGCTGTAAAAATTGCTAACACAGTTTATGCGATGATCGACGGTGCTCTTGTTAAAAAGACAACCGCAGAGGTCGCACTATCCGGAACTGTTACCAATGCTAAGTTCAATGTTTACGTTCTCTCAATGGACGCAAGCGGAACCGTAACAGCTTCAATGGGTACAGAGGGCGCTACAATCGGCGCAGTCGTGTTCCCAACCGTACCTGATGATGAAGTCGTGCTTGGCTTTGTTATCGTAAACCCAACCGGTACAGGAAACTTTGTCGGTGGTACAACCGCGCTTGATGACGCAACAGTCGCTCCTAACGCTGTTTACGTTAACACTCCGTATCCGTTCAACCTAAACGCACTTTCTCTCTAATTTGAGAAATAAGCTACCAATATGAAGCCTACCGAAATTGCCAGTTTGGTCCGCTCAAAAACTCGCACCAATGCGACAACTTTTACGGACGCACAGATTCTTACCTTTATGAACCCCATCATGGATTCCATGTCGGAGGAAATCGCAAAGATGAATGAGAATTTGCTTGGCATAACTCGGCAGGCTTCTTTGGTAGCGGATCAACGCAACTATGCTATTGCCGAGGATGTAATATCCTTGAAATACGTAAATGCGAAGATTAACGGCACAGATTGGACAGAATTGGATCATATAGATATTTCAGCACTTGGCATTCCACTCCAGGAAAGCAATATCCGCTCCCACTTCACGGGACATGCTTCCGCCTACGATTTATTGAATAGGGAGATATATTTATTTTCTTCCGAGGCAATAATCGACGTAACAAATGGACTGGAATACTACGCCATTATCTATCCCGAACACCCTGCCAATCTTACCGGCACTGATGACTTATCAAAGGATTCATCTTCAACGACACGTGGATTCCCCAGACAATTTCACACTTTGTTATGTACTCGGATCATCATTGAGTACAAGCAAAGCCGTGATAAACCAATTCCGCTTGTTGGTAATGAAACAACTTTTGATAAGGATTTCAAATCTAAATTAAGTGCAATACGCAATCTTAATACACAAAACTCATTCATAGCTTCTTTACCACCAGAAACAGGTGAAGATTATTAAACTATTATGCTAAAAGACGGAATTATCGTGGCAAATAACCGGACAGGAGAGATTCTGAACAAATCACTCCCAGTCGCCACAACAGAGTATTCACAACTCATACCAGCCGGAACTAGACAATTTACAATTTCTAGCCGTCTGATGGGTACATTGCGCATTGCTCTTAACTCCGGTGAAACAACAACTAAGTATTTAACTATCCCAGCAGGCGCTTCCAAGACGTTCAAGGATCTTGCTGTACGTGGATTAACGCTCTATGTGCAATCAGATACAGGTAGTGATGTCATGGAGGTAGAATGTTGGAAAGATACTGTCTAATATGAAAAAATACTTAAAAATAGTCAGCGTATGGTTGGCTTCAATCATCGTTGCAGTTGGACTTGCGGTAGCAATCAGTCCGGCTGGAGCGCAGATAACAAATCCTAACTTTTGGAGAAAAACAGGAAATGCTGTTTATCTCATCAATCCAAGTTGGACACTTGGCGATTCTTCACACCCGATCCCAGAGATGACGGTAACAACCGCCACAATCACAGGTATCAGTTCAGGCGACCTTTTACCAAGTGCAAATAATACCTATGACATGGGTGCTTTTGGTTCAGCTTGGAAAGATGTGTATGCAAGCGGAACTATTCTAGGTGATAAACTCCTTGTCGGCGTAGGCTCAGTAGGTGCACCCAGCGTTGCTTTCGCAGGTGATGACGATACAGGTATTTTTAGCGTGAGTACTGGAAATGTTGGTCTTGTATCCAATGGTAGTGAGAAATTTAGAGTTGGAGGCAACAACGTAACAATGGCTGATATTGTTCCCTCAACCGATAATACAAGAGATTTGGGTTCTTCTGCTTTTACTTACGCAGAGTCCCACGTTCAAGACGCTTACGTTTACGACACCTTAAATACAGGCTCATGGAAGAGCGCAACAGACCCGGGTTCACCGTATCCATTTATGAGTTTTCCTCTTTCCGCTACACCGGCGGCAGGAACTCGTAACAATGCGATTATTTCAATGGGTTCAAGTTATATGATGAGCTTTTACGGCGAGAATACGGGAGCGGCTAATGCTGTAAAAAATAGAAGCGTAAATATCCATGCGCCAAGGTTTAAGTTTGGGCAAGCCAATGTTACGAATTACATGTACATAGGAACAACTGACGGGTGTGGGGCTTTGACATTTTCAACTTCTAGCACATATCCGACACTAACACCCACCTCAACATCATTCTGCTTGTAATATGAAAAAACTAGCAATCCTATTTATTACACTTGCCACGATATTGTCGCTTAGCAATATAGGTTTTGCGATTGGGACGATGAGTAGTGCAGAAAAGCAAATGCTGGCAGATGGAGACATGGCAAGTAGCGGTACAACCTCATGGACAAAAGCTCCCGGCATAACAGCAACTAAAATAGCAACTGGAGGTATTGATGGCGGTCAATGGATGAAGCTCGATTACACTACTGGAGGCAATCAGACATATCAGCCAGTATTGACTATTGGCAAAATATACACGGCTAGATTTTGTGCCAAAGGAGATGGTACAGCATATCCGCGCGTTTATATTGGCAATTCAATTTACTGGCAGGGGACAGCGTCAACAGACTGGCAATGCTCGACATTGACAGGGGTAGCCAATGGCAGTGCCAATTTTTATTTGACCGTGAGTGCGACTGGCTCGGCAGGTTTTGATGAGGTTTATGTTACCGAATACACAGGCGAAACGCTAAATGCAGAGAAGCAGATACTTGTTGACGGCGATATGGAAAGTGCTGGCACGGCAAATTATTTTCAAAATTACGTCACGATAACAAAGTCAACAACCGGAGCATACGCAGGGACACAGGCATTAAATTTAGTTAGTGCTAGTGCAGCTATTACACCATATGCCTATACGGGCAATATCTTAACTGTCGGCAAGACGTACAACGTAAGAGGAGCCGCAAGAAGTGTTGACGGCGTAGCAATCCCGCAGTTATCGCAGGGGGTTTATGCCGCTTTATGGACTGGTACAGCCTCGACACAATGGCAACCATTTAACGTGACATTTGTGGCTAACAGCCAATTTGTGAGGTTTTACGGACACATTAGTAGTGGCATAGGCAATAATTCGCAGTGGGATGAGATTTATATTACTGAATACAAAGGGCAAACGCTTAACAGTGAGAAGCAACTTGTACCCGACGGCGACATGGAGGAGAAAGTTACTTATGGCGCAGAGCTATTAACAAATGGCACTCTTGAAACTGGTAATACTACGGGGTGGGGTACATATGGAGGTGTAACAATATCAGCTGAAACAACTAGCCCTTATGAAGGTTCGTATCTGTTGAGAGCCTTAAGAACGGGTGGTTCACCATTCGCTAAACAAGATATTTTTACAATTTATCAGACGTATCACGTTACAGGCGTTGCAAGGAGCGACGGAACAACTCAACCAATAATACTATATCCAACTGGGGCACTAACTTACGCTCCATGGATTGGTGCAATATCAACCGATTGGCAACCATTTGATTTTTATTATACAGCACCAGTTAATGGAGGTTTTAATCTTTATGCTGGTGGCGCAGGCGGGCATTATACAGAATGGGATAACATGTCGGTCAAGCGAGTTCTTAGCGGCACTTCACAATGGACGGCGTTAAACTATGCGACACTATACAAAGTTCAAGGTAAATATGGGCAAGCTCTACGAGTTGAACCAACCAATACATTCGGTCCTATTGCCTATCATGCCAATGTATTTACACTTGGGAAGAGTTATAGATGCACTGGCTGGTACAGAGGCGACGGAGCAGGTGTTGCAATACCAACGATTGATTTAGGCTTTGGGGGTAGCACTGAGTCTTTAATCACTGGTTCTAATTCAAATACATGGCAATACTTTGACACAGGAGTATTTACACCGGCTATAAGCGGAACATTGACGTTGCGACATAAACAAGCTAGTGGCTATGTAGAATTTGATGAAATCTTTTGTAACGAAGTAAACTAATATGGAAATACCAAAATCACTCATAGGCGCAGGTTCGGTAGCGGTTCTAGGAACTGGAATGTTTTTGGCTATCACAGCCACTAAGCAACCGGTTCAAGAGATGACCACAGTAGATCCTGTTACAAAGAAAGTCGAACAGTATCAGACCAGCTTGCAGAAGTGCGATGACAAGGGGCAAAATTGCGTTCCCTTGAGCAAGGCGGAGTATGAGGCACAAAGAGCCTATTGCGCAGGTTTAACGTCAGGCAGGACGCATTTCGAGGGAACGTGGCAGGATTTACAGCTATGCGCAACACTCACAAACGAGGACGCAGAGGCTAAGAACGAACCTGTTATTCAAGGCAAGTTATCAGATGACGTTATAGTCAAGAAAATCAATGAACGATTAAAACCTGCGACGGTTAAGCCCGTCGGAGATATTAAAGAATTAACCAAATAAGTATATGGACATGTTTATACAAATCCTAAGTACAGCGTTACTTATCGCCGGAGGTGCTGGCGGAGTATGGTTTGCTACCGAAGCGGTAAAGCGAGCCAAGCAAATACCGTGGATCACGGAGGGTAATAAACCGGCATTACGTGCAACGGCGGCGGCTTTTTCAGCCTTAGCGGTTGTATTTGTGGGTTTAGTATCAGGAACTCTTACGCCGGAAAGCGTGCAAGATGTTTTTGTAAAAATCCTTGAAGCCGGTCTTATCTGGGCTGGCGCGCATGGAACGCATAAATTGATGCAATAGATATGGAGGAGGGAATCATCAAAGCGATAAGTGAAGCAGGGTTGGGATTGGGTTCATTACTCATCATGGCCGGATTATTCGTTTATCAGCTCAAAACAAATAGAGAGATACAAAAAGACCATAAGGAGGCTTATGGCGCATTGGGTTCACAGATAGCCAAAAACACAGAGGTCCAGCAAGAGATGGTTCATGCAATCAGAGAGTTCAGGGAAACTGATAGGAAGGTAATACAGTCTATTGAGTATTGTAAAAACAAAAATGGAGATAGATCCGGCGTCCGTCCGTAAGGACAATCGCTCTTTACAAGCTGGTTTTTATTATGTTTACCAGCAAGCATGGGTGTTACGGTGAGTTGTGCATGTTCCTCCTTGCATAACTTATCAACTCCGTCAGCGTCATTGCTGGCGGACGGCGGATACTTCATGCCTATCCTCCCTAAATAAGGGCAGATATGTTTAGTCCCATATCTGATCTTCCTCTATTAAGCGGTACTTATAGAGGGAGGATATGTATGTAGATTATGGTGATACTTGGATCTCGGCGATATTATCGTTGATGTTTGCTATTCTAGTGTTCATTCACACAAAACAACCGCCAACATTATGAAACAACCATTTGAATTAAAAGACATTAACCTGGGCGGAATAGCAGACAGCCGTTACCAGGGCATAGCGAACTCAATGGCAAACATTGTTGGTCTTGATATTCATTCCGAGCCTGGAGCGATAAAATGCAATCAGGCACTCGTGAAAGACAGTGGCACTACGGTTGATGGACCGGTATCAAAAATTCTCCCTTGTACCGACGGGAATACTTATTTCTTTGGCAAAACAAGCGGTAAAATATGGAAACGCACGTCAGGCGGAGTTTGGTCGCTTGAAGCAACCGCTTCACCAGCCGCAGGATCGGCTGGTATTTTAGACGCTTATGAGTTTGAGGGTTATATCTATTATTCCATGCAGAGCCGTTTAGGACGTGTAGCGGTTGGCGCACCAACGGCATGGGCAGGCAGAGATGACAGTTGGGCTACATTTTTGAATACAAATGCGACATATCATCCGATTAAAGAGAAAAATAAAATCCTTTATATCGGCGACGGTTTTTATATTGCACAGGTTGAGGGCGGTTTATTTACAGGTGACGCTTTGGACTTGGACAGCACATACACTGTTACGGCACTTGGAGAATCGGGTGAATCTTTAGCGATTGGCACAATTATTGCCAATAACGTGAATTGGTGCCGTGTATTTCGCTGGAATGGTTGGGCAATTTCCTGGACGGTTGATGATCAAGTGCCGGAGGTTGGCATACGTGCTTTTATTCCGGCAGACAATTTAACCCTTTTTGCGGCTGGGACGAAAGGCAACGTCTATTCTTATGACGGAAACTATGGTCAGCACGTAAAACGTATTCCTGGAATATATACCAGCACAAATAAGGCGGTAGTAGCTCTTAATGCGGTTGCGCACTTTGATCGCCGTCCTATGTTTGGTATATCTTACGACAGTGGCAATCCTTGTTTACAGGGCGTTTATTCATTCGGAGGCTACTCCAATAATTACCCGAATGTTTTAGTTTTGGATTATGTAATTTCAACTGGACACACGGCAAACGTAAAAATCTTATCAATGGAGGCTTCGGGTGATTTATTATTCGTGGCTTGGCAAGATGATAACGGTGGTACTACTTACGGCGTTGATGTGTTGGATTTATCGAACAAAGCAACGGGATATTTTGAAACCAGGATAATAAATACAGATAGGTTGAATGGAAAACAAATCGGACTAGCCGTTCCATATCGTGAACTTCCAACCGGAACATCGGTGGTTGTGAAAGCTAAAAACAATTACGCTACTTCTTGGACTACACTAACAACAGTCGTTGACGCAGAACACATGATAATCAATGTAGATACTACGGATTTACCAGATTCACAGGCGTTTGAGGTTCGTGTTGAACTTGTGCCAAGCAGTAATGACACTCCCGTTGTGGAGGGTTTGGTAATTGCAATTTAGCTATGGAAGAAGGACAATCTTTATTTACAGACATCCCCTACCTTGATCCAAGTCAGGTGCAACAAGGTTTACAGGAACAGCAAGATGTTACAAATGCTCGTAGTTTAAGATTGGGCGCAGGCGCAACAGCTATTCATGGAGATCAATCAGGACTTTGGCTTGGGGCTGATAAGTTTTTAGACGCTCCATTTTCGGTTGACATGAATGGCAACATGACAGCAACCAATGTCATTATTAACGGTTCTTCAATCAGTAATGAACATATTTTTGGCTCTGGAATAGACGGCACAGCAACCCTGGACGGTTCGGCAACGGTAGGTTGGGCTTCCAAGTCAGGTTCGGTTTACACTCTTACCAAAGACGCATTTTTGGATACGCTCACTATTAACGTGGGCGTTACTTTGAAAACAGGTGGTTATAGATTGTTTGTAAAAAACACTCTTACAAACAATGGAGCTATTCATTGGAACGGTGAAAAAGGCACAGACGGATTAAGGGGGTTCGTCAGAGACCCAGGCGCAGGCGGTACGGCTGGACCAGCGCTCGCTTCTCAATCTTTATATGGTTCAGTAGCAGGTAAAGCTGGATCTGCCGGTGGGCAGGGTGATTATTCAGGGTCGGGTGGTGCGGGTAAGGCAGGCACGGCAGGCGTGACAGGAAACAATGTATCAAATAGTTTTGCTTCGGCTTTTTCGGGTGCTTCTGGGGCTGGTGGCAAGGGCGGAGACGCTGGTTATAATGGCACACCTTTAGCATTTGATGGTGGCAACGGTGGGGCTGGTGGTGCTTCTGGTGTGTTATCAAGCGCCTCTAAAATCAGACCATATTGCATACAATTTGCCGTGGAAATGTTTGATAAAGCGGCTGCGACGGCATTGGCATATCTCACCTATTACGCCGGTTATGGCGGTGCTGGTGGAGGTGGAGGTGGTGCTTCGGGTTATTATTATGGAGTTTCGCCAGGCGGAGGCGGAGGCGGAGGTGGAGGGTCCGGATCAGGCGGAGGTACGTTGGTTATTTGCGCTCGGAATATCGTGAATAACGGCACAATTCAATCTGGAGGCGGTGGAGGCGGAGGCGGTGGACGAGGCGGTGCTGGTGGAATTATTGTTTTAATTTACGGTTCGCTCACGGGAACGGGGACTGTAAGCGTTGCAGGCGGAGCAAGTGGAACTGGTGGTCTTGGCGGTGCAGGAGGGCTTAGCGCACTTAACAGGGGATGGACATCTCCCCCTGCTCCATGGAACTGTTTAGACGGTCAAGCTGGTGCAGACGGAGTAAGTCCAGCCGACGGAGCGGACGGAATAATTATCGAATTGCAAGTTTAATGTTAAAATACTAACAATATGCCAGTCTATCTAAAAGATCCTAACAAAGGGACTATCGTACCGTACCAAAGTACCGGAGCCGTTGATTATAAAATGGCTCTTAAAAGCGGTTACATACCGATAACAGTGCCTTTGGCGACGCTTATTAACGCCAATGGAGATAGGGTGCAAGTGAGAACGGATGTAAAAACCAGCCAAAAAATC
>MWCR01000011.1 GCA_002070095.1 Parcubacteria group bacterium ADurb.Bin192 | reverse complement strand
AAAAAAATCGGCGCGCGCAAATTAAAAAATGTGAAGAAAACTTTTTTGCGGGGTGGCGAGGTTTCCGAGCGACGGTGGGGCTGGCTTCCTTATTGGGGGTTTTGCTCAAAAAATGTTCGAACTTCGTTCAAAAAACACCGCCACGGCGTTCGCGAACGCCGTGGCGGAGGGGGCGAGATTCGAACTCGCGGTAACCTTGCGGCTACACCGGATTTCGAGTCCGGCACATTCGACCACTCTGTCACCCCTCCCGGATTCAATTACGAATTAAAAATTACGAATTACCGGTGTCTGGGTTTAATCTTTAATTCCAGCCAAGTTTAACGAAAATGAATTGTTTTGTCGAGGTCGTCACCTGCCCTGTTGGTTTGGCCTTAAATATTATTTGTTGTATGCTGATAATTCAAATATGCTGTCTAAAGCTTTACCTCTATTACTCATAAGCTGGCTGTCTTTGGCCGGAGCCGGTTGTTTGACCTTGGAAAAACCTTCCCAGCCTGAACCCAAGCCTTTGGGACAAATTTTAAACCAACAGCCATCCGAGCCGGCTATCGATCAAACCCAGCCCTTGCCCGCCAATATGGAGCGCAGAAGCCTTGAGTTTGCAGACGGACGAACAATAAATTTTATCCTGGTCAAACTGCCGGCTGATGAGTGGCAATGGAGCCTGGAGAACCAACCCCAAGAACCCAAAACCGTTAAACGCTGGAGAGAAGATCTGAACAGTCATCTGGTGATCAATGGTTCGTATTTTAACGAGTCTCAAACTCCCACGGGCTTTTATCAGAGCGACGACCAAACAAGCTCCATTGGCTGGCCGGACGCGGATTCGCAAAAAAATCCCAACAGCTACACGGGCTCAATCACCATCACGGATGGAAATTTGAAACTGAATTATCTGCCCCAACAACCTGGTCTAGAACCAAGCTCCGCGACTCAAGCTTTTTTAAGTTTTCCAACTTTGCTTTTTGACGGCCAAGCCTTGGTCAAAGAAGATTCTCAAAAATACGCTCGCCGAACCGTTTTGGCGCAAGATTCGAATAACATTCAATACATCATCCTAACCGAATCGGGCGTTATCTCTTTATACGAACTGGCCAACTGGCTGGCCGCGCAACCCGAGCAATTCAACACGGCCATCAACCTGGATGGCGGACCTTCCACCGGCCTGTCTTACGCTGACCAAAACCTAACCCTGGACATCCCATCCGCCTCCATCCCCAACATCATCTCCCTTAAAAAAATCTCCGATTAGACATCCTGAATTTATATTTATTTATTTTGATTTTTTAATTTGATGATTATTGCCTCGTTTGCCAAATATTGTAAATTACCGGCCAAGCCTTTATAATTTCCACGTATGCCAAACCACGAGACTTTAAAACAATTGTGTTACGACGAACTGGGTACGCTTAAAACCAAACCCGAGTGCCGGGCGGCCATGATCAATCACATGATCTTGGAAGAGATGTTGGACATCGATGAAGCCGAAGATACGGCTGAAAAAACCCTGCAATTGCTCAATCTCTGGGTTGAAGAAGAAACACCGGAACCGGCTAAGCCCGAAGCCTCGGCTTAAACCCCGTTTTTAAATAGACAAACATTAACCCGGCCCGATTATCGGGTTCGGTTTTTTTTATGATTAAAAGTGGACAAAATCAATGCTTTTGGCCTAAAGTGTAGTTAATTCACTTAGCTTTCAAACTTATGTTTCAATCCATGTTTAAAGCCGGAAAATATCTGGTACTCCTGTGCGCGGCCATGCTGGTTCTGCCTCTGGCCGGAGCCGCCGCCCAAGCACCCGCTTGGCAGCTCGGCCTGATCGGCGCGAGCGCGGAAACGCCCGTGCAAATCAACGAACTGCGGGTCACTTACCGTTTCGATCAAATGGACGCGGGCAAAACTCACAACTCCGTGCCCGTGCAGATGACTTACCGCTTGCACAATCCGGGATCTGCCCAAAGCTTTGAACTGGCCATACCTTTAGCCGGCCAACAAGACATGCAGCCGGCCATCACCGCTGTTTTTATCAATGGCATGGAACAACCCTTGTCCGGCGCGGTCAATCACACTTACGCCTCCACCAATCTGAACGCGCCTTCCATGGTCTTAAACTTGTCCATGGCCCCGGGAGCTGATCAAATAGTGGACATTCGAGCTCTGCAACCCGTTGACCAAGAAACCCTCCGCTTTGCCTTTCAAACCGGCAAGGCCTGGTCCGGCACCATCACAGCCGGCAGTTTGGAAGCGATTTTCCCATACACAGCGGCCAACTGGAACGTGACTCTGCGTCGCATGGACAATGAACAAACTTTGATTCCCTTAACCTATTCCGGCCAGTCAGCCAAATGGGAATTTAATAACTTGGACGCGCGCACAGCCCCTGATATTTATTGGACCTATGCCAATATCAGCGCCATCACTTATTTTGATCAAGGACATGCCAAATGGAAGATGGACAACAATGATCCGGAAGCTTATGCCATGCTTCATCGCGCGCTCTTGGACATGATCCCTTGTGCTGGCCGGACCATGCCCTTAGTCAGTTGGTGGGACAGCATGTATGAAACCATTACCACAGGCCTGATCGCCACCGAGGTGCCAGAGGGACAAGAACAATGGATGAAATCCATGGAAAGATGGAGTGCGGGCTGGACTGTAATGAGAACTGACAATGAATGCACGGCCAAACAATGGCGCCCGGCGCGCTATGCTTTGAGCGTTAAACAGCTATTGGAAGTGCCTGTAGATCAAAGATCGGCCGACATGCGCCAGGCCCTGGACAATCACTACAAATTTTTGCGCAAACTCGTGGCCTACACGGGCGAAAACAGCTTGGGCGATAATCCGAACAACATTCCGTCCGCCGATCCGCTGGGAGATCTCAAATTATCAGAAGCTGATCGTTTAATGTTAAGCCAATGGGACCAGCGTTTTGCTTCTCCCGTGCCGGACGTCCAGGCTCCGCCCACCGGCACCGCAGGTACCGCACCCACTCAAGATAAAACCTCTTTCACGCAAAACGTTTCTTCTACTCTCAATAATTTGTTAGACAAACTTCCGCGCCTGTCTTTTGGCACGCAAATGATTTTGTTCGGCATCATTGCTTTGATCGTCATCATTATTATCGGTTTGATAGTTTTTAAGTGGCAAGAGAATCCCAAACTGCCGGAAAGGCCTGCGGATTTTAAACCCAAACCGCCCACGGTACCCTTAACCGGACAAGGACTGTCTCCCAAAACCCAAAACCCTCCGCCCGCTCCGATTGTCCCACCCGTTTCTGTCACCAAACACCAAAATACTCCGGCTGAAAAACCCATCATCCCCTGGGAACCGAAAAAAACCGAGTCTGAAAAAATTTCCACTCCGCCTTGGATGCCCGCTGAACCAAAAAAATCAGAACCCGCACCAAAGGAGCAAGAGCGTGAACAAAATGAACAAAAAAAATTACCGGACGAAAAACCCACGTTCAGAATTTAAAAAAATTGAAGTACGAAATTTCGTACTTCTTTTTTTATCCACCACTCATCTATTGACTGTTAACGTGCGGCATGAGAAAAATTACGCAGTCGCTGCACCCATGCTTGGCAGCGACGCACGTAGGAGGAATCCCCTTGAATACCATTCGAGGGGATTTCTTTTTAAAACGCATTGGATTTACCTTCGTCATCCTCGCGGACGTAGGACGTCTACGTTTGTTACATGCTACATGTTATGTGTTTTGTGACGTAGTACGTTGGGTACGCGAGAGCCTAACTCACCCTAACCCTCTCTTACCCAAGAGAGGGAAGGAAAGCCCGAAGGCGTGGAATGTTCCTGACGTGGGACGCAGGACGAGCGACGCGGGACGTCTACGTTTGTTACATGCTACATGTTATGTGTTTTGTGACGTAGTACGTTGGATACGCGAGAGCCTAACTCGCCCTAACCCTCTCTTACCCAAGAGAGGGAATAACGACGTAGGACGTTATGTACGTGATAGGACGTTATGGACGCTAGGTACGTTAAGTACGTTTATTTAGTTAAACAAAAACCACCCGTGTCTCGAGCATGTCAGCTTAAGGCTGAACACGTGAGAACACGGGTGGCACGGCTCCAGCGAAGAACTCGCGAGCCGTTAAGAACGGTCGTCTCGCAACGGAAACAACCGCGGCCGACGATTACAGGTGGTGCTTGTACAGGCACCCCTGCGGAAACGAGCATTGAGTCCCAGCCCCGGGGACGTTGGGGAACGAGAACGTGCGGACGTTCCCCATGCGCACACGCACCGGGTTGGTACTGTGCGTGTAGTAAATCACACGCAGAGTATATGTACCCGGGGCGGTCACGGCCAAGTCCGCGGTCGGACCGTCACCGGGCATGCCCGGGAGGCGCGGGGCCAACACGGCCATACACGGGACTCCAGCCTCGGGGGGCATGAAATCCTGAGCGAAGGCTCCGGCCCGAGGCTTGAACACCGGCTCGCCGCTCATGAGGGTCGGTGAGATCAGACAAGCGTAGAAGGGCTTGTCGTTGACCAGGCGGACGGACATGATGTCCGGCGCCTCGGTGTCGACCGTGGTCTGCAGATAGGCTTGACCGACCGGTCGCCGGCTGACCACGTGGGGCGGGGCCGGAGGGGTGGGCGGAATGTACGGGATCGGGAGGGCGATAGCGGTGGCAACAACCGGGGCGGAGGGCGGGGTGGCCACGACCGGGGCGGACGCGCTAGCCGCAGGTGTGCCCGGACCACCAGCCTCGACCTGCACGGTCGCGCCGGTTTCCCACGGCAGCGGTTCGCTGGCCGAGAGAGGCGCCGACGGCGCAGGCTTGTTGATGATGCAGCCGGTGACAAGCGCCGAGATAACGACGCAGAGAATCGCGAAATTCCAGTTCTTCATGATCGTTCTCCTGCGCCTTTCAGCGCTTGCTTGTTGTTCCAAGATTGACGGGCGAACGTGCTGGCATCCGCGTGATGACGCGGGCGTCGGCTGGCAGGCACTCTTCTTCTTCACGAGTGCTACCGTCCGACATCTCAATTACGAATTTCTGGCAACGCTGGGCTGCCGGGTTGTGCGTCGCGGTCATGAGGGCTGCTTCGGCCGGACTGGCAAGTACCACGGGGTAACCAGCACGCATACCCACGCGTCCGCGCAGTCCGTACTCCGTGTTGCAAGTATCCTCCTCCACGTATGAGCGCGAGGTCGGATCGTACA
Source organism: Parcubacteria group bacterium ADurb.Bin192 (assembly GCA_002070095.1). Classification (GTDB taxonomy): domain Bacteria; phylum Patescibacteriota; class Patescibacteriia; order 2-12-FULL-60-25; family 2-12-FULL-60-25; genus MWCR01. Next base: position 40,264 of record MWCR01000011.1, on the reverse strand, counting down.
CCTTAACCACCTTGCACTCGAGCGAGCCACGCTTGACCACGCGCACGTCAGAGCTCGGCTGCTTGGCGCAACCGGAGGCAACAATCGCCAAGAACACGATCACCAAAAACATGACGCTATCTTTCATCGGAATCTCCTTGCCCCGTAAGGGCGAAAATTGTCCAACCTCTGAACGCTCGCGCGCACGAGGTTTGTTCCTTGTTTACTTCCGTCATCCTCGCGTCTTGTCCCACGAAGCCATAGCGAAGTGGGAAGGCGGGGATCCAGTTTCTAAACTCACCCCTTCCCTCTCTTAAGCCTGCCCTGAGCGCAGTCGAAGGGATTAAGAGAGGGTGAAGCCCATGTTGCATGGCTTCGTGGATTCCCGTTTTCACGGGAATGACGAGATTTTGTTAATTGTCCAAGGTCCGCAAGGACCGAAAAGCCGTTTTTTGGGTTATGGAAACGCTATTCAGGCACGGCTGTGTCAGCCTAAATAACAAACAAATATAGCATATTTTAGCGGTTTTGTCAACCGTGGGGCATGTAACATGTAGCACGTAGCATGTAACATTTGTTCGAAAATATAAGTATATAAAAAATTGGCTAAAATTAGCCATTTAAGGCTTACTATTTATACTCTTATTCTTTACACTCTCCTTTGTCTTTTAGACCCTCCACCCCTGTCATCTCGACCAACGTGGAGAGATCCCTTGGACTTAATAAGCTAAAGGGATTTCTCAAAATGACAGAACAACAACCATGTCATTGCGAGGATGAACGATAGCGAAGACGTGGCAATCTGCTTATAAGCGGTAATTTCAGCAGATTGCCACGGTACGGCGTTCGCGAAAGCCGCGCCACGTCACTCGTCTGACTCGCTCCTCGCAATGAGATCTACAGCGTTTTGCTATCCTCGCGCTTTATCCGTCATGCTGAATTCAGTTCAGCATCTCGCTTCCACATTGACGTAAAAAAGGAGTTCTTTGAGTGTAGAGATCCTGTAACCCCACTATGTCTTACGACTTCGAGGGGCACGGCAAGTTCAGGATGACGAAGGTTTATTAATAGATTGCCGCGCTTCGCTCGCAATGACACGGATGTCGCTTAAATGGTTTAGTTACGAGATCCTGAACCAAGTTCAGGATGACGAAAGCGGGATTATGAGGGACACTAAGCATAACTCACCCTAACCCTCTCTTACCCAAGAGAGGGAAAGCCCGAAGGCGGTACATAGGTTTAATGTCAGACGATGTTATATGTTATGTGCTACATGTTTTGTGAAGTAGGACCCGCCTTCGCTAAAGCTTCGGTGGGCAGGCGCGGGACGTGCGACGTTAGGTACGTGAGAGGACGCCAGGTACGTGATGTACGTTCGCCGCGCGATCTTGGCTTCATACTCCGCATCACTTATCATGTTAGTCAATGCTCAAGCCAAACTATAAAAAACTATTGGAACCAAGTTTATTGCTTATTTTTTTCTTATCCTGGTTTTCCATCCTCATGCCCTGGAACAAACTGCCAGACCCGGATGCTTTTTATCATGCCACCATAGCCAAGCTGACTTATGAGCAAGGCGCGATTACCAGCTTTCCCTGGCTGGACCTAACCACTCTGGGCCGGCACTTTGCGGATCAACATTTTTTATTTCATGTTTTACAAATTCCTTTTGTAAATATTTTTGGCCTAACTCAAGGCTCACGCCTATCCTCGATCACCTTGGCCTTAATCTGCATGATGGTGATCTATATTATTTTTAGATTATTAAAACTCAAACCCGCTTGGCTGTGGGCCGTTCTGCTTTCTCTTTTATATCCTTTTTCCGTACGTTTAATTTTAGGCAAAGCTTCACCCTTAGCCATCTTGTTATGGATGATTTCTTTAGCCCTCACCAGCCTGATACTCATCAATAAAAAAAATATATCTAAATCTTCATCCTATATTTTTTATTTTTTATTTTTTATTTTTGCTTTGTTCTTCAGTCTATCTCACGGCGGTTGGATCATCCTGCCCTTAAGCACACTGATTTTATTCATGGGGCATGTTTTATACGAAAAAGCCTTATTTCCCGGGCCTTTTAAGCTTGTTCTTTATAAACTCCCCTGGGCCGGATTACTGGCCGGACTGCTCGGTTTGGCCACCGGTATTTTACTTCATCCGGGCAGGCGTGAACTGCTGTCTTTTCTGTGGGTGCAAGTCATTAAAATCGGCGTCATGACTCCGAGCCAAGCCATCCCCATGGGTCAGGAATGGGCCTCGGCCAATTTAGGCGAGCTATTGGCCGCATCTTCTGTTTTTTTACTGATTATTATTTTGACCGTACCCGGACTGATTTTCGCGGCGCGGAAAATAAATTTTTTTGAGACTGATGATGAACTGCAAAAATTCGCCCGCCTATCTGTTGTCTGGGGTATCTTGGTAGCCGTGCTGGGAGCCCTGACTTTAAAAAGTTTACGCTTTTCTGAATACTTCCAACCCGCGCTCGTAATTTGGGTCGCGTCTTTATTCCAACTGATTGATTGGAAAAAATTATTATCTTGGTTGAGTTTGGACGGCGGAGCCAAAGGCAGATTTTTAATTCCCGTTATCATCCTGATCGCGTCCGGTTCTTTGCTGGCGCGCAGTGTTTGGAACGGTTATCACGTCATGCACAGCAAACCCATGTTCATGGACAACCAGTATCAACCGGCTCTGCAGGCCATCAGCCAACAAGCTCAACCCGGTGACCGCATATTTCATGCTCAATGGGATGAATTCCCGATTTTATTGGCCCACGACCAAAGATTCAAATACGTGGCCGGCATGGATCCCACCTTTTTTTATGAAGCTGACCGTGCTCTGGCCTTGGATTATTTTGCTTTAACCATTAATCGGGCCAGTACCACCCAAGAACAAGTTTGGAGCGTGGCGCATGACCGTTTACAGGCTAAATACGCGCTCATTGATACAGAAAGATGGCCGGAGCTGGCTCAAATATTTGCCCAAGATAAGCGATATATAGAGATAGGCCGTGGGCCGGACGCTGTCGCCTACCGGATCGAGGATTGACAAATCCTCGATTTTATGCTACGTTGACATGTTCTTGTGGCTGAAAAACACGGCCCGGAACGAACAAAATCAACTGTTCGTAGACAAATCTCTCCGCGCTTTAGAGCCGGAGAGTAGAAAGGTTCAGATCATGGAACGACGAGGATCTGGCGGAGGCAGTGGAGACGGAAGCGGCGGAGGCGGAGGCGACGACTCCAAAAAGAGCGTGGCCATCGGTTTTCTGCAAGAAGCCGCAGAGTTCGCGACCGGCGTCATGGCCGGCTCGGCTTTGCACAGTATCATGCGGGCCGGCGCCAGCGGGGCTCTGCGCGGGTTGAAAAGCAACCTCTTCGAAAGCCTATTCGGCAGAGACCGCTCCAAAGACGACAAGGCCAAGGCCGAAGAATTGACCGGCACGCCCGGAAAACTGCTCCGGTCTGTCACGAACGCGTCGGGCGACGCCAAACTGGGACAATTGGCGCAGGACTATATGTCCAGCGTCATCGCCATCCAGAGCAGCGGCCGTAGCGAGGGTGACAAGGCCAAGGCTATCGAAGAAGCCAAGGCCAAGCTCAAGGCATCAGTCAACGAACACCTGCTCGCCAAGAGCAAGAGCTCGCTGCAAAACCTGATGGCCGAGCTCTCGGATCAGGACATCGCCGGAGGACGCACACCGCTCGCCGGGCGTCCGGTTTCGTACAGAGCGGACTTCTTCCAGTGGCTCCAGCAGGAACTCACACCTGCGCAACGCCAGCTGGTGATGGCTCGCCGGGGCAAGATCTCCAGCATCCGTGTGATCACGGACATGCTGGACTACAGCGGTAACGCCCAAGACCGGTTCACCTACTTCCAGTTTGCCCTCGGGCAACCGGAAGTCAAGGAGCTGGCCGGCGAAATCGCGCAGGCCGCGGTCACGGGGACGCTCTCCGAGCACCCCTTCATCAAAGGACTGGCCACGTCATCACGACACGGGGCCAACGTCCGAACAATCCAACAACGGGTGACTGCCGCGCGGCGGAGTCGCTGGAACAAGCTGTAAGGAGTGCACCACATGGACTTCATCGGATTTCTGGCGGGCCTCTGGCTCGTGTTCTTCCCCCCGGCCGCCGTCCGGGACCAAATCAACCTCCACGGAGAGGACGTCCGGGCTTGGCTCGGAGAGCGTCTGCCCTGGCACCTGAAGCGCATCAAAAGCTTCTTGGTGGGCAAGGCTCTGCTCCTGTCCGCCTTCCTGGCCCTGGCCACCGGCGCCTGGCTCTACACCTTGAACCGATTGGAACCCGGTCTGGTGTGGCAAGACACAGTCATCTTGACGGCCGGCGTCGTGGCCACAGTCGGCCAGCTCTTCTTCGCAGGCTGGAACTTCATCAACGGGCGCCTGCGATTCAACCAGGCTCTGCCCGCGGATCCGGCCTGGCAATCATACGCCATCAGCTTGTCGGCCTTGACCGAGTCGCTGGCTGAACAAGCGGCTCAGGCTGAACAACTGCTGGGAGCGGCGCGGACCAGAGCAAACCCCTTGGCTCCGCCTTCGCTTGCCTTGCTGACTTCGGCCCAAGGCACCGCCGGCTTGTATAACCAGCTGGCGCAATTCAGCGCGGCGACAGCTAACGCCTACCGCGTCATCTACCGAGCGGACGTGGCCATGGCCTGCATGGAAACTCTGGAGTCGTGCGTGGAAAAGATGGCCAACATCCTGTCCATCGCGCCTTCGGACCCGATCCTGCTGAACCACTTTCAGCAGATCACCCAGCAGTGCCAATTGGGAGAACAAGCGGCGGCCGCGGCTGACCAAGCCGAAGGTCTCCGAGTCTCGACTATCTTCGGTTCAACTCGCTTCAGCCTGCCTCACTGGTGGGCCGGAGTCACACTGGCCAGTCTGCTGACGCTGGGTGTGTACACACACATCTACGCGGTCAGCGTGGAAGACCGCGGGCTGGTAGTCTTGAGCCTCATCCCGCTGGTTATGGTCTTCGCCCTGGCCCGGTTCTCAGCCGAGGTGCTTTCCTGGCTGGTGCTCAAGGGTACCAAGCTGGGCGAGTTCCTGCTGACCAAGGCCAGCCAGCTGGCCGTGGCCGTCCTGCCCGGCGACACGCTGGAGTCGGTCCGTGGCACGATCGACATCAACGTCCTCGAGGAGGAGAAGATCGCGACGGCCATCAAGGAATGGATCAACGTGGGCGCCATCATGTGGCTGCCCTACGCGGCCGTGGTTTTCTGGGTGTGCACACCCTGGGTGGCCTTGGCCATGCTGGGGCTCACCCTCGTCGCCTCTCTCTTCTCCCTGGCCTACATCAGCCGGGGCAAGAAAGAAGAAGTGGATGAGTCTACCACCAAAACCATCGGCTGGTTCTGGAAGTATGGCAAGTACATCACGTTCTTCGCCATCTTCCTGGGAGGAGCCTCGGTGGAATGGTCCGGGCTCATGAACCGGCTGGCGGGTGTCACGCCCATCCTCATCCTGGATGGGGACTGGAAGTCCTACCTGCTGACAGCTCTCATCTTCTCGGTCCTCTGCGGAGTTATCTGGAAGGTGATGAAGGCGCTGGACATCAGCTGGCTGGATTACGTCCTCAAGCCCGCGGCCGTCATCTGCGGAGCCGTCGCCCTGGTTTGTGTGCTGGCGCCCATCGCCCGCGCGGCCAAGGACGGCGACCCGGTCATCACCCTGCCGCAACGGCACGGACCGCAAGCCGAACCGCCGGTGGACATCTCGGCTCCGATGGCCGCCTACTACCCCCAGCCCAACGGACGTGAAAAGTTGGTGATTTCATTCACCACACGCGCCCGCATGGCCAAGGGCGTGGTCCGCTTCGAACCGCACGTGGCCAGCGCGCTCGGCCTGGACGTGCAGGACGTTCCGGTCCAGACCTTCAGCGAGCTGGAAGACTGCGGTGGCTACCGATGCCGCCGCCATCAAATCGTGATCCCTGAAGTCAAAGCCCGGCCCCAGGGCAACTATCAGGTTATCATGAGAAATTGGTTGACCACGGAGGCCGGGCCCGAGTACGGCCTCTAACTCACCCCCATCCCCTCTCTTACGCCAAGAGAGGGGCGCAGAGCAGAAAGGAGGCAGATTCGTTCTTTGCTTACTTAGTCCCGCATACAAGTGTATGCGGGGCTTTTTTATTTATCGCCCCGAATCCATTCGTCATCCTCGCGAAAGCGGGGATCCAGTTTATAAACTCACCCCCGTAAAGGGGCGTGGCCCCCACGGGGCTTTACGCCCTGCCCTCTCTTAAGCCTGCCCTGAGCGCAGTCGAAGGGATTAAGAGAGGGTGAAGCCCATGTCGCACAGTTTTGTGGATTCCCATTTTCATGGGAATGACAAATGATCGTCATGCTGAATTCACCGTGCCCCTCGAAGTCTTAAGACATAATGGGGGTTCAGCATCTCTTAACTTATTGCTTCACTTCTTCCCCTCCTGTCATCTCGACCATTCTTTTTTTGTCATCTCGACCCCTTCGACTACGCTCAGGGCGGGCTCTGTGGAGAGATCCCTTGAGCCAATAAGCTTAAGGGATTTCTCCATTTCACCTTCGTTCCAGTCGAAATGACATAACAGTATCCATGTCATTGCGAGTGGAGCGAATGCGCAACGCGGCAATCTGCTTAAAACACTGGGTTGATCAGCGAGATTGCCACGACACGGAGAAAAGCTAATGTGCAACAAACCACCCCATACCCCTCCTTAACCAAGGAGGGGCTTTAGTTGGCTTGTCTTATTGTCTGCGGCTGATAATATGTAAACAGGCTCAAACATGAGGAGGAAGGCCATGTACAAGCTCGTACTGATTCTGATCAGCATTTTCCTGGCCGGCGGTTGTGTGGCCGGCGGGTCGGCTCAAGGGTATGCCGGACCGCCTGTTGTCCACGTACACAGCCAGGGCTATGCCGGAGCAACTTTAGTGGTCAGTACGCAGGATGTACGCATTCAAGACTACTCGGAGATGCGCCGGCAAAGAGAAGCCGAACGCTTGGCTAGATCACGGTTTTACGCCGAACATCATCGGCGCATACACCAAATACATTACTCCGCGCCTTCTCACCCGAGAGAAGCTGTCTCGCACGGCCGAAATCCTCGTTATTCTTGCCGAGGCAACTTCCGGCACGGTCAATGCTCCACCCACCGCGCCGGACCTCCGAACCGTTATCAACCGGCTCGTCCTCACCGGCCGCCGCACCTTCGTACCAAGCCTCGCCATGACCAGCCTTGCCGGCCTGACAGCCGGACTCACCGCCGGCCTCCGGACTGCAGGCCGTAACCGGCCAAACCGACCCTCTCCGCTCGCGATTCTCGCGGCGGTTTTTTAAATGGTCGTTATCCTCGTGCTTTATCTGTCATGCTGAATTCAGTTCAGCATCTCGCTTCCCACTAACGGGAAGACAGGAGTTTTGAGTGTTGAGATCCTGAAATGAATTCAGGATGACGATGAGACGGTAGCATAGAACATGATGAACATGGTTAGTGACAAATTGTCTTTTAAGGCAGTTCTCCCGATGCTGCGATTCGGGATCCCGATCCCACCTACGCTAAGGCGATGGTGGGCACCGCGAGTGTATAATTTTTTGCGAGTATCGGGACCGATTTAATTATTTAGCTCATTAAGCCTATCAGCTGCTTAGCCGGGAATGACAACGTTGGGTTTGACGTAGGACGCGGGACGTTGGTTTATTTGTTACATGTTATATGTTATATGCTTCATGACGTGGGACGTTAATCAGGTACGCGTATTGACTTTTATTCAAAAAAATGGTAAGGGTTTTACTAAATGACCCAGCACAAGAAGGGAGAAAGGTCATGAACAAGCTCCTTTTGGTTCTCATAAGTATCGTACTGGTGACCGGATGCTCGAGTTCGGTGGTACACAAACGCAATGGCATTGAAGAAATCGGCATCTACAGCCATCGCGGAATCGCCAGCTCGACGGTCGTTATCAACACGAACGATCAGAAGTATCCGCGCTATGTGGCCGAACTGGGCTTGCCGGACGCCGAAGGCGCCATGCTGGCCCGACAACGCATCTACCTCGAAGAGCAACGCCGCAACAACGACGTGCTCTACGGCGGGTACAGCCGCTTCGGCTACGTCCACCACGGCCTGATGCCCTACAACCAAGGAGTGTCATGCCACCTGCCGGGCCACAACCGGTGCTACGTGTACTACGACCGAGCGACCGGCGCCATGAGCACGGTCCCGCCCGGCTGGGGAACAACCGTCTACACCACCCTTCCGCCCGCCCGCTAGCAATTCTCTCCGCCAGCGGGTGTTTTATTCTGAACGAGCACAGGCGAGTGAAGAATCCTAAACTGACGAGCACAGGCGAGTGAAGAATCCTAAACTGACGAGCACAGGCGAGTGAAGAATCCTTGTCTGTCCAGCTCAAACGAGCCGCCACCCTGTCATTCTGATAACTGTGAAGGATCTGGTGTGGGTGGCGGTTTAGGTTAACTAATAGCAATGAGACGCTTCACTGTATAACCAACTCATCTAAATTCGGATTCATGGATAATATTAAATCCACTTTCTTATACCTCATCCAACCTTTAATTTGCTTTTCACGAGAAATAGCACTATAAACATCTGTTGTAATCTCATAATAAACCAGCTTATAAACATTATAACGCTGGCTGAATGAATCTTGATATACTCCTTTTTGATGCTCACTGATTCTTCTCAGTAAATTATTCGTCATGCCAACATAAAACACAGTATTATATCGATTTGTAATGATATAAACATAATAATTTTTTATTCGCATATATTACCCCGTTCCATATATTCAGGTATATGTCAATAATTATCGCTTCATAAACATCATTACTAACCGGGAAGCAATTATGTGTTATGGGCTATGGGAGACTCTTCACTTCACTGACTTGAAAGCAATTATGTGTTATGGGATTAGGAGACTCTTCACAGGGTTCAGAGTGACAATGACGTGGGGCGGACTGGACTTATGAGTATCAAAAATCTCACCACGAGGTGAGATTTTTGTTTCGCTGCGCAGCGAATTTTAGACTTGCGATACGTTGACCAAAGATCCGAGTACAAAGTTTGAAATGGCAAAAGCGGCTACGATGATCACCAAGCCGACAATCGACTGTTTGATGATATCAATGGCTTTGGTCACCTTCTTCTCGTCACCTCCGGCTGTCATCCACAAAAAACCGGCATATAGCATGTAAAACAGCAACAAGATGCCCAAAAACCCGAGTATCACGTTAATGATACTGCCGGCCATGCCGGGCAAAGTTTGGGAAGTGCTGATACCGGCTTTGTCACCAACAGAGTTGGTTAAGACACGGGCCTGGTTGAAAGGATTTTCAGCCGCCATGACCGTGGCCGGTAATGCTAACGCCGTGGCTGCCGCCGAATAATAGAATGTCTTAAGGCGTAAATTCATAATTATTTTAATTATTTACTGAGTTGCGGGCAATTGCGTGGTTGTACCTTGAGATAATATCAATTGATCCAAAATGAAGCCGGTGGCCAAATAGGACATGGAAATAATCACTATGCCGATAATGGCGTTTCTGATTATACCCAAAGCCTTGGTAACAGCCGCTGAATCTCCGGCGGCCGTCATGTACTTATAGCCCCCGTAAAGCAGATAGCCGAACAAGACTACGCCTACCAAGCCCAAGGCTGAATTGATGATATTACCGATAGCTGATTCCAGAGTAACTCCTTCTCCGGCTTTAAGCTGAGCGCCTTGGGCCGTGGAATCAACGCCTTTTTTGATGGCTGATAACCCCCCGGCCTGCTCCGCGGCCTGCACCGAAGAAACAGCTAAAACAAAAAACATCAGCACCGAAGCCAACACCAACCCAATCCTCAATTGTCCAAATATTTGTTTATTTAACATATTACTACATGCTACATGTTATATGCTACATGCTACATGTTTAGACGTTAGTCGTAGCCTCAATCAATTGTCCGATGACAAAGCTGGTGATGGCCCAACCCGCTAAGATGATAGCCAAACCGATGATGCCGGAAACTATCCAACCGCGAGCTTCTTTGGTCTTGCTCTCATCGCCACCCGCAATCATGTATTTAAAGCCTCCGATAAGAACAATGATAACCGCGATGATGCCTAAGAAACCCAAAGCCACGTTAATGATATTGGCGGCTGTTTGGCGCACGTCGGCTCCGCCCAATTTAACCGTGTTGCCTACGGCCGTTACTCCCAAATCATTGGCCGTCAAAGTTCCTTGTTGAGCTAAAACCGCCACGGGCAATAACATGCTGGCCGTTAAACCTAAAGCGGCCATTGTTTTTGTAATTTTGTTCATGTGTGCACACCTCCTTTCGTAATCATTTGTTTTATTATAGCACACGTCAAAATTTCAAGCTATAAATTCAACCAAATACAATTTTATAAAAAATTAAAAAACTATGGAGACGCGAAGTCACAGCACTGCGTTCCTGCGGGACAGGCGGAAGAACTTTGACAAGATATGACCAAACCTAAATCTTGCGCGGCCTCTATATCACTCTGCGTGGCACATGAATAAGGACACGTCTCACCTCCTCCGGAGCCTGAAGGTGGAGCCGGCGGCTCTCCGGCCACACTGGCCAGCCTGGTGACCACGAAATTCGATAGAGTGTACGCAAAAACAATAATCATGATACCGATGATCGCGTTTTTAATAATACTAACCGCCTTGGTAACAGCCGCCGCGTCACCTCCGGCCGTCATCCATCTGAAACCGCCGTACAACATGTATAAAAATAAAAGCGAGCCAATGATACCCATCAGACTGCCGATAATACGGCCAATCATCAGACCCAAATCAGCGTCAGCTCCGCCCGGCAAACCGGCCGTGCCGGCCGCGGTCTGCAAGCCCGCGGCTATACTTTGAGCCTTGGCTGCCGGCACCAACAAAAAAGAAGCCAAGCTCAAAGATGAAACCCGGAGCCATTTATTTAACCAATATTTTTTTAAATTTTGCATATAGCTGGAAGGAGCCATGATAATTCACAACCCCTTCCAACTCACTCTCGCCGGAGAGTCAATCGTCACACGTCGCACGTCCCAGTCGTCGCACGTCAAGTTGAATAGACGCGGGACGCAGGACGAGCGACGCAGGACGCTATGTACGCTTGCTACATGCTACATGCTACATGCTACATGTTATATGCTACATGCTACATGTTTATACGTTGGTCGTAGCCTCAATCAATTGTCCGATGACAAAGCTGGTGATGGCCCAACCCGCTAAGATGATAGCCAAACCGATGATGCCGGAAACTATCCAACCGCGAGCTTCTTTGGTCTTGCTCTCATCGCCACCCGCAATCATGTATTTAAAGCCTCCGATAAGAACAATGATAACCGCGATGATGCCTAAGAAACCCAAAGCCACGTTAATGATATTGGCGGCTGTTTGGCGCACGTCGGCTCCGCCCAATTTAACCGTGTTGCCTACGGCCGTTACTCCCAAATCATTGGCCGTCAAAGTTCCTTGTTGAGCTAAAACCGCCACGGGCAATAACATGCTGGCCGTTAAACCTAAAGCGGCCATTGTTTTTGTAATTTTGTTCATGTGTGCACACCTCCTTTCGTAATCATTTGTTTTATTATAGCACACCCGCGCAACCTCCATTTTATTAAAACGCTTTTTCAAAAATGCCCAAGAGCCAACCCAGCACCATGTAAGCTCCCACTACAATGGACAAACCGATAACCGCGTTGATTAAAGTCTTTTGTCCGGTTTCCGCGTTTTTGGCGTTTTCGCCCGCGATGATGTACATAAAGCCTCCGTATACAAACATGGCAAAAAATAAAGCTCCCACCAGACCCAATACCCATCTGATAAGGGATCCGATGATGCGCGAAACATTGCGCTCACCCAACGGACAAGGAAAACTGATACCGCCCACATCCGTCCGGCAATCACCGGACACATTAACCGTTTCGGTTTCGGGCACGGTTATTTCTGGTTGGGCCGTAGGTTGAACCGCGGGCGCGGGAGTGGCCGCCTTGGGCACACAGCAATTTCCGTCCGGTGCCGTACAGTCAAGCGCACCTTGATTATTTTCCGTGACCGTATCGCAATTAGCCTTGCAGACACCGCCGGCCGTCGTGCATTGAGGACCCGCTAAAACAGGTGCGGCTTGAACCGCAAAAATAAACAAGCAAGCGCTGACCGTCAGTAATCGAGATAACTTTTTCATAAGCATTAGTTGGGTTTGCAACACGCTCCGCCTGACCCGCAATTCAAACCAAAACCTGATACACCGGGAATGCTGACACAACCGTAGTTTACAAATTGAGTTCCGAGAGCGAGATTCAAAGCCGCGCTTAAAGCACTGCAGTCACTGGACACGACCGTACTCGGATTACAGTCAGCATAAGGCAGGCATTGCAAATCATTATACGTCCCATAACCCGTATCAAAAATAGTTTGATTACACACGGTCTTCCAACCTACACTGCTGCAATTCGGGTCCCCTGATTTGCAAGCATTAGGCTGACCAAAACCAGATGGTTCATCATTATTAATCGTGGATTGACTCCCCAGCCAATCTGTGCCTCCGTAGTTATCCATACACTCCTGCCATTGTTCAGGTGTAAAATTGGGATTATTGCATTTGCCGACCAAAGGCGTAGGCGCCACTCCGGCCTCCTGTCCAGCCTCCTGGGCCGCCGCCTGACCGGCCGCAACCTCACCCTGTTCACCTTCGGCTTCGGATCGAATGGTAGATAAATCATTACCGGCCTGCGTAGGAGCCTCCTCACCCGCAGACCGGCCTTCTTCCGCCGCAATATCCCGTTCTTCAGCCGTCCAAAATTTAATAAAATTACCGGTCAAGGCATAAGAAAACATAATGATAAACAAACCAATGACTGCGCTCTTTAAAGCATCCTGCCCTTTTTTAACCTGGCTCTGATCTCCGCGCGCCGTCATCCACATCACACCGCCGTACACAAACACAGCCAAAGCAATGGCACCCACAATACCCAAAAAAGTTCTGATGATTCTGCCCAAAATAACCGGGATGGAAGTCGTACCCAAAGGATTGGCCAGCTTGTATTCGGTGGGGGGTTTGGGGGTGGTCGTACCGCTGGGTGTAGGCGCGGCCGGAGCATTCCAAGCAGGATCTTGAAGACAGCACTTTTTGACCGGCGTACCCGGACAAGTAACTTCAGCCCGCCCGCCGGGCAAAGGATTGGTGGCCACATCCCGCAAATTCATACACCTGGCCTCCGTATAATTATCACTTGGTTCAATACAAATACCGTTAGCGCCAGCCGGGCTAAGACCAATTTTACAACTTTCCGTAGCTGACGAAGGACTGGCGGTTGGAGCAGGTGTACTGCCAACCACAGGCGGGGTAGGCGATTTACAGCATACTGTAATTACGTCCGGTACACCCATAAAATTTAAACATCCAACATTGGTGGTGCCACTGCCGCAACCTTTATTGCTCAAGATCATACCCTGAAACAGACTGTCATCTTCAACAGCATTAGCATCCAAAACACGCGGTGTAGACCCTTCCGGACAAGTAGAAACTTTCTGAGGGCATAAAAAACCTTGTTCAGAGGGTGAAAAATTATGATCCGGATAAGAACCGGTCCGAGCTTGAGCACTATCAGCCAACAACCCCACTACCAAAAAACCCATGCATATTAAAATTATTGGCCGTATTTTTATTAAATGAAACATAAAGAAAATATTGATTAACCCAAGCTGTTATTTTTTCCACCGGCAACAAACCTTTCCCGTCCCGCAATCCATAACTCCAGCATTGGTGCACGGATGATCAGCCGCGGGCGGTTTACCGGCCGCTGTCCACTGAGTTCCGCAAAAACTTGAACAAATACCCGGCGTCGTACCCTGGGTGGTCGCAGGATCAGTAGCTTTACCAGCTGTACACTGACCGGCAAAGGCAGGATCTCCGGCACAGGTCTCCGTCGGAGAAGTTGATGGAGTTGCAGGGATAGAAACTTTGGCATAACCCAAAGAATCAGCCACATAAGTGACGATGGTCCAAGCACCCATCACCAAAACCACACCGATAGCACCGCGCGTCAAAGCCGTCTTGCCCTTGGTGACCATATCCGACCGGCCGAAGGACATGACATACATGGCTCCGCCATAAACAAATACCAACAAAAACAAAGCTCCGGCCAAACCCATGAGCCAGCGCGCGAAATTAACAGCCTGCTGAACCAAGTCAGCTATTTCACAGTCTCCTGTTTGCGTACAAGGCACCAATTGAACTCCGCCCGGCACTCCGCTTTTCCACTCGGCCGTACTGCCGCCGGCAGGCAAAGGTCCGCTGGCTGCAGGTGTCGAACCGGAAGCGGAAGTTGATTTGATAATCGCGCAACACACTTGATCTGCGGATGGTGTACCTGTTTTAGGGCAGCCATAACCCAGGCCTAAATTTTTATTGGAACCGCTGCATTGTGCGGCCGTGGGAAAACATTGTGTTTTTTCAATATTCGGACGATCTGACCCTACATAATTATCATAGCACTCGCCTAAATCTTTAAGCTGAATACAGCACACGCTGGTTCCAGAGCAACCCAAAGGACCTTTATTCGGAAAAACCCAACTGCCGCCCTTAGCAGTACAAGCGGCGCCATCAGCTTCACATGACCGCCCCACTATATCGGCCGCCACCACTCCTGACAGCGGTTGATCAGCTCCGCCCACCTTGGGATAATCAGTCCAGCATTGAGCGGCCGCCGACTGTGTATTTATTAAAAACAAACCCCCAAACAAAACAAAAAAAACCAGTCCTTTAATTTTTAAACCGCGCGCGCTCAATGACCACATAATAGATTAATTGGATTATAGCATAAAACATGTAACATGTAGCACATAACATATAACATCGTCTCACATTAAACCTATGTACCGCCTTCGGGCTTTCCCTCTCTTGGGTAAGAGAGGGTTAGGGTGAGTTATGCTTAGTGTCCCTCATAATCCCGCTTTCTAAATCATTATCTTTACTGTTATCTAGACCCACCCGCCTCTGTCATCTAGACCCCTTCGGCTACGCTCAGAGCAAGCTCTGTGGAGAGATCCCTTGGACTCAATAAGCTAAAGTGATTTCTCTATTTCACCTTCGTTCCAGTCGAAATAACATGGATGAGTAATGAGATCCTGAAACAAGTTCAGGATGACGAAGGGGTGGTGCAGAATGATGGAGAGGTTATTAATAGATTGCCACGGCACGGAGTTCGCGAACGCCGTACCGTGGCTATCTGCTTAGATAACTGGCTAACGAGCGAGATTGCCACGCTCCGCTCGCAATGACAATGTTGGTTTTGACGCAGGACGCGTGGCAGTCGTTCATGAACGACACCCCGCGGTACGACAGTCTGGTTGCTTGCTACATGCTATGTGCTATGTGCTTTGTGACGTAGGACGAGCGACGTAGGACGTTAAGTACGTTATGTACGCTAGGTACGTCAGTAATTAGCCCTGGGCACAATAGTCTGCCTGACTTTTTCTTGGGAGGTGAGCATTATTTTGGACAACTCTTCAACCTCAACCTTGGCACTCTCTTCAATCATTTCTTTGAGCACGGTTTCCATGGTGCCGGGATCCGCACCTTTATACCAAGAACGGGAGGTTAAAATCTGCGAGGCAAAAACCCCCATTTCTTCGTCTTCCAAATAATCATTAATCAAAGATTTGTGCGCGGGCGGGCGTTTAGCCAAATCCAAGTATTGTTTTTCATTTTCAGGCTTGATCAAATAATTCAAAAAGTTCCAGGCTATATCTGTGCTTTCGGATTTTTTAGACACGGTCCAGAGCCAATAATTGGCATAATTGGAAACCGGATTGCCTTCTATTTGAGGCAGTTTGGAAATGGCCAAATTCAACTTGGGAGCGCGCGCTTTAATGGTCGGCAGATGATAAGAATAACCGAAGAAATAGGCTAATCTGCCCTGGATAAAAGCTTCCAATGAATTGGGCATTTCAGCATTCCAGGTATAGATCTCTTTATCGGGATTGGCAAAATCCAGATAAAACAGCAAAGCCTGTCTGCCCGGCAAGTCTCCACGATCACGCGTCATGCCCGGAGGTATGATGGCAAAAGAAGGATTGCCGTCATCATAAGCCATTTGGGTACCGTTTTGCATCATTAAGATGGATAAAATATCAACCGACCGCTCTACGTTGTAAGCCAAACCCAAAGCCGCACCCGATTGTAAAAGTTTGCCGTCTCTATCCACTTTAACCAAACGGGGAATGGTGGCCTGAAACTTGGCCCAAGTGTCCGGGATGGTGGGAATGCCGGCCGCGTTCAACAAATCTTTGTTCACAAACAAAGCCAAAGTATCCACGGACATAGGCAAAGCTACAACCTTATCCTCCCAAACAGCCGGACTGCCTTCGGCCGAAGTATTGATCCGCCGAAGCACGTCGCCGGCCACCACATCCGGATAAACTTCCTTAACATCTTTAATCAAGATACTTCTTTCGTTGCGCAGTTCATAAGTGTAAGTACGATTGGTGGACGGTCCTTCGGCAAACCTGTAAGCCATTTTGGTAAAAGCCGGCATAGGCTCGATCTTGGACATATATTTGCCCACCCAAGTATTGTGAATCAAAAATATATCCGGACCCTTATCTTCGGCAAAAGCATTTAATAGAGCATCTTCATACTCCTCCAATCTAAAACGCTTGTAATTGATGCTAACGTGCGGATGAGCCATACTGTAAGCTTCAAGCATGGGCGCATAAACATCCGAATCATCCACCACGGCCCAAATATTCAAGGTCTTGGGCTGTAGAGCCGCGCGCGTGGCCGCGTCCGGGCCTTTGGTACAGCTCGCGCCAAACAAAGTCAAAGTCAAAAAAGAACTTAAAACAAGGTATTTCATTTTATTGAAACGCATACTTATTCTATTATAACACGACTCACGAACTGCGTCCCTAGCGCGCCTAGCGTCCTCTCACGTACATAACGTCCATAACGTCACGAAACATGTAACACGTAGCATGTAACATCGCCCGCGAACGCCGTAACGTTGCACGTTGTACGTTTGATCGTCTAATCATTTCAACCTCTTCAACAAAGCCCGCATGTCATCTTTAAGATCCGGACGGTTGAGAGCGAAGCGCAGATTGGCTTCCAGCCAGCCGATCTTGGAGCCCGTATCAAAATATTCGCCTTCCAAGAGCTTGGCGTAAACCGGTCTTTTTTTCATGAGTAAAAATATGGCATCCAAAAGCACCATCTCCCCGCCATGGCCTTTCTTGGTTTTGCTGATGACTTCAAAAATATCGGGCGTCAGCACATACGAACCGATGGACGCGTATTTGGAGGGCGCTTTTTTGGGGCCCGGTTTTTCCACCACGCCTTTTAATTGAAACACGCCTTTTTCCACTTCGGCCGCCGGGTCTATGATGCCGTATTTCTCCGTGCCTTCCGCATCCGTGGGAATAACACCTAAAACAGGGTCTCCGTATTTTTCAAAAGTCTTGATCATCTGCGCCAAGCGCGGCACCCGGCCGGTCATCACCTCGTCGCCAAATAAAACGGCAAAAGGCTCATCTCCAATCAAATGCCGGACGTTCTGGATGGGCGTGGCATTGCCATACGGACCTTTTTGCCTGACATACACAAAACGAGCCAGACGTCCGATATTTTTGATCTGTTCCAAAGCCCTGAACTTTTTCTGACGCTTGAGCCAGGATTCCAATTCATGGTTATCATCAAAATGATCTTCCACGGCCCGCTTGGCCGAGCTGGTAACCAAAAATATTTCCGTGATGCCCGAGGCTACAGCCTCTTCCACCACATATTGAATAACCGGCTTATCAATGATGGGCAGCATTTCTTTAGGCATGGCCTTGGTGGCCGGCAAAAAGCGCGTGCCAAAACCCGCGACGGGTAAAACTGCTTTGGTGATCATATTTAACAATTAATGACTTAACGTATTAAACGTCGCACGTCCCACGGGGTGTCGTTTCGCGAACGACTACCCCACGTCCTGCGTCCCACGTCACGAAACATACGACATATAACAAAGAACATATAGTACACAGTGTATAACGAACAACATATAAATCCAAATCCATAATAACTGCTCAATAGTAAAAAGACCTGATGAGGTATTAGAATAATATGACTGAATCCTGTGCTCTTCCGTCAGGCTGAATTAAGTTCAGCATCTCGCTTCTCATCATACTGAAAAATAATGGTTATTGTGTAATGAGATCCTGAAACAAGTTCAGGATGACGTCCCTCTTTTTTCGTCATCCTCGCGTAGGCGGGGATCCAGTTTCTAAGTAACTGGATTCTCCCGATGATTCTATCGGGATACGTTAGAGGACGCGATGGACGTTAGGGACGTTAAGTACGCCATCCGTCATGTGGCTATCCTGAAAAAAACAATGTCTCCGTCTTTAACTTCATATTCTTTGCCTTCCACACGCATCTTGCCTTTTTCCTTAACTCCCACCCAGCCGTTACAGGCCACAAAATCATCAAAAGCCGCCACTTCGGCGCGGATAAAACCTTTTTCAAAATCCGTATGAATCACACCCGCGGCTTGCGGAGCCAGCATACCGCGCGTAATGGTCCAAGCTTTGGTTTCTATCTCTCCACTGGTTAGAAAAGTAATCAAATTCAGAGAATGAAAGGCACTGACAATCAAACGATCCAGTCCGGAGCTGTCTTGATTCATGACTTGCAAATATTCTTGCTTTTCCTGATCATTCATATCTAAAAATTCAGCCTCCATTTTAACGCAGATGGGGACGATGTCGTCGCTCGTCGCACGTCCTACGCGTCCCACGTTGTCCATAATGGATTTTGGCAGGTTTTGCAATTGTTCTTCGGATACATTCAGGACATAGAGCATGGGTTTTAGCGTTAAAAACGACAAGGACTTCATGGCTAAACGTTCCTCATCGCTCCAATCTAGAGTGCGCAAAGGCACGGCTTGCTCCAAAGCTTGTTTGGCTTTTTCCAGAGCCGGAATCAAAATAGCCAGTTCTTTATTGGTGCCGGCCTTCATTTGCTTGGACGCGGTTTCCAGTCTTTTTTCCGCCACGGCCAAGTCAGCCAACGACAATTCAATATTTATAGTCTCGATATCACGTGCCGGATCTATACCGCCATCCACATGAATGATGTTTTCATCTTCAAAAGCGCGCAAAACTTGCACGATGGCATCCGTATTTCTGATATGCGTTAAAAAAGCATTACCCAAACCCTGGCCTTCAGAGGCTCCGCGCACCAAACCCGCGATGTCCACGAATTCAATCACAGCCGGTACTATTTTTTCGGACTTGGAAATTTTAGCCAAAGGCTCCAACCGCGCATCCGGCACTTCGACAACGCCGACGTTGGGGTCGATGGTACAAAATGGAAAATTAGCGCAATCCACGGCTTTTTTGGTGATAGCTTTAAACAAAGTTGATTTACCGACATTGGGCAACCCAACGATACCGATCTGAAGTGACATAGTCAGACAATTATTCCTGAATAAAGCAAAAAAAGCAATTATCAGCGCAACTCAATCATTTATTTTTGTCATCCTGGCACTTTATCCGTCATGCTGAATTCAGTTCAGCATCTCACTTTCTAAATCATTATCTTTACTGTCATCTCGACCCCTTCGGTTGCGCTCAGGGCAGGCTCTGTGGAGAGATTCCTTAAGTCCGATGAGCCAAAGCGATTTCTCCATTACACCTTCGTTCCAGTCGAAATGACTTGGTTGAGTAATGAGATCCTGAAATAAATTCAGGATGACGCCTGTCTTTTCGTCATCCTCGCGAACGCGGGGATCCAGTTTCTAAAGCCATCTGTCATTGCGAGGATGAACGGATGTGAAGCCGCGGCAATCTCGCTCATAAGCTTGTCGACTATGTAGATTGCCGCGGTACGGCACTCGCGAACTCCGTACCGCGCTCGTCGGACTCGCCCGCAATGACATGGCTGTGGTTTTAATGATTTAGTGATGAGATCCTGAACTGAATTCAGGATGACGAAAGCGGGATTATGAGGGACACTAAGCATAACTCACCCTAACCCTCTCTTACCCAAGAGAGGGAAAGCCCGAAGGCGGTACATAGGTTTAATGTGAGACGATGTTATATGTTATGTGCTACATGTTACATGTTACATGCTTCATGAAGCAGTCTGGACATTTTCGCTTAACCATGGTAAAAGCAAGATAACGGACACTCAGGTTCGTACCTCGAAAAGCGAACAACCTTCTTAAGGAGGAGGAGATCATGAACAACATGCACCGCGCTTGGATGTACTTGCTGGCGGCCATTTTGGCCTTGACCCTGCCCTTGGGCTGCGGGAGCGATGAACCTGGGGGAGGAGGTACTGGCGGCACGACGGCCACCGGAGGCATGGGAGGCACAGCCGGCAACGGAGGGACTTCTGTTGGTGGATCAGGAGGAGAAGCCGGGACGCCGGGCAACGTCTGGAAAAAAGGAGTCATCGGCAAAGCCGGTGTACCCCGGGTCATCATGCAAAACGGCGGGCCCATCCTGGGCATCAGTCTGCAAGACCCGATGATCCGTACCATGGACGGCGAACTGGACGGAGGCGCATCTGACGCGGAGGCTCTCCCACCGGTCATTCCCAAGGTGGACTTCGGAACAACCAGTCCGTCGTCAGACCTCCACATCTTCACACCCCCCTACCTCAAGCTCGAAAACGAGCAATTGGTTGTAGCCGAGCCTCCGTACGCAGTCACCTACAGCCCCAATGGGGCCGTAACCGTCGATGAACACTTCCCTGACTGGCGCACGGACTGGACCATCGATTGCTTCATCCCTCACTCGGTCAACGTCAACGGCCTGGATCTGCAAACCTACGCTGGCGTTACCTTTGACGTGGAGACCAAGCTGAACCGCTACTTCTTCGCCACCAGCTCTGATGACGCGGTCTACGAATTGCGGCCGGGGCTGGAACCAAAAATTCTGGCAGAAGGTTTTGGTCTCCCTTCGACCCTCATGGTTCACCCTCAAGGATTCCTGGTCGTGACCACCTTGCCCGGTTACATCAAGAACGCACCCCTGAATCCTCCCCCTGAATTGCCTGCCAAACTCATCAAGATCGCCATCGATGAACCGCACACGGTTACCGAGATAGCCTCACTGCCCATCCCCAGCGACTATGAGAACATCTCCAGCTGCTATGAATTCACCTTCACGCCTTACGCCATGCCAACCAGCTTTCGCTATCCGGTGGCGCTCAAGGCAGACGGCAGTTTCTGGATGGGGGATGTTGGCGCCCGACGACTGTACAAGATCTCGTCTGACGGCGATACAGTGGAAGAAGTCACCTCCATGCCCCTCCTGGTAGTCGCTCTGATCAGTGCGCCCAACGACGTACTATATTTGGTGACTCCACCCATCTTGGGCAACGCTGGGGGACCAGAGGATCCTGATTACATCCTCAAGGGCGTGACCATTTACGCCCTGAACGAAGACCCCTTGGTGTGGGAAGAGGTTGTTGAACTTACAGGTTATGATGGCCATGAAGACGACATGAGTTGGGGGAAGTTCGCCATCCCATGCCCAGATGAGTTCGCCGATGCCGGAGTCCCCCTCTGCAAACAACCCATCGGCGTCTACTTCAAGGTTGTACCCGATGTCACACCCCTCTTGTTCGTGTCTGACACCATCACCGCCCGCCTGTTCGAGATTCCTCTGGACATGGGCGAAGAACCCGACGCGGGCTTGCCGGAAGCGGGTGATGATGCGGAAACCGGAACAGCCGGTGCCAGCGGAGCGGCCGGCAGTGCAGGAATGGCCGGTACCTCTGGAGCGGCCGGCAGTGCGCCCCAAAGCGCGCCTTATCCTCCGGCTCACGAACCCATGGCCGAGACTCCGGAGGGCACTTCTCCCTGGGTCTGGTTCGCTCTCTTGGGCGCGCTGGGCGCGGCTACCTTGGCCGGCCTGGGTCTGCGCCGCAGGTAACCCGCCGCCAAGCGAACTGGCCGGCGGATGAACTCGCTCGACTCTGAAAAGTCGGGCTTTTTTTTATTTGCCGTTCTGTCATTGCGAGGAGTGTAATCACGACGCGGTACGGCTTTCGCGAACGCCGTACCGTGGCAATCTATTAATAACCCAATCCTGCCAACAAATCCTTCCATTCCGGATTAACCTTATTAATCAAATCTAATTTTTTCTGTCTGGAGCCTGCTTTAATCTGTTTCTCTCGATTTAAAGCACTATTGATATCTGATGTTTCTTCAAAAGAAACCAATTTATGTACATTATAAGTGGCCGTAAAGGATTTTTCCGATATATTATTCTTATGTTCAAAAACTCTTTTTTCTAGATTATTGGTTACTCCAACGTACAGAACTTTGTTGGTTTTGTTGGTCAAAATATAAACATAATAAGTTTTTGGCATATCAGTAGATTGCCACGTCGCCAAGCTCCTCGCAATGACATGACTGATACTATGTCATTGCGAGGATGAACGAAGGTGAAGACGCGGCAATCTCGCTCATCTAGCTAGCGTCTAAGTAGATTGCCGCGTCATTCGTCGGACTCATTCCTCGCAATGACATGGTTGGAGGGTGTTGACACATGGGCTTTTTTCTGCCATATTTGGTGATTGCTCCGAGCAAGGCTATACTATAGGTATAGCTTAAAACGTACTCTCAAAACTGAAGAGGTCGTCATGAAGAACGTCGCACGTCGCTCGTCCTGCGTCCCGCGTAAACCGATAACGCTTGACTTGAGCGGTATTGTCTGTCTGATGGTGTTGGTTGGATGCGGGGGGAATGTGAATTTCGAAACGGATACCAGCCCTGAACCAACCATGTCCAATCCTGAACCCGCCTCGACTGACGCGGGGACACCGGAAACTGACGCCGGCGGGCTGAACACCAACCCGCCCGGTAAAAAACCTCCGGGCATGAGTTGCTGGACACAGGACCGGCTCGGACGCACAGCAGAGGTGAAGACACTCGCCTCGAGCGCCGGCACGATCCATGGTTTTGCCGATCTGGTCGCCAAGGTGGAACTGCTGGACAACGAAGGAACGTTCCCGGCCAGCACTCCCCAGTATCCCACCCAGCCTGCCTACGACTTCACGGACTTCAAAGCCGGATTCAGCCGCTTGATGATGTGGAGTGCGCCCTACACCGGCGTGGATGAACAGAGCTTCTTCTCTCCGCTGTTCACCATCGCCAAGCCGGGCCAACAACTGGTTGCCATCAGCTACTTCACGGAGCAGGAAGCGCGTGACGCTTTCGCGCTCAATACCTGGCAACAGCGCCCGGTGAATGTGAACGGACAAGAGTTGCTGGACTACGCAGGGTTGGACTTCGCTCTGACAGAATGCGCCGGCGGCTACTACTTGGCCAGCAATGGCGGAAATACTGTCTGGCAGCTGCGCAAGAACACGCAAAAGCTGGCCAAGGCCGTGCTGCCGGGGAACGTTTCGTCCTTGCTCTGCCTGGACGACGGAACTCTGGTAGCAACGACTCTGCCCAGGCTGAACACCATGTGTCACGATCCCACGCCCTGCAACATCACCGGCATCGCGCAACCCGCGGCCGTCTACTCCGTGAACACGGAAGACGGTTCAGTCGATCTGATCACGGAGTTGCCCGGCGAGTTGAATCTGCCGGCGGACAACATCACGTTCTTCAAGCAGGAAGCTGATGAGGTTTTGCCGCACGGCTTGCGTGTGGCCGTCTCGCAAGGACAAGGCGATACTCTGCTGGTCGCCGACCAATTGGCGCGCAAGATGTACAGCCTGTCACAGGCCGGTGAGCTGTTGAACACCCAAGACATGCCGGCCTTCATGACCGGTATGACCAAGGCTCCGAACGGCGTGGTCTACGGTCTGCGCAGTATGACGATGGACAGCTCGGGCTCCAACATTCTCGAACCCGCGGCCGTGGTGGCCTGGAACGGAACCGCGTGGCAAACCGTGTACCAACTTTCCGGACATGATGAGTTCGCCCAATTCTTCGGCAATGGCTTCCAAGCCGACTGCCAAGGCACGGACTGCATGTTGCCCTTCGGCGCCTTCTTCCATCTTGGCCACGACTGGTGCAACACGCTTTATGCCAGCGATCCGACCGGCCGGGTTCTGGCCATCGCCCTTTCTTTCGACTAGCGCTTCGGCGCTTTTTTGTTATTTAAACCGATTGCCACGGCACGGCGTTCGCGAATTCCATATCTCGTCGCATAACTCCTCGTGATGGCAAGACTGTTATTCTGTCATTGCGAGGAGTGTAATCACGACGCGGCAATCTCGCTCATCTAGCTAGCATCTAAGCAGATTGCCACGCCACGGCGTTCGCGAACGCCGTGGCGTGCTCGTCGGACTCGCTCGCAATGACAGGGTAGGAAAGTGTTGACACATAGGCTTTATTCTGCCATATTTGGTGATTGCCATGGGCAAGGCTATACTAGAGGTATAGCTTAAACCGCACTTTCAAAACTGAAGAGGTCGTCATGAAAAACGTCGCACGTCGCACGTCCTGCGTCTCACGTAAACCGATAACGCTTGGCTTGAGCGGTAATGTCTGTCTGATGGTGTTGATTGGATGCGGGGGGAATGTGAGCGTGGAAGAAAATTCCGCTCCGCCCTGCGGCACTTCGGAACCGGATTCAGCTCCGCCTGATGCTGTACCGCCCGACGCTGAACCGGTCTGCGAGGATTGGCAACGCGACGATGAACTGCGCCAGCTGATCTTGAACGATTGGCCGGTCAACCGCACGGGCGGGCTGGCTCTTTACCAAGGCCGTCTGCATGTAACCGTGTCCAGCGACTTGGGTTCGGCTTTGGCCAGAAAAACTGACCCAGGCTGGGAACTAATCAACCTGCCGCCAACGGCAACGACCGGCAAAACCCTGCGCGTCATGCAAGAACAGTTGGTCATGCTGGGAGCTGACAGCCAGGACCGCCCCGCTCTCTACCACTGGCGCCAGGAACAATGGGGCGAGATCAGCACCGCGCCGCCCTGGGCAAAAATCAACGATCTCTTGCCCATGGGAGATGCTTTGCTGATGCTGGCCGAGCACGAATCGGGCGAGCATAGGCTGGTCATCAGAGAGCAGACAACTGTGACGGAATACGCCCTGCCTGCACAGCCGGCCGATTACCGTGTCAACCGCCTTTGGCCGGTCGATGAAACTCACCTTTTGGTCACGGGCAGTTTGTTGGACGAGTACCATGCGGCCACTCAGGGCCTGTTGTTCATCTTCAATCTGGATGACCAGACATGGGACAGCGCCCAGATACCGGCGTCTTGCCGCGACATTCACCAAGTGCGCGGAGCGGATCTGAACGATCTGTGGGTGAGCGGTCAATTCGCGGATGAACACGCCGCTGTCTGGCGCGTGCGCCAACTACAGGACTGGCGAGCCTTCGTGAACCACAATGCCAAGGGCTACAGCCCGCTCCTGGTCAACCAACAGAACCAAGTGATGACCGCGGGCTACAGCATCCCGCACCTCACGGATCTGTACGGAGACTACACCAATCTATGGGTTACGCATCTGGAAGAAAGCTTGAGCTACAACGCCAAGGAGAGCTTCTTCACGGAGCAGACCAGCCTGCTCGAAGAAGTCTCGGGCTACCCCATGGAAATGCTCTACGACGCGGAACAGGAGATTGCCTACCTGTTGACCACGCGCGATCTGTACGCGCGCCGCTGCGCCTTCTAGCGCCTCGCTCGACTCTGAAAGTCGGGCTTTTTTTATTTGTCATTTTGTCATTGCGAGCGAATCGAGCTAAACTCGATAAAGCGTGGCAAACTCGCCGATCTGTAACCATGTCCTTGCGAGGAGTGTAATCACGACGCGGTACGGCTTTCGCGAACGCCGTACCGTGGCAATCTATTAACAACCCAAACCTTCCAACAAATCCTTCCATTCCGGATTAACCTTATTAATCAAATCTAATTTTTTCTGTCTGGAGCCTGCTTTAATCTGTTTCTCTCGATTTAAAGCACTATTGATATCTGATGTTTCTTCAAAAGAAACCAATTTATGTACATTATAAGTGGCCGTAAAGGATTTTTCCGATATATTATTCTTATGTTCAAAAACTCTTTTTTCTAGATTATTGGTTACTCCAACGTACAGAACTTTGTTGGTTTTGTTGGTCAAAATATAAACATAATAAGTTTTTGGCATATCAGTAGATTGCCACGTCGCCAAGCTCCTCGCAATGACATGACTGATACTATGTCATTGCGAGGATGAACGAAGGTGAAGACGCGGCAATCTCGCTCATTAACACGGTATCTTAGTAGATTGCCACACTCGTCGGACTCGCTCGCAATGACAGATAACAACAAATCCCGCTTTATGACGGGATTGGTTGGTAGTTTTGTTTTCGCAGTCATTCGCGGCGCATGAGGGACGGCGCGATTCTTCCCATTCATGGGAGGGAAGAAGAACAAACTAAGTCTGCGTGGTTGTTGAGTTTTGGTTTTGTGTGTTTGTTGTTGAAGTAGGGGTGTCCGCCGTTTCCTCGGGCGGTTCGGGCAAGATCTGCGGTTCTTCCGTAACTATCAGTGGCTCGGTGCCGGTCGCGGCCGGATCAATAACCGGTTCCGTGGTCGTAGCCGTATCCGTAGGATTGATTGGTCCATACATCTGGCCGGTTAAATCATCCACCGCGTGATAAGTATTATCAGACACAAATTTAATGGTGCCGGCTTTCATGGGTCTGGCCATCCAAGTGAATTCCACGTCATGCGTCTGCGGTTCGGAGGTGATGATGGTAAAGCCGTTATCTTTGCGGTTCGCAATGTACCAAGAGCCGTCCACCGAAGAATGCGGTGTGGCATAAATCATGGGATAAGCCTGCAAGGTGGCGAAAGAAATGTTGACCTCCGAAGCTCCGGCCTTAATCAGAGCCAAGCCTTCAATTACCTTGTCGGCCACGGTCGTATTGGTAGTCTGATTGATGATCGTGGTGCCACCCGCAGTCGTCTGCTCGCTCAACATGCCTCCCATGTAACCGGGCTTCACGAACACACTGATCAACCCCTCTTCATATTTATCGTATGACTCAAGCGCGATACCAATCACATTACCGGCGCCCAAGGCTTTAACGGCCACACCCGGCATGTCCGAAGCTGACAATTGATCGCCGACTTTGATGGCGCCGTTAAGCGTGGAAACTCTGGTGGGTACGCGGCCAGCCAAAGCAATCGGGTACCAGCCTTCATAATGACGGCCAGTTACAAAACCCGGTTTGGTGGACACGATACCCAGCACCGGTTCGTGGATGGAAGTGGCTTTTTTAACTTTATTAATACCCGAACCATCGGCCGTCACTATGTCTCCAGGCGACAATTCTTGATCAGACTCGTATCTTTCCGCGTAATCATAAGTATCCTCGGTCTGCCAGCCGTCCGCGTTGGTGGAGATGTAGGTGGACGTGGGCGACAAAGTATCATCCACGAACAGATAAGTGCTGGTTGAACCTTGACCCGTGGTCTTGGAACCCAGATACAAGCGTCTGCCTACGGTTAGATCACCCGTCACACTCATGTCACCGGAATTGGTGATGGATAACATCGTTCGCGAAGCACCAAACATGGAATCAGCCGTGCCCGTAGCATAAGTAATCTCAAAGACAGAAGTTGTGGCATTGGTGGTGCGGTTGCCCATGGCAAAACCTGTGGCCACGGCTTGACCGTTGATTGAGTTCCAACCCGAACCATTGAAGTATAAATTATTTGAGCCAAAACCTTGAGTCGAAGTGGTGGCCAAACCCGTGGCTTTGAAAGCCAAGTCATCTTGCACGTAATTGACCGAACCCTCACTGTCCAACAAATCTCCGGCCCACCAATGCGGATGCAGGTAAAGCATAACCGTGCCCGTGGCCGACGCAGACTCCAGAGCTTCGCCCAAGACCATACCCGAACCCACGGCTTTGACCGCGTAGCCGTTATCACCGGCCATGAGTTTGTCTCCAACTGATATGGATCCGTTAATATTTGAAAACTTTGTCGGCAATTGACCAAGCATACCGACAATGACCCACTCCGTTTCATCTACGGGGGCATCGGAATCATTATCTGATGGAACGTTGCCAACCACGCTGGCCTTGCTTGAAACCACACCCACGGTTTGATTACGCAGTCCATATTCAGCCATGGTCACAGAGCTGGCGTTCGTTAAATCCAAAGCAACTACATCGCCGGCAACCAACCCTTGATTATCATGCCGCATGTATTCAGCATAATCAGCACCCGTATTGTAATACGGCCCGTCAGCATAGGTCGAACCTCCGCAAGTAACATAGAACTCGCGATCCCCGCCCGAATTGCTATAGACCTCAAAAATCGGAGTTGAAGATCTGGTGCACCCTTGATACAACTGCAAAGTCCTGGCACTGGAACCGGAGCTGTTATTTATAAACACACCGGTGGAAAAACCACTGTTATTAGTGGAATATACATACAACCCATGAGCCGTGCTGACCGTGCTGTCAACTCCGAAAAGACCGGAGGCTGAATACATGCTTGGTATACCGGTTCTCGGATCGCCGCCGCCGTTCAAATAACTGAACACACCCACGCCCGACATGCCGCCGCCCGTATTAACAAAACCCGGTACGGACACGGCCACGCCCACATTACGGCCATAATCACCGGCGCCTAAAGAGTAAGTACCCGTAGCCGCCACAAACAAGGCTGTTTTGTAAATATAAGCCGTATCCAGGGCATCCGAGTAAGTCAAATTCCGTCCGTCAATCACGGAAAAGACTTCGTTGGAAATAACGTAATTATTATAGGGATTGCTGGTGGTAATATCATCATCCGTATCACCGTTCATGTTGGCTGAACCGCCTTTGTTCATATTAACTCTGCCGCCCAGAGTAGTACCGCCAAAGACGTGTAGTTCTCTATCAATATTCGCATCACCTTTAACATTAGCTCTATAGGCTTCCAAAGAGCCAATGCTGGCCGCATGTGAATTTATACCTCCTAAATCTAGAGCGTAAACCCTACTACGTGCCTCAGAAGCTAAATATAAAGAATTGCCTGAAATATCGAATCTATAAGCATCCTCACCCATAGAACTCAAATTCTTGCTTAAAATAGGAACAGCGGCGACTGAACTTCCGGTAATTTCAAAGATATGCAACATTGATACACCATCGGTAGTGGTTTTATTAACCACATAGGCATAATCACCAGCTACCCTTAATTCACCGTTGCCCGCACCAGTCACCGTTGCCGTATGAAACCATTCGAGCTCCGTATCGTTAATGTAGTATGTAGACAAATAACCCGTGTTTGAATTCGCCTTCCAAACATAGAGATAATTGCCTTTTATATCCAATGAATACAACTGATCAACAGAAACCGTTCCAGCGTTCCCCGCTTCAAAGGTGGAGCGTGGTATTGTTATGTCTATTTTATGAATAGTAGCCGTAGTAAGCGCGTAAAGATATTTATCTCTGATAGCCATGTCACGACAAGCATACGACGCACTAACCGTGTATGTATCTATAGAACGCATTGACCGCGGATCTGAAATATCAACCGTGTTCAAAACACAGGAGTCGCTGTAACTCGTCAATAAATACATCAAAGAGCCGCGCGTTTGAAGAATTGAATTAGTTGTTCCGTTTGTTCCGGCCGCTACCGCCCTGCTTGATACCAAAGAAATACTAGTGGGATTGGAAATATCGTAAACGTTTACTTTATATCCCGGCAAAATGCCCGCATTGTACGTGACATAAGCGTACTGACCGTTTATGAATAAATCCCCTCCGGTAAAACCAAGCGACAATGCTCCCACTAGATAAGGCGATTCTTTCCCATTGGATATATCATGAATAACCAAGTAAGTACCCCCCCAATCCAATGTGTACTGATAGTCGCCTCTGACAATAGTACGCAACGACTCTCCTCCGATTCCAAGAGAACCATAATAATATTTAAACTTGGGATCAAGCGGAACATTCTTAATTCCACCTCTGAACGCTGAATCCCCCTCAAACAAAGCCCCGCCCATGGCATGCAGTCTGCCGCCCATCAGCAAGTCACTGGTGATGTTCACGTCTTCCAAAACCTGCAATGACCCGACCGTGGCATTGGCCGCATCCAAGCTGTCCAAAGTCGTGCCGTTCAATTTCCACAAACTCACATTGCGCGTACTCCCGCCATGCACCACCAATCGATTCCCGCTGATATCCATGGCCTTGGCCGAAGCCCAATACGTGGCATTGGAGGCCGTGTAAACGGTTTGGAAATTGGAACCGCCCAAGTGCTTATAAATCGAGAGATAATTGTTATCACCCAATACATAAATCATGTTGCCCCTCGCAATCAGTTTGGTGATATAGCCCGAAGCTGTTTTGGCGGCTGAACCGATCAAAGAGATGGTACCGCCGGACACATCCAAAGCACGCAAAGTGCCGGCCGTATTGATGGTATAGGCCACATCACCCACAATATCAAAACCCACCACATAATCATCCTGATAATTAGTCACATAGGTCACTTTTTTAGGATTGGTGATATCAAACTTCATTAAGCCTTTATGCCAATTGCTGTTACTATATGATGCCGTATATGCATACTTGCCCGACACTTTCATGTGACGAAAATCCATGGTGCCCGTGGCATAACCTCCGACGTTTTGAATATTGGCCGGATTGGAAATATCATAAATTTCAAACTCATCACTGGACCAGTCTTTAGTCAGATAAATATAACTGCCCACGATATCAAACCATTTGCCTCCATTGCCCGTACCCGTGATGGATCCTAAAGACACCGGATTGTTTATGTCCGAAACATCGTAGATATAAAACGCCCCCAGTTCCGTTGACACATATAATCTGTCGCCCAGCAGTTTAACCGCATTGGGAGCTGAAAATGCGATATTGGTCAGATAAGTCAATGAATCGTCCGGGTTGATTCTATACAACCTGACCTGCCCGTTATTATACGAAGCCACGGCCACCATGTTGCCCGAAATGGATACGCCCAAATTAAAGGTGCTGGAGTCACTGGTATTTATACTGGAGGCCAAAGTCGGGCTGGTGGCGGTTTGCAACAACCAGCCGTTGACGGTAACAGCCGTACTCGAGACTCTTTGCGTGTACAAATTTCTCCAGGCCAAATCTTGAGAACCCAAATCATAGGTGTACGTGGTCTTGGGTCCGACATGACCATAGGTTGTAATCAAGAAATCATCCTCCGTATCCGTACCGCCGAAAGCAACGCTGGTGGCGTTTTGGATAAACAAAGGCACGCCCACCCCCGCGCCCATGGGCCTGTCCAAAACAGCGAACAAAGCACTGCCCGGTGTATAGGCCGTTGGCCAGAAGGCAAAAGCCGCGGTGCCGTCTGTGCCCGGAGGCGTGGCCGCCATATAACCCGAAGTGGTGAATTTGATAGCCGTACCGTCCGTAGCCTGGCCAAGATATAAGGTTGATGAGGAGTAAATATGGTTCCAGGCTCGATTGTCAGAACCTAAATTATATGAGTTATGCTGTCTGGGGCCCGTGTCTCCGCCCAAGGTGATATTAAATTCTTCCACGTGATCACCCACCAGAGCCACACTAGTAGCGTTTTTGGCAAAGATGGCTAAATTATAGTCTTTATCGGTTACAACAAACATGCCATTATCATTGCCCAATGTGCTGGTTACAGTGAAAACAAAACCCAAACCGTCTAAACCGCTTGCATTATACGCGGGACTGGCTGTAAAAAATCCGGTTCTTGGGAATTTTACATTTGATAATCCTGATTGGTAACCAATATTAACCGCCGTATCAAAATAACCGTTTCTCCAAGCATTGGTTGGCAGACCAAGGTCATAGGTGTTATCAGCTGTAGGATACAGATTACCGGTCTCACCGATTCTCATTCTTTCAAAACCTCCGGTGGTAAAGATAATCGGATCATCAACACCTGCTTTGTTGCCGGTATAAATATGCAAACCCTGCGCCCAGCCGTTGGTGTAACCTGTTCCGGATAATTGACGCACTACACCATAATCCGCCGTTCCGTCTCCGCGCATCACCAAACCTTCTGACATATCTGATGACCATGTTTCCAAAAACGCATCACCTCCATCTTTGGTCAACAAAATAGATGTGTCTCCGCGAGGCGTGCCGATCATGCTATCTCCAATATCCAAGTTGCCCGTAGTACCCAATTTCATCTTGGTGACGCCGTTAGTTTCAAAGTGAAGAGCATAATTATCATTGGTACCCAGCACGGCTATTTCGCCAAAACTATTACCATCTTGGATGAAAGCATTGGTATTGGAATCATTTGAAACATAAAGGTTGGTAAAGGTCGCGTTGACACCGTAAAGGTTGCGCCAGCGGTAGGTGGCGTTGCCTAGATCATAGGTGCTGTCCAAATACGGCAGCCAGTGAGAATTGACCCGGCCCGTAGCTTGTAGATTTGTGAAAGTAGAGGTAGCCTTTACAGACAATTCACCGGTTGTATGCAAGCCGCCCAAATCAGAATACACGCCTTGTCCGGCATACAAATTATTACCGATATAACCATCTTCAGTCACTCTCAATAAACTGGATCTAAGCGAACCAATGTCCGCAGCCTGTGCCCTAATCCCGCCCAGATCATAAATTTGAAAATCTTCAGCGTTGGTGGTGGCATTCAAAGTACCGACAATTAAATTCTTGCCGTAGAGCACCATATCTCTAATAGTAGAGCCGCCCACATTAATTTCCATAATCGGTGAACCTACGCTGGTGGAACTTGATACGTCATAGACCAAAACCTCATTGACCGCGCCCGTGCCATTATTAACGGTTCCAACCACCATATACTTATCCATCAGCCTGATTTTCTGAATATCATTACCGCCCGCATCGATTGTACTCTTGATAACAGGCACCGTAGAGCTGGAAATATCAACAATATAAATATTATCACCCGTAGTACCTACATACGCATAACGGCCGGAAACATAAACTTCGTAAATATTGCTCGCATCAATATTTGCGCCCCCCGCATAAACCGGATTACCCGGATTATCCAGATTGAAAATTATCAGATCATACGAGCTGTAAGTGGTAACATTGGTACTGCCCACGTACAAATTGCCATTGGCTACTGTTAGACTTGATTGAAAGGTGCCGCCTGTCATGTTAATAGTCTTTTGCAAAGTGATGTCACCCGGATTGGAAACATTAACCACAGACAACCTGTTGGTGGTGCCGCTGTCATGACTAAGATAATAAGCGTAGTCGCCGTTCACGGCCAAAGCATACGGATTACTGTTGATGGAATTGATAATATGGTCTTTATAAACAATATTCTTGGGGTCTGACACATCGTAAACATATAAAGCCCCGGAATTATTGCCACTAATGAAATAGGTCAGATAAGCATATGAACCAATGACCTGAATGGCATTGACGCTATAACTGCCGCCAATACTCACGCCCGATATGTACTGCGGATTATTTGGATCCGAGATGTCATAGATCTGGAAATCTTCCGTGCGTCCGGTGACGGTCTCGTCCTGAGTACCAACATACAAATATTTACCTTGTACATAAGTAGCCGTAACCGTGCCGCCCACGTTATAACCGCCCAATCTGACAGCCGTGGTTGGTTCTGTTTCTACCGTGCGTGAAAAATACGCATCCTGATATCTGAAGGCATCCGTACCCAAATCATAAGTATCATGCGTCAGCGGTCTAATGTCCGAAGTGCGCATGAGGCTCAAGAATTTAGAAGTGCTGGCCACAGACAACTGACCAAAAGTATTGATACCATAATCACCCACAGTTAATCCGCTGTTGATGTAAACATCTTTATTGAAGCGAGCGTCCTGGCTCACGTTCATATTGCCGGCAAACAAATCACCGATATCGGCCGACGGCGTAATCACGCCCGATTGATCGAAGATTAAGAACTCCAAAGCAGTATATTGCCCGGAAATGGTTTCATTGGTACCGCCGATATAGAGCTTGGTACCATCGGCTTTCAGAGTATGGAAACCACCCGCACCCACATCCATGCTGGAATTAATCGAGGGATTGGTCGTGCTGGCAACGTTAATGGTATATAAATCAGCTCCGCCGCCTACTCCGTTATCCTGCAAAACCGTCACATATTCGGTGCCGGCCTGGATACCGCGCACATAATCAGTATATAAATCAACTCCCCCCTTATAGGTTACATTAGCCGGATCACCCACATCAAAAATCATGAATTCATAACCGTTTACACCGGCTAAAGAACCGACATACAAGTTGTTGCCCAGCAATTCCATGGCCGTTATGGGATTGGTACCCACGTTATAGCCACCCACATAAGTAGCCAAATAGGGATTGGCCACGTTAAAGATTAATATATCCGCACCCACATTGTAGTTAGTCGCATCATCCGTACCCACAATCAGATAATCACCGTATTTAGCCAAAGAATATGCATTATCAGCCGTAATATTGGTACTGGTGGTTACAACTGGATTATTTTTATCCGTGTAATCAATTATGTACAAATCAGCCACTGAATCCGTTACATTGTAACAAGCCGCGTACACGTAATTACCGGAAACCAACACATCGTTACATTCAGCGGCAGCCGTGTTAACGCCACTTACTTTGGTAGGCGCGTTGGGGTTGGACACATCAATCAACTGAATCTCCTTACTGCCAGAGGCATCAGAAGTTTGCGCGATATAGGCGTACTGCCCGACAACCTCCACATCATAAACAATATGGTTGGTACCAACATCAACTCCACCTAAAGCCTGCGGATTGGCATTATCCGAAACATCAAAAATAGTAAACTCGTTGACTCCAACTTGCGTATGACCAAGGTAAGCGTATTTACCCATAACATCAATCGCATAGACATAGCCCCAATCTAAACCCTTCACATAGGTGGGGTTGCGCGGACTAATGTTCAAATCACCGGTGGTTAAATCATTGGTATAAATATTGCGCCATTTATAAGCAGACGAACCTAAGTCATAAGTATTATTAGCGTTAGGCCCAACATGCCCGGCGACCTGCAACTTAAAGTTGACCGGATTGATCGTGCCTATACCCACTCTGCCCAGTAATGAAGTTGTAGCATAGGCCGTCATCTGGCCGTCCGTATAAATACCGCCCACACCCGCTTTAATGCCGCCGCGAACCACCAAATCCTGATTAACCTGTGCGTTCTTTAAAACATTCAAAGAACCGGCTTCCGCGCTGTGAGCAGTTAGAGAAGCTACATCAGCGCCCTTTAACTCTAAAGTATATAAATTTGTACCTCCAAGCAAGACTCCGTATCCTCCGCTGATGTCCATGGCATCAATGGTGCCTGAACCGGAGATTATTTGTTCAGTCACCTTATAGGCATTAGCTACATCTTTTACATTGACAATCGCATAAGAATTACCATTAGTACCTATATATGCATAATCACCCTCCACTCTTAGGCTGTAAGCCGAAGAAGTTATGGCAACGCTTTTTGCCATGGTGGGTGCGGTTGAACTGGAGATATCAAAAATTCTTAAACTTGTACCATTTAAAATATAGGCATAGCGTCCTTTAACCTGAATCTCCTGAGGAGCGCTTATATTGGTTGTTGCATTATATTTTTCCACCGGATTATAGGGATTGGTAATATCTACTATGGCAAAACGACTAGCATCGTTGCTAACCATATACGCATAATCACCCTCGAGATAAATATGAGACCAATTGGAACCCGTACTTAAAGTCAAGCGCTTAATCCTCACTGGGCTATCAGGGTCGCTGATATCAATTATATTCAAACCACCGCTGGCAGCTCCTTCAGCCACATAAGCATATTTGCCCCTGATTTTAATATCATATACTGAAGAATTCCACGAAGTCACACTCCCCCTGAAATAGGGATTGGTCGGATCTGATATATCAATGACGAACAATTTGTTAACGTTACCACCCAAAGCATAGGCATAGTCGCCCTGCACTTCCAAATGATTAAAGTACGAATTTGTCGGGGACGACTGTATTTGGCTCATTAAAGCAGGCGACGATTGGTTGGTAATGTCGTAAATCTGAAAATAAGTGCCTGCACGAGTGACATAAGCGTATCTGCCTTGTATGGCCACATCATAACCATCGTCGCTTAAGGACAGTGGCCCGTAAGATGTCAATGTGGAATTTAATGCGGGCTGAGCTATAAAGTTCCCGGCATAAACGTTCTGCCATTGGTTGGTCAATGAACCAAGGTTATACGTGTAATTAGCATTAGGTCCGATATTGCCCGCCACTTGCAGTTTGAAATTAACGGGATTGATAACACCGATACCTACCCTGCCCAACAAAGAAGAAGTGGCATAGGCCGAAAAAATACCATTGGCATACAACCCGCCCGCACCCGACACAATTGCTCCACGCACACTTAAATCTTGGTTGACCATGGCATTAGTCAATACATTTAAAGAGCCGGTTTCAGCGCTGTGCGCGGTCAAAGATGTAAATTCCGCGCCCTTCAAATCCAAAACCCGCAAGCCGGTTTGAGTGGAAATGAAAGCGTATTTACCGGAAATATCAATGGCTAACATACTTTCAGCAGCTGATGGAATCTGTTGCTGAGTGACCAAAAAGGCATTGGCCGCGTCTTTAACGTTAAAGATACTGTATCTGCCAGCTCCTTGAACCGAATAGACGTAATCGCCTTCGACTCTCAAAGCCGCCGGGCTATAGGTTGGATTGGAAACATTGGCCGTCATGGTCGGAGCCGTAGAACTGGAAATATCAAAAATCCTCAAACTGGTGCTGTTACCGATATAAGCGTAACGTCCTTTAACCACAATTTCATTGGGCGCGCTGATGTTAGTGGCGGAGTTGTATTTTTCCACCGGATTATACGGATCCGATATATTGACGATAGCAAAACGACTA
Organism: Parcubacteria group bacterium ADurb.Bin192; assembly: GCA_002070095.1. Lineage (GTDB taxonomy): Bacteria > Patescibacteriota > Patescibacteriia > 2-12-FULL-60-25 > 2-12-FULL-60-25 > MWCR01. The sequence continues at coordinate 3,428 of MWCR01000011.1, read as the reverse complement.
GCATCATTGCTCACCATATACGCATAATCACCTTCCACATAGATATGCGACCAGTTGGAGCCTGTACTTAAGGTCAAACGCTTTACTCTAACCGGACTGCGCGGATTACTGATATCGATCACGTTTAAACCACCTGAAGCAGCACCTTCGGCCACATAGGCGAATTGACCGCGGACCTTGATGTCATACGGAGTAGAATTAAAACCTGTTAAAGTAGACACTTCCACGGGTTTTGAAGGATCTGAGACATCAATAATAAACATCCTGTTCGCATTGCCGCCAATTACATACACGTAATCCCCCTGAACCTCTAGATGAGTAGTAGCGGTCAAACCGTCTGAATAACCGACTTGTGAAACTTTAACCGGCGCAGTGGGGTTAGTAATATCATAAATTTCCAGATAATCAGGCGTCCACAAACGATTGACATAGGCATAACGCCCTTGCACCGCGATATCCGTTCCATCATCCGGTAAAGCCACCGGACCATAAGCGGTCAGAGTGGTGTTAGGCGCGAAACCTTGGGTAAATCCGCCGGTCAAATTCAAACCGCCCAAATAAGCCGTGCCCGAAGCATAGATATTATTCCAGGCATAGCCGGGACGTCCCAAATTATATAAATTGTTGCTAGCCGGATAAATGTGAGTGGTCGTTGAAATGCCGCTCACGTTCAAAGTGCCGGCTAAATTCGAATTGCCTCTGACAGTCAGATCACCGGCCGTCGTAATACTGCCCAGAGCGTACAAAGGACCGGTGCTGACAGCGCCCTTAACCGTTAGTTGTTTATAAACCGTAGTGTCGCCGAGAATGTTCAAATCTCCGATTTGCGCGCTGTGCGCGGTCAGTGCGCTGGTCTCAACCCCGGACATCCGGTAGACACCCAAATATCCATTGCCATAAGTCGCGTACATATACTGACCGCCGACCACCACTCCGCGTACGTCAACACGCGCTTGCGTCGCTACCACCCTGGGTGCATATGGATTGCTTACATCGATTACTCTGATAGCAGCCGTGCCGCTCTGACCAGCTAAATACACGTATTTGCCGGCTACGAATAAAGTATTCATGGTCGCGCCCAAAGGATAAGAACCGGTATTTAAGGTCGCGATTTGAACCGGAGCAGCTGGATTTTTCAAATCAATGATAGAAAAATTAATGGTGGCGTTGGAATGGCTGATATAAGCATATCGGCCTTGAACCACAATGGTTTCCGCGGCCGCGGGCACCGTAGTCGTGGCTACAAAAACCGGGGTGCCGGGATTGGAAACATCTATCACCGACAAGGAGGCACTGCCATTGTTTAAGACATAGGCATACCTGTCTTGAACCATCACATCACGCAGGCCCGTGCCCTGCACCGCAATAGTTGATTTAAGCGCCGGAGATGCCGGATTGGAAACATCGTAGATATACAATGAATTATCAGCCTGCCTTAATTTGTATACATATTGCCCGGCCACATCCAAGCCATAATACGAGTCTGATAAACGAGCTTCACCCACATAGATCGGTGAAGCCGGATTGGAAATATCCACTATTCTAAAGCCGTCGTTGCCGAAATTATAATCTATATTAGCGTACAAATACTTGCCGTTTACTTTGATGTCGCGTGATGGAAAACCAATATCAACCGACCCGGTACTGGATGGCGCACCCGGTACAGACACATCGATTATATGTATACGATTGCTAGTGAGTTGAGCGGCGTATAGGTAATTGCCGGCTAAATCCATGGCGCCGTAAGTATAAGCATTTGATATGGCGGTTAAGCTAACCTGTGTTACAGTCGGATTATCCGCGTCAACATCTTGAGCCCATACAGTTGGCGCCATAATCGTGCCCGAAGCATAAATATTTCTCCAGGCATAACCCCCTCCGCCCAGGTCGTATGTATTATTGGTTATAGCCTGGGTATGACCAAGCTTGGACAGGCTGTAGGCAGACAAGCCTCCGGTGGTATACACACCGCCATTCCCCGCACTGATGCCGGAGCCAACAAACAAATTATTATTGATCTTGGCGCTGTCATCTATAGTTACACTGTCTGCTTCTAATGACCCGATGCGGGCCGTATAAAAATCCGCACCACCCAAATCATAGATTAGATATTCATATGTGCCGGTACCCGCGTCCGCATTAAAAGTTATTGTATGCAAATACCGGCCTTTAACAAAGATATCGTTTGGTATATACGAAGCATCCACATTAACACCTCCGGCAAGGGTTATACTGGCTTTATTGGAAATATCGAAAATAATCAAATCACTGGAGGTATGACCTGCTATGGAGGCGGCATTTAAAGTACTCACATAAGCGTAATTATCCGTCACAAAAATCGCGTCCGCCGAACTGGTATCAATGTCATAACCGTCTACGTAAGTGATGGAGGCGGGATTGGAAATATTATAAATGATGAATTCTTCATTGACAGCCGGTCCACCGCTTAAAGTTGTGATATAAGCATACGGACCAACCACTTGTACACCCTGTACCGCGCTGGCGCCGACATCAATACCGCCGGCCACGGTGGGAGCCAAGGGATTGGAAATATCAACCACCACCAAATCAGTATTGCCGCTGCCGTTTAGCGTGCCGACATAAGCATATTTGCCCTGCACAAAGATCTCATTCACCGTACTGGCGCTGACAGAAACCGAAGTTTTATAGACCAAATTGTCCGGATCAGAAACATCATAAACTCTGACATTGCCGTTGGATGTGCCGACAAAAGCGTAATTACCCGAAAAAGCAACGGAATAAACGCTGACACCCGGTGACTGCGTATCCACCAAAACAGGCGAGGCGGGATTGCGCACATCATATACCCTGAAAACATTGGCCGTCCCTTGCATGACATACAAGTATCCGCCCCAAACCTTTATATCCGGAATATATGCCAAATTGCTTGCATTGATAGTACTGACCAATGACGGTGTGCTGGAACCTGAAATATTATAAATCCTGATATCCCGATAACCGGCCACATAGGCATAATCATTCACGATGTCGATGGATCTGGTATCATTGCCCGAGGCATCGTCAACGCCCCACTTGAGCGTGGGTGTATTAAAGCCCAATGTAATGTTTTTGGCCCACAAGTTTTGAGTAAAGACCGTGCTGGAAACATAAACATTGCGCCATGAACTGGCATACTTGCCCAAATCATAGGTATTATTGGCGGCCGGGTAAATGTGCGTGGTGGTGGCAACGCCGTTAACTTTTAAATCTCCATTGGTGGTTATATTACCCAAAGCATAAAGGCCCTGCGCGCCAACATAGGCTCCACTCACGGACAGCAGCCCATCAACATCCAATTTATTGCTGAATCTAGCGTTGCCCCTAACCATTAGTTCTCCAACCGTGGCCAAATCAGCATCCAAAGCATTGGTTTTCACACCGCCCATGAAGTAAGTGCTGATAAAACC
>MWCR01000010.1 GCA_002070095.1 Parcubacteria group bacterium ADurb.Bin192 | reverse complement strand
TATTGGAATGCTTGTCGTAGGACTTGGTACAACCATTCCAGAATTACTTTTCTCACTAAAATCTGTCAAAAAACATGATGACTCGTTAGCTGTCGGAGATATTCTCGGTACAGTGCTTGCTGATGCTACTATCGTAGTGGGGATACTCGCCTTGATCAATCCATTTTCATTTCCACAAAAATCATTTATATAACTGGCATGTTTATGGTCGGTGCTTCGTTTATGTTGTTTAAATTCTTAAAAACTGGCCGTACTCTTTCAAAAAAAGAAGCTTGTTTATTGATTATTTACTGGTTGCTTTTTGTGATTGTGGAATTTACGGTAAATAGGTAAAATAAGTGTACACAGCCTCAAATTCCGCCGAAAAAAAGAATCGTCCCCGCGAGGGCGTGGCGGAAGGGGGGTGTGGGGGGAATTCCGCCACGCCCGAGCGAATACAAAAAACGGACAGCCCCGCCGTCCTGCTCGTTAAGAGCAGAACCCCGCACAAAAGTTTTCTTTTCCTTTTAGAAGAAAAAAATCGGCGCGCGCAAATTAAAAAATGTGAAGAAAACTTTTTTGCGGGGTGGCGAGGTTTCCGAGCGACGGTGGGGCTGGCTTCCTTATTGGGGGTTTTGCTCAAAAAATGTTCGAACTTCGTTCAAAAAACACCGCCACGGCGTTCGCGAACGCCGTGGCTCCGCCACAGTTGACGGAGCTGCGATGTTTGCGAAGTTGTTGGGTCTGGTTCCTGTGGGTTGATATAGTCGAATTTACGAATTGTTTAAAAGTGCTGTCTTTTGAGTGGCTTTGCTACGGGCGTTCGCGAACGCCGTGGCTCCGCCACAGTTGACGGAGCTGCGGGGTTCGCGATTTTTTTGAAAGTTTTTTATTAAGATGTATTATGGTTGAATGTGGTATTTTTATATTTTGCAGAGTTTGCAACAAGATAATTATTTCTATAAAGGCTCAACCAATGACTTGGATAGAAGGTTGAGACAGCATAATGACGGTGAAGTTACTTCATCACGCGTCAACAGGCCGTATCGTTTGGTTTACTATGAAGCATATATTAATGAATTCGCGGCCCGCATGCGCGAGAGTTCCGTGAAAAAGAACGGCAACATCGCTACTCCATTATTGCGCAGAGTACGTGAAAGTTTGAATATTAAAATTGATTCAAACGGTTGATTAATGATGCCGTGTTTGGCATAAGCAAAAACCGCAGTTATTACTGCGGTTTTTACGTGGTGGACGGCAGAGGAGTCGAACCTCTGACCTTCACAATGTCAACCCACCTACGCTGACCCACTTCGCTGAAGCTACGAGGGTCACGAAGCTTCGGTGGGCGGGTGTGACGCAGGAGTTTAGTATTTAAAATTAGTATAACAAAATTCCCCATAGCTTTATGCTACGGGGAATTATGGTGCACGCACCAGGATTCGAACCTGGGACCTTCACAATGTCAATGTGACGCTCTAACCAACTGAGCTATGCGTGCAAAATTAATACGCTCCCGGAAACTGCTTGCCCACCGTAGCTTGTGCGAAGGTGGGAGCTAGCCGTCCTTATAATTTGTGCGTGCAGTATAAGAAAAAGTCGGGAATTTGTAAATAGGCACATATAACGTACATCACGTCCATTACGTCCATAGCGTACCTTGCGTCCACAGCGTCCATAATGACTCTCCAGGAATCAAGAATCGTGCCTTGACCATTGATTGGGGAGTATAATATAAACCTTTAGTTATCAAATCTATAGACAGGAGGAGAGACTGTGGCGGATAAGATCCAAGCAGAAAAACATAAGTCAGGCTCGGCCCTGCTGACAGATTTGCTCCTTATGGCCGGCCGTTTAACCCTGATCTTGGCCAAAGACCATGCCCGTGAAAAATTATTGGTTTGGCTGGGCCATGCTTCTACGCGCCGTGACAACTAACGGCGCTTTTTTTATTGGCCGTCCAAGCATCATTTGAGATATAATACAGTCATGCCAAAAAAGATGATGGCCATGCCCGGGAGCCGCGGGGATTCTGCCGAACAGCCGGTTGAAAGCAAAGCGGAAAAAATGGAAAATATTCTGCGCGGTTTTTCGGATTTTCAAGCCATGTATGGCAAGCCCGGCGTGGAAGCTTTGACTGCGGCCATGCAAAGCCCTCAAGGTTTGCGTGTGGAAGATGTCAAAAATGTGATGGAAAACATGGCAACCGTGGAAGAGTACAGAGAGGCGGTTTTGCAGGCTTTGGAGCAAAAAGGCGTCATCGAAAAGAAAAAGGATTTTTATGTGGTTGATTTGCCGGCTATAAAAGAATTGCCTTTAAGGCAGGTGGTTAATGCACAAAAGAAAAAATGGCAGCCGTTTTTACCATATATAGAACGAGGACGGCGATATGCCTTGTATTTGTTATTTAAAGATATAAAAGTTGTGTCCAAGGAAGACCAGCAAAATAAACGTCAATCGCCTAAGCCTTTGTTTTATAAGCCCGAAACTTCTGATCAGGCGCTGGATCCCGAAGCTATCAAACAGAGTGATTTTTATTTGGGTTTATGGGAAATATTTGACCCTAAAGCTGACGGTTCTCTCAAAAATAAAGTTAAAGAATATCCTTGCGATCAGGAAAAGTTGAATTTGGATGAAGTGGCTATAGCGGCTTTAATTTATCATCCGAATTACGGTGATGGTTATCGCGATGAAAGCGGGGTCTTGATGGTAAAAGATAAAAAAGGCAAGCATGTCAGATTTTCAGCACAGTTTTTTAGGGGTATCGGTTATGCTGGCTCAAGAACAAAGCCGGATGAAAAAGTCGGTATGCATATTTCGCCATTGGTGTTTATAGAAGATTACGCGCCTAATATTTTTACGCGCCATGTTTTGGAGCCGAACGATATTAGGCAGTATTCAAAATTGGATACGAATGCCAGAATGCGCGGTAAGAAAGTTTATCAAACAGGCGATATTATGTTGGACGGCATTATGTACTCTTTAGGCAGAAAGTTTTGTAATGATGATTATTTGGTGCATAAATTAACACCCAATTTGGGAGGAATCACTTATCTTGATTCAGATGGCCAGCAAAGACTGACACACACGTTTACTTTGGTAAATTTGAACGATGAAAGATTAAGACGGATTTCCGGTGGAAGAAATAAGATTTTGTTTAGAGCCGGGTCCGATGTTACGGCCGTAACTCCTTATCAAGCAGGTGAAGCCGTTCCCAGGCGGCCGGATGAAACGATCGAAGATTATCAGCATAGACTGGGCATGTTGGAGAATTTTGAAATATTATTAAAATTTAAAAAGTATTTTGCGCAACAAGCCGGTATTTCATTGAACGCTTTAAATTTGTCAGAGCAACAATTCGTGGTGGAAAAGTTTACGGACTTGAGTGACTTACATCGGCAAAAGGTTTTGGAGTTGGCTCGCAAACATGGGGGGCTGAAAGCTTTGCGGGCTTTGTTGAATTTGTCATCCCGGAATTTGGACAGGGTTATGGAAGCGGCGGATAAGATGGGTCCGTTATTATTTGGCGAATTGTTGGACAAGCATGATGAAATTATTGAGACCGCCTATAAAACCGGTGATCAGGTGAGCCGGGAATTTTTTCAGGCCAAGCAAGAATTGAATGATGAGCAAACCGCCAAATTAAGAGCAGAACTTTTGCGCAGAGCCAACCGGGTCATGGTGGATTTTTTTGAAAATATTTCAAACGCCGGGGAGGAGGATCGGGGATTGAAATTGCGTCAGGTCTTGCATGAATTGGATGCTGTCAAACAGGATGTGTTGATTTTTGGCGGGATTTTCAAAACAGCTTTCAAGGGTTCGGAACGGGTGGATTTTGAGCAAATCAAGGATTTGTCTTTTGGGAGTTTTTCGCCCGCGGACATTGATGACCGGCAAAAAAGTCAGATGCTGTTGATTGCCAAGGAAAATTGGAAACAGCAGGAAAAAAGCCTGCCCGGTATCACGGATTTTGTGGCGGGCGGTTTGCGGTCCAAGCTGAATTCTGATAATCAAGCTTCCCGTTTCAGCTTGCTCAGTAAAGGAGATCAGGTTGTGTCTTTCGTGCGCTTTGATGACCGGCCGGATTTGGGAGAGAACGCGGTTTACGCGGGTTCGTTGAATGTCAGTCCTTTGATGCGCGGTTCAGCTATCGGAGAAGCGGTTATGCGCAATGCTATCGACAGCGAGGCTAAAGAACATGTGATTTGCGCGGATGTGTTCCCCGAGGTGCAGGCCGGGACCAGTTACGTGGAAAACTTCGGCTTTGTGATTACGGGCGTGGAAGAAATCACTGTTCGGGATCCCAAAACTAAACAAATGGGCCGGCATAAGAGGCTCTTGATTCGCCGTGACGATGCCGCGCAGACAACATATAAATTGAGAAACGGTTCTTTGCAAAAAGATCAGATCATGGCCATGGCCGGCGGGCAGGCTCCGGGCGGGGTCGAAGTCAGGCGTTATGATTTAAGAACAGAGAAAGATAAATTTTTAAATGAAATAGCTCAAAAAACCGCTTCGGGGATGCTGGGCACGCGTTATGTGGCGGACCCGCATGATCCCAATATCCGTTATGTGGCTTTTGAACCCGCGTCTTCATTGGTCAGGCGGGCCGCGTAGTTCCACAAATAATCAAAGTGGGCTTTATGCATGTCAAAAATATGTTGATCGCGGATAATAACTGAAATTTGATTGTCCGGATTCATGGTTAAATACAAAACTGTGTTGGCGTAGATTTGCATGGATGTTTGGAAGCCTCCGGGAAAGTTTTGGATGAATCTGACTTCAGTAAAAGGAGTGTTCTGATCCGCGAAAAAGCGCCGGGCTGCCGGGCTGTCTTCCACGATGATGCGTTTATTGATTTGCTTGTCTATTCTGCGTTTTAAATATTTGGCATTCATTTTGGATATTTCGGGCAGCATGGCGCCTACATCCAAATAGGTCATTATTTCTTGACCTGACTCCAAAGTATCCATAATAGCCTTTTCCGCCCCTTCAAAGCCCGAGAACATTTGGATAACCGGTTTGCCGGTAGAAAAACTAAATTCTTGCGAGAGCTGGGGCAGGACGCTTTTAAAGGAAGTGCTGATTTGTTTGAGCTTGGCTTGTTCACGATCCAAAAGTACGGCCAACTGCGAGGGCGGGGCGGCCTCGAAAATGGTTTTTTGTCCCTGTTTTTCCGTGGCCAAGCCCTTTTTGGCCAAGGCGGTAACCGCGTTATACACGTTGCCGCGGCTTAAACCCGAAGGAATAACCAGATCTTTGGCCGGTTTGGGCCCTTGTTCCAAAAGCACCTCATATATAACAGCCTCGGTTTCAGTCAAACCCAGCTCTTTGAGGATGGGGTAGTGGAGTTCATGTAGCATATAACATGTAGCATGTAGCAAGTGGGTACATATTGGCTAGGTTGAGCCCTTTTTAGTTTTTGGCTTAATCTAGCTTATTTATTTAATAAATAAATGTTATATGTTACGTGCTACATGTTACATGAGTATATTATCACACATTTGCCAGACTGTAAATGACAGAATATTATATATAAAAATGGCTAAAATAAGCTAAAAAGCCTAAATATTGACTATGAACCCTTGACATAATTTACAAAGTATGCTATACTGTGTTTAACAAAGCTAGAACAGGCGGAAACAAAAAGCGAACTTTACAACCAACAAATTAACAGTCCAACTCGGAAGGAGAGAGCCGGGGAGGACGAGACATGTAACATGTAACATGTAGCATGTAACATATAACATGTAGCATGTAACACAAAAGAAATATTTAGCAGCAGGTATTGCGGCTCTCTCCAAAACACGAGAGCTGTGATACCTGCTGTTTTGTTTCGGAACGAGAATCTTGCAGAGGAGAGAGTAACTGACTGGCTGATCGGGCTAACGCCCATCCGGCCGGCGGATAAATAAACAAGTTTTAAGCCAAGGGTGAATATGCAACTTAAAGCGGCTGACATTCGCCGCCTGACCCAAAAAGCTTAAACAACATCTTCTGCAGAATCCTTGTTCTGAAGCCCGGAGATCCTGAAACAAGTTCAGGATGACGACGGGAGAAAGAATAAACGCACCTTAGTACCTTACTTCTTATAACGTCGCTCGTCGCACGTCCCAGTTGTCCCACGTAGGACGCAGGACGCGGGACGCAGGACGCAGGACGAATCTTCTGGCGATACTCACGGTTTTACGATGTGATGATCAATGGTCATCGGAGAGAGATCTCATCGTAAGATAATGAGCCGCATCTCTAACTTCCCCACGCAGCTTTACGCGAAGTGGGGCTTCGGTGAACACGGGACGTACCAAAGATCTCCCCAAAGCTTTATGCGGCGGGGAGGGAACGGCAAACAAGTGTTTCACCCTCTGGGTTCTAGAGAAGCCCAGTAGTATCGAGTGCGCAGACCCCTGTCATTCCCGTGAAAACGGGAATCCAGACAGAGGTCCTGCAGTCGCTACTACCCAAAGGAAGCGATCAACCCTTATTCATTCATGTAACTTGTAACATATAACATGTAGCAGGGAATGTGATGAGGAGGAGAGGGGGTGATCGTGTGATGGCAGCATGTGAAATGGTTCGGTAGAGAGTGATGTAACTTTGACAATTGACGATCTAAGGCAGGGAACTTACCTGGCGTACTTAACGTCCATAACGTACCTAGCGTACTTAACGTCAGGCAAGGTTTGTTGTTTTAGATCGAGCGCGGTGCGAACCGGACAGATACTGCATGGTGCAGTAGATGGATGGTTAGTATGGCGCTTAAATAACGGAGATGCGGTAAGCCCAAGAAGCGCCGCATAAGAAAAAAGTGTTCTACACAATTGGAAAGACCTTTTACTCCAATGCAAACTTCCGCCACCCCCTCGCAACTCTCTGTGGTTGGAGGGGAATCGTCAGGGTGTTTCGCACCCTCGACGACGCAGAGAAGAATGAGAACGAGATTGAGTCGTTTTACGGCTCAGTCGGCGGGGACTGGGGCCGCGAGCTCGGCCCCTCGAAAGAGGGAGCGCTCGAGCAGGCTCTCGCCAAGTACCCCTCCGCCCGTGACGCTAAGCCCATCCTCGCCCAGGCGCGCCACTACCGCCTCAGAGCGAGAAAGTGGCTCCAGAGGGAGCGCGAGCTCAAGCTCACCGCCGAGCTCGCACGCCACGGCATCGAGATCGTTTCGACCGGGACGTTCGCCGACCACGAGCGAGCGTTGCGTACCTTTTCCATCGTCGGCACCGACCTCCAGGTTTGGTTGTCGCAATGGGGAGGGTACTCAGTGATCGCACCTCAGGACGTCGTTCGCGGTAGCGACGACGTTAGCAGTGTCGCTTCCATCGAGGAGCTTATCGAAATCCTTAAGTACTACAAGGACAACGAAGAGCTTCCATTCCGCGGCGATGCGAATAGCTACTACCGTTACAGTGTGGTTTATGGAAAGCTCAAGGACGGAAAGGAGGTCGTGGTTGCGGACGTCTTCTCGACGTACCGTAAGGCGAAGAAGTTCGTGGCGCAAAACGGTGGGCGGATAGTGGCGAACGTAAAGTCGCACGTGCAGTCCCAACCGCCGAAATCGCGAGAGGTCTGCAAGATCACAAAGCGACGTGGTGATAGCCCGTGCATCGTGGTCTAAAAACCTTAGACAGGGGAATGATTCCTAGCCCCTGGGCAAAGTGAAGTATCCCACTACGTGTAAAACTTCGTGGGAAAAAAGCCAAGCCAAGTCCACGCTGTTAAAGCGGGATGAAAGATGACAAGCGTACATGACGTCCATCACGTCCCTCGCGTCCATCACGTCAGTAATGACGAAGGACGTTAGGTACGCTAGGTACGTTAAGTGCGTTAGTCGGCAGGCGTTACTCCGATGCCTCAGGTTCGACTAGCGCCCTAGTGCGCGATGTCAGAATCTGGCTCCCGAGTCCGATCGGAGGACGATAACTTAGAAGGTGGAGCCGGCCCTTGATCTCAAGGGCGCACTCGAAACGTGAACAATGCACAGCGTTCACTGCTTCGAATATCCCGCTCTTGTCAAAGGGCTGGATTGAGAAGTGACACAAAACTCATTTGGATCCCCTGATCCTGACTTGATGGTCAGGTGATTGGGGACCCAAACCAAGAGCTTGTTCTTGGAGAGGGACGAACGTCCGAAAACGTCTTGCCCCTCCCCAGGGCAAGCCCAATCTGAGGCCAACAATCGGCCGAAGAGGTTTGCGTCATGTTCCAGCAGATTCTGAGCATCTTGTCTGCCATGTTCGTTTTTTGTCGATGAAGTGGCGCGTATTATGGCGCTCGCTTTCACCGCGAAAAAGAACATCATCATCTTCGGGCCTGGCGGCCACGGCAAGTCCGAGATGGTGAAAGCAGTACTGGATGGTCTCGGTTACTCCGACGAGGCCTATTACCAATTCTTTGGAGAAGGGATGGACGAGGCTCGCCTGTTTGGGGGCCTCAATTTCAGGAAGCTTGAGGAGGAAAAAATTCTTGAGTACTACCCGGCACAGTCTTTCTTGAATCATCGCGTAGCGGTGTTCGAGGAGCTGTTCGACGCTCCTGCTTCGGTCTTGCTTGCTTTGAAAGACGTGTTGACCGCCAAGGAGCTGCGTAACGGGGCACAGAGGTTCCCGATGCGGACAGAAGTAATAATCTGTCTGACTAACAAGGAGTCGGCAGAAGTTGCCGAGCTAGGACCCTCGGCTCAGGCGCTGATCGAGAGGTTCCCACTGCAGCTCAACCTGAAGTGGAAAGACTACTCGGCAGCTAGCTACCTCTCTATGTTCGAGAAGGTGGCTGCGCGGCTCGGGGGACCCGTGATGAACGGGTTTAAAGCGATCCTTGCAGAGATTTTGGCAAATGCGACGGCCAATGGGAATTTTGTTTCTCCTCGCACGGCAGTTCATGCGTTGCAGGTGTGCCAAGCGGCCGCTGTAATGCGTGGTTCCGATCACGTGGAGAAGCAGGACCTAACTGACCTTCGCTTTCTGCCAGGTCTCGAGGGGCTGGCCGACACAATCCAGAAGGAGCTGGAGGCGGCGATGGAGCGCGCGGCGGCCGAGGCTCGGGTAGTGGAAGCGGAGTGTAAGCTCGCTGCCATCCTCACGGGTTTCGAGGACGCCAAACGCGCGGCGTCGCCGATCAAGCTGCTCCAGAGCGCGAAGAGCCTCACGGCCTTCGGTGACGAGGCCGCCAGCCTCAAGGTCACCGATGGCTTGACCGACCGCCGAAAGCGCATCCGCGACTCGGCGAGCGAGAAGGCTGTCGAGGCGCAGCGCCTCGCCCTCGAAGCCACGCGGATCTAGCTAATCCGCTGAGGTCAGTCCAAGACCTCGTAAAACAAAAATGGAAATTCACGTTTGCCAAAGTCCGATAAAATTGGCCGCCATTTCAGGAGAAGGCATGAACCTGAATAGTCTGATCCCGGACGATAAACGGGCCCAAGGTCCACCATAGCTTAACGCGAAGGTGGATGGCACTCGATTGGCGAACGCACATTCGCCCTTCGACTTTTATTCATGTCATCGCGAGGAACGAGTCCGACGAGTGACGTGGCGATCTACAGTAGATTGCTTCGTCGTCAGACTCCTCGCAATGACGGATAGAAGTCGGAGCGAAGTGCTCTGAAACCGTACCGCCGGAAGCGGTAATCCTGACTCCCGCAAGGGGGAAGGAGGCGAACGTGAGCCAATTCACGTTTCGCACGTCGCCTCCTGCGACTTACATCTCTCCCTCGCGGGATGAGATGAAAGCCGCAGCGCAGGCGGTCAGCCTCAAGGAGTTCGCCCCAGACCTGGTGGCTGACATGACAAACCTGGCGGCGGGAGGGCGCGTCAACCCCCCGTCTGCCTACAGGGGCATGGTGACGCAGCGGGTCGAGGAGAAGCTGCCGGCTCCCGACTCGAGCGGAGACTGGCCCATTACCGTCCGCAAGGATGGGAAGAAGACCAGCAAGAGCACGAAAAACCGGCAGGAAGCTGTCTCGTCCCGGGTGGACGATGCGATGAGGTATCACCAGAATGTCTGCGACTTTTTGCAGACTCTGGACCTCGCGCGTTTCCCCGGGAACTCCCCGCTGGAGCAGGCCATGGCCTGTCTCAAGCTCCTGTCCAAAAAGCAGGGCGGGGAATCGAGTGGCGGCGCAGAGGGTGGGGGAGAGCCGCTCCCCATCTTCGTAGACAACGAGCGGCCGGAGGGAGTTGCCGAAGCCCTCCACGAGACCATGGACGCTGTTGACTCTCTCTCTGACGAGGAGCTCGACATGGTGGACCCGGAAGGGAAGAGCCATGAGATCGAGTCCGAGTCCGAGCGGGACGGACAGCGTCAGGGCCATCAAGGGCTTAACCGCCTGAAGGTGGCCGAAGATCTCGTTGACGGAAGCGATAAACGGGTAATGTTGGACATCTCCCGCAAACTGGATCAGTTCACCAAGCTTCAAGTGCGCAAGCAGGAGAGGCAAGAAGTGGACCCAGCGGGCGAAGAAGTCCGAACACGCCCGATCGCGCATCTCGGCGAGCTGTCGAGAGTGGCCAAGACAGCCTGGGCCACCCGGCAGCAGAATCCGTCTTACTTCTTGTATCAGGCTGTCACGCACCAACTGCCGGTGCGTGAGCGAGTAACGAGGGTCGTGCGCAAGCAAGCGATCTTCATACTCGTAGACGGAAGCGGCAGTATGTCAGGCAAGAAGCACTGGAAGGCCACTGGTGTCGTCATGAACCGGTTGAAGGCCGTGCTTAGTGGTGACGCCGAAGTCTACTTGAGTGTCTTCGACACCAAGATGACCAAGGTACACCACGCCGGAACACCAGCTGAAGCGCGAGAGCTGGTAAAAAAGTTCGCGCAAGGTAATTTCAGTGGCGGTGGGACCGACATCGCCGCGGCCGTCCGTGAGGCCCACAAGTTCATCGAGGACGCGATCGCCAAGGGCGCGGCTCTGTACCGCCCCGAAGTGGTCGTGTTGACCGATGACGACACCTCTGTCGCGAGCCTCAAAAAGGCCGAGATTCCGGGCACACGAGTGCACGGGTTCGCGATGGAGGTCGAGAATAAGTCCATCGTTGACTTTGCTCGGTCAACAGGTGGCGTGGGTGTCGACAAGTTCTAGAAAAAAAGAGCGGCCAGTCCAAGTAAGGCCTGAATCTTGGATAGCTGGTCCCGGCGATATGGGCAAAATGTCCGCCTACGCATAAAGCTATGGCGGACGCAGCACTCGAACGGTGAGATCAAGAACCTGCACAGTTCTCCTCACCCTTCGATCCCGATTCGCGTCAGCAGACGTGCGTCGGGACCGAAGCGTAGTGCTGAGGACGGAAACCGGACCGAATCCGGTTGCTCTGCCACAAATGGAGGAATTATGTGGCAGTTGAAGAACGGCGAGCGGGTGGTGGACCGTCACCAGTCCCACCTGCACGCCGCCGTCGAGGGCCTCCTCCCCGAGGCCCTCGGCCGCATAGATGCCGCGGGGAGAGATTTCCTCGTCGATGAGGTAGATTTCGGTCGCCTCATCGGCGAGACCACTTGCGTCGCGACCGGGCCGGACGACGCGGTGGTTTACGCCAAACGGCCCAAACGGTTCGGGTTGAGCAGGTTCGTCAAAAATCGGCGCCCCGAGCCGTGTTCATCTGTCGTCGTCATCCTCAAGAAGGCGGAGGATTTCGGCGGTTACGTTCTCATTACCGCCTTCGTGGGAAGGCGTTCCGAGCCCGAGCCCTGGGATCGGAACGCAACGGCGAACAGCCTTCCTTTCTGGAACTCGCACGCCCTTGTCTGGGGAAGCGAGCCCACGATCCCGGGGACCGAGACGACTCGTTGTCCCTGGTAAAAAACAAACAGACCGTCGCAGATTGCAGTGCGACGTTAAACGCGCAAGCGGCCAATGAGGGCAAGACTGCATAACAAGTACTCGAATTGGTGAGATTGCACATCTCGCCCTTCGACCCCACGTCGTCCCTCTGGGACTATGCGGGGTCGGAGCAATGAGTGCTTCGATTGTCTGCAGTAAATCTGCAGAGGCTCATCTGAAAGGAGAGAATCATGGTGAGCGCACGCGGTCCGCCTTGAGCGGAAACCGTCAAAGGGGAATGGTAGGAGGCCCGGCAACAGAAAGACTCCCGTCGGTAGCTCGTTAAGCCGTCGTTAACCTTGTGGCCATGTGGGCCGGGAAAAAGCGAGCAAGGACCTGGAGCATGCTAAAAGAGTAGTCCAGGAGCCCCGCCAAAAGGGGCACGCAGGCAGGGTAAAAGCGTGGTCAAACGCTCTTGCTTGCAGCGGGTCAAAAATATAGACTCGCAAAAAAAGGGTGGAAAGGAGGTGAATGATGATTCCACCGAGTGAAAATAGCGCCTCCGTTGGGCGCGGTAAAAAGTACGGCGGCATCCCAGGGTTCGCATGGGCGGGCGCTTGGGGGAGCGAAAGTCGCGCGCTCCAAAGGCTTACCGGTGAAAGCGACGCACCGGCGCTGGCAGGCTGTTGTCTGCCCGGGGGTGGTTCACCTCGTACTTCTGCGGGAGGCTGAACTTGTTGCCGGATGGTGGACAGCTGTCTGCGGGCGCTAGAGGCCGCGGGTTGTAAAAATTTCCGTTTCAGCGGATTAGCCATCATGTCTGGACCGGCACCGGCCACCGCGCCAAAGCGGGAACCTGGGCAGTAAGGGAGTGACCGATCCCCCCTGCACAGATAGTAGTATAAGCCGGTAAACAGCCGGCATCGGTCTCGGATCTGATGAGCGCGGGCTATTCAGATCTTAAATTAAATGCGCTTTAGCCGATTAGCGGCACGCGCAAACAAGGTTGGCTAAAGCGTATTGGCAACCTAGTCCCGTAACCCGGAGCATGGACTTGTTGAATTTCGCGCATCTCACGCGAAACTTCGGGACTTGAGGCACCAGCGCAGGCTGGTAAAAAAATCAAGAGAAAGCGACTCAGCGCTTTCCAAAATGATGAGATCCACAATGCGGCTTTGTGGTTAATCTAAGCCGTGATACCGGGCACTCAAAGGGGTCGTGCATGCAACTCAAACGACCCCGCCCCACACTAATCACAAAGCGCAGAACGACGCTCGTAGCACGTTCTAATCGTCTCGCGTACAACATGAAGTATGCAGGAAGAAGAAGTTTTGTGTTTGCTGCGGGATCAAGAACCGAGTGCATACAAACGGAGGAATCCGCGCGGTGCATGAGGAGAAGTCCTAAAACAAGGAGCCTCGCGTCAGTTTAAGAAACGGCGAGGTCAGAAAATGAGCGTTGCCATCACGAAGTTCGCGGGCCGTCACTTCACGTCGTCGTTCAAGGGCACGAAGGTGCTCGGGTTGACGGAGGCCGAGCTGGTCGACCTCGCGGACAAGGTCATCGCGGAGGGCGCGGTGCTCGTCGACGGCTACGCGCCGTTCTGCAAGCATCTGTTCCTTCGTAACGCCTCGCCGACCAAGGCCGGGGTCGCGTGCATTACGCCCGAGAATCAGCACTTGTTGCGTTCCGGGTACGAGGCGCGTCGCCCGGAGGAGCTGCCCGTCCTCCAGCGTTGGTTCGAAGGTCTCGAGGCTCCGAGGGCCGAGTACCTCGACTTGATCCTCTACTCGAAGGAGCAGTTGGAGAAGGAGGCCGAGGGCAAGCCCGAGGCCGACCGAGACGTCCCGGATGCGGACTGGGGTATCGTGGCGATCAACGCTGAGCTCCGGCCCGAGGAGTCGCCCATGCCCCCGGCGACCATGGTGAGGAACGCTCTCGGCGTCGAGGAAGGCGGGTCCGGCGTCACGCTCGACCGCGACGCGTACATGCGGAGTGTCGAATTCTGGCGCGACCACGCCGTGATCCGCTAGGCCGTTCTTTCAGCGCTGTTCGCACGGGAGCGCTTTATAAATAACCCGTGTCCCATCTCGGGGAGCCTGTCCAGCTCTTGGATTCAGGCTCCCCATTCCGCAACAACTCAACAACCGTATTTTTCTGGCCATTCGGAGAGCCTGACCAACTCTCTCCGACACGTCGCTCGCGAGCGACGTGTCTCCGTCACGTTGTTTGCGAACGACGTGACTCGGTCAGGCCTCTGATAGTCATTAAGACGCGTGTTGTTGTGTTGTTGCGGGGTTTTATATTTTTTTGTCATCTCGACCACTTCGACAAGCTCAGTCCAGGCTCTGTGGAGAGATCCCTTGGGTTTAATAAGTTAAAGCGATTTCTCCATTCCACCTTCGTTCCAGTCGCAATGACAGAATAACAGTCTTGTCATTGCGAGGAATGAGTCCGACGAGTGACGTGGCACGGCTTTCGCGAACGCCGTACCGTGGCAATCTGCTTAGACGACAGGCTTATAAGCGAGATTGCCGCGCTCGTCGGACTCGCTCGCAATGACAATGTTGGTTTTGACTTGGGGTAGTCGTTCGCGAACGACACCCCGTGGGACGTTGTTATATGCTGTGTGTTTTATGTTTTGTGAATTAGGACGTTAAGAGCGCTAGGTACTTGGTACGTTGTTACATGCTATATGTTACATGTTACATGCTACATGAAAATGGACGTTATCCGAAGCACAAGGTACGATTATTTTATGATTTGGAAAAAACGTCTACTGCAAAGTCTATTGATCGTCAATTTGTTTATCATCTTAGCCATCTAGTTTCCGTATTCAGGCCGGTTGATTATGGATTGGTATATGGAAAGCTATAGTTTTGGCTTGGTCTTTAAGTCTATCGCTAATCTGGCCGGCTTGTTGGCCGCTTTTTTGGTTTTATTGCAAATATTGCTGGTCAGCCGGGCCAAGTGGCTGGAAGGGTTTTTTGGTTTGGACAAGTTGTCGCGCTGGCACCATATTTTCGGTTTTTTAATTCCCGTGTTCATTATTGTGCATCCGGTTTTATTGGTGGTCGGCGCGTCCATGATCGGCAAAACGCGGCCTTGGGCCCAATTTATGGGTTATGTGAATTACTACGAAGGCGTGCCCGCGGCCGCAGTCTCTTTTTTATTGTTTTTATTGCTTATCGGTTTGTCGGTCTTGATTGTTTACAAAAAACTAAAATACGAAACCTGGTATTTCACCCATGTTTTCATGTACGCGGCCGTGCTTTTAGCCATGGGCCATCAGTTTAGCGTGGGTTCTGATTTGCAGGCCGGCTGGCCCAGGTATTATTGGATGGGTTTGTATATTTTTACTTTTGCCAATTTAGTCATCTACCGCTTTTGGCGGCCGGCTTATCAATCCATCAAACATGCCTTCAGGGTGCAAAAAGTGGTGGTTGAAAATCAGGACTGTGTTTCCATTTATATTGCAGGCCGGGGTTTGAACGGCTTTAAAGTCAAACCCGGGCAGTTTTTTATTATGCGTTTTTTGGATAAACACAGATGGTGGCAGGCGCATCCGTTTTCTTTGTCCTGCGCGCCCAACGGACAATATTTGCGCATCACGGTCAAAAATTTGGGTGATTACACGTCTCGTATGCGCGAACTTAGGCCCGGCACCCGGGTGGTGGTTGATGGTCCGCACGGCGTGTTTACACCTGATCAAGCAATCACTAGCAAATATTTGTTGATCGCCGGCGGCATAGGCCTGACCCCCTTAATGTCTATGGCTCAAGAATTAGCTAAAGAGAATCAAGATGTTATTTTTTTACGAGGCGCCAGAACACAACAGGATTTGATCTTGACCCATGAATTAAACGAAATTTTTAAGCAAAGTCCAAACAGCCGGCATGACGTGTTAAGCCATGATGAAGCTTGGCTTGGAGAGCGGGGAGTTATAGATCTGGAAAAAATCGAGCGCCTAGCTCCGGATTTACGACAAAGAGATATTTATGTTTGCGGGCCGAGCATCATGATGAAAAATATTTTGCACGCTCTAAAACAAGCCGGTGTACCCAAACGGCAAATTCATTTTGAAAAATTTAGTTTATAACTGAATTGCCAGAATCCTCTCTTGGCTAAGAGAGGGCAGGGTATAAAGCCCAGTGGCAAGTCAAGCCTAACTCATTCTAACTTTCTCTTACCCAAGAGAAAGAACCGCATCATCCTCATATTAAACCTCAGAACCCTCTCTTGGCTAAGAGAGGGCAGGGTGAGTTAGACCCACGTGGCCAGCGTGAGCTGCTCTCATAAATTTTAATTATGATACTCTGATAAGAGTATGAGGTTGACAACTAACAATGAACGCTTCTTAAAAGATCGTCGGAGAAAATTGCGAGCTGCTTCTACTGATGCTGAGCGTTTATTGTGGCAAAGAATAAGAGGAAGACAGCTTGATAAGCTAAAATTTTTTAGACAATTCAGCGTGGGGCCATATATTTTAGACTTTTATTGTCCTGAGAAAAAAATCGCTATTGAACTTGACGGTAGTCAGCATGCGTCAGAACAGGGTATGGCCTATGATCAAGAAAGAACCGTTTATTTGAATACCAAAGATATAAAAGTCATGCGTTTTTGGAACAATGAAGTTTTAACAAATATGGAAGGTGTTATCGAGAGGATTTTGGAAGCTGTTGAGCCTAACTCATTCTAACTTTCTCTTACCCAAGAGAAAGAACCGCATCATCCTCATATTAAACCTCAGAACCCTCTCTTGGGTAAGAGAGGGCAGGGTGAGTTAGGCTTACCTGGCCACGGTCGTTTGGGGCGGCTTTACCATAATGGATTTGTTTATCTGTTGGGTTCGTTATTAAAAGCCCTCATGCGTTCATCGATGTAGCGCATGATTCTGTCCGTGCCCTCCAAGCAATTTCGACCGTCATACAAAAAAGGCACGCCCACTTTGGCAATATTCAAACCGCATTTTTGAGTCACAGCCAGCATTTCCAAAGCGTTTTGTTGGTCACGCGAAATCTCGCGGAAGACTATCGGCAGTTGGCGGTTCACCTGTCCTTTAACGACCGCGTTTTCAACCGTTGAACAATAAGCGCATTGTTCGCTGGTATAAATGTAGATGGGACCCTGCCCATAATCAGCCGTGGTGGTCGGAACTTGGGGTAGTGGTTGGGCATCAGCTCTTAAATCCAGATTATTCGAAAAACAACCCGCGCCCAGCATGGTCAACATGGTCAACGAGATGATCAAGTATTTTGGCATGGAATTACGAATTAAATATTAAATATTCAAATACAAAAGATAAATTAACGAAGTTCACAATATTTTATATTTAAAAATTTTATTATTTATTAATTAATCAGTTATGGCCGCAAGGGCCGCCAGTATCCAAAACTGCATGGCTAAATCATTTTTAAAGTAAGGCATGTCCACCATCCCGTGAACCAGGATTACTATCAAAGGAATAAGCCAGACTAAACGTCGCACGTCCCGCGTCGCACGTCCCGCGTCGCTCTGATTGACGTAGGACGATTGGGACGTGCGACGTGGGGTGGTCGTTCGCGTAACGACACCCCGTGTGACGATCGTTGTCCATGTGATGATAATCCAAATGAATGCCAGAAGCCCGGCGAGTCCGGTTTCAATCCAGAGCATAAGAAAGATGTTGTGCGGATGCGGGTAAACTTCCATCCAGGTCGCTGTATGGTAAGGGACGACAGCGGTTTTGTAACTGCGCAGGCCGGATCCTAAGATGGGGTTGGACAGCGCTAAGTCGAGTGACTCCTTCCAGATGATGGTACGCACCATGCTGGACCATTTTTTGGTGGAAGCCACGGTGTGTTCCAGGGTCTGCGGATGTAATTCGGTTTGATAGATGTTAAAAGCTATCAAACCCGCGCCGATTAATCCGATCAGCGACAAGCCAAGTCCGATCAGCCGGGTTTTTTTATAGGCCAATAGAACTAAAACCGTGCCTATGCCAAAGGCTAAAAGCCCGCCCATGGATTTGGCCAGGATTTCCGCGGCTCCGGCCAAGGCCCAAGCTATGGGCAGGGCCAAACGCAGCCGGCCGCCTTCGCCGTCAAAGACTTTTTTCAGCCAGAAAATAAAACAGGTCACGCCAAAAGGCGCCATAAACAGCGACAAGCCGTTGGGAAAGCCAAAAACGCCCGTGGCTCGCCGTCCCGGGGAAACGTCCCAGGGTGATGGAATGCCAAAGCCGGTGAAAAATTGGTAGATGGCATAAGCGCCCATCAGGATGGTAACCGCGGTCAAACCGGACAATAGATTTTTAGTCAGAGTTGCTTTGAGGTGTTCGCTGTTGTTATATCGTTCTAACAGCAGTGCAAAAATCAGAGCCGGTTCCAGCATAAAGGCGCGCCAATGGCCCAAAGCAGACCAAGAATCCGGAGCAATTAAGACGGACAGCAGGGTGGCGGCCAGCCAAGCCGTCAGCGGATAGCGCCAAACGCCTAAAGTCGTCCAAGCATTTTTCAGGCCCGTAAATTTAACCTGCATCAGCCAAACCGCAATCAGTAACAAGATGAAAATTTCCAGAGCCGTGGTGGGCAGGAGTCCGATGTCGAATCTAACCACATATAAAGGCAGTGCGAGCGGCAGCAGGCCGATCATCCAACTGAAGAGTTGATTTTTCATGTTGCAGATACTATAAACCATAAAATCAAGCCCGCCAATAAGATTGCGGGTCTTCGTGAACCCGCGCGTCATGACATGGCATCTTTGCAACAAAGAAGGCGGAGTATATAGTTGTATGATGAAACAAATATTAAAATTAACCGCCGTTATGGCGGGTTTGGCTGTATATTTTTACTTATCAGCCAATCTTTGGGTCTGGCTGGTATCTTTTAAATCAATGGTTGAGCCGGCTCAAGCAAAACCGGCCGACGCCATTATTATTCTTGGAGCCTACGTTCGTCCGGACGGAGCCTTGTCTTGGATACTGCGGGACAGGCTGGACACGGGTCTTGAGCTGTACCGGGCGGGACTTGCCCCCAAGATATTGGTTTCGGGTGACCATGGTCAAAAGAACTATAATGAAGTCCAAGCCATGAAAGATTATTTACTGGACCACGATGTACCGGCTCAAGATATTTTTATGGATCACGCCGGATTTGATACTTATGATTCTTTATATCGGGCGCGTGATATTTTTCAAGTCAAGTCCGCTATCATTGTAACTCAAAACTTTCACTTGCCGCGTGCTTTATATATAGCCAGGCGTTTAGGTATTGAAACGCAAGGGATTCAGGCCCGGCTGTATTATCCGTGGTGGTATGCCAACACCATCCGCGATTCATTGGCGCGCGTTAAAGCCTACCTTGATGTTGAGATTTTAAAATCAAAACCACACCATTTGGGCGAGCTCATTCCCATATCCGGTGATGGCAGAGTAACGCAGGATTGAGTTCGTCTGTTATAAACTTTTAATGGGAGGACTATCTTTGCGCCAGGAAAATATTTCTTTCAGAGTGGCTTTGGAAACCGCGCCCAGCAAGAAGATGAGAACGGTATAAATGATGACGGCCAGCAAAATGGGGATGGGCAGCCAGGCATCTTTGACGGGCAGGATGGCCAGAGCCATCAGGCCTGAAGCGAATAAGGTTTTGAGAATAATGCTCCATGAAATACTTTGAGGCGCGGCTTTATATGTAATCCGGATGGCGGCTCCGGCCACGACAGCTTCGGAAATCAGAGTCATCCAGGCCGCGGCCCACATGCCGTAGACGGGTATGAATATGATATAGCCGGCTACAGCCAGAATGGCCGCGCCAATGTACACGGGCAGCATCTTCATTTGCGCGTTAACGGCCACTACCACGTGAGAAGCGATGGTGCCCAGATAAATAATGGACACGGCAAAAGCCAGTATTTTTAAAATCTCTCCGGATTCGGCAAATTCTTGTCCGGATACGAAGGTCATAAGGGGAACGCCCATGACCAGGGTTCCCAAGGCCAAGGGCGCGGCCAATAAGATGATGACGTTGTTGGCTTGGCGCACCAATTGATTAAAACGAGGCAGATCTTTTTTGGCCCAGGCATTGGAAAATAAGGGCAGCATGATGCCGGCCAGCATAAACGGGAAGGTGACCAAAATTTCCAGGACACGGTAAGCCGCGCTGTAAACGCCCACTTCTTCGGGAGAACGAACCAAAGACAAAATAAAAGTGTCAGCTTTAAAATAAGCCAGATTAAATATGATGGATACGCCGATGGGCCAAGATCTTTTTAAGAGCTGTGTCCAAAAATCAGGATCCCAGTTCCAGGCAAAAGACGCGTAACGCCGGGCTACGCCCCAGTTGATCAATAAATTGATGGCACTGCCCAAAGAAACAAAGATGGAGATGGCCAGCAAACCCCAGCCCAGCCAGACGGCCATCAGCAAGCCGATCAACAAAACTGCGCGTCCTAAAACTTCGCTGATGGCCACAGCGTACATCTTCAGGTGTCTTTGCTGAACGCCGATAACCACTTGATTCAAGGAGGCCGAGAAAAAAGAAATGGTTAAAGCGAAAATCGCGATTTTTACTTCCCAGGCATAAGGAAAGAGAAGTGCTATAAACGGAGCCAAGCCCAAAACAACCAAGGCGGTGATGATTCTAAGGGTCATGGTGGCGCTGACTGCCCGCTTCTCGTAAGCCTCGTCGCCTTTGTGTTCGCCCAGCATCTGAACGATCATGACATTAATGCCCAAGTCGAGCATAATGGCGAAGATTTGAAAGAAAGTGATGGCCGTGGAATAATAGCCAAAGCCGGTTTGCCCCAGGTGCCGGGTCATGAGCGCGATAATGGCTACGCCCAATAAAGTGGAAAAAACTTTTCCGATAGCTTGCGAACCCGTGTTCCAAGCAATGGCGCGTGTGAGGCTCATATCCCAGCATTTTGGCACAACTCGGCCGGAAAAGCCAATTGACCAATTAATTAAAAAATAATTAAATATAAAATAAAAAATCATGTGAACTTCGTTATTTATATAATAAAATCGCACAGCGACTCCTGAATTTATATTTTAATATTTGATAATTTTGATTTTAATCAGATAATTATGTCGAAAATCGCACCGGGCGGAGATAATATTTCTGACGCCTCACAGCAAACAGCTCAAAGAATGGTGGAAGAAAGCCGGAAAGAAAGAGCCGCGCGCGAGAAGCCGCGTGAAAATACGGGAGGAACCTCGGATATAGCTCGTCTGTCTTTCGCGGATAAAAAATTTCATGTGCCTGAAACACCGGCTGATTACGAAAAAAGAGTTCGGGAGGATCGGGAATTGCGCGGTATATTGGGCAAGGACGATTGATCGAGGGTTTAGCTTGGAGGACATGATTGAGTACAATTTTTAGACTTGTCTAAAATTAGGCAAAATTAAGCATTTTTATTGACGATAGAGCCAAAAAATGCTATTTTATTTTCAGTGTCTGTTTGAGGTTGTTTAATTAAAATAAAATTAGCAATATGTTTAATCAGGAGGAAATTAAACGTCGGATTTGTTCAAAGGCCGGCTGGCTGTCAATCAAGTCATTGGCAGGTTTGGCGGTTTTTTTGTCGGCTTTTTGTGTGTTCGGGATTAAGGGAGCGGAGGCCGTGACCATTGTTGAGCGCTCGCAAGTCAATTTACAGCCCAATGAAGTCAAGAATATTTTCGTGTCCATTAAAAATCAGACTTCATACACCTGGCAGGGGGGTTTGGATAAAACAGCTTTTTATGCGTACGGCGATAAAAGCGTCTTGTATTACGGTACCTGGAAAAAGGCGGATTTGCCGGCCGTGATCAACGAAAAGTCCGTGGCTCCCGGCCAAATAGCGACCGTTTCTTTTTATGTGAAAGCGCCTGCCGCGCCCGGCACCTATACTCAAAGATTTTTATTGGGAGACGGTTCGACTTGGCATAAAAATACGGTTATAGAAATAGCTTTTAAAGTGGGAGGCTCGGCTTTGCCCGCACCGGTTTCTCCGGCGCCCGCAATCAACAATCAAACCGCTTCCAATGAGCAGGCATCCAATCTGTTGGGATCGGTTAAAGATTATTTGGCCAGACTGTTGTTAAAGCCGGGCGGACCATTTATCACTTCGGGCAACGGCACTTTGTATGTTAGTTTTGGTCTGCAGAATATCGGTAACACGGAATGGAAAAAACAGCGCGTGACTTTAAAAGAAGTGGTGCCTGACTTAGGGACTCGTTATTCGGGTGTCAGACACGATTCTTGGGTTTCGGGCACGGAAGTTAAAACAGTGAATAATGTTACGGCTCCGGGTGCTTTAAGTTTGGTGCATTTTCAGGTTAAAGCGCCGGCCAAAAAAGGTAATTACACGGTTCGTTTCAGCGTGGAGACCGATGGTCAAGAAGTGCCCGGCGGTTTGATTGAAATTCCGGTCACCGTGACGGCCGATGGCATGATCCAGCCGGAATCGGTCAGCTCCAATACCACTCAAAATACCGTCAATAATACTTATGTTCCGCCCGTAGATCCGGGTAACTTGCCTGTTGAACCCATAATCCGTGTTGGTTTATATAAAACCACGGATGATATTTTGATGGTCAGGGGAGTAAGTACGGGGTTCAGTCTAACTCAAGGTTCAACCAATGTTTGTACTTTTAATCCGGGTGAGATTGCCAAAGTTTTTTATGATCGTGTTAATGGAGTGTATAAAGCTACGGGCCCCCGCTGCCAGACTCAATCCACGCAGTATTACGTGGCCGTGGCTCCGGATGGCTTGTCGCCTTTGGAAATCACTGATTTCAGCCGGCCGGTCAGCTGGCTGCCGGGCGCCAATGATAATAAATTCAGAGGCAAATTGGAACTGCGTTTTACGCCCAAGACGGATGCTGTCTGGGTCATCAATGAACTGCCCATGGAATGGTACTTGAAAGGCATCGCTGAAACTTCGGATGTCAGTCCCATGGAATTTCAAAAAACTTTATTGGTGGCGGCGCGTACTTATGCCATGTATCATGTAACACGGGCCACCAAGCACGCGGATGAGTTTTATATCGTGGACGCCAAGTATGATCAGGTTTACCGCGGATACGGCCAAGAGGCGCGCAGTCCCAGAATCGTGGCGGCCATCGATGAAACGCGCGGTATAATCGTTACCCATCAAGGCAAGATTGCCATTACACCGTATTTTTCACGTTCAGACGGCCGTACCCGGAGCTGGAGCGAAGTTTGGTATGGAGAAGTGGAATGGTGCGTGGGCGTGCCGGTTCCGCAAGATGCGGGCAAAACACTCTGGGGCCACGGCGTGGGTATGTCCGCTTCCGGCGCCTTGGCCATGGCCGCCCACGAAAGCCGGACTTATGACTATATTTTAAAATACTTTTATAAAGGGGTTGAACTGCAGAAATGGTACAGATAAAACCAAATATAAAATATCAAATTTTAAAATATAAAATGCGGCAGTCTCCGCATTTTATATTTGATAATTGATATTGAAAATTTTTTTGTTTGTTGGTTTTACGGTTCCAAATGTGTGGCTGTTTTTTCCCGGATGGCGGGATGTTTGTCTGCGCTTGTTTGACCCATGGTTTCCATGGCCTCTTCCATGTGTTCTTGGCGGTCAATTTCAGCCAGGTGCAGGATATTTTTGGCGATGCCCGTGGGATCGGGGACGTCTTCAAAGACAAAATAATGTTTTTCACCGGCGGTCTGCACGTAAACCATGCCAAAATGCAGCATGCTGCGCACAAAACCATCCACCTTGCTGGTCACGTCTTGTATACGGTAAAGGCGCAGTTCGGAAATGGTGCGGGAAAACAAGCCGTTTTGTTCGATATTGATAATGCGCCGGTTGGTGACAATCCAAACATCCAGCCAATAATCCATGAAGTGCTGGTAAATGAATAATATGGCGAACATGAAAAACAAGCCTCCGCCCAATACCATGAGAGTTGAAAGAGCTTGATCGTTCAGGATTTCCGGATTGTTTATTTTGATGACTATAAAGCTGGCAATGGGCAAGATTAAAATCACGATCAAAGAAGCCATCAGCCCCAGGGCGGTAATCGGGTGTCTTCGGTAGACTTTGATTAATTTTTCATCGGCCAAGGCATCGGGCAAGTGGTCCAAGTGAATCATAAGAGGCTTTGGTCAAGTCTTAATAATGAATTGAGGTCCAAACTGCCGTTTAAATCAACGCCTGCCAAATACCCCAAGGTGCCCAATATGATAACGACTGACAAGATGATGAAGGCAGCCGTGCTTATTTGAGTCAGGGGATGGGCCAGCCCATGCCGCAGCATTTGAAAAATGCTTAAAGCCGAGAGCAGGAAAAATATACCCAAGAAAATCAGCCAAGCAAGGACAAAATAAATTAGAGGGATCATGACAATAGTATACAATTAATAATTAAAAATTACGAATAAATAATAACCAATAACCAAAATTCAATCACCAATTGAGGTATTATAATTCAACATCCTGTCAACCCTGTCATTCCTGCGGCCTGTCCCTAGCAGCTGAATCCATCGAAGCTTTATGCGAAGTTGGGTTAGCGAAGTGGGAAGGCAGGAATCCAATATGATCAATTGATTATTACTGTGGACTCGTTCGCAATGACACGGATATCGCTTCAATAATTTAGTCGTTAGATCCTGAATTGAATTCAGGATGACGAGTCAACAATCGTGTCATTGCGAGGAATGTAATCATGACGTGGCAATCTGCTTAGACGACTAGCCAATAAGCGAGATTGCTACGGCACGGAGTTCGCGAACGCCGTGCCGTGGCACTCGTCGGACTCGCTCCTCGCAATGACAATGTTGGTTTTGACGTAGGATGCGGGACGTTGGGGTTGTTTGTTACATGCTACGTGCTACATGTTTAGTGAATGTATGACGTTATGGACGTCGGTCCGCCGTCATTGTAGGGTATTAGGCGTATGGAAGAGCGTGTCATTGAACCTCAAGCCTTGGAGGGCGAAGAAAAAATAGATTTGTCTTTAAGGCCAAAGACCTTGGCTGAATTTATCGGTCAGCCCGTGGTCAAGGATAATTTAAGTATTTTTTTGGAAGCCGCCAAAAAACGAAATGAAGCTTGTGAACATGTCTTGTTTTACGGACCGCCGGGTTTGGGCAAGACGACTTTGGCCCATGTGATTGCGCGCGAGATGGAAGCCAACATCAGAATAACCAGCGGTCCGGCTTTGGAAAGAGTGGGTGATTTGGCCGCGATTTTAACCAATTTGGATGACGGTGATGTGTTGTTTATTGATGAAATACATCGCATGAATCGTAATATTGAGGAGGTTTTGTATCCGGCCATGGAAGACTATGCTTTGGATCTGGTGATCGGCAAAGGCCCGTCGGCCAGAACTTTACGCTTGGATTTGAAGAGGTTTACATTAATCGGAGCTACCACGCGTTTGAGCTTGCTCTCCAGCCCATTACGCGACCGGTTCGGTTCGATTTTTCATTTGGATTTTTACGGCCCGGATGAAATGACGGCCATTGTTAAACGCAGTGCTTCTTTATTAGAGCTGGCCGTGGATGAACCGACGGCGTTCAGCATTGCCACTCGGGCGCGCAAAACGCCCCGTATTGCCAACCGATTATTGCGTCGAGTCCGGGATTTCGCCGAAGTGCGCAATGACGGCCTATTCAACGAACAAGCCGTCATCGGAGCTTTGAAGGCCTTGAATATTGATGATAAAGGCCTGGATGACACGGATAGACGCGCCTTAAAGTTGATTATCGAAAAATTTAACGGCGGTCCGGTCGGTTTAAGCACTTTGGCCGCGGCCATGGCTGAAGAAACGGATACTTTGGAAGATGTGTTGGAACCTTTTTTACTGCAAGAAGGCTTGATCGCCAGAACTCCTCGCGGCCGGGTGGTTACCCGTCAGGCTTATGATCATTTAGGCTATCCGCCGCCTGAAAATACAGATACGCTTTTTTAATAATCAATTACCAATTATTTAATAACCAATCACTTAATAACCAATCACTTAATAATCAATAACCAATCACCAATCACTTAATAATCAATAACCAATCACCAATCACTTAATAACCAATCACTTAATAACCAATTATCCATTATCCATTATCCATATTGTCATTCCTGCGGCCTGTCCCTAGGAGCTGAATCCATCGAAGCTTTATGCGAAGTTGGGTTAGCGAAGTGGGAAGGCAGGAATCCACTATAAATAATTTAAGCCATTTGTTGATTTACTGATGTGATCCTGAACCCCCACTATGTCTTACGACTTCGAGGGGCACGGCAAGTTCAGGATGACGAAGGTTTATTAATAGATTGCCGCGCTTCGCTCGCAATGACACGGATGTCGCTTTAATGGTTTAATTACGAGATCCTGAACTTAATTCAGGATGACGAAGGATGAGTAATACAAGCTCGTTTGTGATGTTTGCTGTATGTTACATGCTACATGTTTCGTGACGTAGGGCGCGGGACGAGCGACGCGGTACGTTGTTACATGCTACATGTTATGTGTTTTGTGAAGTAGGACGTGATGTACGCTAGGTACGTTAAGCGCGTGTTTGCGTCGGGATAATTTTTAATTGTATAATAGCCAGATGCAACCCGGTCTTAATCCATTCAGTCAGAGAAGATTGACCAGTCAGAAGCCGGCCGTGGTTAAGCCGGTTGATGATGGACAGTCTTCGGTCAGAGCCAGCGGTATACGCGGGCAATCGGGTGAAGAACGGGCGCGGGTCATGAATCAAATAGCTCAAGATCCGACGGCCCGGGCCGCGCGCATACAATATTTAAATACTTTGGGACAAAAGTTGTATAACGAGTTGGAAGGAGCTGGACAAGTTACCACTTCGCGCTTGGCCTGGATGCAGCGCCAGCTTAATAAACAAGATATATGAAGATGGAACAAGCCTGGGTGCCCGATAAAGACCGGCCATTAAAACCGGAAATGACGGCGGTTGAAAAACGTCGGTTGTTGGAAGCGCGTCATACTTTTGAAAATTTGCTTAATGTCTTGCCTAAAAAAACACCCGAAGATCTAAAACGCGAGCGTGTTTATCTGGATACTTTGCAAAAAATTAAAGACATGGCGCAAGAGCTGGAATATTACGACGCTTACGGCCAAGGTTAAACAGCCTTGATTTTTTTATATATTTCAGTGCCTAGGGCCGGTAAAAATCCCAAAAAGGCGGTCATCAAAATTAAAGTTGGTGAAACGGCGGTTAAACCAAAGCGTGTGTTGGCGCCCGGCAAATAGATCAGGGTGATCAGCCCGATAATCACGGCCGTGTAAACATAGAGAAAAGTTTTATTGAAAATGAAGCCAAAGGCTTTGATTAATGATTGCTTATGAGCAACCGCGCTTATAACCAAGAACAGATTACTGAAAACCACTACGGATAAACCCAGAGCGCGGGCGGTTTCCACGGACTGATTGATTTTTAATGACCAAACATATATTCCTCCGGCCAAGGCAAAGATGAAGATGCCTTTGGCTAAAGTGCGCAAAAATTTATTTAAGCTGACAAGCTGCTGCCCGCGATCGCGCGGCTGACGGCGCATGATGTCCGGTTCAGCCGGAATTTTTTCAAATACCAAGGCGCAGGTGGGATCTATGATGAGTTCAATCAGCACGATGTGTACGGGGAGCAGGAAGGGGGTCAGGCCAACCAGGGGAATGATCAGAGCCAGCAAAACAATGTAAACATGAACCGTAAAAATAAAATAGATGGATTTGACGATGTTGTCGTAGATGCGCCGGCCATGGCTGACGGCGGTAGCCACGGTTGACAGGTCGTCGTCCATCAGAATCAAGTCAGCGGCCTCTCTGGCCACATTGGTGCCTCCTTGGCCCATGGCCACGCCCACGTCAGCTTCTTTAAGTGACGGAGCGTCATTAACACCGTCGCCGATCATGGCCACCACTTGGCCGGATTTTTTTAGAGCCGATATTAGGCGCAGTTTTTGTTCCGGGCTGATGCGGGCAAAAACAAAATATTTTTTGACTTTTTCGGTCAGTTCGTTCAGATTCATGGCGTCTATTTGGACGCCGGTTAAATATTGATCCGGATTTTTAAGGCCCACGATCGAGGCCACGTGCGAGGCGGTGCGCGGATGGTCGCCCGTGATCATGCGGATGGCAATGCCCGCTTTTTGGCAGGCGGCGACGGCTTGTTTGGCCTGTGGTTTAACCGGGTCTTCAAAGCCGAGCAGGGTAACAAACTCAAGATTTTTTATATTCTTCAAAGTTTTAGGAATTTTGTGGGTTGATAAAGAGGTGCTGGCCACTCCCAGAACGCGCAAACCCTGTGAGGCCATGAGCTCGATTTGATTCAGCAGAGTTTCTCTGTCTTCGTCTTTTAAATTACAGAGCTCGAGAATCTTTTCAGGACTGCCTTTAATTACGAGTTCAGCTTTTTTAGACGATCTCCAGGCATAACCCATGCATTTCAAGTTTTGGTCAAAAGCATATTCTTGGGCAATCTGGTATTGGTCATGCAGACGGTCAACATTGATCTTTAAAGATCTGGCTTGTTCAAAAATGGAAATATCGGCCGGATCAAAGGGTTCAGGCTGGCAGGTCAGGACGGCCTTGGTCAGCATCTCTATATGCTGAGGATTGTTTTTTTTGAATTGACCGCACAGCTTTGAGGTTGTGATATCAAAAAAGTTTTTTAAGCGCATGCGGTTAACGGTCAGAGTGCCGGTTTTATCCAGACACAAGGTAGTGATGTGACCCAAGGTTTCAATGGCGTTGATTTTTCGGATCAAAGCGTTTTTTTTGGTTAGCCGGTAAGCTCCCAGGGCCGCGAAAACAGTCAGTACGACCGGTATCTCTTCAGGGATGACCGAAATGGCCAGAGTCAGCCCTTTGATAATGCTGTCGGCCAGCAAGCCGGTTCTGGCCAAAGAAATGAAAAATAAACCCAGGCAGGCGCCAAGGCCGGCCAGGCCGAATATTTTAACTATACGGCCCGTGCTTTTTTGCAAAGGCGTCCGGCCTTCAGCGATTTCGGCCAATGAAGTTCCGATTTTTCCGTATTGTGTTTGCGTGCCGATGCCTGAAATTAATATCAGAGCCTGTCCGGATAAAACCAGAGTCCCGGCCAAGGCACGATTGTTTTCCGGAGTATTTTTAAATTTTAATTTTTCAATTTTGGCTGTCGGCCAGTCCTTGCCTTGAGTGATTTTGTCTTTAAAGACAGCCCCTGACTCGCCGGTTAAGATGGATTCATCCACTGAAAAATTAGAGCTTTCCAGTATCAGTCCGTCACCGGCCACACGTTCTCCTTCGCGGGCTAACAATAAATCTCCGGCTACCAGTTCTTGATTGTTGATGGTCTGTATGTGGCCGTCGCGGATAACATTGATTTTGGGCGTGGACAGTTCTTTGAGAGCTTCCAGGGCTTTATCGGTTTTGGCTTCTTGGTATAAATCTATGCCGATGATGAACAGCACCCCGATCAACATTAATATGCCGTCGCCCGCTTGGTTGATGGAAAAATAAATTAAAGCCGTGATCAGCAAAAGCATGAGCATGGGCTCGTTAAAAACTTTCATCACATAATCCAAAAGACCCTTGCGTTTTTTCTTGAACAAGATGTTGGCGCCCGCTTGTTTTTGTCTGACAGTGACTTGGCTTTGGCTTAGCCCCTGATATTTTTCAAAATCCAAAGACATGCAGACATTGTACAATTAAAAATTAAAAATTACGAATTACGAAATTAATGACCAATTACCAAATCCCAATTACCAATTCTAGCGATTGATTATTGGTTATTAAGTGATTGGTTATTGATCATTGATGCATTGGTTATTCATAGATTGCCACGGTACGGCGTTCGCGAAAGCCGTACCACACTCCGCCTACGCTCCGCTCGCAATGACATGGTTTAGTAATGAGATCCTGAACTAAATTCAGGATGACGAAAGTGGCTATGATGACAGGGCGGACTCCGCTAGTTTTGACGCGGGATCCCTCCTTTCGCGAAAGGAGGGATCCCGCGCGACGAGCGACGCTAGGTACGTGAGAGGACGTTATGTACGTTCGTTATATGCTTTGTGCTACATGTTACATGCTATATGCTACATGTTATAATCCGTATGTATGAAATTAAACATACTTAAATTTTTGGCTCAATCTTATATTTTTGTCATGGTGGTCGCTTTGTTTGCGGGGTTGTTTATTCCGGCCATGCTTTATCTGGTTCCATTGAATACTTTATTGCTGCAAGTCATTTTCTTTTTATCCTGTTTGAAGATTGATATTAAGCAACTTAAAAAATCGGTTAAAGATTGGAGATTCTTACTCTTGGCCAATCTCATGATGCTCGCGGGGTTTCCGATTTTGATTTGGGTTTTTGTTCAATCCTTCGGAGATGTGGGCCTGGCCCTGTTTCTTCTGGCCGCCATGCCGGCCGGCATGACCGCGCCTTTGCTGGTGGATGTGGTGGGCGGTAATCAATCCACGGCCTTAACCTTAACCGTAACCACTTCTTTGTTCGCGCCATTCACCATTCCTCTGCTGGTTAAGCTTTTTTACGGAGCAGCGGTTAATGTGGATGCTTTGAGCATGTTTAGACAGCTGGCTTTGGTAATTTTTGCGCCTTTTGTTTTAGCTTTATTGGTTCGTCATTTTATTCCGCGCGTGCAAAAGATCGGCCACGCCTCCAAACCCCTGTCCATTTTTTTGCTGGGCTTGTTGATTGCCGGAGCCGTGGCCCAGCATTCTGCCGAAATATTAAGTTTTGCTAAAGATTGGTGGCAGTTGTTTGTGTTTGTCGGAGGCATGTATGTCTTTTTTATGATTTTGCATGTTTTGGGTTATTTCGCGTTTTGGTGGAAAAGCCATGAGGATAAAAATACGGCCTCCATCACACTGACTTACATGAATTTTACCTTGGCCATTTATTTGGCTGCACATTTTTTTCCTAAACCCGAAGTTATATTGCCCTTGGTATTTTCCATTTTGCCCTGGGCCACACTCTTGCCTTTTTGGAAGCATATATCTGATGTTTTTCTAAAACCATCCAAAAGGTAATTTTTCTATTTTATTATTCCGAATTCACTTACAGCCTTTCGTCATCCTAAACCCTTTCGTCATCCTGAACTTGCCGTGCCCCTCGAAGTCGTAAGACATAGTGGGGGTTCAGGATCTCTTCACTTATTTCTCTTCGTGCATCTTTTCGTAAGTGAGATTTCGGGTCAATGTCCGGGATGACGTATATAACTGCTCTCTCTTAATCCCTTCGACTGCGCTCAGGGCAGGCTTAAGAGAGGGTTGGGGTGAGTTAACGCTCTAATAGGCTAATTTTAGCCAAAATTACTATTATATTAGTGTTTACGACTCTTGACAAAAGAGTCATTTTGTGTTATATTGCTTGGTCAAAATAAATGACTGCGCCCTATCACCGCGCGTCATTGAAATGACGATTCGACGTGACTTGAGTTGCGTCGCGGCCTACACGGGGCATCCGTGGATCATAAAAAAAGGAAGCGGGATGCATTGGCCGGAAACCAATAGCTCCCTCGGCTTGTAACCGGGGGTTCAAGCCCGCGCCAAAAAAACTCATGCCTACACGGGGCATCCGTGGATCGTTCGACAGTTCGTAGTGAAGGAGGAATCCCTGAACTTATGACTTTGCGACCCCGGCTTGTAACCGGGGAGCACGACAAGCGATACGGAGGCGCCACCAGCCTCCCGGCGAAAAGCGTGGGATTTGGGCTGAAGCATAGGCCTCGCCAGACCCAGTAAGGCGTGAATCTGGGTTTTGACAGAAACCAAAAACAAGAAAGGAGGGCGTGCAGCCATGCACTGGCCCTAGCGCGATATCCGTCTGATAGACGGAAACGGGCCAAACTGAAGTGCCCATTCTAAAACTTCAGCCAAACACAAACGTCGCACCTCGCCTCAAGGGCAAGCGAACACGGCCACCGGGGTCGTGCGATGGTACAAACGCTCCGCCAAAACGCAGGCGGAGCAGGGAGGGCGTGCAGCCATGCACTGGCCCTAACGCACCTTGAAAACGACCGAGCAGTTCCTTCAACGCCACGGCTCCATGCTTCGAACAGCATCGCGGGAGCTTGGTAGGACGAACTGCTCGATCGCGCTCCGGCTGACGACGCACGCCTCACTCGCGTCGTCAGCCACGGTTTTAAAACCATGAGTCACTCGTGATTTCAAAACCGTCCTTTGTGCAAAGTGCTCAGCTCGGTGTCTGTAAAGACGCAGAGCAAGTGAGGCGATCCGTTTTCGGTAAGGCTAAGAGGCTTGGGCTCTCCAATGAATTTGGCGATGGGCCGTGAGCTAGGGAAAAAACGCCGCGCTAGAAACGGTAACAAAGGACTAAACTCGTAAACCGGTGCAGTCAGACTGTACCTTTAGGAGGTTTCAGATGCTTGTTTCATTGATTTCGTCGGCCGCCCGTCGCAACGTCAAGGCTATCGTCATCCGTCAGAGCAGCCTCGGCTCGCTCGTCGCCATCGCTCGCAAAACGCACGTGGGTCTGGTGGTTGAGGAGACCGAGTCCGAGCAGTCGTTCGTCGACTGGCTCAATGAGGCTGATGACGCCAAGGCGTTGCCGCTCGTGGGCTGGTCGCAGCGCTACGACACGCGCGCCCAGGCGCTCGTGCTCAAGCCCATCCGGGCCGCGGCTCGCGCTTACCCGAGGCACCGCGTCGCCGCAGCCTAGCGATTCGTCGTATATCCCGCCCTTTCACTCCATCCAAGCATCCTCGCTTGGAAATGGAACTAGCTGATTGTTTTATACGATAAGCTTGACCATTAAAACCCCCCGTCGCATAAAGCTATGGGGGGTTTTCATGTAGCATGTAACAATTTTGTTGCGAGTTTAATGGTTCATGCTATGTGTTACATGCTTTGTGCTACATGTTACATGAGCCGCCTTGACTCTGCGGGTATTGATTTGTATATTGACGGCACGTTGTTAAATTAAATAGTGCGCGCAAGTGGCGGAACTGGTATACGCGTTGGCCTTAGGAGCCAATGCCCGCAAGGGCTTGTGGGTTCAAGTCCCACCTTGCGCACCAACCTTGTATCCAAAGGGTACAGGGTTTTTTATTTGTTAACCCAGCAGTCTTTCAGCCTCGCTGATCAAAGCGTTTTCCAGCTGATCCACTTGTTCGGCCGGCTCATAGTTTAATTTGGCCGGTACATCCAGGAGCAGGGCTCCGTACAATCTATTCAACAGCATGAGCTCAACATCTTTGGGATTGATCAGATCACGCACTGAATCATAGACCGCGTCCATCCAAGTTTGTGTGATATTTTTAATGGCTTGAGCCTCGCGTTTTTCCACGGGCAGCTGCAGCCACATGTGCCAAATGGGAAAAGTAATATCATAACCGTTTTGGCGCCAAGACCAGAAATGATTGGCAAATACGATGTATTCGCCCTGTTCATTAAGATGGACGTCGTTTCCGGTTAGATGAGCGTGCTGAAAACGCAGGTGCGTATCGGGCGTGTGTGAAATCAAGCGTCCTCTTAATTTATCCGTGATGGGAGACAGGCGAGTGGTGCGTTCCGGATACTTTTTGAAAGCCAAATCATACCATTGACCCATTTGCTGTCCGCTGAATTCCAGTTCCGTGGTTTGGGGTTTTTCCCAAAAAGGATGACGCACGGTTTCGCGCAACAGGCGGTAAAAAGGTAAAAATTTTTTGACAGCCGTGTCCGGATCTTGGGCGGCGTCAAAAATGGGCCGGCCCTGAATCAGTTCTTCGATGTAAAAAGCAAAGCCTTTTTCCGGGTCATAAGCTTGTGCGAAATAGGTTTGCGGAGGTCTGACTCCGGAGTGTCCGCATTGTAATCTGAATTGCTGGCGGATTTGTTCATCGTCCACTTCGAGTTTGAGATTTTCCAGCCGTAAAACAGCCGGCCGGCCTTGATAATGCCCGGCCACGCATACGCGCCAGACCTTGTTTGGATCATAAATGCACCGGCGTTTTATTTCGGTTTCAGGTATAAAGCCGGTGGACGCGCAGACTTGCTCCAAGCATGCTTGCAAATGAGGAGAAAAATCCGGATGCTCCAAATATTTGTTGACGATTTGATTATCCATGCTTAAATCATAATCTTGCCAGCACACAACGTCAATTTTTTAAGGTATAATGAATGGGTTGTGAGCAATTCCAAAAAAGCGGAAGACAATATTTTGCATTTTCCAACCAAGGACAAGGTGCGGGCCTATTGGCGTTTTATTTTAATTATCTGGCGTGCCAATCCGGGGCTGGCTTTGGTCAGGTTGATTTTATTGGTAGCCGGCTCTTTTTTACAACCGGTTGAGGTTTATTTTTTCGCGCAATTCATTGCGGCCATTGCCGCGGGCCGGTCCGAACAAGCGCCGTTTTTGCTGGGCGTGGTGATTGTGTCTTATGCGTTGCGATATCTGGTGAATGAAATTACGTATTCGCGCTTGGGTGATTGGCTGGCCAGAACATCCACCTTGGCCGTGGAAGGTTATATTTACAGGCATCTGTCCCAACTTGAACCCGGGGCTTTGGGCCGGCCGGAAATCAAAAGGAGTTTGGATTTTGTGCGCGAGGATTTATGGCGTTTGAATCGTCTGGCTGATACCAGCGAATGGTTTATCAGGTCCGTACTTAAATTCGCAGGCACCCTGGCTTTGGCTCTGGCCGCGCCTTTTTGGGTTATGTGGCTGGTTTTGGCGGATGCGTTGCTGCAGGCGGCCAATTACTGGCTGGAGTCGCGGAAAGAAATTTGGGCCACCACTTGGAATTCTTTGGATGGACGGCGTTTGGAATATACGCGCTACCTGTTTATCAACGCGCGTGAGTTCAGGGAGCTTAAGCTGCTGGGCGCGGTTAAAGTTTTGTTGGATAAATGGAGCGCGGCCCGTGACCGCATTTTGGTCAGATTCAAAGCCGTGGCCATGGCTAGCTTGCGCAACCGATTGTTGCTGACCATAATCCATGTCGCGGCTTATGCCGTGGTGATTATTGTGTTTGGACGGGAAGCTTTCGCGGGACCGCAGGCTCTGGCCACGCTTTATGTGGCTTTGAATTTGTTTTCTTTGATGGGCGAAGCTTTGAACGGTATTTCCGGGTCAGCCACTCGTTTATGGTCGGATATGGAAATAATGGCTTATATCAATCAGCTTTTGAATTTTGAGCCTGAAAATCAAGGGGGTTTGGATTTGCCCAAAGAGCCTCTGGTGATTGTTTTTAAAAATGTTACCTATCAATATCCGGATGCCCGCGAGCCGGCCATCAAAAATTTGAATTTGACCATCAGGGAAAATGAGCATCTGGCCATTGTGGGCGAGAACGGAGCCGGTAAGTCCACTTTGTTGAAATTATTATCCGGATTAATCAGACCGACCAAAGGAATTATTACTTTGAATGGAAAAGATTTGCGTCAATACAAGCCCGGGGCTTGGAGATCGGCTTTTCATTTTATGTTGCAGGATGCCAAACTGTATCAGGATTTCATTAAAGATAATTTGTTATACGGTACTTCGTCAGGTAAAAGCAAGTTTGGTTTGCCTTTAAAACAAAGCGTGGAAATTTCCGGTTCAAATACGGTTATCACCTCATTGCCGCAAAATTACAGGACTTTTATTGGAGATTGGGCCGCTCCTCCGGGCATCACCCCGCACCAAGTATCGGGCGGACAGGAACAAAGACTGCTCATCAGCCGGTCATTGATTCATGGCGGGCGGATTTTGGGTTTTGATGAACCCACATCGGCCATGGACGCTAACGCGGAAATGAAGTTTTTTGAGAATATGTTGTCCGCGGCCGGCAACCGGGGACTGATTTTTGTGTCGCATAGATTTTCGACCGTCAGACGAGCCAAAAGAATCATGGTTTTTCATCACGGGCACTTGGCCGAGCAGGGCACGCATGATGAGTTAATGTCTTTGGAAGGCAAATACGCGGAGTTATACCAGCAACAAGCCAAATGGTACGTTTGAAATAATGGATAGCGTACTTAACGTACCTAACGTCGCTCGTCATACGTCCCACGTAAAACAAAATTGTCATTCCCGGCTCAATAGCCGAACAGCTTAAATGCACCAAATCATTAAATCGGGAATCTAACTAAAAATAACCAACTCCGCTGTAGATATTGATTCGGAATTCAATAAAAAAAACAGACAGCCATCCGCCGCCTGTTTTGTGTTACATGTTACATGTTTATTTCGCTCTCTCCACGTATTCGCCCGTGTCCGTATTGATAATCACTTCGTCGTCTTGATTGATAAACAAAGGGATCTGCACCAGAAAGCCGTTATCGGTTTTGGCTTCCTTAGTTACATTGCCGCTGGCCGTGTCGCCTTTAACGGCTGGCATGGTTTCCGCGATTTTAAAAGTCATTTTTTTAGGCAGCTGCAAGGCGATGGGTTTGTTATCATGCATGGAGATGGTTACTTCCATGCCCTCTTTTAAATACTTGGCCTGGTCTCCGGCTTCTTCGTCGGTCATGGTTACTTGTTCGTAGGATTTGGAATCCATAAAAACATAACCCGCAGCCTCGTGATATAAGTAGGACATGTTGTGATATTCTAAGTCCGCGAAATCAATGGATTCCGATGTTTTGTAAGTGGTTTCCAGGGTCTTACCGGTTTTGGCGTTTTTAATGCGCGTGCGCACAAAAGCCGCGCCTTTGCCCGGGTTGACATGCTGGAATTCGGTCACTATCCAAAGTTCGCCGTTTTGTCTGATAACCGCGCCTTTTTTGATATCGCTGGGACTGCCCATATGTATAAATTAACAATTAACAAATATTCAAATTTTATATTTAATATTTAAGTTTGATAATTATTGTTTAAAAATGCCTTTTAGTCAAGCTGGTGATAAATAGATACGATCAAGTCGTGAAGCCTTTAATAACGTCGCACGTTACGAAATACGTAGCATGTAACAACGTCCATAACGTCGCACGTCTCCCAATGCTGCGATCGGGATCCCGACCGAATGTATTTTTTTGCGAGTGTCGGGACATAACATACACAATACCTCTTTCGTCATCCTGAATTCAGTTCAGGATCTCTGCACTCAAGAACTCCCTGTTTCTTCATTAATGGGAAGTGGGGTGCTGAACCCCCACCATGTCTTACGACTTCGAGGGGCACGGTGAATTCAGTATGACGGACAAGTTTGTGATTTGAAAATAAAAAAAGACGGCCTTAGCCGCGAGGGGTGGCGAGCGAGGGTTTGCTCGCCGGAACCAAGAAGGGTTGGCACTCTCGTGCCAGTTCCATCTGGCGCGGGACGATGCCTGTGCAGTTGGTGAGAGTCACGAGCGCTTTCGGGAAGTGGCGGAGTTGGTCAGCCGGCAGGCGGCGTTTGACCGCCTCCATGAAGAGCCTGGCCGTGTAGCTGACATACTGGTACTCCTTTTCCAGCATGTCTTCTTTGATCGCTCGGCCGTCGTGTTTGGCGAAACCCACGATCCGGTCGCAGAGGTGTCCGTATTCGGGCAGGAGCAATTGATTGCTGCCTTTGCCCAGAATCTCTACGAACTTCGCGAACTGCCTGTCGTGTCGAACCGTAGCCATTCTGTCTCTCTCCTTTGTCGCTCCCGTTCTTGGGAGGAAGGCTAAAATACAGGTTTTCTCGTGTCTTGTCAAGAGGCGGTGAGTGCCCGGCCTTTGGACATAGCCTCTTTCGGATCGAGGGACACGATTTCGCGGGCGATCTCACGCGCCAAGCTTGATTGGGTCATGGCCTTGGCGAAGACGTGCAGGGCTTCAGGCGGACGAGGGAACCTCCCGGGGTTGGCCTTCAAAGAGGCCAAGACAGACAGAGAATGCTGTTGAAGCTGATGCAGGATAACGCCCGTGTCATTCGCCTTGTCGGGCAGTTGGGCGACTTGCGCCAGAATCAGCTCCAGGCGCTGCATGGGCTCCATCAGCCCGATGCTGGATTCGTACAATCCACTCTTGAAGTGCATGAAGTTAATTGCTCGCAGTGACATTTCTCCTCCTGGTAGTTGGGAGTATAAAATATATTTAAATCGCTGGTTAGTCAATGATGCTTAACGTTCTAATTCACAAAACATAAAGCATATAACATATAGCATGTAGCATGTAGCATGTAGCAAATCATTCAAAGTCTCCGTGTACCCCCTTCGTCATCCTGAATTAAGTTCAGGATCTCGTTACTTAACCGAGTGCAAGCTGTTTTGTGTTACATGCTACATGTTACATGATACCGCTCTTGCGCATCCAAAAGTTATTTGATAATGTATTGCGCGTATTCGGATGAAAGTTCAGGTCAGCCGGCGGGTATCGTATAGCGGCTATTATGCCACCTTGCCAAGGTGGAGATACGGGTCCGACTCCCGTTACCCGCTCCAAACAGAAGTCCTCCTCTTACGGGGAGGTCTTTTGTATTTTAAAGGCTTGCTTTAGACTGACAGGGGGTTTAAAATCCGGTGCATAAAACATTTAATTTGATGATATTATGTCACACGTTTGCAGTTCTCTGTTGATGCATTGTATGGATTTTCGCTTCGGACAAGCCATAAAAGATTTTATGTCCCAAAAAAATCTTATGAACGACGCGGATATGGTTGCCATGGCCGGTTCAGCCAAAAATTTGGTTAATCCGGAAACCCGGGATTTTGCTTTAAAACAAATCGAAATATCCAAAACACTGCACTCCACGAAAACTATTCATCTGATGAACCACACGGATTGCGGCGGTTATGGAGGCAGACAGGCTTTTGCGGATGAACAGGCCGAATACGACAAATTGACAGGTGATTTGAAGGA
Source organism: Parcubacteria group bacterium ADurb.Bin192 (assembly GCA_002070095.1). GTDB lineage: Bacteria > Patescibacteriota > Patescibacteriia > 2-12-FULL-60-25 > 2-12-FULL-60-25 > MWCR01. The sequence continues at coordinate 15,911 of MWCR01000010.1, read as the reverse complement.
AGCTCGAGAGTTGATAACCGATCAATGGCCTGATTTGGAAGTTAAACTTTGGCTGTGTAAGATCGGTCAAGCTGACGGTCAGTCGACTTTTGCCTTTGAAACAATTGAGTAAAAATTCATCCGTCTCTCAAAAGCATCTGGACACCCTCTCCCTGTGTAGGGAGAGGGCTGGGGTGAGGGTCATTTCAAACATCCTTGGCCGGGATTTTTTTGACTGCATTCTATAGCCTTCATTTCTCCGGATTTGCGGTTAACATGGATTTGTCGCCAGATATCATTGACTGGATTGCATTTCCAAATCATCTCCGAATCCGTAATGGTAGAGGGCAGGCATTCGGCCGGTTGATCCTTGGTCGGGGAATCCAATTGAATATTGGTCACGTGTCCGTTGTAATATGTATAAATATCCGTGGCTTGAGCTGATTTAACGCCCCAGGTGGCCAGTTTGAGTTGTTTATGGATAACACACAGCCCGACAAATTCGGAATTTTCCGGTACTGAAGAGGTGAGATATTCTGTCAGGCCCTGGTCCGCGTTTTCGGCCAAACCTATGTTCATGGCCATATCCTTGGCCATAGGCTCCCGGCCTTGTTGATAATTATTGGTCCAGTTCAAGAAACCGTCGCGGTTTTTGAAGCGCAAACAGGGCATGGCCATAGCTGTTTTGGCTATCGGCTCGTCTGACGCTTGAGCCGCGGTTTCCGCCGGCACTATGGGCTGGGTTTGGCTGATGACCGCGGCCGGTCCGGGAACCTGATCTGTGCAACCCGCCCCCAATATGATCAAAACCATTAAGAACAAAGATATTTTGGCAGCATTTTTCATAGCGAGTTTATTTTAGCAGAAAACAGATGATTGAGATAAGTATCTTGCGGTGCGCTTATTGACTGCTTGCATGTTTTATGCTAAATTTATTGGCGGATAGTACGTGCGAATGCCGTCCTGTCCGATCGGCATATGTTTAAAAGCCGCATCGGACCGCAAATCGGGTCGAGGGAAAGGGTCATGCGCAAACGATATCCGTGTTAATTCTTTAGTACTACACGCATGTCCACAAAATTGTTTGTTGGAGGCATCCCTTACCGCACGACGGAAGACGAGCTTCAACAGCTTTTCTCTCAGGCCGGCGAAGTGGTCTCGGTTTTCATTCCTATGGACCGGGAAACACATCGTCCCCGCGGATTCGCGTTCGTGGAAATGGCAGATGATGCCGCGGCTGAAAAAGCCATCTCCATGTTCGACGGATCTGATATGGGAGGTCGCAGCATCGCGGTCAACAAGGCTCGCGCCATGGAAGATCGCGGTCCTCGCCGCTAATCGGAGAAAATCGAAGCCGCCCCGCTCTACGCGAGGCGGTTTTATTATTGATCAGCCTCATGGACGTGCCGGAAAGTCCGTGATAATCTTTTTGACGTTATGTCCAACCACTATCCTTTTAAAGAGATTGAAAATAAATGGCAAAAATCCTGGGAAGAACAGGGTACTTATGCCGCGGAACAACCTCCGGCCGATGACCGGCCAAAATACTACGGCTTGGTGGAATTTCCTTATCCTTCGGGCGACGGTTTGCATGTGGGTCACCCGCGTTCTTACACGGCCATAGATATCGTGACCCGCAAACAGCGCATGCAGGGGAAAAATGTTTTATATCCCATGGGCTGGGATGCTTTTGGTTTGCCGGCCGAAAATTTTGCCATCAAAACCAAGCAACAGCCGGCGGTGGTGACAGCAAAAAATATTGCCAACTTTAAACGTCAGATTCAGATGCTGGGCGTGGGCTTTGATTGGAACAGGGAGATAAACACCACGGATCCGGCTTATTACAAATGGACACAATGGATGTTCATTCAATTTTTCGAGGCGTGGTTTGATGAAAAACTGCAAAAAGCCCGTCCCATCAGCGAACTTGATATTCCGCAAGATGTCGAAGCACGCGGTCCGGAGGCCGTGCGCGAGTACCGGGATGCCCGGCGTTTGGCTTTTAAACACAAGACGGAAATCAATTGGTGCCCCAAATGCAAAATCGGTTTGGCTAATGAAGAGGCGGCCGGCGGAGTTTGCGATCGTTGCGGCGGGCCGGTTGAAAAACGTGAAAAAGAACAGTGGATGTTGCGTATTACCAAATATGCTCAACGCTTGATTGATGAATTGGAAGAAGTGGATTATTTGGAAAAAATTAAGACCTCACAAATCAACTGGATCGGCCGGTCTGAAGGAGCGCTTATACAATTCAAAATTACGAATCACGAATTACGAGATCAGGATAGGGTGACGCGGGACGCGGGACGAGCGACGCAGGACGTTATTGAAGTCTTCACGACACGGCCAGACACGTTATTTGGCGCCACTTATCTGGTTTTGTCGCCGGAACATCCGCTAATTAAGAATTATGAATTAAGAATTAAGAATTTTGGTCAGGTGAAGAAGTATCAGGAGCAGGCCAAAAAGAAATCTGATTTGGAGAGGCAGGAGAATAAGGATAAGACGGGTGTACAGTTGGAAGGCTTGATGGCCGTCAATCCGGCTACGGGCAAAGAAATCCCCGTTTGGGTGGCGGATTATGTGTTATCCGGTTATGGCACGGGCGCCATTATGGCCGTACCCGCGCATGACGAACGTGATTTTGAGTTTGCCAAGAAGTTTGATTTGCCTGTGACTTACGTGGTTGCTCCTTCTCATGTAGATCATAAAAATCCGCCGCAATCCGGTAAAAAGACGGTTAAACGCAATACCATCCATTCTTTGATTTATAATCCTAAGAATAAAAAAGTTCTTTGTTTGAAATGGAAGAATTATGATTGGACGACTTTTATCGTTGGTGGCGTAGAAGAGGGAGAGGACGAAATACAAGCGGCTTTAAGAGAGATTGAAGAGGAGACCGGATATACGGATGTTAAATTCGTGCGTCGTTACGGCGGTCCCATACAAGCCTCATATTTTGCAGCCCATAAAGATGAAAATCGTTTAGCTATGGCGCATGGTTTGGTTTTTGAGCTGCAGAGCGAGAAAAAAATCGAAGTTTCACCTGAAGAACAAGAAAAACATGAGGTTGTTTGGTTGGAGAGGTCGGAAATAACACCTGATAGGATGAATTGTTCGGAGTTGGAATATTGGTTGCAGGCTTTGGATGGCAAAGAAGTTTGTTTCGCGGGTGATGGCATCGCTGTGAACTCCGGTTTTTTGGATGGTTTGGAAACGGCTAAGGCTACGGACAAGATGATTGAATGGCTGGAAAAGCAAGGTGCTGGCGAGCGGAAAATCAATTATAAGTTGCGTGATTGGGTGTTTTCGCGTCAGCGTTATTGGGGAGAGCCTATGCCCATGACTTATTGCGAGATGTGCGGTTGGGCGCCGGTCAATGAATCTGACTTGCCTTTGTTGTTGCCAGAAGTAAAAAATTATGAACCTACGGACACGGGCGAATCTCCTTTGTCCGCTATTAAGGACTGGGTGGCGGCCGAATGCGCGATTTGCGGCGGACCGGCCAAACGCGAAACCGATACCATGCCCAATTGGGCCGGTTCTTCTTGGTATTTCTTGCGTTATTGCGATCCGCGAAACGATCAAGAATTTGCATCATCTTTTGCGCTTAAATATTGGATGCCGGTTGATTTGTACAATGGCGGGATGGAGCACACTACTTTGCATTTATTGTATTCCAGATTTTGGTACAAAGTATTGTTTGACTTGGGTCATGTGCCGTCTGCTTGCGGCCAAGAGCCTTACAAAGTCCGCCGGTCTCATGCCATGATTTTGGGAGAAGGCGGAGTTAAGATGTCCAAATCCAAAGGCAATGTGGTCAATCCGGATGATATGGTGGAAAAGTACGGAGCCGACGTGTTTAGAACCTACGAGATGTTTATCGGGCCATATGATTCTGATGCTCCGTGGAGCGACAGGGATATTCAGGGTGTTAAGAGGTTCTTGGACAAGGTGTGGAATTTGGTGCAATCAAGAATTAAAAATTATGAATTAAGAATTGAGGGTGAAGTGCCGACTTTGAGTACTCCGGGATTGGATGCAGGGGATGTTCAGCCGTATGATTACGTGTTGAATTACACTATCAAAAAAGTGGGAGAAGATATTGATAATTTGCGGTTTAATACGGCCGTGTCTCAACTCATGATTTTGACCAACGAACTGCAGGGTTTGGATATGCGTTCGCGCGATGTCAGGTCTTATGTAAAATTAATCGCGCCATTCGCCCCGCATATGGCTGAAGAATTATGGCAAGCCTTGGGACACGAAAAGTCCGTGCATTTGGAAGCTTGGCCCGAATATGATGAAACTAAATTAGTTCAATCCCAAGTAGTGGTGGCCGTTCAAGTGAATGGTAAACTGCGGGCCGAGATAAGCGTTCCATTGGACGCGGAGCAGGATGTGGTGAGTGCCCTGGCCTTGGAGCAGGAGCCGGTCAAAAAACATTTGGCTGATAAGCCGCCCAAAAAAGTGATTTACGTTAAGAATAAGATTATCAATTACGTGGTTTAGCGTACCTGACGTCCATCACGTACCTAGCGTCCTACGTCAGGGCTCCGTGCTTCGCCTTCTGGCCTTCCTTTCCTCTCTTGAGTAAGAGAGGGGTAGGGGTGAGTTAGGCTCTCACGTGCCCTACGTCCCAGCGTTTTCCTCGCCCGGCATCGGGGAGAGGTTGGTCGCCTCTAGCGACCGGGTGAGGGTTCGGGTTTTCGTCATCTTCGTGCTTGTCCCACGAAGCTCAGGCGAGATGGGAAACTAGGGATTCAACCGCTAAAACCATTTGTCATTGCGAGCGAGTCCGACGAGCGTGGCAATCTGCTTAGATGACTCGCTGATGAGCGAGATTGCCGCGGCACGGAGTTCGCGAACGCCGTGCCGCGGCTCCGCTCGCAATGACAATGTTGGTTTTGGGACGTAGGACGTGGGGTAGTCGTTCGCGAACGACACCCCGTGCGACGATGCTGTATGCTGTATGTTACATGCTACATGCTACATGTTACCGCTTGCTTGTCTTATTTAAAGTGCTAAGATGTCAGGCATATGAAGACAACCGTTTTAGGTACGGGTTATGTGGGGCTGGTGTCCGGGGCTTGTTTGGCTGAATTGGGACATCAAGTTATTTGTTTGGATGTTTTACCTGAAAAGATTGAAGGTTTGAAACAGGGAGTGATTCCGATTTATGAATCGGGTTTGGACGAGCTGGTTAAACGCAACGTGAATGCCGGCCGTTTGGTTTTTACCACTTCATACGCGGAAGCCATCCCCGGGGCCGAGTTAATCTCCGTGGCCGTGGGCACGCCTTCGGCTGACGATGGTTCGGTTGATATGCGCTACATGTGGTCCGCGGCCCACGAAATAGCCAAACATTTAACAGGCTACGCAGTCATTGCCGATAAAAGCACGGTGCCAGTGGGTACGGCTGAAAAAGTTGAACAGATTATACGTGAAGAATCGGGTGTGTTTTGCGATGTGGTTTCCAACCCGGAGTTTTTACGCGAAGGCCACGCGGTTTTTGATTTTTTACAACCTTCAAGAATCGTGATTGGTTCAGCTGAACCACGCGCCACGGAAGTGATGTTGCGGGCTTATGAGCATCTTGATTGTCCCAAATACGTCATGGATCGCCGGAGTGCCGAGCTGACCAAATACGCGGCCAACGCTTTTTTAGCCACCAAGATCAGTTTTATCAATGAGATGGCGGCTTTGTCCGAAGAACTGGGTGCGGATGTAACGCAGGTGGCAGCCGGCATCGGGTCAGACCCCAGAATAGGTAAAGATTTTTTACGCGCCGGACTGGGTTGGGGAGGCAGTTGTTTTCCCAAGGATGTGCGAGCTATCCGCTATATGGGAGAACAGGCCGGTTTGCCCCTGCCCATCATTAACGCGGCTTTTGAAATGAATGCCTTGGCGCGCCGTCGCGTGGTGGACAGATTGGAGAAAGTGATGGGCGGGCTTGAAGGCAAGCGTATTTCTTTATTGGGCTTGGCTTTTAAAGGCAATACGGATGATACGCGCGAATCAGCGGCCGTTGATTTGATTCGTTTGTTTTTGGAAAAAGGCGCTCAGGTCAGAGCACATGATCCCGTGGCCTCGGTCTCGTCTCAAGATATTGGCGGTTATGCCTTGGAACACGTGGATTGCCCTTACGAGGCCTCGCGGGGAGCGCATGCCGTGGTGGTAGCTACTGAATGGGAACAGTTTAGAACTTTGGATTTGAATAAACTCAAAGATATGGCCGAAGGCGATATTTTGTTGGATGCCCGTAATTTATTTGATCCTTTACGCGCCACTGAAATCGGCTGGAAGCATGTTTCCATCGGGAGGTGAGGGGTTTGGGCGCTGATTCTTGGCCGGGGCCGGTTCGTTATAGTATTTGGCAGCCAGATAAGTGGCAATGGGCATGGCCAGGGCAATGCCGATACTGCCCAATAGCGTGCGTACGATTTCCACGGCGATCATTTCGTTGTTAATAACTTGAGAAAAATTCATGAAGGGCGGTTGTTTGATGCTGAATAGCAAAATCAGGGGCAGTGACGCGCCCGCATAAGCCAAGAACAAAGTGTTGACCATGGAGCCCATGTGCGAGTTGCCGATTTCCATGGCCATGGAAAAAATTTTGCGCGCGTTTAAAAACGGATTGGCTTTTTTTATTTGAATGACAGCTTGCACTTGGCCGATGATGATATCGTCCAGTACACCCAGGGTGCCGATCAAGATGCCGGTCAACAGCAAACCTTTGAAGTTCAGGGCTTGTTGGGTAATGCCCAGCAAGAACATGGTTTCTTCTTGTTCAGTGCCGTTAAAGCGGGCCGCGTAAGTAATGATGATTGATAAAAGGCCTACGACGGTTAAGCTGATGGCAATGGCCGCGATTGAAAGATGCGATTTTTTATTAAAGCCTTCGGTTAAGTAAACCATGAAGATAAAAATCACAATCGAACCCGCAATGCCCACGGGCAGGGGAGGCCAGCCCAGTAAGATCAGGGGCACTATGGCCTGCATGATGATGGCGAAGCTGATGATTAAGCTGATTAAAGCCCTAAAACCCTTCATTTTTGAAGTGATAATGACAATGAGTACAAAAATGATAGCCAGTAAATACAGGTATGGCCGGCGCACGAAATCAACCACGTAATATACATCTTGTCCGTCAGGATCTATAGAATGCTGGACCAGTACGCGGTCGCCTTTTTTGTATTCACGGGCTCCAAAAACTTCCACCTCTGTCATTCCGTTGAACTCGAATTCCCGGTTTTTCATGTCTCCGCTTAAGCCGGTCAGTTTGAGTCTTTGCTGGACCGCGTAATTACTCCGCAGGTCATTTGACTGCCTTTGTTCAAGTACTTCAATAACCCTGGCTTCGAAGGCCGTTTCCGGAGAGACCGGTTGAGTTTGTGCTTGCACTGATAGTGGCCATTGGATTCCGGCCAAGATCAAGAGAGTTAAAAAGGAAAAAATAAGTTTACGCATACGTAAGTAATAGATTAAGGCCGGACGGATAATTAATCAAGGTTTGTGGCGGCACATGATTGTTGCTATAATAAGCAGTATATTTTATGTCAATCATTTTATTGATCGTCGGTTTTGTCATTTTGATCAAAGGAGCTGATTTGTTGGTTGATGGTGCGTCATCCATTGCCAAAAAATTTAAGATTTCGGATATCGTTATCGGTTTGACCATTGTGGCTTTCGGCACCTCGGCACCTGAATTGATTGTAAATTTGTTCGCCAGTTTCCAGGGTAATACGGATATTGCAATCGGTAATATTGTGGGCAGTAATATCGCCAATATTTTTCTTATTTTGGGCGTGGCCGGCCTTATTTATCCTCTAACCGTCAAAAAAGATACGACTTGGAAAGAGATTCCTTTGAGTTTATTGGCCGCCTTAGTATTGGGTTTTATGGCCAATGATGCGCTTTTGGATGGCCGAGACTATTCCATGCTTAGCCGGATTGATGGTTTGATCTTGTTGTGTTTTTTCGCCATTTTTCTGTATTACACGGGCGGTATCGCTAAAGGCGAAGAAGTTGATGAAGAGATTCCCAAATATACTTTATCTAAATCCGTTTTGTTTGTTGTGCTGGGCTTGGTTGGTTTGACGGCTGGCGGAAGATTAGTGGTCACGCAAGCTGTCAGTATTGCTACTTGGCTGGGTATCAGCGAGGCGGTCATCGGTTTGACTGTGGTGGCCGTGGGCACTTCTTTGCCTGAATTGGTGACTTCGGCCATGGCCGCTTTAAAGAAAAAACCGGATATCGCCATTGGTAATGTGGTAGGTTCCAATATCTTTAATATTTTTTGGATTTTGGGTATTAGTGCGGTTATCAGGCCCTTGCCGTTTAATCCGGTGGCCAATATGGATATCATTATGACGTTGTTGGCCAGTTTTTTGCTGTTCGTTTGGATGTTTATCGGAGAAAGGCACAAACTGCAAAGATGGCAAGCAGCTTTATTTTTAGTGATTTACGTGGGTTATACGGGTTTATTGTTTATCCGCGGTTAAAATATCAGGTCTTGCGAATTAAAGAATACTCTGTAAAAATGGTTTGATTACATTTAATATTTTGATTTTATGTCTGAAAATGATTTGATTATCGCTGACATTGGCGTCATCGGAGCTGGCCCGGCTGGTTACAGCGCGGCTATTTACGGCGTGCGTGCGGGTTTAACTGTGGCCGTGTGGACGGGGCCTGAACCGGGCGGTCAGTTAATGACCACCAACATGGTTGAGAATTTTATCGGTTTTCCGGAAGGTATTATGGGGCCTGAACTCATGGAACGCAGCCGGCAACAAGTAGAGCATTTTGGTGGTCAAATAATTAATGAAATTGTGACGGGTATTGAACCGCAGGATGGGGAGTTTTTGATCAAAGCGGATAAGCGTCCGGGTAAGGTTAAGGCTGTGATTATTGCCACCGGGGCCGTGGCCAGGTGGTTGGGAACTGAATCCGAAGCTAAGTTTAGGGGCAGAGGCATCTCGGCTTGCGCTACTTGCGATGGGTTTTTCTTCAAAGGTAAAAAGGTGACCGTGGTGGGTGCGGGCGACGTGGCTATGGAAGATGCCATGACTCTGGCCAAGTACGCGGATTCGGTTGTGGTTTTGGTGCGTGGTACAGAAGAATCCATGAAAGCCAGCAAGATCATGCAAGATCGTGCCAAGCAAAATCCCAAAATCAAGTTTATGTTCAATTCAGAGATTGAAGAATTTTTAGGCGATCAATTTTTACAGTCCATTCGTATCAAAAACAATGTCTCCGGAGAAATGCAGGAAATGCCCATGGACGGCGTGTTTATGGCTATAGGGCACAAGCCCAATACGGATATGGTAAAAGGCTTGGTTGAAATTGATGAAGGCGGTTGGATCAAAGTCAAAGGCACGCAAACATCCGTGCCCGGCATTTTCGCGGCTGGTGATGTGGCGGACAAGGTCTATCGTCAAGCCATCACATCAGCAGGCACCGGTTGCATGGCGCTTTTAGATGCTAAGAAGTGGTTGGAACATAAATAACTCCAGATTAGCGTACATCACGTACCTAGCGTCCTCTCACGTCCTTAACGTCCCACGTCGCTCGTCCCACGTACAGCGTCAGCTCTGTGCCCCCCCTCAGACGAGGAGGGGTTGGGGGTGGTGCTGAAGCTGATAGACTATCATTTATAAAAACACTCCGGCCGAACAGAGTTGGTCTCAAGAGTTGCATCATCCGACAGTCTTTTAATCGCTAAATTGATTTCTGGCTGAAGTGCGGTAGGGATCTTGTCTTGGATTGAGACGATGGTCAATCTCACGGATGGTGGTTTGCAGGCGTGTTTGAATTTGCCGGATGGTATCCCTAACCTCCTGATGGGGGACTATGTAACTTTTTGGCCGTCGTTTATCTTTTAAGGCCTCAATATCCTTGTCTTTCAGTTCCTTGCCCGTGGCCGCGCGCCAATAATCTCCAACCTCCCTTAAAAATTGATTCGCGTCTTCCACTTTGACGCCTCCAAGTAAAAATTTCCAAGCCCATTCGCGGTCTTCTTGTTTCAGGCTTTGGTCATCATGAATACGCAGCAAGAATTCATGAAATTTCTTATTTTCATTCAGTTTTTTCTGAAAATTTCTCCAAGCATTGTCCCATTCCGTTTGTTGGGCACTGGGTACGTGCAGACCATGCTTATCGATTTTCAAGGTTTGCATGCCCTTAAATGTTATGGGTAAATTATGTGGATTCAAATCGACCCATCGGTAATTAAAATTGAAGTCTGTCCTTATATTTCTCTCCGGTGAGTTTTGATCATAAAATAAACAGCCTTTTTTATTGCCATTCGAGGCTTTGTCTTCAGGCATGACTTCATAGCTTATGATCTCTGTAACGTCTTCCTCGCTCCGGTGACTATCCCTGATGTGATAGGATCTATCCCGAGAACCCAATTGCAAACTGATAGTATGTTCATCTGCCGTATAAAAAGACAGTCGGTCGGATCCTTTTTCGCTGTTGGGCAGTTTAATGTTCTGCAAAAATTCATTCACTAATTGGCAATAATCATCCAATCGCCGGACGGCTTCGAGGGTGGAGGCGAGTTCTTCTTCCTTTTTTTCTACGCCAAACGGATTTTCAGCGTTTGGCATTGTTTCTTGGGGCATAGATGGATTATACCGTCTCAGATAGGAATGAGCCAAATGTTATGAGATTCTCTTAGTTTACGATTCAACCACCAATTCATTAAAACCAGTATCCTGATCCGGACGTCGTTTAAAAGTTACGTCCGATATTTCACCGATTACCATCTCAGCCGTGGTGTAAATCAGACAGCCGTCTTTTAAGTGCCCTCCGACCACCTGCCCTTGGCTGTCGCCGAGTGAGATATGCAGATGACAGCCGTCTTGGGACAGGGTACCGGTCAGGGAAACGATCTCGAATTTTTGTTCAAAGGTTTTAAGGCTTTCGTCAGCCAAGCGCAGAGTGGCGCGTTGTAAACTGCCCACGCCCGATAAAATAACACCCGCCTTGATTTGGCGGTCGCGGACATATTGCTCAAGGCTGGCTTTGAGGTCTTGGCCGGGCAAAAGCCTGAAGGCGTGGATTTTCAGCATAGGCAAATTATGCCACAACCAGTCGTCCGGTCAAAGGCCGGCCAGAGAAGGATGGGAGTTTGTTGTCAGGTCAGGGCTAAAACCAAAAAAGCGATGATGGCCAGAGTCACGCCCACATATGCACCGGGAGATAAAACTTCTTTTAAGACCAAAAAGCCCAATAAATTGGCGAGTAAAATTGAAATCGCTCCAAATAAGGCCATGGTTTTGCCCAGCTCGATGGAAGTGAATACATAAAGCTGGCCGAACATGGCAATCATTCTGATTGAAAAATAGGCCAAGAACCAACCGCTTAAGAAAGTGGTCAAAGCAAAGCCCTGTTTGGGCATGTAGGCTCTGGCCAATAAGTCGCTGGCCGTAAAAAGCATTTGAGTCCCAATGATGACGACTACTGGCCAGTTCATAACAGTCCGTATTTTACCATTGCCGGTTTGTTTTGAAAATTATTCAGCTTAAAAGCTGTCACTTGTTTAATCTATGCAAAATGTATTGGAGTTCCAACTCATGTTCGCCGATTTTATCAAAAGTGCTTTCAATGATTATAGGCTTATCCGTGTACCGCAGACAATTAATGATTTGATCTTGTTTTGTTTTAAACAAGGGATAGTGCAAAAGACTCTCATCATAACCGCTTAAATGATATTCGACGATTTTGGCAGCATACTCGTCTTGGAATCGTTCGGCCAGAAGCATGCTGCGGTCATTCACGAAACAGTGCTGCAGATCCAGTGTCAGATTAAAATCGTATTGATCCAAGACAGCCTTAATATCTTCAAGCGATCTGCCGGACGCTTTTCGGTCATCCATATTTTCTATGGAAACCGGCAGGGTTGGATAGTCCATGAAAACCGACCAGTCCCGGACCAGGTCTACGTGGAATACCATGTTTTTAAGGCTGTATTTTTGGGCAATAATGACCAGTTTGTCCAATAAACTCCGGGAGGTATCATCACTTTGATAAGCTCGGGCCGGCGCGTGCAAAGAAACGTAATCAAAAGGCGTCAGGTTGAGATCGGCAGCCCCAATCAGATAGTCCAAGTCTTGTTCGCTTCGACAATGGAACTCCAAAGCCTTGGCCAGCCCTCCGGCCGTGTAAAGCTCAAGATACTTATCCGAAAACCGATCCCAATCATGGTGATGCAGTCTGTAAAAATCGCCGTTGCCAAAGCCGATGGTCATATTAGTGGTCGTGAATTTATTGCGTGTAGTCTGTTTTTAATTTCCGTTCTTTCTGGAATCTGTCCATGGCCAGTTGGATTAATTTATCAATTAGCTCGGTATAGGGTATGCCGCCGGCCTCCCATAGCTTGGGATACATGCTGATCTTAGTGAAACCCGGTATGGTGTTTATCTCGTTGACGATTATTTCATTATTCTCTTTCAGAAAAAAATCAACCCGCCCCAACCCCTCACAAGACAGAGTCTCAAATGTTTTAATGGCTAGTTTTTGTATTCTTTGAGCAACTTGATCGGGGATATCGGCCGGGATCTTTAAAACAGCACCGTTTTCGTCCAGGTATTTGGCTTCGTAAGAGTAAAAATCATGCGTCGGGACCACCTCTCCGGGTATAGAGACCAGGGGTTGTTCATTGCCCAGAACCGCGCATTCTATTTCTCTGCCCGGAATGTTTTCTTCCAAAATTATTTTGGTGTCAAAATCAAACGCTTCCGACAGGCCGTGCTCGTAAGCATCTTTATCGTGTATTTTGCTTACCCCGACTGATGACCCCATGTTGGCCGGTTTAATAAAAAACGGCGAACCCAGTACATCTACAATTGTTTGATAATCCGGGATGGGTTCATGGGATTTAAGCGTCATGAATTTACCAACAGGCAGACCCGCATCGCGCAGTAAGCGCTTCATGACATCTTTATCCATACCCACGGCCGAACCCAGGACACCGGCGCCCACAAAAGGCACGTCCGCCAGTTTGAGCAGACCTTGCACGGTTCCGTCTTCGCCGAAAGGACCGTGCAGAACAGGGAAAACCGCATCAAGGGTTAGTATTTGACTGCCGTCAGACAGGCTGAAAATCCGGCCTTGGCTTTGCGGCGGCAGGGCGATCGGGATGCCGTTATCAGACGAAAGCTGGGCGCCGCGGTTCAGCCGCCATTGTCCGTTTTTATCAATACATATCAGAACAGGCTCGTATTTATCACGATTCAGCGCCTCGAGTATATTTATGGCTGATTGCAAAGAAACTTCGTGTTCGGCCGATTTTCCGCCATACAAGATCCCGACTTTGATTTTTTGGTTAGGCATATAGTGTTTAAGCAGGATTCTGAAGGAGATTAGAATCATCGGGCAGAGCCTTTATCCCGCGTTATCAGACCACGGTGAAGCTTGAGTCGGGTAATAACGGTCATGGATTATTTGATTAATGTTTTATTGCCGTATTTCTTAAAAAACTTCATCAGTTCAGGTTCAATGAATTTATTTAAGTAAGAAATATTTTGGAATATATGGATTTCGCTGTATTTCGCTCGGCCGGTTCTGCAATTATAAGCGGTTGTTACTAAATCGGAATAAATATCAAGGTCCAACTCTTTGGACAGGGAAAATATTTCGTCATACGATAAGGCGAATTTTCTTTTTTTCAAAATCAATAAACTTCTTGTTCCGAATAGACATGATTTATAAAATTCCAGAGAGGCTGTTTTGAAATCTTTGTTGCGGTGGGCAATCAGTGCGCCCAGTGCGTATCCGATGTTGAACCTCAAATCCTGCATAACATCAACGATGGTTATGGCCGGAGCTTTCATGTTTTCAATAATTTTTTCGCCATGCAAAGTTTTACCGGCGGCAATCAGCTCACGAAGATGAATATTTTTTTGAAAAGGAGTGTCAATAATGCCTTTTTTGAAATCATCAAGTTTGAACAGATAAACATTTATACCGTCTTTAGCGAAAGTATCATTCAGCTTGTTGCTGCCGGCAAATCCATCCGTGTGAGTTACAACGCCGATTTCAAAATCGCTGTTTTTCAAAAAATCTTTTCTGGCGCGGGATCCATAAATAAATACCGACACGGGGTTGTATGTTTTAATTATTTTTTTCAAAACAACATCTGGTTTTTTTATCATATTGAAAAGAAAATTTGCTGATATTTATATAAATTGATTAAGTCTTTTACTCGGGTTGAGCGGCCGATTTTTGGGCAATATTTCGGGCTAATGCGAGCGGATTCGGGTGAGTCTTAAGCCACTTAAATACTAGCAAGACTGCTACGTGCCGCATAGCCCGAGTTGCCCGGAGGAGGCTTTACTTTTTTACCCGTATGAGCGCTTTCAAAAAATCGACAAAATTGATTTTTTGTCTTGGCTTTTGGGTAAAAGGATGGTGGGTCAATGATGAAAATTCAAGGCGCCTTATTATCCATTTTTGTAACCGAAAAATTTTTCCTGAAAATCAGCATCGTTTATTTTTTCCGTTTTTTCTATCCAGCCGAGCCATGCTTCATACTCCTCATCTTCATCCAGTTTCGCAAATTCTTCGATATTTTTCCATGCTTGGTATTCATCAGAGTGCTTAAATTTCCACCAAGCATCAAAATTTTCTCTTTCTCGCATTTCTGCCTCGTCAGCTTCAAGATCATATGGGTTGTGGTGCGCCATTGCGCGAGCGGTTGCGATATTGACAAGGCCTTTTTCGCAGTAGGAATAATATGCCAGATTTTTTAAGTATAGCAGCATGTCTTTTTTAATCTCCTCATTTTTTCGCAACTCTCTCCATATTTTGCGGAGAGCGAACAAGCTCGCTTCTCTTTCTTTGCGCATTTTTTCAGCCTCTATATTTTCATGATAATCACCGCCTTTTGCAAGTTCTGTTTCGTCTATTTTTTTCAAACGCTCATCATCGTTAACATGTCCAACCTCATGCAGGATTGTCGCGATACTGCCGAGAGAGGAAATGTCACCGGTTATATATATCACTTTATTTTTATAATCAACGGCCCCGTTATGATACGCTTTGTTGGCAGGGCAGAACAGAATTTTGTATCCCTCCGGAAGATGGCTAAAAATATTCAGATCCGTCTCACCAATTCTATATGTCAGTTGGTCTACGGCTTGCCAACTATTCTCGTCAGGAAAGCCGCCTTCGCCAGCCTCGCTTTTACCATGGCTTGCGATGTAACTTGCGAGCCGCTTTTTATCTTGTTTGCTTACTTCGGTTTTTGTAAACCGCATTTGGTTCCCGCCTTGGGAAATATCTTGCACGTCAGCCTCATAATCAACGTCAAAGAGCGGTTTGAAAACACGCCGCTCAAGCTCTTGAAATAATCCTTCTGCGCGTGCTTTTTGAGTCTCTTCGCGGACAGTACGAGCTTCCTCTAATATTTTGTGTGTATTACTTGGTTTTTCTGGCATAGTCTAAAGATTGTTTTCGGAGCGAAGCGATATACCGCCGTCAGATTCGGGAGAGCGAACGGATAGATGGAGCAGTGAGTGAACCGGTTATTCATTGTCAGCCGATAGAAATTTGCGCTTATTTTTTGTAGTTATTAAGCCACCAGTTTTTAAAAAATGGTACGGTTAATGTTGAAAGGAAAAATCCCAATGTTGGCACGATTGCATTGATAAATGGATTGCCCAAATTGGAAATGAAGAAAAATATAACGACAACAATGTATGTAAGCGCCAAGATCAATAATTTTCTACTCCAGCTTGTTTCCCAAGCTTTATCAGCTTCAACGCGTTGATTGCGGGCATTGATTTTATCTATTTCTGATTTCAGATCTTCGATTGTAGTCATATTTTTCGTTGATTATTGGAGCAAATTTTTTTCAGCTAACGTTCGCGCCTAGCCGACGTTTTAATGTTGGTTAGGCGCTGTTGTCCGATCGTTCATTTTTATCT
>MWCR01000009.1 GCA_002070095.1 Parcubacteria group bacterium ADurb.Bin192 | reverse complement strand
CGCCAAGCTAAATTGAAAGAAGATGATTTTTTAAAAAGGAAAAAATAAGTCAAACTTCAAATAGCCCGAAACGTTGGCCTAAACCGCTTCGCTTCGCTCGCTGCGCAATCCTGCGGACCGAGCCTTAGGCCAATGTGCCGCGCCTTACGTCGCCGTCGTCCTTGCCGCTCTACTTCGGCTCGCTACGCTCGCCCAGCATCGCGGCTTCGTCCAACAGCGCCTATCCGAAACGCCCTTCACCAAGTAAACTTGGTTCAGGACACTTCGTATAATGCGCGGAATGTCACAAACTCGCCCATGAAATGAACATCCCAAGCGGTGTTTCGATTGAGACCTTTTTTAGACAAAAATTCAATAATCCAAAATAATTACGCTAAAACCACATTATTGTATTTTTTACACTTATCCAAATATGAAAAAAACATCCATTATTTTAGCCGGAGCACTGCTCGTACCGCTGATCATCGGGACTTGGTTTTTATTGAAACAAAACACAACTGACAGCTTGAGTCACGAGGAAAAAATCTTGCAGGAAACTTATAACTTGTCTAAAAAGTATCTCTTATTGCGCGTCCGAACTGATGATATTTTAGTCAAGGCCGAGGAATACGCCGAATATTCGGCTTGGGATGAAGCTATGACGATGCTGGTCCAGGACTGGGAAAAGCTGGCCGATGAATCGCAGGCACTGGAAAGCTCGGCCTCCAAAACCACTGAAGTGGCTTCAATTGATTTTCAATTTATCAAAGCGGCCCAAGCTTATTCCGCCAAAGAAGTCACGGCCATTTACGATAAAGCGCCAAAATTCAAAGGTATAGCCACCTTGGCCAAACATTTGGGCGTGGATGCCAAAAGGGCTCAAGTTATTTTGGATCAGGCTCAAGCCGAAATGAGCTCTGAAGTTTTTACCGAAGAGGGAGACGCGTTTGAAAATCTGGAAAATACGGCCATAGTGGTCAAAGACGGGTGCAAAGTGGCCGGTTTCGTGGGCGGAGTGGTGTTGACAGGGGGCGCCGCCGGCTTGGCCGCGGCCGGCACCCTGACCCAAGTGACCGTGGTGGTAGCCGGAGCCGATTTGGCGCTTGAAATAACCGAAGACGGAGCTCAAATAGCGCTGGGCGACAAAAACAAGGTCTCCTCTTTCGTAAAAGATATCAGAACCGTTACCGAACCCGTGGCCAGCGTTTTAAGCATAACCAACATTCCCAGCAACCTCGGCACAGCGTATGGCAAAATTGACGCGGTCTTTATTGGCCTGGAACAATTCAGAGAATCGGCCCAGGAAGGAAAAGTCGTGGGCGTGGATCTGACAAATTTCGAATCCCACAGATCTTTTCAAGTTATACGCAAAACCAAATACCCGGGCACGGTAACCGTCGCGGAAATGGAGAAAGCCGAAGTTGAAGACTGGCTGAAAAGTCTCAATAAAAAACCCGAACCCATGACTCAAACCGAAATAATGGATTTTTTATCAAACCAAACCAAAGACAATGAACCGAAAGAAAATTTGGTTGAAGAAAAAGCGGTTTTGGAAGAAACAAAAGACCCCGCAAAAGCGAATGAGGAACTAAAATCACCGGAAGCTGAATCCTCCGATGTTGAACAGTTGACGGAAACAAACACCGGCTCCATCACGACACAAACCATGGCCGGCACTTATAGCGGAAGCGCCATCTTGCAGCACGTCGAAGAGGATGTGGAAACTCCGGACAGCATGCCTGTCACCTTACAGCTGAATGAAAGCGGTACCGGCACGGTGAATGTAAACGGCTATACCGGTGAAGCCAGTTTAGCGGGCAATAACGTTAATTTCTCCGTAACCATGAAAGATAGCGGCGCCACAGTATATTGCACATTCAAAGGCAGGGCCGCCGCCAACGGCAACAACGTTACAATCAGCGGAACCATGAAATTTACCATGATGGGCGTCACCTTTGCTTCTTATGGCTGGAGCGCGCAAAAGTAAACCGGAGCGCCAATCTTCTCATGGTCATGGCAGGTGTTATACTTTATAAATCCACCTATGACTTCAAATAATATGATCAGACGAACAAAAAAACCGGGATTCATGGATTTTTATAATTATTTCAAAGGAGAAGACTCGCAGGATATTTGGGAATTCGAAATAGATCACGACCTCTACGAGGCAGTTAACAGCTGGAGACAGGGTTTTTTTCTTTACAAAAACAACCAACTTATTTTGGAAGAAAAAAAGCTGCTTCATCTTAACCCAAGGAAACCGCTGGCTGAACTAGAATCCAACGGCCGAAAAATAAAAATCTATCTTAAATCTTTTTTAAACAATAATATGCGCGTAGCTGTTGATGATAAATTCATACAGCATGACTTTATTTGATTTAAGGCTCGCAAAAAAAACATATGAGCTGACTTTAATGATGAAAATTCTACTTTTTTTGCTTTAAATAACAAATACATAGGCGAAAAGCCGAAAATGAGTAATAATATAACCGATGACTATTATTTTTGCTTAAAAAAATATGGAGAAATTTGAAAGCCAAAAAGCGCCGGAAAACAAAGAAAAAACCGGGTACTGGGAACATCCGTGCCAGGCCTGCCAGCTTGAAGGATCAACAACCTTTACCGAGCAAGGTACAACTCAAAAAATGGACGTTTATTCCTGCTCAAGCCACGTACAGCCCGGCATCTTTGGCTTGCCGGACAAGGAACTTGAGGGAGAACGAGTGGTGGTGCGCTATGCCGCCAAAACCAATCAGACCGTGGGCGAGATATCTTATGATAAAGCTGAACTGGATTTGGAAAATCTTAGAAGCCGGGCGCGAAACAGGCAGGGCAAAACCGATTGCACACCCGCCCAAATCGCCATTGGTAAAATACTATAAACAATCAACCGCCGCATGAACCAAATAAGCCACGACCCGCCATCAAAAATATCCAGCTGGAGAAAATACTTTCAAATTCTGACAGTCGGGCTTTTGCTGATTGTCTTGTATCAGCTGGGACTCCCCTGGCCGACCATTGCTTTGATAGGCCTGCTTTTTTTATTGCTCATTTTACTCAAAGGTAAACTATACAAAAAATTTGATCATTATTTAAACCAAAAATTTCCTGTTCTCTCAAAACTGAATCCGCCCATCAAAGAAGTGATCATCATCGTCGCTTTTGTTTTAACCCTCATGCTGATCAAGCAATTTGTTTTGACAGGGTTAAAAATGTACGGCGTCGATGTTCAACAAACCATCACGAACAGTTTGAACGGCCAGACACAATAAATATCGAACATGCTCAACTTTACTTCTGCGAACTTTAACTTTAAAATCCTTTAGGCTGACAGCTTTTATAAAGACCAATAACCCCAAATATGGACATTATCGGATTCATCTTACACATTGATCAATACCTGGCTGTCATGCTGGATGCTTTTGGAGCCTGGACCTATGTTATTTTATTTTTAATCGTTTTCGCGGAAACCGGGCTGGTGGTCACGCCCTTCCTGCCCGGAGATTCATTATTGTTTGCCGTAGGCGCGCTGGCGGGCGGAGGCTTTTTAGACATCACTATCGCCTACCTGGTTTTGCTGTCAGCCGCCATCTTGGGCGACACGGTCAATTACTGGATCGGGCATCGAATAGGGCCCAAGGTCTTTTCCAAAAACAATTCCCGCTTATTTAACAAAGCCTATTTGGAAAAAACCCGGGGTTTTTACGAAAAACACGGGGGTAAAACCATCATCCTGGCTCGCTTCATGCCCATTATCCGCACTTTCGCGCCTTTCGTGGCCGGCATCGGCCGGATGCACTACACCTCTTTTCTCATGTACAACGTCATTGGAGCCTTTATCTGGGTCACTCTGTTTACTTTAGCCGGTTATTTCTTTGGCGGGATGCCGTTTATCAAACAAAACTTTGAATTTGTCATTATTGCCATCATCTTTCTGTCTCTGATACCCATGATTATTGAATACATCAAGCATAAACGCGGTCCGCGCCTGACCAAAAAACAGCTGGAACATACCGGCTATCAAGAAATACGTGAAACTTTAGACAAAAAGCGCCATTAAGGCTAAAATGAAGGCATATTTTGCCGACCAATATGAAAAATCAACAACCCAACTATTTTCTGTTTCTGTGCTTGGCTGTTTCTTTAATAGTGGTCTATTACATTTTCCGGCCTTTTCTGGCCAGTTTGGTCCTGGCTTCTATTTTTGCTTTTATTTTCCAACCGGTTTTCAGAAAATTGCTGACCATTACCAAAAACCGCGAAAGTCTGTCCGCTCTGATCACAACTTTTATCGCTATCATCATCGCCATCGTGCCCATGGCCATCCTGGGAACACTGGTACTCAAAGAATTAACCGAATTGTATCAAACACTGATTAAAGGCGAAAACGGAGGATTAATCAGCACCATCAGACTGGCGGCCGAAAATCTGCGTAATATTTTGCCGGTTAATTTTGACCTGGATATCAATCAATACGCCAAACAAGGCTTGGAATCACTCATCTTGAATCTGGGGGATATTTTTTCCAGCTTTGCTAAAATCCTGATCAACACTCTGGTTTTTCTGATCTCATTTTTCTTCTTGCTGAAAGACGGCGGACGCCTGAAAAATTATTTTGTCATCCTTAGCCCGCTGGACGACAAAGATGACGAGATGATCGTCAAACGGCTGGAGTCGGCCGTGCTGGCCACGGTTAAAGGCAGTCTGACCATCGGATTAATCCAAGGCGCTTTATCAGGTATCGGCTTTGCTCTGTTCGGAGTACCCAATCCGGCTCTTTGGGGCAGTACGGCCGCCATCGCGGCTCTGATACCGGGCGTAGGCACTTCTTTGATCCTTGTGCCCGCGATTTTCTACCTGCTATTGACCGGTCACACCCTGGCCGGATTGGGACTTTTGGCTTGGGGCTTAACGGCCGTGGGCTTAATCGATAATTTACTGGGCCCCAAGCTCATTGGACGTGGCATGCATCTGCATCCCTTGATAGTTTTTTTAGCTGTGCTGGGAGGCTTATCCTTTTTCGGTCCTCTGGGTTTTCTGCTCGGGCCGTTGGCCATCAGCTTGTGTCTGGCTCTGATAGATATTTATTTATCATTAAAAACCAGCGGACGCTGGCCGCGTAAAACCGCCTAAATTCATAAGATCAACCCTTTCAATCAGAGCTCAAAAAATCGGGCGCTGATTATTATTTTATGTTATATTTATAGGTAACTTATGCGCTCACACACAGGTTTATCCAATAAAGAAGCGGTCGTTAAATTAAAAAAATACGGCTTGAACGAAATCCGGGACACCTCCCAAACAACTCCGCTGAAGATATTGATTCGTCAGATAAAAAGCAATTTTCTGATTTACCTGTTGTCCGTGGCCGTATTTTTTTCTTTTATCGTAGGCAAATCAATTACGGCCTACGCTATTCTGGCCGTCATCCTGATGGTCGTGATAATCGGTTTTATCCAAGAATACAAAGCTGAAAAAGCCATTCACGCTTTAAAGGGCATGCTGGTGGCCAATTCCATGGCGGTGCGCGACGGCAAAGAAAAAGAAATACCCTCCAATCAAATAGTGCCCGGAGATATTCTGATCCTGCGCACGGGCGAAAAAGTACCGGCTGACTGCCTGTTGCTGGAAGAACAAGAGCTGAAAGTCAACGAAGCCGTGCTGACCGGCGAGTCCGGTGAGGTGGGCAAAAAAATCTCGTCCAACGGCAAACATAAAGATGAAAACATGCTGTTTATGGGCACCTTCGTGGTCAACGGACGCTGTCTGGCCAAAGCCGTGCACACGGGCATGAATACCAAGTTCGGCCAAATAGCCGGTTTGATATCAAGCGCGGAAAAAGACATGCCGTTGCAGATCAAGGTTAACAGCATCGTCAAATACATGGTGACGGCGGCCATCATCGTATCTGTCATGACGGGCGCTCTCATTTTTTGGCGCGCCCCGATAATCGATCAAGAGATTATTATCACCACTCTTATTTTAATCATTGCCCTGTCCGTCTCCGCCTTCCCTGAAGGTTTCCCGGTAGTTTTAATCACCACGCTGGCCGCGGGCGCGCGCCGCATGGCCAAACAGAACGCCATTGTCAACCGCATGTCCATCATCGAAACCCTGGGTGAAACAACCGTTATTTGTTCGGACAAAACCGGCACCATTACCAAAGGAGAAATGACCATTAATCGAATTTTTGCCAATGATGAATACTATGACGTCACGGGTACGGGCTTTACCGGACGGGGAGACTTTTTACTGAATAATAAAAAGATAGAGCCGGTCAAAGAACCTGTTCTGGAAAAAATGCTCCACGCGGCCGTGCTGTGCAACGACGCGATCATAGAAAGAATCGGAACGGATATGGAATTCAAAACCAGCGGGTCCCCCACCGAATCAGCTCTAATGGTTTTGGGCGCCAAGGCCGGCTTGTTCAAGGAAGATGTGGAGCACGAAAGAATCCAAGAAATGCCCTTCAACTCAACCCGAAAAATGATGACGGTTTTGTGCCGGCTTAACCGTGAAAGCATTGTCTTTTCCAAAGGCGCGCCTGAATATATTTTAAAACATTGCGCTTTCGTGCAAAAAAACGGCAAAATCCTAAAATTGTCGGACAAAGAACAAAAGAAAATACTGGAGGCTAACAAAAACCTGAATTCTTCGGCCCTAAGAACCATTGCCCTGGCTTATAAAAAAGTGGACGATTTCGATAAAAATCACTTCGAAGAAAATTTGATTTTTTTGGGCCTGACCGGCATGGAAGATCCGGCGCGCGAAGAAGTTAAAGACACGCTCAAACAATGCCGGGCCGCGGGCATCAAAGTTAAAATGATCACCGGCGGCAACCAAGAAACGGCCCGTTCCATCGCCAAAGAAATCGGCTTAAGAGGCGGTTTGATTGACGGCGACGAACTGGAGAATATGACGGACGAAGAACTGGCGAAAAACATCAATCACATCTCCATTTTTGCCCGGGTAAAACCCGAACACAAGCTTAGACTGGTCAACATACTCAAAGCCAATGGAGAAATAGTTACCATGACCGGAGACGGAGTTAATGACGCTCCGGCTCTTAAAGAAGCTCATATCGGCATTGCCATGGGCAAAAACGGCACCGATGTCTCGCGTTCGGTGGCTGACATGACCATTAAGGATGATAATTTTGCCACCATCGTGGGCGCTGTCCGGGAAGGGCGGAACATTTTTAAAAACATCCGTAAATTCGCCACCTATCAACTTACCTGCAATTTCGCGGAATTGACTATACTGTTTTTCGGCGTGCTTTTATCTCCCTGGCTGGGCTGGCAAATTCCATTGTTACTGGCTTTGCAAATTCTCTTCATGAACCTGGTGACCGACAATCTGCCGGCCATTACTCTGGGCTTAAATCCATCCTCCCAAGACTCCATGATCGATCCGCCGCGCCGCAATTCCAACATCCTGAATAAAAAACTCATCATCTTACTGGTCTCAACCGGCAGTCTTTTGGCCTTGATGGTCTTGTCGGTTTTCTATGTTTCATTCAATCTGCTTGGCGAATCAACCGAATACGCCCGCACAGCCGCTCTGTTCACCCTGATTTGTCTGGAAGTGGTTTCCGCCTTCAACTTCAGATCTTTCAGAAAAGGCCTGCTTTTCCGCAGTCCTTTCATCAATCCCTATCTTTTTTTCGCCTCCCTGATTTCTCTGGCCGCCACTTTTATCATAATTTATACTCCGCTTAACAAGGTATTCGAAACCGTACCCCTGGGCACCGAAGGTTTTATCTTGGCCTTGCTCATGTGCGTGATTTTTGCCGTAATATTCGATTCCCTCAAATACCTCAACCGGCGGTTGAAAATCGTCAATCTGGAAACGGCTTAAAAAACTACGGGCACACCCCGGCCCCTCCCACGCGTTTACACAGCTGTTCTTGAGAAAATACGATATAACTGAAAATGCCGGACAAAATATCTTGCCTGGGCAGACTGACCTTAAGGCGTTGAGTGGCTTTTTGATAAGTCCCTTCCGAGCCCAAAATAATTTCTCCGGGATAAGGCAAAACCGTGCCGGAAGAGTCTTTTAAGACCACTCTGATGTCACGAGCTCCGCATTTAAACGGTCTGATGCGCAAACGATAGGCTTTCAAAGTATTCAACGGTCCCAGACTGTAACTCAAGTGGCTGGCATACGGCGCAATGGCAATCAGATATTCACCGCCCGTCGGCCAGACAATGGCCGAACTGACACTCCATTCCGTATAGCCTATCTCCAAATCAGGCTCACAACCCACACCGTCCCCTGCCCAAACAATGTCCACCGAAGCCACTCCGGCCGGCACATCTATGGCATCCGGATCAAACAAATCCACGAAAGCCAGTTCTTCTTCCGGCAAAAAGTCGATGACTTTTTGAGTCGAGGTTTCATAGCCCGTAGTTGAAATCCAGCCGGATCCACCCGGATACAGATTAACGGCCGAAGCCACGTCAACCAAACTGCGACGGTTTTTTCTGAACTCGTATAATTGCATTTCAATACCCGAATTGGCCATATAGAAAGCGCCGATAGCCTTGTCCGTTTCTTGTGCCCGGCGCGACCCTTCCAAAACCACGGCTCCGATGGCAAAACCGGCCAACAACAGCATGGCCACCAAAATTACAGCCAAGGCAATGATGTTGCCCGGAAGTTTCCGTTTATCTGACATAGACGCGTGAAGAAATGGAAGTTTGCGCTTCCAGACTGACCGTTTCCCTGTCGTTGGGCGCCATGTAGGTCATTTTAATTAAAAGTGTGACATAGGGCTGTTGATTGTTAAGATAAGCATTGCCCTGCAGCATAAAGGGAGTTTGTGACGGCCGAACCAAGATCTGAAATTTTTCCACGTTTACTTTTTTGGAGGTGATAGGCGCCCAATTGACCCCGGCATCTCCGCTCACCAACAAGCACTTAACCCCGGATGAATCCCCGCACAAAGCATCTCCGGCTTCAGACAGCTTAATAATCCAGTCCAGCTGATCTTTGCCGCTAAGCGTTAAGGTTGAAGTGGCCGCCTCCAAAGACCCGGGCGGAACCGGATACGCAATGGCCGTATGTCTGGCCATACGCGTAATATACTCCAGCACGAAACGCATATCCTGTTGGACCACCGCGGAATTAGCCGTTCTATGCGATAAACGGATAAACGACAAATACGTTTGAGATAAAATCAAAATGGAAAAAGAAAAAACCGCCACCACCACCAGCATTTCAATAATGGAAAAACCCGGTAATCTTGTTTTTGACTTTTTATCGCCAGTCATAAAAATCTCCGTAAATGGTTAAATTGCGCTGTCTGTTTTTCCGCAGCCAGCGAACATCAGCCTTGGCGCGCAAACCGATTCTTTTGGTATAAGTTGGAAAACCGGCGGGCGGGCAGGCGCACGCGCCTTCGGCCACGGCTTTATTGGCGCTGTTGTTGGGATCCTCGCAAATGGGCGCCAAGGTCAACAAGCGCTGATACTCGGTGCTGGTGGCCGTGACCGTATTGGTAAAATAACCTTCCACTCCTTGTTTATAAACCCGCGCCTGACTCAGATCATTGGGTGTGGCGTCAAAAAACGGGGCCGGTATGGCGCCGCCATCCCAAACAGGGACTACCGTGCAATCAACCACCGGAGTCGGAGCCGAAACCGCGCCTTCAACCAGCATACCGTAATCAAAAGGCCTGTCGCCCAATAACCAATTGGTGTCGCGCATGTTCTGGACCATTTCCAAAGCTTCACGCGCCAGATTGGTGGCCACTATCTGATCTGCGTCCTGCTCCTGTAAAGCCACATTGGAAAAAATCAAACTGACCACCGCAAACAAACCCAAAGCGATGATGAACAAGACAATCAACATCTCTATCAAGCTCTGCCCCGGTAAAAATATTGGCCTTTTCATAATTACAAAATAGACACCCTGCCAGTCTCTCTATTAACCTCTATCACCAAAGTTTCGTTTGAAATTTTATGGCGCAAGGTAATCTTAAGTATCCCCATCACGGCACCGGTGGCCGCGGCATCAAATATTTTGGCCTGGCCGCTCTGACGGCTGAAAACCACGGAGCCGGTGGTCGGATCCGGATTCACCCAGCCTGATGTTCCGCTCCATAATTCTATTTGACTGATTTCAATATCCTGACTGCCGATCGGCAATAACCGTTTCCGCGCCAGCTGTTCATCCGGATAATCCATATATTGATTAACCAAGCCGGACAGCGAGTACTCCACAAACATGGAATAGCCGGCCGCCGTAGTCGTAACCATCAAACCGTAATGATCCGGGACCATACCCAAACATTGGGCCGGATCCGCGCAATCGGCCGTGCTGTTTTCACAGACTATAAGATCGGCGCTCGCATTCAAACAAGCTTTGATGTCTCCCGCGGACAAGGCTCTGGACTGCATCCCCCGGATGTCAGCCGCCAGCTGACGCGCGGCTCCGCTTAACTGTTCCGTTCTTTTGCCCGAATTTAAATTAACCACCATGATAACAGCCAAAATACCTATGACAGCCACACTGACCAGCATTTCCGCCAAAGTAAAACCCGGTTTTTTACGTGAAAGCATAGTTTAACCAAGCCATGATCCAAGGCGCCCACCACATGGCGGCCAAAGCCCCAACCGTTAAAGCGGGCGCGAACGGAACTCTGGCTCCGGTCTTTATTTTATGGCTAAGCAACAGCCAAACTGCCACTGTACCGCCTAAAATATAAGCAAAATAGACCGCAAAACCGACCGCCGGCCAGCCCAAAACCGCGCCCAAGACGGCCGCCAGCCACACATCCCCGGAACCCACCCAGCGCTTGCCTGATACGATCCATTGCAACAAGAAAAAAGAGGTGGCCACGGCAAAACCAATGACATGCGACCAAGCGATAACACTCACGCTTTCCCCGGCCGCTACCCGCAACAGCATGTTCCACAAAGAAAAAATCACGCCCGCGCCCACCATCATCTCAACCGGCAGTTCAAACCAACGCGCGTCCATAACCAAAAAAATCAACAAAGCTATGCCAAAAAAGAATTCAAACAAAATAATCGGCCATTGACCGTCAAAAGGCATGTGCCTGGCCATGGAAATCACAGCCAGCAAAGCTCCGCCCACCTCCACCAGAGGATACTGAATGTGAATTTTTTTGCCGCAATCCGTACACCTGCCTTTTTGCCACAACCAAGAAATAATCGGCACCAGGTGACGAACGTGTAATTTAGCTTTGCAGTGCACGCACTCGGAACGACCCCAAAGACTGGAAGAATCATGTGTTCTGATGGCCACCACATTGGCGAATGAACCAAAAACCGCCCCAATCACTCCGGCCAAAACCAATATAAGTAAAGTGGTAATAAACATGTGATCTTTGATTATTTCAGGTTATCTGAATTATCCACACCGGTTGAATGCGCGTAATAAACCCCGGGCGGCCCGTAGGCCGTCTCTCGCTCGGTAATGAAACGTAAAGCATAGCCATTATCCGTGGCACGGTAAGCATAATACTCATTGTTTTTAGGACCCACCGGAAAACGTTCCAAAAAAATGGGCTGCGCTCCCTGATCCAAAGAACTTAAGCCATTGCCGGTCAACCTCTCGGCGCCTGCTCCGGGACGCCCCAGCTCCACACCTTCGGACAAAGGATAGCTGGCCTTTTGCAGCCAATATTGGCTTAGAGCCGCACGCATCACACTGATATCGGAAATACGTTTGGCATCGCGCGTGGTCGCCCGCTGAACATTAATGGCATAAACAGCCAAAGCGCCCAAAATACCCACGATCAGCAAAGCGATTAATAATTCAGGGATGGTAAAACCGTTTTTGATACTCATTTTCATAATACGGGTATTATACCTTATTTGAGCCCGGCCTAAAACAAATCACCCCGCAAACTTGCGGGGTGATTTTAATATTCAGATTTTTTTAGTTAAAAATGCCATTGGAGTTAGCGGCATGAGCCGTACCGGCCACCAAACCAGTCACATTATCTTGTTCGGTGGTAAAGCCGATATAGTAATTACCAATGGTTGAGTTCGTTTCAACCACATAACCGCAAGTCTGAGTTGGAATATGCGAGGCAAAGCCGCAAGTCGCATCTGTAGCATAAGCCGGCAAAGGATCTTTTAAGGTAGCAAAATTAATAAAAGTGGAATCAACCGTGTCACCTACTGAACAGGCACGATTCCCATCCACATCATTACAAATAGCTACACCGGTCAGCAAAGTATCCGCAGCAATAGCCGCACAGTCTGAAGTACAAAAAACCCTTCCTTCCTGGTTAGCAGCGGCTAGAGCCTGAACAACCGCGCTGATATCAGCTACACGCTTGGAATCACGGGCCTTGCGTTGAGCATCGCGGAAAGCGATGACGCCCAAAGTGGCCAGCAAGCCGATGATAGCCACCACCACCAAGAGCTCAATTAAGGTAAAACCTTTTTTGGTTTGCATAAAACGTACATGGAATCAATCGCTTCGGCTTGGTTTGTAAGGCTCTTAAGATGAGGCTCCTTAAAACCAACCTGGCAATGGATTCAAATAATAAAATAAATTAAATAAATTAGTTGTTGATAATTATAGCACACTATCAAGTGGCTGACGATAATTTATACATGGGCAGCATAATGGCCGAGACCATACCGCCCACGGCTAAACCCAAAATAATCATAATGATGGGCTCTATCAAAGTCATCATGTTGGCCGTCATATTAGCCACACTGCGCGCGTAAAAATCACCCACCCGGCGCAAAACATCATCCAGGCGCCCGGTTTCTTCACCGATGGTTAACATTTGCACCACCATGGAGGGCACTATCTTTTCACGTTGCATAACCGTGACCAAAGAATTGCCGTCATTCACTTCTTGAATGGTTTCCACAATCATCTTTTTCCAAACCGCGTTGCCCATAACCGCGGACGCGATCTCCAAAGCTTGAATCAAAGTAACTCCGCCTTTCATCAGGGTTTGCATGGACTGGCAAAACCGGACCACATACATATCTCTGAACAATCTGCCAAAAATAGGCAGACGTAATTTTAAAGAATCCCACACGTACGAGCCGTAATCCGTTTTAATCCAATAAGTAAAGCCGACCACCAAAGCTATCACTCCGATAATGATCAACCACCAAAAAGCGGCCATGATATTGGAAGCTCCAATCAATATCTTGGTGGCCAACGGGAGTTCCACTTGCGCTTCGATTAAAACCTCGGTCAGCTTGGGCACCACATAAACCATCATGATAAAACCCACGATGCTCATGCCTACCACGATAACCGCCGGATACATTAACGCGCCGCGCAATTTGGACATCATGTCATAATCCCGCTCTTGCTGGTCGGCCAGATAATTTAAAACATCAGACAATTGACCCGTGGTTTCTCCGGAACGCACCATGTTGATAAAAAACTGCGAGAACACATTGGGATACCGGTCCAGAGCCTCGGATAAACGTGAACCGCCTTCGATCTCATTGGCAATGTCCGCCAAAATAACTTTAAACCTGGGATTTTTGGTTTGATGAGAAATATTGCGCACCGCGTCCGGAATGGGCACGGACGCCGATATCATAACCGCCAGCATACGAACCGTACCTACCATCTCTTTAGCTGAAATACGATTCAAAAACTGAATCAAGGATTGAGCCTTGGCTTCAACCCCGCTATGCACGTCCAAAGACAAAATTTCGTAATTTCTTTCTTCCAAGGCCTGGGACGCGGCCTCTTGGGTGGGTGCCTCAACAATGCCGTTTTGCAAACGCCCGTCTTGAGTTCTGACTTGATAACGATAAGCCGGCATATTTAACCCATTTTTAGTATCTCTTTAACCTTGCGGGCCACATCTTGCGGCAAAGAATGCGCTTTGATCAGATAACCCGCGGCTCCGGCGCTCATGGCTTTTTGTACATCCTCCCTTTGTCCAAGATTGGATATGATAACCACGGGCACCTTGACCAAGGCCTGCTCGGCTTTCATTTTTTGTAAGATCTCAAAGCCGTCGGCTCCGGGCAATAAAATGTCCAGCAAGACACAGGCCGGCGGTTCGCGCAAAGCCAATTTCAATCCATCCTCCCCATTGCTCGCCAAGCTGACATCAAAACCTTCATCTTCCAGCTTTTGCGCGTAAATCTTGGCCAAAAACGCATCATCTTCAATTAACAGCACCGGTATTTTTTCCATAACTTGTTATTAAATTTATATCAAACTGCCACCATCAATATTTTTTATTCCTAAATTTTATATTTTATATTTGATAATTATAATCAGCTCCCTATTCCGTTTCCGTGGCCTCCTGTCCCAGCCTCATCACTTCTTCGACCGTAGTCACTCCCTCCGCGGCTTTTAATATCAAATCCTGCCTTAAAGTCATCATCTCCTGACGATCAAACTCTTGTTTGAATTGCTCAAAAGGAAAACCCGCTTCAATAGCTCTTTGAGCTTGAGCCGTAAACTGAAACAGTTCGGCGGCCGCGGTTCGTCCGGCATAACCCGTATTCCCGCATTTAACGCAGCCTACCCCGTGATAGACTTTGAGCGGTTGGGAAAGATCCAAATCGGCCGGCAAATATTTTTTCGGCACCTTGGCCAGTTCATCGGTCAAACGCTGACGGGTTTCTGCGGGGATTTCCTGCTCGGCTTTGCAAAAATTACAAATCTTTCTGGCCAAGCGCTGGGATATACCCAAATTCAAAGTGGCGGCCAGCAAGAAAGGCTGAACTCCGATGTCCACCAAACGTGGGACCAGGCCGTAAACATCGTTGGTGTGCAAAGTAGAAAAAATCAAGTGGCCCGTTAAAGAAGCATGGATGCCCAGTTCGGCTGTTTCTTTGTCGCGGATTTCACCCACCATGATAACGTTCGGATCCTGACGCAACAGAGCACGTAAACCCGTGGCAAAAGTAAAACCGATTTCCGGTCTGATTTGAGATTGATTAACACCGGAAATAAAGTACTCGACCGGATCTTCCAGGGTTGAGATGTTGACGCCGTCCGCGTTCAGCATGCTCAAGGCCGCGAACAAGGTGGTTGATTTACCCGAACCGGTGGGACCGGTTATCAAGAACATGCCATGCGGCTGTTTGATCTGTTCTTTCATGATATCTATATACTGCATCCGGAAACCCAAAGACTCCAAAGTCGGAGCCCCGGTAGTGGTATCTAAAATACGCATCACCACTTTTTCATGATCCACAACCGGTAAAGTTGAAATACGAAAATCTATTTTTTTACCGTTAATAGTTTGCGTGATACGACCGTCCTGCGGAATACGCGTTTCATCAATTTTGAGATTGGCCATGACTTTGACGCGCGAGATTAAAGCCGGATGCACGTAAATAGGCAAAGCCAAAGAAGTTCTCAACACGCCGTCTATACGATATCTGATACGCGATTCATTTTCCACGGGTTCGATATGAATATCGGATGCTCCCCCTTCCACCGCGTGCCGCATAATAACCGAAATCATGCGCGAAACCGGCGCACCCTTGATAATCTCTTCAATGTTGCCGGACAAAGCTTCTTCATCGCTTTTGGATTTTTCAAACTTGCCCTTGGCCTGCTCCAAAGCCGCTTCAACTTCCGTTTCCAGCCCTTTCAAGCTCTTCATGATACGCGCGACTTGAGAGGCCGGAGCATTAACGATTTTCAACTTCCAACCGTTTTCCGTGGTTAAAAATTCCAAAGCCTCCACGGCCCGATAATCTTGCGCGTCCCGTAAAACGACCTCCAAAACCTTGCCATCAAAACGCAAAGGCAGAACCTGAAAAGTATCCAAAGTCTGTTTGGGCAGCAAAGATACCACATCCGGATCTATCACAAAATCCGTCAGATCCTCATAAGCTATGCCCAGAGATTCGGCTTGAGCTTTGGTGAAATCCACTTCTGACACATATTTGCCGCCCACCAAGGCCTGCTCCAAGGTTTTGCCTCTGGTCACCAAATCTTCGGCTATGGCTCTGGCCTTGGCATCAATTAAATTTTTAGACTGCAGTAAATCCAAAATCTGTTCATTCATAAGCTTTATAATTGAGTTCCGGTGGCAGCCGAATCGGGCAACGCCCCCTCCAGAACGGCGGACATTCCTTGGCCGTTCACCAAAAAATCCGGCGGTATGGGTTGAATTGAAAATTCAGGCGCCTGAACCGGCACAATCTTTAAACTGGAATCAGGCACGGCCAAACCTCCTGCCGGCACAGTAGAGGTGCCCGCGCTTTCAAGAGACAATGGCACAAAAGGGTTGCTGCGCCCCATGGGATAATCCGGAATGGGCTGAAGAATGGTTTCATTCAGTTGATTAAAAACCGTATTCTTGGTCACGTCGGCCTTAACATTAAAACCTTGAGCTTGACGCAAAGGCGAAACCGGCGGCAAAGGCGCTTCTTTGATGGCTTGAGAAACATAATAATAAACCACCCCCACCATGACCAGTGCGGATACGCCCAAAGTTATGCGGGCAAAAATCGGCGGAGCGCTTTTCATTGACATATCATTTAACATCTTCCTTAACGGCGGGGTAATAGTAAGTCTTTAACTGCAAAGAAAAATTGGTCTTTTCCTGATCCAATCCCGTAACATTGATATTTTGCACATCAAAAATACGCAAGCTGTTTTCCAAGACCCGTAAAAAATTCTTCACTTCAAGATAATTATTGGCGCCCACCGACATGGTTATGTTCAAAGGCAAAGGACCTTTGGTGCCCGGCACCGCGGCCGAAGAGTTTTCAAAAATCAAATTATTCAGCTCAACCTGACTTATTCTGGCAGCTCCGCTTAAAATAACCAGCAGCTCCGGGACGCTCACCTCACGGGGCAAAGCTTTATCCACCCTGTCCAAAACCTCCGGCGAAATGGCCTGCGCGGCCGCCACCGAACGGCTTAGACCGTCGAAATAAAATCTTTCATTTTCAATTTCTTGTCTTAAAGCCAAAGTATCCACTTCCACCTGCTTGTTATAATCAATTTTAGGCTTGATGACAAAAAATCCGGCCGCCACATACAGGGCGATCAAGAGCAAAAAAATCGTACCATAATAATCCGTAAACAACTTGGACGGCGTTTTTACGGCCGGTGTTTTTTTATCTTCTGTTTGTGGAGAAGGTTGTTGAGACGCTTCTTCTTTGATCTCGGTCATGTTAATTCTCCCTGCTTGCCACGGTCGTTATGCCAAC
The DNA here is from genome assembly GCA_002070095.1 of Parcubacteria group bacterium ADurb.Bin192. GTDB lineage: Bacteria > Patescibacteriota > Patescibacteriia > 2-12-FULL-60-25 > 2-12-FULL-60-25 > MWCR01. Next base: position 45,976 of record MWCR01000009.1, on the reverse strand, counting down.
CACCGTGAAAAAAGAAGATTAACCCGGCTAAATTGATTCAAATAATAAAGCTTGAGTATGAAAAACGACAATCAATTGAAAACTGACGGTCAGCTTGTTGTCCAATTCATTCACCATGGCGGTAAAAGCGCTGGCACTCACTTCTTTGACTTCGGGTGAAGATTGAAAAACCGTCAACTGCTTGGCGGCCGCTTCATAAGAAGGCGCTGAAACGGTCAAAGCCACCCGGCCCTCATTATCCATTAAAAAACCTCCATAATGAATATTGGACAAAGTGTTTTGCTCTAAAAATTTAAAGACATGTAAAGTCGACACATGTTTGTCCAGCAAATCACTCAAGCTGATCAAACGCGGCTCCAGATCCTGAAACACAGCCCATTTTTTTTGCAATTCCTGAATCTTGACGCGCAAATCCTTTAACTCGCTGTCAGCCGAGGTTTGCGCGGCCAAAGCACTGGCCTGCTGTTGGTTCAACAAAAAAAACGAGGCCGCGAAAACAGCCGCGAAAAACAAAGTCAAAAAAGCCAAAGTGAATTTTCTCTTGGGCACGTTAACCTGCAGTTGACGCACCACGCCTTCATCCAAAAGACTGACATGCACCGGCTTGCGGACTTTTTTGATAATCCTGACCCGGCGCTTGGTGCCCGAGGGGATGATTCTGGCTTTATCTTTTTTAATTTGCGCGGCCGGGCTGACTATAGGCGCTTTTCCCTCCGGCCTTATCACCACTTCGGATGTAGCCGGCTGAACAACGGCCGGCTCACCGGCTTTTTGAGGCTTGGACGGCTCAAAAAACTGAGGCGGGAGCTTGGGGGGCGGTTCGGCCGCCCTGGGTTTGAATAACTCATCTTTCTTTTCGTCCAACCAGATACCGGCCTTGTACAAAAACCGGGTCATGAAAGGCTCATTGCTTAAAACCTGGTCCACCTCGCCCTCTTCAACCTCAATAATTTCCACGTCCTCAAACTCATCTTTGGGCACATGCATCAAAGACTCGCTTGCGGGCGGTTGCTCGGAAGCCTGCTCTTTCTTGAGTTGCTCCTCTTTGGCCCGGATTGATTCGGGAAGGAGCGAGATATCCGACATATTTAATCCATGATATCGCGCATGGCACAGCCTATACTCACACCAAACCTCGAACCAATATCATCCAGAATCGGCCTTAAATCCATAGGATAAACCACTCTGGCCCAAGGATCGCCCAAATAAGCGTTAACATTCATGAGTTGGGTGATAAAATCAGACAAACTGGGCAACATAGCCGAACCGCCGGTTAAAATTATCTTATCCACATTGCGCTGTTCTCCGGGACCTCCTTGACCCTGATACAAGGAAAAAGAGTATTTAATCTCATTAATAATGGGTTTTAATAAATTGGTCAGAATGGGCGTCAAATCTCCGCTCGGCGCAAATGTTTCCATGGAACGGATGTCTCGTTTCATGCTTTCCGCTTGTTCGTAAGTGATGCCCAGCATCTGCGAGATGGAACGTGTGATAAAATCACCGCCGATGGCTATGGATCTGTTCAAAAAAGGTATACCGTTTTCCACCACCGTGATATTTGTCCGTTGAAAGCCCGTATCAATAATCATGATACTGGCCCGGTCGCGGCCGACCAAAGATCTGATTTGAGCAAAAGCTTCGGTTTCCAGAGACAATAAATTCAAACCGCAACGCCGATTCAACAAGTCTAAATACCGGTTAACCAAGGTTTTGGGCGCGCCCGTCAGCAATACACGCGACACTTTTTTGCCGCCTTCCATTTTTGACGAACCCTCGATGATCTTGCTGTCCAATTGAATCTCGTCCAAAGGAATGGGAATCAGTTTTTTAGCCTCCCAATTAATAGCCGCTTTCAACTCTTTATCATTGGTGGCCGGCACATTGATGATTAAAGAAAAAACCGAAGAAACAGGCACGGCCGCCACCGCGTTTTTAGTGGTGCACCTGGCTTGAGCCAGCATCTTTTTAACGATACGAGCTACATCCTCTATCCGCTCATTAAACAGGACGTCAAAATTATCTACCGGATAATCAATATAGGCATAAGTCACCAATCGCGCGTGCCCGCCGTCATTGGCCAGTTCAACCAATTTAATACCGGACAGACCGATGTCTATGCCGATAAAATTTTTTGTTTTCTCTTTAAAAAGCCAAGACATATTTAAAAGACTGCTTCAGGATTAGGCAGGGACTTGCTGATATCTTGCATGCCCGGCGGCGGATTAACCACGGCCCGGCCGTCAAAAATAATCTCTTCAGCCGGCACCTGCGGATTGTCGTTATTTCTCAAAAGATTAAACTGTTCAGCCACCAAAAGTCCGTAAAATTTCAAACTCACGTCAGAAGCGGCCGGATTGGATGTTTTAACCGTGCCCGTGGAAATAAAACCCTCGGCAAACAAAGTGCCCGAAACACTGTCAACTGTATGATTAACAGTTATGTTGCCGCCATTACCAAAAGCATCCTTGACCACAATGATTCCAAAAGAAGCCAAATTACGCAGGCTGGTTTGAACCGGATCCGCGGTATATGCAATATTGGCATCGATCTGAAGATTGCCTCCATCTATAAACAAAAGACCATTGCCCCGGCCTGTAGCTCCAACACCATTATTAAAAGTTTTGGCGGACAAAACAAAGGTTCCACCGCCCGTATATCTATAAACCCTACCCCCCAAGACAACCGGTATGTCGGCTGAATTGACGACCGGCTGAACCGTACCATAGCGGCCGCTTCTGATGCCGGCCAAATCCAAAAAGCCCAATTTATTGCGGTAATAAGGATAAACCGGCAGGCTGATGGCTCCCGCGCTCTCCTCCTTGCAACTGGCCTCACTGGTCCATTCGATGACACCCGTACTGCGCAAACAATACTTCACGTTGGTACCCACGGCCTTGGGCGCCTGCGTACCGGCCACGCCACCGCCCGCGTAAATATTACCGGTTACTACGCTTGACCAAGCCGAGCACACTCTCGGGGCTTGCGCGATGCATAATGGATCCAAACAATCCAAAGGATGCGGACCATTGGTACTGTTGTCGTTACAACAGCAGTCTATCTTGTCCTGACCGGACAAAGCATTACAGACAGGATTGTCGTTGCATGCCGGTTGAGGCGTACAACTGGGATCGCTCGAGCAATCAGAATCAGCACAGTCCGTCAATCCATCACCGTCATTATCCACACCATCATCGCAAATACTCTCGGGCTGGCAATTGGGCGCGGCAGAACAATCAGAGTCAGCACAATCTATAAAACTGTCGCCGTCATTATCTACACCATCACTGCAATTTGCTTCCGGGTTACAGACTACTGACCCGACACAGGAAGCATCAGCCGGCCAAACCCCAAAACCCGTACAGTCAGCTTGAGCATTGCCATCATTATCCAAGTTATCATGACAAGCTTGATACTTATCAGCTAAAGTCGCACCTCCATTGATGGCATTGATTTCTTGGCATTGAGGAGCGGCTGAACAGGCGGGATCCGAACAATCAGCTAAACCGTTTAAATCTTCGTCACCCGTCACCGAACAGTTTTCAGCCGGAGTCACCAAATGCATGCCGTCGGGAGAAGCGGCCCAAGGATAAAAATTCACATAACCTATGCCCGAACCGTCATTGTTGCCGTTCCAGCCAAAAGGCGACCCCGGAGTGCCGGCATTATGAAACTTTTTATCCACCGGATTGTAAACCAATTTATAATTACGGTCTCCGGCCACCGTGGGATCACTGCAGGTTCCGGTATCTTCACAGTTTAAAGAAATCCAGCCCTCATCCTTCAGATTACAAATAACCGCCCAACCATGAACTTTTTTTACGGATTGATCGGTGATCGGATCAACATAAGCGTAAAAACCCGTCCCGGGCGGAGAAGGCAAAAAACTTCCTCGGCAGGCGGCAATATTACAGCTGGTTCCAAAACAGATAAAACCCAAGTTATCAGACCAAACATAGCCGGTTAAAGCATGCCCTTGAGCGCCTGCAGGATGAGGTTGAACGGTCACAGTCGAAGCCAAACGAGCACCATAAGAACCACAACTCGGAGCCGTGGCGCAAATTGGAGGCTGATCATTCATGGAAATCCAACCGATAGCATCAGACCAGGCCCAACCGTAAACATTGTCAGCCGTGGTAGCTGACACCTTATTGGGATCGAAGGACGAAAAATGAGCTATGCCCAGAGCCACGCCCAAACCAACCAAGGCGATAAACGCCGGAATAACATGATGCGACCGCCAAAAACCCGGCGTCATGTAATCATGAAATGCCTTTTTTTTCTTTATTCTCATGGGTTTTTGCCTCCTTTCCATTCCGTTATACTATAGCATATTTTGGCTATAATCGGCTGTGGACACTATAGGCAACCCCGAACATTGCGCTACGACCCATCATTATGCTTAATCCCCCTTCGGCTCCCCCTTTATCCCCCCTTCGTTCTGAAGCTACGGAGGGCACCGCAAGGGGGTCTTTAGCATTTAACGTGGGCCACCTGGTCCTTCTGCTACATGCTACATGTTACATGCTACATGTTACATGCTACATGCTACATGCTACATGCTTTGTGAATTAGTACGTTATGGACGCGAGGTACGTTAGGCGCGTCGGCCGACATCCATCGCCTGATTAGCTAAAGCATCAGCCCTTGTATTGTGCTCACGCTTCACGTGGCGATACTGAACCCGGCCTCCCAATTGAGTTTCCAAATTTTTCAATTCCAAATAACGTTTGGCCAAATCCGCGTTTTTGACTTTATACACACCCCTGGCCTGCTTAATCATTAACTCGCTGTCAGAAATCAATTCAACGGTCTTCGCTCCCAAATCCACAGCTTTTTGCAAGGCCGCAATAGCCGCTCTATATTCCGCTTGATTATTGGTAGTCTCGCCCAGGTAAACCGCCACCTCTTCCAAAACACGACCCGTGTCTTTATCCACCACCACCGCTCCGATACCGGCCGGACCCGGATTACCTCTGGCGCCGCCGTCTGTGTAGATCTGCAAATTCATAATTTAATTACCAATTAAATAAATATCAAATTTCAAAATATAAAATATCAATTCAGGAATTGCGTTGCGATATTATAATATATTAAACAATGAAGTTTCACCGGCATTTTTAATTTTTAATTCGTAATTTTTAATTCAATGTCGCAGCGCGAGCGTCAACCAGCTTGCATTGTATCTCCTTTTTGCCATTCCACTCGGATTCACCCACTTCATACACCACGTCCACCATCATACCCCGATAAATCACTTCTTTTAAGTCCGCCCGATAAAAACCGATAAATTTTTGAGTCCGGCCGTCAGACGACTTGAGCAAACAACGAATATGATTTTGAGCGGCTCCCACCAAAGAGACATCCACTACCTCCAAGCCGCCGGACATGAAAACGGGCTTGGGATTTTTTTCTCCAAAAGGCTCAAACCTCTTCAAGGTCGACAACAAATCATCGTTTATGTCTTTAAGCTCCAGCCGCGCCTCGTATTGCAAAACCGGCTGCAGTTCTTCCAAAACCAGGTGAGCGGCCGCGTGTTGGCGCAATAACTCGCCAAACCTAATAACTTTTGCTTGATCATCCAAGCTGAAGCCGCAAGCTTGAGCATGGCCTCCATGACGCAAAAGCAAGCCCTCACCCGCTTCGCGCACCGCGGCCGTAATATCATAATTTTGCACCGACCGCCCGGAACCAATCCAGACACCGCCATAATTGCCCACAAAAACCGCGGGCTTGCCCCATTTGTCCGCGTATTTACCGGCCGCCAAACCCACCAATGAAGGCGACCAATCCGGCGACCAGGCAAAAATCAAAGAATGAGAAGCATGCTCTTCCATGATCTTGTCCGCGTTTTGCATCAAATTCTCCGTGGCTTTTTGCCGGCTGCGATTAATCGTGTCCAATTCAGATGCTTTTAAACGGGCTTTATCCAAATCTTCTTCCATCAAAAGATCCAAAGCGATATGTGCGTGCTCCATACGGCCGGCGGCATTGATGCGCGGCCCCAAAACAAAACCCACGGTCTCCGAATCCAACTCACCTTTACGCCAATTGGCCGACTCCACCAAAGCCCGGATGCCGGGCCGGCGTTGTTTATTTAAAACCAGCAAACCGTATTTTTCCAAAACCCTGTTCTCCCCGATCAAAGGCACGATGTCCGTAATCGTGGCAATGGAAACCAGATCCAATAACCATTTATCCCACCCTGCCGGCACTTGATAACCCCTTTTTTCGGCTTCTTTAGTCAAACCGGTGGCTAATTTCCAAGCCACGCCCACGGCCGCCAGATCTTTAAAAGGATAATTCTCTCCGTCCACCTTGGGATGGATAAGCATGGCCGGAGGCAAAACTTCACCATGCTGATGATGATCAACCACGATCACGTCCATGCCCAAAGCAACCGCCTTTTCTATTTCTTTAACATTGGCGATACCACAGTCAACCGTCATCAACAAATCACAGCCGTGCTGATGAATAAGGTCTACACTCTCTTGATTCAAGCCATAACCCTCTTTTTCGCGGTGCGGAATATACACATCCACCAAACACCTGCCTGCGTCTTTAACAACATTGAAAAACCTGGCCCCCGCCTCCGGATCAACCCCGGAAACCGCCTGCGTATAAACTATTTCTTGTTTCTGATCCCCGGTCTGAAGGTTTTTATTTTCCAGCAACATCTTTAAAGTGGCGGCTAAAACCGCGGAACCCGTAACCCCGTCCGCGTCATAATCACCATGAATTACTATATGTTCTTGATTTTCCACGGCTCTCAAAATTCTATCGGTGGCCACGGCCATGTTGTTAAACAAAAAAGGATCATGCACCCCTTTTTCCCAGGATGGATTTAAAAAATCCTCAATATGTTCGGCTGTCAGCAAACCTCGGCGCGCCAACATGCTTAAAGCCATGGGATGCAGTTCCGCGGCATACCGGCCGGCCTCCACCTTCTGATCTTCAATCTGCGCGCTCTGCCATAACTTGTTCATAATCAAATCAGCCTAACACGCGGGCCTAAAAGAATCTTGTGGAAAAATTACAGGCTGGCAAAAGGCAAAATCATGGCCACAATCATGGCTAAAGCCACAAAAACCACGAAAGCTTTCCAAAATTTTTTTGCTGTCTTAGGCTGCATAAACAATTTATCAATTATCAAATATTAAAATAAGAAATCATGACAGGTGTCGCTCTGCGAATTTTATTTATAATATCACGAAGTGTCTCCATATTTGATAATTGATAATTGAAATTTGATATTTATAAGGATATCTAGTTTCTTTTAAGTACTCTGATAAAAGCATCGCTCGGTATTTCGACTTTACCCTTGCCCATGGCCATCATGCGCGCTTTGCCTTTTTTCTGCTTTTTCAAGAGCTTGTCTTTACGCGTCCTGTCTCCTCCGTATAATTTAGCTAATACGTCTTTGCGATAGGCTGATAAACGCTCGCTGGCCAATACCTTGCTGCCTATGGCCGCTTGTAATTTTATCACAAACATTTGCCTGGGCAGAGTTTCTTTTAGGGTCTCGACTACATACTTACCGTAACGGTAGGCTTCGGACTCATGAATCAAAGAGGCCAGCGCCGGCACCACTTCTTCGGACACCAAAATATCCAAACGCACAATCTTGGATGGCTTAAAATCCAAAAACTCATAATTTAAAGATCCGTAACCCGAAGTGGCGCTTTTTAATTTATCATGAAAATCAACAATCACCGAAGACAGGGGCATGTCATAATGCAAAACCGCTCTCTCGGCATCAAAATACTCGGTATTCTTGTAAACTCCCCGGCGATCCTGCACCAAAGACATGACATTGCCCAAATAATTGGACGGCGTCACGATATCGACTTTAACCCACGGTTCTCTGGACTCTTTAAGATGGGAAGCGTCCGGAAAATCCAAGGGTGATTTGATGGTTTTGGAACTGCCGTCGGTCAGCGTGACTTCATAAGCCACGGACGGCACGGTGGCCACTATCTGCATGTCATGCTCCCGTTCCAATCTTTCTTTGACGATTTCCAGGTGTAAAATACCCAAAAATCCGCACCTGAAACCAAAACCCAAAGCCGTCGAGTGTTCGGGCTCAAACTGCAAAGCCGCGTCCGACAACTTGAGCTTCATCAAGGCCTCACGCAGTCGTTCGTATTCATTGCCTTCGTTGGGAAAGATGCCCGCGTACACCATGGGTCTGACTTCGCGGTAACCCTGCAGTGGTTCAGCTACGGAGGTTTCATCGGCCTGACCGGTCACCGTGTCGCCCACCCTGACAGCTTCAATATTTTTCAAACCCGAAACCAGATAACCGATTTCGCCGGTATCCAATTCCTGTGTACTGACATAACCCGGCTTCAAATAACCGACCTCGAGCGCCTGACCAACGTGGCCCGTGGCCATAAACTTAACCGCCTCATCTTTTTTAACCACGCCGTCCACCACGCGCATGTAAGCCACCACGCCCTTATACTCATCATACTTGGAATCAAAAATCAAAGCTCTGAACGGCCGGTCATGCCTCCCCTTGGGACAAGGAACTTCCTGAACAATTTTCTCCAGCAATTCAGGCACTCCCTGGCCGGTTTTACCGGAGACACACAAAATATCTTCGCGTTGGCAGCCTATTAATTTCATTAATTCTTCGGCCCGCCTCTCCACTTCGGAATTGGGTAAATCTATTTTGTTTAAAACCGGAATTATGATCAAGTCCTGCTCAATGGCCAAATACAAGTTGGCAATGGTCTGGGCCTGCACACCTTGAGTGGAATCCACCAGCAACACCGCCCCTTCAACCGCGGCCAGAGAGCGGGAGACTTCGTAATTAAAATCAACGTGTCCGGGCGTATCAATCAAGTTCAATTGATATTCCACCCCGTCGCCGGCCCGATAACTCATGCGCGCCGGCTGAAGCTTAATGGTGATGCCGCGCTCCCTTTCCAAATCCATGGTGTCCAGCAACTGCTCCTTCATCTTTCTTCTTTCTATGGTGCCCGTCATTTCCAAAAGACGATCTGACAGCGTGGACTTGCCGTGATCTATGTGCGCGATAATACAAAAATTTCTAATGCGTGACTGATCCATACCCAAACCCCAAAACAACTCCGGGGTGTTGGACAATTCTGCCTGACAAGAGCAAAAAAATCAAGTATTTTAGCTCAAATACAAGTTACTTATACTCCGGTCCATTGATAACGGGTGCGCTCGTAGGAGCCGTCATTTCCAGCAAGGTAATATCCCGGAGAGGCGGTTGAAACTTAATCTGCAAAGCGCTGTCAGCCATTCTTAACCGTTCAGCCTCCAACAGCTCGGCTTGATGCCGGCGATACCAATCCACGTAAGCTTCCCACCTGCGCAGCACATCCGGCGTCAGCCTGTCTCTGAATTCAGGCTTCAAAAACAAAGGTGCGCTCCAAATAATAGGTTTAACCGGTTTTTTCAGAGCTTCAGGATTCAGCTTTCTCAAGCCAAAAACATAGCCCGGCTGTTTTTTCTCGACATCGGTTAAAACCCGCATCTTTTTTAACAGCAACGCCCGTTGATCCGTCATCTTGCTTATTTCCTCCGGATTAACGCGAACACCATTGCCCGCGGCCAAAATAATATAATCGCTAGTCGTTTTTCCGGTATTCAAAACCGCTTTGGTAGACACTTTAATTTGATGATCAGCTACCACGATATCCAAATCCCCATTGACGAACTGAATACCAAAAGCCGTGCCTCGCACCGTGGCCACCACATTATTGGCTTCAACTGAAAAATCTTCGTTAACTCCCAGCAGTCTCTCCAGCCTGGTCCAAATCTTGCCCGCCTCCATCAACAGGCGCACACCCAAGCCCTCCTCCCCCGGATTACCGTCCGGAATAAGCGTGACCTTGGTACCTGTCTCCAAAACAGACATGCCCGTCTCCGGATAAAGCAACCAAGCTTCACCGGATTTCACTTCCAACTGATCGCCCGCGAACAAGGCCATGTCCGGTAATCCGTCCGTCTGCTGTGTGCCGCGGCTGACAATAATTTGAGCTCCCTGCGTCATCTGCAAATAAGCCAGAGCCTGCGGCTCCATGTCCGTCAACAAATCATCCATGCCGGACGAGGGATCATCGGACGAAGAATCATTGACTGCAACCATTTCCTGCTGGACGCCGTTAACCGGCTGATTGGGCACATTTTTTTCAGCTGTACGTTTGTTGCAACCCCAGCCAAAAAATACCAAACTTAAAATACCCAAGCTCAAAACCAAATTTAAAGATAATTTTTTCATAAACATAGGATATAACAGAATGCGTAAAATTAACAATAACCAAATACTGATCGTCAATTACCAATTACCAATAACCAATTACCAAAACTCGCGTACAGAATAAATCGACCAACTCAAAACGCGTTACAAACCGGCTTTTTCCGCGCCTTCGGTGATTTTAGCCTGTCTGTAAAGTTTATGCTTCAGGGTACGCACCCAATCATCAAGTTCAGCCACGCGTAATAAACGGGCTACGACATAAAAAGCGCCGCCTCCCAATACGCAAGCCGCCCCGGCCTGCAAGGCCACTTGCCAAAAAGTTCTTAAAGGAAAAACCGTGCCCACGGCCTGCCTGGCCAGCCAGCCAAAGCCAAACAAGGCAATGGAAGCCAATATAATCTTGCCAAGTGACTTGGACAAATACTTACCTTCCAAATGCCCGAAACGCCGGCGCAGTAAAAACCACAGTAAAATAAATTGCGCAAAGCCGTCCAAAGCAAAAGCCGCAGCCAAACCAAGCAAACCGTAAGGTTCTTTGAGCAGAAGCGCCAAAAAAACCACATCCAGCATGGAAAATAAGCTGACCAGCAGAGGAGTCCGGGTATCTTTTAAGGCGTAAAAAGCGCGCGCCAACAAAGGAATCATGGCGTGAGCCATAAGCGCGAAAACAAAAATCGCCAGCACATCTGCGGTTCTAATGGTCGCATCCCAGTCAAAAACACCGGCCCCCAGCACCAAACGCACAATCTGCGCTCTCAACAAAAGCATCAAAGCCGTGGCCGGTACAATTAAAAACAATATCTTGTGCGTGGTGGTTAAAAATGAATCTTTCAAACCTTTGATGTCACCGGCCGCGGCCAACTTGGAAAAAGACGGGAAAGCGGCTACCGCGAAAGAGATACCGATCAAGCCAATGGGCACATATTGCAGGTTGTTGGCGAAATTAAAAACCGCGATTGAGCCGGCTGATAAAGTCGAGGCCAAAACCAGTAAGATGGTCATGTTGACCTGCGAAGCGGCCAAGCCCCCAATGCGCGGCAGCATTAACCTCAAAATCTGTCTCACGCCCGGATCTTTAAAAGACGGCCGTCCGAATCTTTTTAAGCCCAGCGGCATGGCCACCAAAGCTTGAACCAAGAAATGCAGACCCGCGCCCAAAACCACACCATAGGCCACTCCGTTGACTCCAAACGAAGGCGCGAAACCCAAAACACCGATAATTATGCCCGCGTTATACAAAACCGGAGCCAAAGAAAAAGCCAAAAATCTTCTGGTGGCCTGCAATATGCCTCCCATGACCGCGGACAGACCCATGATGAATGTGGAAAGCAACAAAATTCTGGACAAGGCGATGGTGGTTTGCAATTGCTCACCCGAAAAGCCGGGCACCATGTAAGGCACCAGCTTATGAGCTGATATAAAAAGCCCTAAACAGACCATGCCAAAAACCAAGGCAATGGTAGTCAAAACTCTTTCAGCCAATTTCCAAGCCTCGGACTGACCGCGCTTTTCCAGGTATTCGGTAAAGATGGGTATAAAGCCGGCGGATAAGGCGCCCAAAATAATCAACTGATAAAAAAAATCCGGCAGACGAAAAGCCGCGTAATAAGCATCCAATTCGGGCCCGGCGCCAAAATGCCCGGCCAATAATCTGTCCCTGACCAGCCCGATAGCGCGCGAAGCCAAAGACGCCCCTCCAATCAAAATAGCGGCCGCCGTCACATTAGGCGTTTCCTTGCTCCATAAACCGGTTAAAAACTTCAACATGCTCTTTTACACAATGCTCGTTATATTTTATATTTGTTATTTTATATTTGATGCCTTGTCATCTCCTCCCATATCATACTCATACGGCATTTCCTTATAAGGTCCTTTAACCACCATGTGCAATTCCCCCATCACGTATTTCATGGCAATGCTTAAACGGCCGTCCTTTTCCAAACGCCGGACCGACACGGCTATGGGATGTGACCGCAATATACGAAAACGATAACCGGCTTTTTCCGCGCGCTGCACGTAATCATGATCTTCCGCGAAAACCACGGATTCATCAAAACCGCCGATTTCATCGTGCACATGTTTTTTAACAAAAATGCAAAAACCCGGAGCATGCGGACGAATTTTTTCGGTGGCCAAAGCAAAAGCATTATACAGCTCGTGCAAAGCTTTATCCACGGGATTCCGGCTTAAAGGCTTAACCTTAACCGTGGCCACACACGCGCCTTTTTTCTGCATCTCCTTAAGATTGTCGGCCAAAAACTTGGGGCTGGCCAAAATAACATCCGCATCCAAAAAAAGAACGTACTTGCCACGGGCTACAGCCGCTCCCCGGTTCCGGCCCGGCCCGGGCATGCCCCCTTCAACCACCTTGGCTCCAAAGGACAAAGCTATGTCGCGCGTCTTGTCGGTCGAACCCGCTTCAGCCACCACCACCTCATAATCTTCAAACGACTGATCACGGATACTGGACAGCAGTTTTGGCAAATTCTTTTCTTCGTTTTTAGCCGGAATAACAATCGTTAATAACGGTTGATGATTATTTGAGCTCATATTGAATCAAATCTTTAATTTTAATCAATTTCTCTTTGGTTTTGACGGAAATTTTTTCCAAAGAAATTTCTTTATCCAGAGCTTCCAGCACCTGTTGCACCAAGTCGTTCAATGATTTCTCCAAAGTCCTGGGCTTGATACTCTGTTCCAAATCTCCGCCCATCACATAATCATAGGGCAAGGTCTCGTGTTTGCCATACAGCATTTGATGCAACTCGCTTTTAAGATACTTGATGGCCAAACCCCATCTTCCGTCTTTTTCCAAACGGCGGACCGACACACCGACCGGCTGTGAACGTAAAATACGAAAACGATAGCCGGCTTTTTCCGCGCGTTGCACATAATCGTGATCTTCCGCCAAAGTCAAAGATTCATCAAAACCTCCCAACTCATCATGCACGTGTTTTTTGACAAAAATACAACATCCGGGCGCGTGCGGCTTAAGCTTTTCCATAATCAAATTATAAGCATTGCAAATCTCCAGCAAAGCATGATCAATGGGCTTGGAACTCAAAGGCTTGATATAGGTGGTGGCCGCGCAAATACCGCGCCTTTTCATTTCGGCCAAATTCTCTTCCAAAAACTTGTCGCTCGGCAATTCTCCGTCCGCGTCCAAAAACAAATAATAACGCCCATTCGCCGCCTCCGCTCCCCGGTTCCGGCCCGGCCCGGGCAAGCCGCCTTTAACCACGCGGGCGCCGTAACTTTCAGCCGCTTCTTTGGTTTTATCTTTTGAATCCGCGTCAGAGACTATGATTTCATAATCTTTAAAAGTTTGCTTTTTAATGCTTTTCAACAAACCCGGTAAAGTTTTTTCTTCGTTTTTCGCGGGAATGACAATGGACAATTCAGGCATAAATTACGGATTAAATTTCAAATATTCAAATATAAAATATCAAATCAGGCATCGAGCAGAGCCCGATCTTGATTTATTCAGTCAATGACGAAGTCCTCCTCATTATTTTATAATTGATCATTTGATAATTGATAATTTTTTTCATTTTAACATGAGGGCGTAACACGCGATACCGGCCGCCACGGATACGTTAAGCGATTCCTTAATCCCTTTTTGGGGGATATAAACCATATCATCACACGCATCTCTCAAATAAGGCAAAATACCTTCGACTTCATTGCCCAGCAACAGCCCGATGTGCTCGGACGGACGGCGATATTCGGCCAGGGGCACAGCTCTGGGATCCAGCTCCAAGCCCAATAACCTGAATTCACGTTTTTTCAAGTCTCGAATAACTTCCTCCACATTCAAAGCAACCTCAAAAGGCACGAATTTTTCCGCTCCCAAAGCGGTCTTGGCCAGCTTGTTATGCCCGGGCGCGGGCGTATAGCCCGTAATCCAAATTTTGGCCACACCCAAAGCATCGGCTATTCTGAACAAAGATCCGACATTCTCCCGGGATCTGATATTGTGGGCGATGATATGCAGTACAGGCATGGCTTAACCTTAGCTTAAAATCACCTAATAATAAAGCCGAATTCAGGACCTCGGATTGACAACCTCATACGGTGAGTGTTAAGCAATTATACGCTTGAATCATGCTCAAGGAGGCAGTATGAATGGGTGACATTTCCAATGCACCGCGCAGAATCACGCTGTTCCCGCACGGACCGGCGCTGACACCCGCGGCTCAACAGACCTTGACCGGAATCTTAATCCGGTGTGGAGCGGATCATTCCAGGCTCATAGACACTTGCTTCCCGTCCACCGGCCGGGAAACCGGTCTGGAAAGATATATCAGCTATCTCACCCGCACCCAGCTCAACACCTCGGATCTGGCGCGGGCCATGATAGTCTTCACCAAGACCAACCCGCCGGTCATGGCCATTATGCAAACTCGCCGTCAGATGGCCAGATCCTTGCCCGTACTGCGTACGGGTGTCTGGATCATCTTCGCTGATCAGGCTGAAAACCCTTTCCTGTTAAATAACCTCGACGATCCCAGACTGGGCGAGTTGGATGATATGGAAAGCCCGGCTCCAATCTGGCGTGACGCCTACGATCTTGAATACTTGGTCATCCCGCGAAACTGCACCTCTCCTGAATTCGCATGCTCGAGATTCACGGATCTGGAACGCAGAATCCAAAATGGCTTCAGCCAAACAGAAATTGATAGCAGCCGCTATCAGTTCACCCTCTCCCCGGGCAGCCGCTAGCTGCTCGCTTTTTTATGAGTGATGAGATCCTGAACTCTTCCGTCATGCTGAATTTAGTTCAGCATCTCGCTTCTCATCATACTGAATAACAGTGGCTATTGAGTGTTGAGATCCTGAACTGAATTCAGGATGACGAAGGTGGTGGTTGAACGGGACATTGGGTTGTTTGTTACATGCTATATGCTATCCCGATAGAATAATCAAATATATATTGATCGGGATCCCGATCATGGTGTCGGGACATGCTACGTGACGTAGGACGCGGGAAATTGGGTTGTTTGTTACATGCTACATGTTACATGTTTTGTGACGTGCGACGTTAAATACGTTATGCCCGCTAGGCATTTCCATCAGCCTGGGTTAAGATAGGGCGGTTATGAAATATGGCCATAAAATCAATTTACAAATCCTGAATTACGACCAAAAAGGACGCGGGTTCGGAGAGATTGAAATCGTACCCGGAGAAATCCGGCCGGTTACCGTCCCCTTTTCCGCCAAAGGCGATCTTTTGGAAACAACTTTTATAAAACGCGAGTACGGCACCAAAATCTGCAAGCTGGATAAAGTCATAGAAGCGAGTCCTGATAGAATCCAAGCTCCCTGCCCGCATGCCGGCGTTTGCGGCGGCTGTTTATGGCAACATCTGAACTATCAAGCTCAACTCCAAGAAAAAATGCGCGGTATCACCGAACTTTTCACCCGCTTGGAGCTCCAAGATAAAATCCAAAAAATAATCCCGGCCGAACAAGCTCTGGGTTACCGCAACCGCATGGATTTCGCCATCGGCTGGAACGGCGAGCTAGGTTTAAAAGAATACGGCTCATGGAATCGTTACGTTGATATCAATGAATGCTTATTGTTACCGTCCGGCGTGGCCGATGTTTTGCAAACCGTGCGTGAATGGATGAAAAAACACGATCTTCAGCCCTGGGATGCTAAGTTTCACTCCGGAGATATCCGCTATGTGGTTATCCGAGACGGACACGGCACCGGACAAAGAATGGTTGCCATCATAGTTTTTGATCAATCACGCATTCAAGAAATTGCCAAAGATGACTTAAAGCACAGTCTGCGATCTGCAGGCGGCATCACCCACCTGCTAATCGGCCAGCAAAATTTGCCGGCCGACCTGTCGTTCGCGCAAACTTACGAAACGGTTTTTGGCCAGGACTTTTTATCAGAAAAAATAAACGGCCTCACTTATTTGATTCACCCCAACTCATTTTTCCAAACCAACTCCTCCATGGCCGCTCAACTCCAAACCATTGTTCTAAAAGCTATAAAAGCCGCTCAACCGGCATCTTCATCAAAGTCTAAATCAAAAGAGGGGAGCCGGCTATTGGACCTGTATTGCGGCTTGGGTTTTTTTGGCTTAGCGGCCGCTAAGGCTTATCCTGAACTTGAAGTGCACGGCTTTGAACTGGACGAACAAGCCATAAAACTTGCGTCGCAAAATGC
Source organism: Parcubacteria group bacterium ADurb.Bin192 (assembly GCA_002070095.1). GTDB lineage: Bacteria > Patescibacteriota > Patescibacteriia > 2-12-FULL-60-25 > 2-12-FULL-60-25 > MWCR01. Next base: position 29,562 of record MWCR01000009.1, on the reverse strand, counting down.
TGAAATAAACCAAGTGGGGGACAGGTGTCACTTTTTTTCGGGCAAAGCCGAAAATCTGTCGTGGCAAAACCTGGAGCCGGACACCATAATTCTCGACCCGCCCCGCTCCGGCCTGCACCCGCGCGTACTGAACGCCTTATTAGAGGACACTTCAAAACAACAGGCTTCTTCCATTGTTTATGTCAGCTGTAACTACCATCGCCTGGAACAGGAACTCCCCCAATTTCTAAAACATTACTCCGTCGAATCCATCCAGCCGCTGGATCTTTTTCCGCAAACCCCGCACGTGGAAGTGGTGGTGACCATGAGGCGTACCTTGCGTACCTCACGTCTCCCGATGCTGTGATCGGGATCCCGACCGAGCGTATAATTTTTTGCGAGTGTCGGGACATAACGTACATCACATCCTACGTCACCCCCCATTGTCATTCCCGGCAAAGTAGCTGATAGGCTTAAAGAGCAAAATAATTTAATCGGGAATCCACCTTAAATAACAATTAATAACTTACATTGCGTCCTACGTCACGACCACAACCATCATACATGCGCATCATCGTCATCCTGAATTCAGTTCAGGATCTCGACACTAAATCAATAAAACATCCTAATTCAAAACCAATATTGTCATTGCGAGCGAGTCCGACGAGCGCGGCAATCTACATGGTCGACAAGCTTATAAGCGAGATTGCCGCGGCTTCTCATTCGTTCATCCTCGCAATGACCGATAGTTTTAGGAACTGGATCCCCGCGTTCCTCACTTCGCTATGGCTTCGTAGGACAAGACGCGAGGATGACAAAAGAGGGACGTCATCCTGAATTTACAGTGCTCCTCGAAGTCTTAAGACATAGTAGGGGTTCAGGATCTCGTGACTAACTCATTATCAAACCGTCTTTCATGTCATCTCGAGCGAAGTCGAGAGATCCCTTAATATAGGGTAAAGCGATTTCTCCGTTCCACCTTCGTTCCAGTCGAAATGACATGATTGCTGTATTGTCATTGCGAGCGGAGCGCGGCAATCTCGCCGATCAACCTAGCAATCTAAGCAGATTGCCGCGTTGCGCATTCGCTCCACTCGCAATGACATGATTATAATTTTGACGCAGGACGCTAAAACATGATGGACACATTATACGTTGCACGTTGTACGTTATAGCCATTAAGTCCGTCATCCAAGTGAATAAGTTAGTCGCTTAAGCCAACCTCTGTTATACTAATGAATATGAAATCAGGTTTTGTAATGCTGGCCGGACGGTCCAATGTCGGCAAATCCACGCTGTTAAACGCGATTATCGGCAATAAAGTGGCCATTGTCACACCCAAGCCTCAAACCACCAGACTGCCCATCAGAGGCATTCTGCATGACGAACGAGGTCAGATTGTTTTCGTGGATACCCCAGGTATATTTTTAGGCAAAAAAGACGCCTTGTCTTTACGTTTGAATAAATCGATTTTAGAAACCTTGGAGGGGATAGACATCATCGTCTATGTCACCGACCCAACGCGCCGCCCCGGCCCGGAGGAAGAGCACATGCAAAGACTGCTGAATTCAGTCAACAAACCACTGATATTGGCTATCAATAAAATTGATATCACAGACGCCAAAGCCAACCAAGTCTACGAGAACATAAATATCGGCCAATTGGCCACTTTCAAAATATCGGCCGCTAAACACACCAACTTAAACAGATTGGTGGATGCTTTATTTGAACTTTTGCCCGAAGGTGAAAAGTTTTATCCGGATCTGCAAATAACGGACTTGGGTCACCAACAATGGATAGAAGAGGTGATCCGCGAAAAAATCTTTCTTAACCTGGAACAGGAACTGCCCTATTCGGTTGATGTGGCTGTATTGGATATTAAATTCAGGGCTAACGGCGGACGTTATATAGAAGCGGAAATACTGACCACCAATGATCGCTATAAACGCATGATCATCGGATCCGGCGCTGCAAACTTAAAACAGATCGGCATGGCCGCGCGCAAAGAACTGGAAGGCGCCTTGAACACCAATGTGCACCTGGATCTGCAGGTGCGGGTTGACGCCAAATGGCAAGATTCTTTCGGCCGCCGTTGATTACTGAACCCCTTCCAGACGCGTTACTTCGTAACCCAGCAAAGACTGCAAAAACACCCCTCCGTCCAATAAGTCCAAAGCGCCTAAAGCCAAAGGATTAAGCGTTACTTTTAATATCAAAGGATTCTGCGGATTGTTTAACACCACCATCTCTCCAAACCAATTGCGAGCTTTAAAAACCTGCACCGTGATGTCCTGTCCGTTGACTTTCAATGTCCAGTCCGAAAAATCTTCATCTGCCCTGACCAAATCCACTTCCGTATTCTTGGACTCTTGTTGCGCCTTGTTTTTAAAAGCCGCTACCGAATCCGCGAATTGCTTGGCCAGCTTCATGGCTCCGAATAAATTTTCATCCAAAATTCCATAGTAGATCGTGGAATTTCTGGTGGTGGTCAGCTCTTTGTAAACCTCTTCGGACAACCAAATGGCGCTGGTACTCTGTGCCTGTGCTCTTTCGCTGGGCCAATAGGCCGGCAAATACAAAGCATGCGTGTTTTCCAGGTTAATATTTTCCAAACCGCCCTGAACCGCCACTATTTCCGTTTCAGTTTCCGGAGGATTGGTTTTAATTACCTGTCCGATGGGCTGATTCTTGTTTCGGCTTTCATACTCTTCGCGCGCGCTGATCGAGGCCTGAGTTTCAACTCGGCGGCTCAATTTCCAACTCAAATTGGCGTAATTAAAAGGCGCGAATCTTTCCAGCGTAATGATCCTAACACCCTCTTTATCATCACCCGCCAAACTATCGGCCAGCTTGGCGCCCATGCCCAGGTAGGTTTGTCTTAACTCAATCTGACTGCCCGGAACAAAATTTATATTTTTAGAGGCCTGTTCAGGCGTCAATCCGTCAAAATCGGCCAGCCTGGGGCCCGAAGGTATCATCTTTGGCATATCAGCCACCTTATCCTTAAACCAGATGCAGCCCGCTCCCAAAAAAACAGTCAATAAAAACAAAACCAGTATTTTTATTTTCATACGCCATCATATTACGGAATTGTTTTGAATTAGTCTAATTTTATCCACAGACAGATCTTGACATGCTGCGTCTAATATTTTAAAGTGAGAATAATTCTCACTTATGGAAAAGCTGAAAGCCGCCTCAAAAAACATTTTGCGCCGAAGAGACTGCGACCGTCTGCTTATATTATTGGAATTGTTGAGAGCCCGGCATGATCATCCGGACGCGCAAACATGCCACCGTTTAATCCAGAAAGAAGTGCCCAACATCGGACTATCAACCGTCTACCGCCATCTGGCCGCCCTGGTTGACAATGGCTTAATCAATGAAATCAAAACCGATGACGGACCGGCTCGTTATGACGCGGCCGTCCAAAGCCACGGACATTTTATGTGCACCGCCTGCGGCCGTCTGACGGATCTCATGCCCATCACCGTCAAAGCGGATTACCCGGGCCAAATCCGGTCTTTTGTTTTTTTGGCCAAAGGCACTTGTCACGCTTGTTTGAAAAAATAGAATTTCAATCTTTAACATTGATAAATACTTATGCCTGAGAATACTGAATTGCAGATCGGCGACAAAGCGCCCCTCTTCACTCTCAAAACTCAAACCGGCCAAGAAATATCCCTGTCCAAAATAATCGGACAAAAACCCGTGGTACTCATCTTTTATCCGGGAGATATGACGCCCGGCTGCACCATACAGCTGTGCAACATCAGAGATGAATGGTCCAAATTTGAACAACTGGACGCTCAAGTCTTCGGCGTCAACCACGCTGACGCGGATAGTCATCAAAGATTCTCCGCCAAATTCAGGTTCCCCTTCCCTTTATTGATCGATCCGGATAAAAAAATCGCCAAAAAATACGGCGCCGTTAAAAAACTATTTTCAGCCACTGTTATCAAACGCACCGTGGTAGCAATCGACAAAAACGGAAAAATTATTTTCCATAAACACGGCATGCCAAAAAACGCCGACATCCTCAAAGCCTTATCCAAAAAGTAACCGCTAAATCAATCTAAATATGAGCACCCCAAAAATCCCTTTGCCCTTCAGCGGAAACCCGGCCGGGCTAAGTGAACAGACGTTAAACATACATCACGACAAACTGTACTACGGTTATGTCGACAAAAAAGACGAAATTCAAGAAAAGCTAAACGGCTTATCGCGGGGCGGTGACGTGGCCTCGGCCAATCAAACCTATTCGGAATTGCGCGCGCTCAAAGACGGAGAAACCTTCGCGGTTAACGGCGTGTATCTGCATGAATGGTATTTTGAAAACATGGGCGGAGATGGACAAATGCAAGGACCTCTGGCCCAAGCCTTAACTCAAGAATACGGATCTCTGGAAAATTTCATCAGCTATTTCTCGGCTTGCGGACTGGCCGCCAGAGGCTGGACCGTGCTGGCCTGGGACACTCACGACCAAGCCTTGCGGGTCTACACCGGAGACGCTCATAATCAAGGCGGTGTCTGGGGCGCGATTCCACTGCTGGTCATGGATGTCTATGAACACGCCTATTTCATGGATTTCGGCTCTGATAGAAAAACCTACATCAAAAATTTTATGACCAATATCAACTGGTCAAAGGTCGAAGACAGATACTCGAAAATTCAAAACATGTCGTCCGTCAACTAATTAAAAAATCATTGGCAATTAATCTTCATTAAACATATGATCAAAATCAATCAACCGGCCCCTCAATTTACGGCCGTTTCCGCCTACCAAAAAGGAGAATTCAAAAAATTAAGCCTGTCAGACTTTAAAGGCAAGTGGCTCATCTTGTTCTTTTACCCCAGAGATTTCACCTTTGTCTGTCCGACCGAAATCAAAAGTTTCGCCGAATACGAAGACACTTTCAAAAAATTGAACGCGGACATACTGGCCGCCTCCACCGACTCCGAATGGAGCCATAAGGCTTGGTTTGAAAAAGAATTACCGGGCGTGCTCTACCCCATACTGGCCGACACCACGCAAAACATGGCCAGAGACTATGACGTACTAAATGAAAACGACGGATCAGCCAACCGCGGTCTGTTCATCATTGACCCGGAACAAAACATTCGCTACTCGCTCATCAGCGAAGGCTCGGTCGGCAGGTCCGTGGGAGAAACCCTGCGCGTTTTGCAAGCTCTGCAAACCGGGGAACTTTGCCCGGCTGACTGGAAAAGCGGAGACGCCACTCTGGGGCACGCTTGATTATTCAAACACCAAAAGACGGCTCGTTTAACGAGCCGTTTTTATTTCTGATTTAAATCAAGTATTCTAGAAGCCGGCCGCGCTCACTCCGAGCATCATGGCAAACAAGGCTCCCAAGCTCAAGGCTCCGGCCATGATGGCCAAGACACTGGACTTGTGCTCTACAAACTCATGCAACATTCCTTCGGTCAGATTATTGCAGGCGGCTTTGCGGGTTTTGCAAGCCTTTTTAGTGGCGCACTTTCGCGCTTTTTTAACAGTTGGCATATTTGTTTATTAAATAAGGTTCATTTTTATTAATTAAGCCGCACTTTTAACTTTCTTTTTGGAACCTTGCTCTATTATATCATTTAGAGCCGCCTGATTCCAACCCACTACGATTTGCCCGTCAATCTCGATGACCGGGACTCCCATCTGACCGGACTTTTTAACCATTTCATTGGCCGCGGCCGGATCGGCGGCCACGTCCACCTCGGTGAAAGAAATACCTTTATCCTTAAAAAAATCTTTTGCCAATTTGCAATAAGGACAAGTAGGCGTCGAATAAATGGTTACGTGCATAACTAAACTGATGGCTACAGTATATCACAACCGCGCGCCATCTTTATCCACATTCAATTTCAGATTACAAGCCGCGTATCAAATGCAACAAGGTTCTGATTCCCCAACCCGTGCCTCCAACAGGCAATTCTGGCTTATTTTCTTTTTCAGCATAAGACGGCCCCGCGATATCCAAATGCGCCCAGGGTGTTTGTCCCACGAATTTTTCCAAAAACAAAGCCGCGGTGATGGTACCGGCCGGCCGGCCGCCGACATTTTTAACATCCGCGATTTTTGACTTAATCAATTCACGGTACGGCGCGTGCAAAGGCAGTTCCCACATCAATTCACCGGCCGCGTCCGAAGCCTGCTGTAATTTATTTTTCAAATCCTGATTCGAGCAAAACATGCCCGTTATGTCACTGCCCAAAGCAATGATGACCGCGCCCGTCAAAGTGGCCAAATCAATCATGTAATCGGGTTTGATCTTTTGCGTGCCATAGGCCAAAGCATCAGCCAAAGTGATTCTGCCTTCGGCATCCGTATTTTCCACTTCAATGGTCGTACCGTCCATGGCCGCCACCACATCCCCCGGCCTATAAGCCGAACCGCTGGGTATATTTTCCACGGCCGCAAACAAACCATGCACTTCGGCCTTGGGTTTTATTTTGGCCAAAGCTTTAAACACCCCCAGCACCGAAGCCGCTCCGGCCATGTCTATCTTCATGTCAATCATACCGTCCGCCGGCTTGATGGACAGACCGCCCGAATCAAAAGTCACGGCCTTGCCGACCAAGACAAGCTTCTTGGCTTTGCGGGAGATTTTAGGTTTATAAATCAAATGAACAAACTTGGGTTCATGCACCGACCCCTGGCCCACGGCCAAAGACGCGTGCATGCCCAGCTTGGCCATGGCTTCTTTATCAAATACTTTGCATGAGATACCGGAACCTCTAACCGCCAAACTTTGAGCCACCTTGACCATTTCCGCGGGATGCATGTGCATGGAAGGCGTGTTGACCAAATCACGCCCCAAAAAAACAGCTTCCGAATATACCTTGGCCCATTCCAAAACCTTTTGAGATTTGAGCGTGTTTTTTTTATCACGAGTATAAAAAACCGCTGACTCAACTTTGTATTTTTTAACGGCTTCTTTGGCGGTCCGTTTTTTATAAACCGAAAAATGGTAAGCGGCCAATTCCAAGCCCTCGGCCGCGGCCTGCAGACCGGCAGAAAAATCCTCCAAATCATCCATCAAACCAGGATCGAAACTCAACTCCCCGGCCTGTACGCCGTTGGCCGCCTTGATGGCCCGGGCCGTAAAAGACCGGACGCTCTGGCTTTCCAAAAGACGTTTTTTACCCAAGCCGATAAAAATTAAATGTTTGACCTGTTTATTTTGAAACAATGGAAGAACACAGGACTCACCTTCTTTGCCCTGAAACTCCCGTCTTTTTAATTCCGCGGAAACAGCGGACGCCAAATCCGGCGATAAAAAAAACAGCTCGTTTTCCAAGCCCTGCCCGTTAAACACACCCACGGCATAGGCCTCCGTGCTGAAATCATTTTGAGATAATAATTGGACTGAAATACGCATATGGCGCATAGCTTACCAGCTCAACCGGATACGTCAAACCATAATCATACCCATCTCTCAATCCTTGTCATCTGTTTCCCAGTCGACCAACAACATGCGCGCCTGACCGTCCGCGCTCTTTAGCGGGCGATCTTTTTCCACGTCCCATTCAATTACAAAATTGCGATTATTGAAATCTTTATGCGCGATACCGCGTGATTGGCACAGCTCCAAAATCTCTTGTTTTTTCAATCTTGGATCATGACCAAAATAGTAATCTAAAATCTTTTTTCTTATCGCATTATTAACACTATTCAACTCACCGGACAACCGCGCTCCACGGACATCTATAGCTCTGAAAAAATCACGCGAAGCACTGTCAAGATTAAGCTGCCTGTCATAACCGGCCAAAGAATCTATACGGCTGATCAGGTCCTCCGTGTTTTTAAAACCAAAATATTTAAGCACGGCCTGCAGTTTGGATGGATCCCCGGCCAGTATGGGCACCCGCTCAAAAACATACTGCAGAAAAGCCCAACCTCTAGACGATTGTTTGCTATTAAACAATTCCTTAATGTGCGGTATCGAATAAGCAAACTCATTTTTCAATCGCAACATCTCCGCGTCATGGTACATATTTTCCAATTCCCGCTTAACCGACTCCGGCAAATCCCCAAAAACCGACTTTTCGGAAAAACAAGCCTTGAAGTCATCGGCCGATACCGCGGAAACCCTGATCAAATCCAAATCACGAAAAATCTTTTTTCTCAAAAACGCGTCATAGTTAATCCCCTGAACATATTCAAACCAAGCATACAGATTGCCGCGATCCATAATTTCGCCCATGACTTTAGGCGTGGGGATGCCCGCGTCATACGCTCGACGAGCCAAAACTATTTCGCGTGCATCTTTAGGATCCAAACGTTTGGAAACCAAGCGTAAATCGTTTTCTCCGTCAGACAAGTCAATCAATTTTACTTTGGACACGTCATAGGGCATGAACCACAGCTCTTCAATAGTTTCTCCGGTGGGCAACAAATCTTCTTTTTCGTAACCACGGCTGACATTGGGCTGTTGTTCTATCCATTGCGTCGGATGATCAAAAAATTCAGCCGGCAAACGCTCGGCCAATTCCGCCTCCAATAATATTTCCCGCGGAGCATCTTCTTGATTTTGATAAAAAACAGGCCTCTCCTCCAGCAAACGAGCCAGCTTTTCGGCATTCTTGACCGTCAATTTTTCAAAAAGCCCGCGCCGTCCGCGCTCTGCGCTCCGCAAAACGGTTTTTGAGACACGCCGGACAAGCTCCTGCTTTAGAGCCGAATCAGAACCCGCGAAAGGATCCCCCTCCATCTTGTGCATAAAAAAATTTATAAACGTTCTTCAATCAATTTGCTTAGACTGTCCAAGTTCGGAGTACCGTCTATCAAAGCATCATTAATAATCAAGGTGGGGGTGCCGATGACTCCAAACCACATTCCGGCCCGGTAATCTCTCTGAACCTGATCCAGGGCTTGTTTATCCTCCAAACACTTTTCAAAATCCGCTTGATTCAAACCCAATTGAAGCGCGTATCCGATCAGATCCTGTTTGGACAAAGCCTTTTGATTATCAAACAATAAATCGTAATAAGGGAAAAATTTGTTTTGCCTTTGCGCGCAAACCGCGGCCACTGACGCGTCCAAGGCCCGGGGATGAATTTGCGTCAAAGGCATGTGCCTGACCGCGAATCTGATTTTTCCCCGGTATTTTTCGCGTATGGGATTAATGACCAGCTTGTGATATACGCCGCAGGCCGGGCATTCAAAATCCATAAACTCAACCACAGTAACCTTGGCCGTCATGGGACCTTCGACCGGCGTCTGATTGTCCAAAACCGAATAAAATTCTTCCTGATCTGCCGGATCCTGTTGCTGATTAACCGGCTCATCGCTCAAGACCGGGACCTCTCCCATGGAACTTGTTGCTTGTCCTTCAGGCAAAATAAATTTACCAGGGGCTCCCTGATCTAAATTCAAATCCATGGTTTTAACCGGCGCCGGTTTTAACAATATGTAAAAACCAATCAGCCCGGCCGCGGCTCCCAATAATAAAGATATAAAATAAACCATCATCTCTCGATCTGTTTGCGTCCGGTTAAGCTCCTTGGGTTTATCCAGCCACACAAAAACAAAAATACCGGTGGCCGCGGCCGCGGAAACCAAGCACCAAAAGCAGAAAGTATTAAGCGCGAATCTTTGTATCAAAGTGAGATAAAACGATTCCAAAAATCCGGCCCAGGCGAATAACATCATCAAACCTCGGCCCATCTTTAAGCGCTGATCCGGAACATAAACCCTAAACAAGCTGATCGACAAAACACAGACGTAAAAAAACACGCCAAAAGCGGGCGTGGGAATACCGAACAAAGACGACCACTTGGAAGCCCTGACCACGTCGCACCCGCTTAAGGGGCCGCACTTGAGTTCAGCGCCCGATGAATAGGTATATAATAAATAAGAAGCCGCGAACAGGCCGGCCAGCGCGCCCCAAAAAATAATCCGGCGGGCCCATATTACTCTGTCGATTTTTTGAAACATATTTTTATTCACCGCCTATACAAGCTTGGTCCGACCATAATCCGGCTCCGGCCTGTTCAGCTTGTTTTTCCAAGCGTCTTAATTGAACCTTGCGTTCTTCGTTCAAAGGAAAAGACAGGTACGCGTTGGCAAAACCCCTGACCACCAAAGTGGCATTAAAATCCAAACCATCTTCCAGGTATAAATTTCTTAACAAACGGCCGTACTTATCCATCTCGTCGGCTTCAGGATCAGCTTGCAAAAATACCCGCCGGCCGGTTAACACGGTTTTAGCGAAACTCGAGGCTTCTTGACCAAAACATTCAACCGCCCTTCTCGGATCCACGGTTTCCGGCGTGTTGACTCCCAGCAGGCGCACCTTTTGCTCCCGGTCCGGGTCAGCATCCAATTTGACCACTATGGTATCGCCGTCAACCACCCTGACCACCAAGGCATTGGCTTGATGAGCTAAGGCCTGATCCACGATTTTTTCTCCGTCATTCAAAAGCTCATCCGCACTGATCTCGGACGTAATCGGGGTTTGATCAGCTGAACCGTTGTCCGCCAACTGCCCGCCGAAATACAGCACGGCCAAAGCCGCCAGCACGGCCAATAAAAATTTAAACTGCTTATTCATAAAAAAATAATACCGTCATAAACACGGTTAGTAAAGTAAACAAAATCCGCAACTAGTGCGGATTGTTTTTTGCCTGTATTAGGCGTTCTCTTCACCTGCGGGAGTTTCTTCAGCCGGAGCTGCGGTCTCCTCAGGAGTATCCGTTGGAGGCGTCATTTGTGTGTCTTCTCCATCAAACATCATATGCTATATACGGATTAATAATTAGTGAATACAAGATACCAAAAAATTTGTTTTTTGTCAAGTCCTGATATTTCAAGATATATTATATCGGCTGACAATATCCACATGCTATGAAACCATGGAAACACAACCCATATAACACACCCGAGACATTATCTGATCCGCAATGGCCCATTTACACGGCGGCCGAGCAGAGCCCGCAAACACCGGCAATAGATTTGCATCAAGAGCATTGCACAGATGACGCATCAGCCATGCAGGCCGTCAGATCTTTCCTGGAACACGAACAAGCTCAAGGGCGGCGCATCGAAGACAAAGTCGTGCGCATTATCCACGGCCGAGGGTATGGCCGCTTAAAAAACAAAACTCACGATCTGCTTAACTCCATGCGCCAAGAAAAGGAGTCTTATATTTTAGACTGGCGCGACAGCACCCGCCCCGGAGAGACCGGCGGAGTCACTTATGTCAGGCTGGCGCCCAACGCCCGATGACCCAATCTTGACTATTGAAGCTCATAAACATATACTGTTCGCACCTTTCCGGGATCGTCTAATGGTAGGACAGCGGCCTTTGAAGCCGTTTATCGGGGTTCGAATCCCTGTCCCGGAGCCACTCCCCCTCTGCCAAAAGCCGCGGGGGATTTTTTATACCCTCTTCATCTTTTGACAAATGCAACTTAGTTGCATTATAATTGCACCATGACCCCTTGCGCCAAAAAACCGACTCATAAGCCACCGGGCTGCCGGACGAGCGCCGTGCGTTCGGCCATGCTGAAAAGCCTGACCACCAATCACTGCCAGACCGCCGAACAGCTGATGGCCGGTTTTCCCAAAAACAAACGTCCGCACAAAACCACCATCTACCGCGAGATCGTCTGTTTGCTCGACAACGGACTGATTCACGAACTGAATTTCGGAGACGGACGAAAAACATACGAGCTGGCGGACAACCGGCATCATCATCACTTAATCTGTCTGAAATGCGGCTGGGTCCATCCCATATTTATGCAACATGACTTGGAAAAAGACGTCTCTAAGTCAGCTAAAAAACAAGGCTTTACCGTCACCAAACACAGTTTGGAGTTTTTCGGTTACTGCCAAAAATGCAATTAAGTCTTAACTTGATTATGAAAAAAACCATTTTGATCGCTCTGATAGCACTGGCCGGTTTGACCGGGGCTCTGTTGCTGCTTAATTTTAAACAAAAACCACAAGCTCCAACCAACCAAATTTTAGTGGCCGCCACCATTCCCCCGGTAGGCGATATGGTTTGGCAAATCGCGGGCGCTGATTCAGGCCTAATGGTTATGACCATCCTGCCCCCCGGAGCCAGCCCGCATACTTATGAGCCCACCCCGGAAGACATGCGGGATCTGCAAAACGCGCGTCTGATATTTACCATCGGCCATGGTCTGGATGATTGGGCTGTATCGCTGACCGCCAATATACCGCAAGTTGAAATCATAACCATGGATCAAGGCTTGAATTTAAGAGAGCATGATCACGGACATGAAGAAGATGAGCTCAAAAAAGAAGATCACGAAGAGAACAAAGATCCTCATTATTGGCTGTCCGTAAAAAACGCCAAAATCATGGCCGGCAATATTACTCAAGCCTTAATAACTTTGGATCCGGCCAATGAAAAACTGTATGCCGAAAACTTGGCCGATTATATGGATGAACTCAATTACACGGATGAAGCCATCAAGCATAAATTCAGGGATTTTGAGAAGCGTGATATTTTAACTTATCACAATGCCTGGGGCTATTTCGCGGATGACTATGATTTAAACGTGATCGGCGCCTTTGAAGCCAACCCCGGGCAAGAACCCACCATCGACCAACTGGCTGAATTGCAAACCAAGATAAAAAACCACGGACTGCACACCATATTTATCGAACCTCAATTATCTGAACAGGTTATCAAACCTTTCTCTCAAGATCTGGGACTCAAAACCGCGGTTTTGGATCCGCTGGGCGGAAGCGACATGGGATATACCACGCTCATGCTGTATAATGCCAATGCCATAGCTCAATCACTCTTTGAACAATGAACGCCGTCCACGTCAAAAACTTAACCGTAGCCTATGACAGGCGGATTGTTTTAAATAACATCAGCTTTGAGGTGCCTAAAGGCAGTTTAACGGCCGTCATCGGACCCAATGGATCGGGTAAAAGCACTTTAATCAAAGCCTTACTGGATCTGATCCCTTATCAAGGCCGCATCAAAATATTCAACCAAAAACCAAGCCTGGCTCTAAACCGCATAGGTTATGTGCCCCAATATTTTGATTTTGACCGAACCATGCCCATCACGGTGCGTGAATTTTTGAGTTTTATTTCGCCGGTCCAAAGCCAACAAGCTACGCAAATTTGCCGTGAAGTCAAAATAGACAATCTATCAAATAAGCTGATAGGCGAACTTTCCGGCGGACAACTGCAAAGAGTCTTGATAGCCCAAGCCTTATACAAAAACCCAGACCTCTTGCTCTTGGACGAACCGTCAACCGGTATTGACATCGCGGGCGCTAAAACATTTTACGAAGTCATCGAACATTTAAACAAAGAGCACGGAGTGACTATTCTACTCATCAGCCACGAAGTCAACGTGGTTTATAAAATCGCGGACCAGATAATTTGTCTGAACACAGACTTGATATGCAACGGCCCTCCCCGCTACGCGCTGACCGAAAAGGTCATGCATCAACTCTACGGACCAAATCACGAAATCCACCGGCATAATCACCAACACAAAACCTGATTTATGCTTGAATATCTAGCCCTGCCTTTCATGCAAAGAGCCATCATGGCCGGTCTCATACTGGGCGCGCTTTTGTCTTTGCTGGGCATTTTTGTGGTCTTGAAACGCATGGCTTTTTTCAGCGACGGCATCGCCCACGCCTCGCTGGCCGGAGTGGCCCTGGGCGTTCTGACCAACGCCAATCCTTTATACGTGGCTCTGGGCGCGTCTTCCATCTTCGCGGTCCTCATCTCCTGGTTTGAACGCAAAACAAAAATCGCGTCCGACGCCATCATTGGGCTTATTTTTACAGCCGGCATGGCCACGGGCGTGGTTTTACTGTCCTTAAAAAAAGGCTACCAGCCGGAGCTGGTCAGTTTCTTGTTCGGTAATATTTTATCTTTGCAATGGAGCGAGTTATACATCATGGCCGGACTTGGTCTGCTGATCATCATCTATTTGATGTTCCGCCACAAACAATTGGCGCTCATGATTTTGAATCCGGACATTGCTCATGCCAATAACATCAAAGTATCCCTGCACCAAACCATTCTCTATGTCATCATTGCCTTGTCTGTGGTTTTGGGCATGAAAATGCTGGGTGTGGTTCTGGTCAGCGCCTTGTTAATCATTCCGGTTTCAACCGCTAAGATATTCTCCCAGTCTTTTCACCAGCTCATGGCTTACAGCGTGATCATCTCTGAAATATCCATCGTGCTGGGATTGATTTTGTCCATCATTCTAAACCTGCCCACCGGCGCCGTTATCGTGCTGACAGGCATAGCTATTTTCGGCCTGACCATGGCCGGGCAACGCTTAAAGCTCCAATTTTTCCACGGGCAAACTGGCTAACATCAAAGCCAGCTCCAATTTTTGACGATTATCCAAATCTTTTTTTTGAATCTCGCTCCAGGCGGCCATGGCGCCCAAAGGCAAAGTATGGTGCAAAAAACCATGATCATCCAGCCAGCCCCGCAAAGCCGAAGCAAAATCCTGTGATTGCAAACTGACTTTTTCCGCGCTAAACATGTCCATAGGCCCTTCTTTGGTCTGCACTAAAGACTGTTGCATGCGCTCCAAACCATGGACTTGCCAGTCTTCAATAAATACGCCGAGCAATTGATCTCCTCTTTGATTTAAACTGATACTCCGGCACATGCCCTGCGCCAAATACACCTCCCCCAAAACCTCGTAGCCGGGATCCATGATAATCAAACAGTTTTCCGTGTGAATCATAAAACTCTAAGCGTGTTGATCAAGTGCTGCATGGAGCTGGCCTGCGCCGGCTCTCCTTCCCGCACCAAAACCCTCAAACTGACGGCCACGGAGCCGGGTAAGCTCAAGGACCCAACACCAACCGATTGATCGGCCAATATATCATTCAGCCAGAGAGATCTTTGATAGGGTTGATCGAATTTATTTTTGATAATCCGCTTAACACCGGCGGAAGCGCACCGTTTGATAATCCGTTTTTGCAACTGCCGGATTTGATAAGCCGATGCCGCGTAACTCTCTTCACTTTCGCCCAATGCCTTTAAACCGGACTTCAAAACCCAATCCACCCAAGTATAATCATGGTTATGCGCCAATAATCTCAAAGCCAAAGCTCCGCGCCATTCATGCTGATCAGGCTGTGAAATATTCACTGTTAAAGCGCCGAACAAAGCATCCACCAAACCGGAGCGTATGTGTTTAAAATCATTCTTAAGACGGCTGTTTGCCGGCCGGTTTTTAAAATTCAAACCGGGTAAAATCTTATCTACCAGCAGACAGCAAGCCTGCCTGACCATATTGGGCGTGAAACGAGACGCGAACGAAAGCTCTCCGGCTTTTGAGTCTGTATCCGGACCGATCAAAGTCCAAACTTTTTGCGGAGCCTGGCCCGTCATGACCGCCAACGGCCTGGAACTGCCCGAACCCAGCACTTTAAAACTTCGATTAAAATCTTGAGCCTGGCGGTAATTAACGATTTTAATATCCTGCCTGAAATCCGAGGGCAAGCAAGCAAACACGGCCATAGCCTCTTGGGCGGTGACCGGTGATGCTTCAAATCCCAGAAAACGGCAGGCCATATTATTTTTTCAAATAACGGCCCGTGGCGGCCCAAGAAGAAAAAATGACCAGGCACAAAATTGCTCCGGCCTGAACGCCGGCCAGCAATACAAAATTATCCATAAAATATGACTGCAGGCCCGGATCAGAACCGTCAAAAAATATTTTCAATTTGGGATCCAAAAAAGCCACCATGAGCACCACCGCGCCCGCGGACAAAAACATGGCCAACAAGGCCTGCACCGCTCCGCTTAAAACCAAAGGCGCTTTAACAAAAAGATTGGAAGCTCCCACCAAGCGCATGATTCCCAGTTCTTCACGCTGGGTGTAAACCGCTATGCGGATGGAATTGTAGACAATCAAAATGGAAAACAGAGCAAAAATGGCGATCAATATGATACCGAACAAACGCACGGACTCGGCAATGTGCTGAACTCTGGAAATGGCCACCGAATTATCATCATAAGTTTTGGTTTCAATGGCGAACGCAAACTGCGGATTTTGCAAAGCTTCAACCAAAAAAGGATAATCGCCCGTATTATGAGCTTTAACCGTCATGGTGGCGCCGAACGGATTCTGATCCAGCTCGGCCAAAGCCGCTAAAACTTTTTCATCATCCTTATGTCTGGTTTTAAAATCCTCGAGCACGGCTTCGGGCAAGCGCATATCCACCTCTTGACTTTGAGGCAAAGAAGCCATGTAAGACCGCGCCGTATCCAAAACCAAAACCGGCGTTTCCGGCTTAAAGTAAACACTGATATCTATCTTGTCCTCCAGAGCTTTCATGGCCGCGTCCGAAACCGCGTTCACGCCCAGCAAAATATTGACCGACAAAATGGACAAGATGAGCACCAATAAAGTAGCCAGGCCAATCCAAGCGTTGCGCGTGAAATTTTTCCAGGCGAAAGAAATTATTCTGCCAGTGGTTGTGATTGCAAACATAAAATTAGGGCAAAATATATTTACCTTGAGCTTGATCCGAAATGACACGGCCGTCAGACAAGGTAATCACGCGCTGTTTCAAACCATTGACCACCTCCCGGTTATGAGTGACCAAAACAATGGTACTGCCGAAAGCGTTTATTTTTTTTAAGACATCGATGATTTCATTGGTATTCATGGTATCCAGGTTCCCGGTCGGCTCATCGGCCAGTAAAACCTTAGGGCGATGCACCAAGGCTCTGGCGATAACCACTCTTTGCTGTTCTCCGCCCGAAAGCTGGCGCGGAAAACGATGAGCCTTTTGATCCAAACCCACGATTTTTAAAACATGGGGCACCACTTCACGGATCCGGCGGCGCGGTTCACCGGCCACTTCGAGTGCGAAAGCGATGTTTTCCCAGACCGTCTTTTTTTGCAGTAACTTGAAATCCTGAAAAATCACGCCGATCTGACGCCTTAAGTACGGAATCTCACGGCGTTTGATTTTGGTAATATCCCAACCGCCGATAACTATCGTGCCCTTGGTCGGCCTTTCTTCGGCGATCAAGAGTTTGGCCAAAGTGGTTTTGCCGGCCCCGCTGGTACCCACGATAGACACAAATTCGCCGGGTTTGATATGCAGCGAAACATCGCGCAGTCCATGCACGTCCGGAGGATAAACCTTGGAAATATTTTTTAAGACAATCATGTGTTTATAATTCCCACCCCGGGTCTGATTTTACCGGCTCGGCAACCGATGGTTTGGCGGCCGGAGTTTGCACCGCCGCCGAGGCGCTCGGAATATAATCCGCGGGCATGGGCTCAACTTTAACTTTCATGACTCCGGCGCCCAAAGGACCCAAAGCCGCAAACGCCACTTTGTCCAAATCTATCACCCTGTCCGGAAAAATATCGCGCTCCGGACCAAAATCATTAATCCTGACAATGACGGTTTTGGACGGGTCGCTGACGCGCGTCACTTTAACGTAACTGCCCTTGGGAAAATCAGGTGAAGCCGCGCAATTACAATTTTTATAGGCGTACCAAGAAGCATACCCTTCGCTCATCCAGCCTTCAACCTGAACCAAACGCAGTTTAGCGCCCATGGACACCCTCACCAAAGCACTGCCGGCCGATACTTGGGATGGCTTGAGCAATTCGGTTTTTCCTTGATAGGTCTGCTCAACCGCGCAATGCCAAGTCCCCTGCCCGCACTCTTCATGGCTCAAACGCACCCAAGCCTGCTCGGGTTTTTGCGGGGCATTGGTAGTCCACTGAATTTGATAGTCCGGCCCAAACCGCTTATGACCCAGATCCGACGCCTCTTTATCAACAGGCGTGGTCAAAACATGCAATACTCCGGCATAAGGTATGTCCGTGGCCGTGAATGAAACGTCCAGAGCCAAATCAGGTATGTTTAAGTTGACCTCACGCTCCAAAAAGCCCCGATCCAAAAAATACTGGCGGTATTGCCATTGGGACACGGAAGACGCTTCGCATGCCTTGACGTTGCCGACCACAAACAGTAAACTGGCAGACATCAAAAATAAAAATCTCAACCAACGCATGCGGTCAGTATAGCAAAAAAAATTCACCGCGAACAGGCCAGCTTAGCTCAGCGGTAGAGCAATGCTTTCGTAAAGCAGAGGTCCCGGGTTCAAATCCCGGAGCTGGCTCCACAGCCTCTTAACCAAGAGGCTTTTTTGTTAAAGCAAAGGGATTTGAACAAGGGGATGGTTGACTAAAAAACGGGCCTGGGCCCGTTTTTTAGTATTACTCAAACTTTAAATAGACCACCACGTCCGGCTCGGCGCGCTTGTTAGCCAGCGCCTCTTCCAGAGCATACTGATTACCTTCGCTTTCTTGAGCCATGGCCGTGGCCAAATCCTGCTCCAATAAAGCCGGCCTTAAAACCTCTTCTTTAAAATCAGCTTCTTGCCAGCCGTAATTTTTCCACAAATACTCACCCACATCGGGCGTGGTGGACGAAGCGGCCGCGGACTTAACATCTTCAAACACCAAGTTTACCTGCTCATCGTCAACCATAATACCTTTTTGCTTGGCCAAATCCGCAATCATGGCCTGTCTAATCAACCTCTCCAAGATGTTGTCGTTCAATTCTTTTTCCGGAGGCATATAAGCGCCCACTTCTTGACCGGCCTCGCTGTTGATAAACATGACAACCGCGTCCCTGGTCATCAAAAACCGGTCATAACTCACTGACTGCGAGCCGACCTTGGCCGCCGGCAAATTTAACACCCGAGCCATCACCCGCACCGGCCCGGAAGCATTAACTTTGAAATACACTCCATAAAGCATCAGACCTATGGCCGATACCAGTACCAGCAATAAACCCATGCCCGCGAAGATAGATAAAACCTGTTGTTGTTTGGTCATCATATTAATCAATTCCTATTTTCTAATTCTTAATTCTTAATTTTATATTTTATATTTGTTAATTTGATATTTCATCCATCCCTTCCTCCTTGCACAAAATATTGCCACCAACGTTCGGGATTGGACAGATTGA
This sequence comes from Parcubacteria group bacterium ADurb.Bin192, assembly GCA_002070095.1. GTDB lineage: Bacteria > Patescibacteriota > Patescibacteriia > 2-12-FULL-60-25 > 2-12-FULL-60-25 > MWCR01. The sequence goes on along the minus strand of MWCR01000009.1, from coordinate 10,593 downwards.
CCACGGGCGGAGGCGGAGCTGTGACCACATCTATTTGCCAAGTGGTTTGCGTGGCCGCCACGCCTTCCAGAATTACCACCTTCTCACCCGGCTTTTGCATGTTCAGTTTGGCGCGCGCCTCTCTTTCCGCGTAATCAGACTCCTGCATTTTGGACGCCAGCTCGCTTAACTGCATTTTTCTGCCCTCCAAAGCTTGAGCTTTCATCTCCAAAGCCTTGATTTCATGATCCACGGTCCAGCCCTTATAGGTTTCTCTGACCGTGGACATACCCACAACCAAAAGCACGGCCACATTAGCCATCAAAAACAACGGCCATTTGGCTTTATTTGCCAGAGATTTTTTACCTTCGTACTGTGCCATGGATTATAAATCAGTTTAGCATACTTGAAACTATTTGTTTTGATCCGCCAAAAAAGAGCTGACCGCTTTTTCCTTGGACTTCCGGCGAAGCGTGTTTTCCATTTCCGATAATTGCTCATCATCCATCTCTTCCAGCCATAAAACCATGCGCTTGATGCGCCCGCGTCTGTCTTGAGGTTCAAAATTTTCCCTGCCCGATGCTTTAGGCGCCTGATCTTTAAGTTGATTGATCATCTCATGCACCCGCTCCGGCCCGGGAATGTCTTCGGCTTCCAAAACCGCCTGCGCGCCCGAAGTTTGAATCTTAACCGAACCCATACCAAAAAGAGTGGCCCATAATCCCTTCTTGGTCCAAGATACATCCTGAATCGCACCCAAAGATGATTCGGACACATGACGCGAAAAAATTCCTTTTTGATCCACATCAATCACCCGCAGATTGGTCACTATCAGTACATCCGAATCCCAAACAAAAATCGTTCTGAAAGCCAAACCCGCGCCAAAAATCACGCAAGCTCCAAACAACAAAACACCGATCGTCCCCCAGCTGAACATGGGAAACAGGAAGAAAAACGGCAACACGATAAATAACAGAGCTAAAAACAAAGGACCGGCCACGGTTATCATGTGCCGGCGCACCATGGTTTGCAGTATCTCCTCATCCTTAAGCTGTAAAACCGATTCAAGTCTGAACATATGGGATATATTATGCTGTTTATGATTTTAAGGCAATAAGTTTCCGGATGGCCTTTTTAGCCTCTTCGCGTTCATCCCAGGGTATTTTTTGACCTTTTTCCACACACATGAACTGCTCACAGCCCTTGCCGGTCAACAGGACCAAATCCCCGGGCCGGGCCAATTCCATGGCTTTCTGAATGGCTTGAGCCCGGTTCAAAATCAAAAATAAATTCTCATCCTGTCTTTTACCGGCTTTCACCGCTCCTTCGGCCACCTGGCGGATAATGGACATGGGATCATCATCATACGGATCTTCATTGGTGACGATTACCATTTGAGCTTTACGGCCGGCCATCTCGCCCAAAACCGCGCGCCGGGCCACGTCCCGCCCTCCTCCGCATGAGCCCAAAGCATGAATAATGCGTTCAGCCTTTAAAGCATCAATGGTTTCGTATAACTTTTTCAAGGACTCGGGTTCGGGCGCGTAATCCACCATAACCTGCCACGGCTGACCAACATCGATCATTTCAAACCGGCCGGGCACGCTTTTAACAGCCTCCAGCTTATCAGCGGCCAAACGCAAATCAACTCCGCAGATCCGCGCCACGCAGAAAGCGGCCAAGGCATTGTACACATTGACCCGGCCCAAGACATTTAATCTGACCGGCAGATTATAGGCTTGCTCGGGATTCTGATCTTGAGCGGCCACCGCCAAATCAAAACTCACCCCGCGCGCGTCAGCTTGAATATTCCGTGCGTTCAAATCCGCGGGCTTGTCCGCGCCATACCACAACATATGCGTAATCCCTTGAACCGCAAAATCTTTGGCCTGCTCATCATCCGCGTTCAGAACCGAAGCTCTAGGCGCTCTTTGCCAAGCAACCACCTTGCCCGGAAGTTTAGCCAGATGTTTGAATAGTTTTATTTTGGCTTGTTTATAATTTTCAAAACCGCCGTGCGCTTCGATGTGCTCGGGCGTGAGGTTGGTGAACACGCCGATGTCGTAAGCGATTTTTTCATGACGGTGCTGCACAATGCCCTGCGAAGATGTTTCGATGACCGCGTATTCACACCCCGCGTCCACCATTTGCTTCAATAATTTTTGCAGAGCAAACCGGCCCAGCATGGTCATCTTGGCATCATTCAACCACTCCTTATCCGCCACCTTAAACAGCGCCGTGGTGGCACAACCCGTTTTAGCCCCCTCGGCTTCCAGGGCCTTGGCTATCATATATGAGGTGGTAGTTTTGCCATTGGTGCCCGTTACCCCGATAACCACCAGCTTGCGCGAGGGATGACCATACCAAAAATCCGCTAACACAGCCAAAAAACGATGATATATGTCCAGCACGAACCCGGGCGTTATTTTGCGCAACAAATTAAGCATAGATTACCTGAATATTACCAGATTTACCCGATTTAGCCAGAGACTTAACATACCTTGACGAAATACCGGAATTCTGCTAGGTTGACACATCACGGGCTAATCAGGTCCGACGCAACTTGCATTCAACCTCAAGAAGAGGAGAGTATCATGAAGCACATGATCGTGAGCGCGGGGATCGCCGGCTTGGTCATTTTGGCCAGCTGCGCGGGCAACCGCCATCAAGGCACATACAGCAGCGCCGTGGTCATGACAGGCCAGGAAGCCTACGCTACCAGCGACCTGCCGGCCGAGTGCGCGAACGCTCCCACGCAGGAGAACATCATGAACGGCGGAGAGCTGATCATGGTCAAGTGCTCTTGTCACCAGAACGGACGGTTGGCTGAGTGGTACAACACGGTCAACCCGCAGATCGACCCGAGCAACTACTGCCACGCGCCGTTCAATGGACTGGTCTTCCGGTCCAATGTGACGGCAACCGTGAGCACACCCGCGGCCAGCACGAGTTCAACGCCGCCCGCCACCAGTGCTCCGCCGCCGGCCGTCACGGCCAGCGGCTCCGCGCCTGCGCCCGTGCCGCCGCCGGTCAGCAGCTCAATTCAGGTCACGGATCTCAAGTACAACTGCAACGGCCCGGTGGCCTCGCGCGAGTACAAGACCATCGAGGAACGTGCCGGCTCACGCACCAGCACGGCTATCAGCCAGCAGTGCGTGGGACAGGGCTTCACCTGCCTCACCGATCCGGCCCAGCAGAGAGACACCAGCCAGCCGCCCTGCGCCTGCGCCGACGGTCTGCGGCTGGTCATCCTCTCCGGCCAGCACCGAACTTGGGGCTGTCAGAGCTTGTAATCCTCCCCCTCCTCCAGGCTCTGCCCGCTCCACCACCCCCCGCGACCCACTGCTGTTGCGGGGATTTTTTTGATAATTGATATTATAAGCTAAGCCGAATATGTTCTACAGTCCGTACGATATCAGCGAAACCACGGCAAAACCCAAAGATACAATGATCATGATAACTCCCAAGGGTACGAGCCAGGGCAGATTTAAAAAATTAGCGAACAGCAAAGCCGAGATGCCCAGCACTTGCAAGAGCATTTTGATTTTACCCGACCAATTGGCGCTGATATATTCTCCGCGCCGGCGCCTGGAGTAAGCTCCCAGAACGATCAAAAACTCTAAAAATACCAAGGTGAAAGCCAGCAACAAATTAACTTGATACGCGATATAAAAAACCGCCACTGAGCCGATTAACAGTTTATCAGCCGCCGGATCCGCGATCGTGCCCCATAAAGTGATTTGTTTGCGCACCCGCGCCAGACTGCCGTCCAGCATGTCCGTAAAGCCCGCGAAAACAAACAAAGGAATCATGACACTCCAATTTTCGAGCCACATGAAATACACTACGGGCGGAATCAAAAAAAACCGCAAAACGGTCAGATGATTGGGCTTGAGCCAACGGGGTATGATGGGAATTAAAATTTTGGCCAAAATACGATCCTGGAAATACAGCTCAACCGTTTCATTGGTCATTAACTTCTTACTGGTCAATCCGGACATACATATATGTTGTATATATGATAACATAAGGGCATAAAACATTAAATCTTTGCCACTATGGGAGAAAGAGCTTTGGACGCCATCGCCGGAATAGTCTTTGTTATCATCATTTTGGGTCTTGAATATCTGCACGTGGACATCGGGCTGGCCAAACCGTTTTTTTGGGTTTTTGCCATCTTATTCCATGCTCATGTGTTCGGAAAACACATCGCGCCCAACCGCTCTTGGGGCATTACTTTCATCTTCGGACTGCTGTTGCTGGTCGCCGCGCAAAGCGTCATACAAACCATCTGGTTTTACGCGGGCGGTGCCTTGGGACATCTATCCGACGCCTGGTCTTTGGCTATTGCCATTGCCATCTCACACATCACGGGCCTTAAAACCGAACACTCGGTCACTTTTCAATCCACGCTCTCTGCCACCACCCCCATCAAATGGACACCGCAGACCAAAATCATGGCCGGCATTTTATTGGCCGCGGCTCTGGGAGGAGCGGTCTTTGTAGTTTATGGCGCTTATCTCGGACAAACCATGGACAGCATCCGCACACCCTGGCCCCTGTTGCCTCATGGGACGCTCATCGCCATTGCCCTGCTCTGGATGTGCGCGGCTTTGAGCGCCATCTTCATCGGATCAGGCGCTTTTACGGCCGTTCATTCTTTTTTGGCTATGGGTTCAACCCTGTCCATCGCCCCGTTGATTTATAAGATCGGCTACGGCTTTGACGGTTTTTTGCACCAGGCCGGAGAACAAATAATTTTAAAAACCGGTTTTTTAAATCCCAAACCTTATTATTACGTGGGCCAATATGTATTCACCACCTGGCTGGCGCGCATGGCCGAACTGCCTTTGGACAGTATCGACCGCTGGCTGGTGCCCGTGGTGGCGGCTTTCGCATTACCGGCCAGCGTCTTGATTTCTTTAAACGAAGATGATTGGAAAGGCGGAGCGGCTTTAGGCCTGGCTCTTTTTCCGTTGGGCATGTTTGTGGCTACCACTCCCCAAGGACTGGCCACTATCTTGGGCATTTCGGCCGTCATCTTGGGCATGGGCGCGCGTAAACAAAACATCCAATTTGGAGCTTCGCTGTGGCTGGGATTATGGAGCATGACCATCCATCCTTTAGCCGGCATTCCCCTGCTCATCCTGACCACGGCTCTATATATCATGGGCGACCGGGAGGGCTGGATTAAACACATCGCCTGGCCCATGGCCGTTATTTCGGGTTTAGCCATACCCTTTGTCTTTTATCTGGCCAGCCGATTCACGGGTACGATCAGCATAGATTGGAACCTGAACCAGATTTTAAATCTTGATATTTGGATCAACGAATTAAGCCGGCTCGCGCCGTGGCTGGGCAATAAATTCGTTTTGTGGCCGGCTTGGTCGTCTTTGGTGAACCTCTCATTGCCGGCCATCGGCTTGGTCGCCTCGATCTTCAGTTTTATCCTGCTCAAAAAAAATGACCGCCTGGCCACTCTGGTCTTATTGATCTCTTCCTTGTCCTTATTCGCGGGTTCCATCCTGCTAAGAAATGCCGGGGATTTTACTTTTTTGATTCAATACGAAAGAGGAGATTATGCGGATCGTTTATGGCAAATCGCCATCTATGTAATTTTGCTGGCCGGTCTGCCGGCCATCGGCCTGTTAATCAAAAGAGTCCGCGCCCAAGTCCCCGTCTTTTCGGCGGTGGTCATCATTTTATTGGGCACGGTGGGCGCGGCCAATGCTTATAATGCCCTGCCCCGCCATGACGCGGTGCAAGCCAGCCGAGGCTGGAGCACAGGCAAAGCCAATCTACAGGCCGTACGTTGGATAGATCAATACGCCAAAGGACAAGCTTATACGGTTCTGGCCAATCAGAGCGTCTCCGCGGCCGCGGTTAAAGAATTCGGTTTTAAAAGATACAATAATGACATCTTCTTTTACCCTATTCCCACGGGCGGACCTTTATACGAAGTTTATTTAAAAGTCACTTATGAAGATCAATCCTTGGATACCATTAAAGACGCCGGACAACTGGGCGGAACGGATCTGGTTTTCGTGGTCATCAATGACTACTGGTGGAAAGCTCCGGAACTGAATGAAAGTTTATCCGAGATCGCGGACCATGAATGGTCCATCGAAAATGACAAGGTTAAAATTTACGTTTTCAATCTGCCGTAACCCGCAAACCAATCAAGCTTTGAGCTTGGCCACTAAAATCGACATCACCCTGTCCACATGGTGATGCTCCAAGATCTCTTGCCTTAAAGCGGGCTCGGACGTTTGTTCTTTGGCCGCCAATAAGGCTTGCGCTAAATCTTCAATCCGGCCGGGGATGACTGTTTGACCGTAAGGGCCCAATAATTCTTTAACACCGCCTACATCAGCGGCCACAATCTTCATGCCCGCGGCCACGCCCTCCAAAATAACCGTGGGCTGATTTTCCATAACCAAAGACGGCACGGCTAAAATATGATTTTCATACATTTTAATCATGACTTCGTCGTGCGACAGTTGACCCAAATAATGAATTTTAGGGTCGTGTAAATCCATCACTTTTTGACGCAACGGTCCGTCACCCGCGATGAGCAATTTTTCGAAACCAGATTGAATCAATGACCAGGCTTCCAGCAAAACCGGCAGTCCTTTATCCTCCGACAAACGCCCCACGTATAAAATATTGGTCTGATCTTCCAAGCGCGCTTCGCAATAACCCAAAGAAATTTCCAAAGGATTGGGCAAAACCAGACGTTCATTGTGAGTGAACAAACCGAATTTTTCGTGTTCACCCAGCAGCCAGGCTGACGGACTGATAACCGCGTCAGGCTCACCCAGAGCCTTAGCCCGGCGCCCAGCCCAAAAACTTCTCCATGCTCTGCGCCAACCGGTATTTGATTCCAGGGCCAGCACCTGACCCGACGGCTCAAAAATTTGCGTGTCATGCAGATAATGAACCCATCTCAAACCAGATTGGTGCAACAAGCCGGGCGTACCCCAGCCGCAGCCTGTCAGATTGTGCGTTAATAAAACATCCGGTTTCCAGGCTTTGATACTGTCGATCACTTTCAGGTTGGGCGCCAAATCTTCCAGATGAAACCACAATCGGCTGAAACTTGAAGCCGAGGTCAGTTTGGCAAAAGGCAAACTGGTACGGGGCGGGAAAAATTCGACCTCCACATCTCCGGCCGTCTGCCCCGAACCCGGACCGGGCCGCCAGACTTTGACCGTATGACCATGCGCGTACAACCACTTGGCCTGCAATTCGGCGATGCGGCCTGCGCCTCCTTGAGAGACGGGCGGATAATCATTGGTCAAAATAGCTATTCGCATATTTTTTGATATAAACCGGCTAATTTTTGAGCATGTTCACGCCAGTCGTAGAGCAGGGCCTTGGCGCGCGCCGTTTGGCCCAGTTCAGCCCGTAAATTTTCATCTTCGAGCAAAGTATTAAGCGCCCGGCTTAAGGCGGTCTGATCCCCGGGTGGAATCAACAAGCCGGCTTGATCAGCTACCCGGCGAACGCCCGGCAAATCACTGGCCGCCACGGGCACTCCGCAACTCATGGCCTCCAGCATGGCCAAGCCAAAAGCCTCGGCTCCGCTGGTGCTCGGAAAAGCAAACACATCCATGGAGCGCAAAGCGCGCACTAATTTTTCATGTTCCAACCGGCCAAAAAAATGCACTCTTTCAGACAGACCCAAATCTTTGGCCAAAGCTTGATAATCCGCCCGGCGGTCGCCTTCTCCCACCAGCAAAGCATGCACGTCAGCCGGCAAATCAACCAGCGCGCGGATTAAAATATCAATACCCTTAAAAGGATGCGCCCGGTCCATGGAGCTGACCGTACCCACCACTCGAGCTCCGGCCGGAATATCAAATTCGGTTTTAACGGAGGGACCCGGACTAAAATCCGTGCTTTCCACGCCAAAAGGCAATTCATGCAATCGCGAGTCATTAATCCAAACCGCGTAAGACGAATTTTGAGCATAATCCAAAGTGGAGACCAGTAATAAATCAGCCGATCCCAAAGCCCGATTCTGCAAAAATTTTCTATGAGCGTCCGCGGCCCAGCGCCTCCAGCCTTTGTCCGTGGCATCCATATGCAAAGTAATGACCAAGCGCTTAATTTTATTTTGACGGCGCCACCGGGCTATCAAGCCGGCTGTAAAATAAAAAGGATAGTGCAAATGAACCACATCCGCGTCCGCCAGCAAGGACTGCAAACCAAACAAACGAGCCACATTGCCTATGCGCCAAGCCGGCAATCTAACCACATACTCGGGCTGTTGGTTTTTATCCAATTGAGTTTCCGGCGCAATCAGCCAAGCATCCCAGCTCAAAGACCGCAGATAGGCCACTTCTTTATCCGCCACCAAGCCCATCCCGCCTACTTCCGGCGGGGCTACGCAACAAACGTGCACTATTTTCATATTACCATCTGATTATAAAACGGGCGCTGACATACATGGCCCGCCAAAAAGGATTGGCGATTTTTTCGGCCCAGCCGCTTTTCATGTCTTGATACTCAATGCCCGAGACCATGAAGCGCAAGATCAGCCAATCCGGTACGCGCCTGATACGTTTGATCTTGTCCCGGCCATTCAGGATATACTTCCACGAACTTGGTCTGAAAAACCACAGCATGGCTTTAAACTTTTCTTTGAGCCACCCGCCCTTAACCGCGAAAGCCCAAATCGCGCTTTCAGTGGCTATGATGGCGGGCATTAAAACCACCAAAGACCAAAAATTATAATTCTTCAACAGCACAATCAAGCGGTTGCGCTCCATCCATTGCCACTTGGCGATGGAACGGGAAAATTCATAAAAATGCTTGACCACGCTTTTGGGCGCCAGCACATTCCGCCGGCCGGACAACCAGATTCTCCAGCCCAAATCCAAGTCTTCGTGATAAGAAAACAAAGTTTCATCCAGCAGACCCACTTCTTGCAAAACCTCCACCGGATAAAGCACGCCCGCGCCCGAAGCATAACCAATGTCCGTGACCACGGTTGGAGCCTTGTCCACAGGATCGTGATCGCCCAAGCAATAACCGAAACCCAAAAAATGCAAAGCATTGCCCCGGGAGTTGAGCTGATCCGGCTCCTGTCCGCGAAGCAACAAAGATTGCACGGATCCGATATTTTGTTCTTGACGCGCCACCTGCAAAACTTGTTCCAAAAAATCCGGGCTGACCTGCGTATCCGGATTAAGCAAATATACATATTCCGCGCCCTGACGCATGGCCCAATCAATGGCCAAATTGTTGCCCGCGGAAAATCCCAAATTAGCATGCGGTTCATGCACCACCACCTCGGGCAAAGCAGACGAGCGCTCCTGTTTAAATCGATTAACAATCTCCAAAGTTCCATCCCCGTCTTTATTGATGACCACATGCAGACGCCATAAGTTTTTGGGATAAGTGACGGCAGTCAAGGATTCCAACAAATTATCAAAAAACCTCGCGTGATCATACGAGACGATTATGACATCCACTAAACCATCAACATGAGTTAACATAGTTTAATATTTAATAACCAATCATCAATTACCAAATTCGTAGAAGTGGGACGGTCGCCCGCACCAGATCCTTCATTAGCACTCAGGATGACAGGGCGACCTTGCAGTGACATGGTTAATCCCCCTTCGTTTCCCCCTTTATCAAGGGGGTTTTTAGCTTGGACGCGAGACATAGGACGTTATTGATTAGCACACGGCCTTTGTCATTGCGAGCGAGTCCGACGAGTGCGGCAATCTGCTTAGAATGTCTGCTAATCAGCGAGATTGCCACGCTCCGTCGAGCTAAGCTCGGCCCGCTCGCAATGACAGGATGACAAGGTGAATTCGTTATGGCAGTTGCTAAACTCACCCTACCCCTCTCTTAAGCCTGCCCTGAGCGCAGCCGAAGGGATTAAGAGAGGGAATACCCGAGGTTCGTTGGGTATGCTTGCTACATGTTACATGTTACATGTTACATGCTACATGTTTTGTGAATAGGACGTTATTCATCCTCATTCGTCAGTTCTTGAAGTGCTTTCTCCTCCACCTGTTTGGTGAGCAAACGTTCCAATTTTTCATGACTGATGAACAATTTAAAAATAAGGAAAAACTGAATGGCTACGGCCGCGTACAGGATAAAATCTACGCCTCTGCCCACACCAAAAAAAGCAGCCAAGTATTCGGTTATTTTAGGCATGGCCGACACGACCGCTCCGCCCAGCCACAAAACCGACCAGGCCAAGGCCTCACCCAGGCTGACGACCCTTTGCCTAAAGCGGCGCCAAGTTATCCACAAGGCAAAAATAAAGCCTAAAATCAAAATAAATTGGATCAACATAGCGTTATCATATTAATGCATAGCAGAATTAACGTCCATAACGTACTTAACGTCCTACGTCACGAAACATATAACATGTAGCATACAACAAACGGATCCAGCGTACCTCGCGTCCATCACGTCCCTAACGTACATAGCGTCTCTTTCGTCATCCTGAACTCGCTGTGCCCCTCGAAGTCGTAAGACATAGTGGGGTTTCAGGATCTCATCACTCAACCATGTCATTGCGAGCGAGTCCGACGAGTGCGGCAATCTCGCTAATCAACCCGGTGCTATAAGCAGATTGCCGCGTCT
>MWCR01000008.1 GCA_002070095.1 Parcubacteria group bacterium ADurb.Bin192 | reverse complement strand
GCTCCGTCCCCGCAAACACCGCCTTCGGTGAACAAACTGATCTCACAAACATCCTTATATTTGAACCTGCCCAAAGGACGACAGGAACCGGCCGGCGCGGCTACCGTACAATTAAACGTGTCCTTGGGATTGGCGCAAGCTTTGCAATCATCATCCGATTCACACCATCTACCGTCAGATATATTTGAATCCGTATAACAAGCCTTAACCTCGGTGGGATATTCGGGGTACCACCAATTCTTTTGGTCGGTCGGATTGGGAGGAGGAAATTCGAAATTAGCCGCCAGTTCAAATCTGCGTCCGCCGTCCATGGAATGAAAAGAATATAATCTGGATTCCAAGGGACTGTTCGGACACCAGAACTTGCGCTCCCCGGAGTTCCAACAAGTTTGCGGATCGTAATCATCTTTGGGTACGCAAGAATAAGTGCTCAACGGACAGTCAGAATCCAAGGTGCAGGGATATTGAGTTAATACCCCGGCCACGTTATCCCGGCAAAAACCGCAAGACACGAAGCGATTGACCGGATCCTTGGGAATCTCTTTACTTAAACCCAAAGCCGGACCCAAAGCCTCATCCCAAGAAGGCCAACGTGAATTGGTGCGGCCATATAAATAAGTTCCCTCGCTCAATCTGGGATAATAGTTATTCTTATTGTAATAATTAAATAAAGACTGGGCCATGACTTTAAAATCACGCAAACGGATCATGTCCCTTCTCAATTTATACTTAAAACTGACGCACACCAAACCGGGTTTAATCTTACCGCAGTCCCAATCGGCCGCGCAGACCACGGGCTTGCCCTGTATCATCTGATAGCCGTCAATTACCTTTGATTCAAATTCATAAGCATACGGCGAGCCTTTTTGATCCACACAAATATTGGCGTTATCCTTTTCAAAATTAATATTAAAAGCCAAATTCTCCACCAATTGATCGAAGATATTGCCGGTCTGATCAAAAGCATTCACGTTGCGCGAAATAACGAAGATATTTTGATAAATATTTTTATCCGGAGAGCTTGGATTGGTATTGGGGAAACCGATATACACGGTCGATCCATCACGCAAAGCCTCATATCCGTCCACTTCAAAAGATTGAGGATTGCCTACAAAGCCCTGTCTGGAGTACCACTCTTTCAAGGTGTCATGATACATGTTGGACATGATGCGGATACCGATGCCGTCGCTCTTGTAGGACGGATCCCTGAAAGTCAACAAATACTGGCGCAAAATTCCTTGAGCCGAATCCACCAAGGTTTGCGGAATAAAGTTTACTTCCAGCTCCGGCAATAAACCGGCTTGGCCGTCCCGGCAATACATGGTTTGAAAATTAAAATACGGACCGGCCTCAAAAATACTGCCCGCTAAAGTGGGTGAATCCTGCATATCCCTGAACGGAACCCTGGATAACTCGGGCCACGGATTGTCGCAGATCATGACGATCACAGGCAAAGCACCCCAAACAATCTGCGAAGATGTCAGCTGTTCGGTGCCGCCTATGGTATTACTGGTGATTTCTATGGCCGCGTTGATAATGGCCGAGCCGTTCTTTTCTTTGGAGCTGATCTTGGTTTCGGACACTGCGCCCGATACCAGCATGGCGCCGGAAATATCGGCTACGGCCGGATTATTGGACACCCAAGTCGACCATTGCCAGTTATATTCGGCCACCGGAGAGACTTTTTCTATAGTGCCGTTATTCAAAGCCAAAGCCGTGGCCCTAAAATCATGCTCTTCGTTGGCTTTTGAAAAATACGTGGGATGATCTTCATGCAAATCTTCCACCAAAATACCGTTTATAGTACAAATATCCGCCCCGGTGGTGAACTCCCAGGTGTAATTCCAGGTCTTTAAAACCGTATTCAAGTCCCCTTTGTCTTGCAGTGCCACGACTCCATCTTGAGTTTTAATACCGATGCGCTTGGCCAGATCTTCATTATCAGCCAGATCAGGATCCGCGTTGAATCTGACGATGTAAGAAGTATTGGGGTCCAAGGCATTCTGCAAGGTAAAGGTATAAGTTTTACTGTCAGCCGAAGCTCTTAATTGACCGGGTACTAAATTAGCGCACCAAACTTGAGCGTAAACCGGCTCGCCTTTTATCCAGCCGATCAAACCCTTCCATTTATTAACCAACCAGTTCCAAAAACCGCCGGCTTGAGACTCAACCAGACTTAATTTAACCGAACCCTCCGGACAATCATTGGCCTGCACGGCCTTGGCCAGAATAAAGTTGCCTAAAACCGTTGCCTGTTGCATGGGACGTTCAAAAGTGGCGGAGATTAAAGTATTGCGGCAAACACCCGTACTGCCGTTAACCGGATAATTACTGACCTTCTTGGGCCTTAAGTTACAACAGCCGTTATCATCCAAACCGTAAATGTAACTTTCCGGGGTATTGGGAGCAGCGCAATCACTTTCCTTGACATTGCCGCAACGCACCCCAAAAACCGCCTTAGCCTCAATGGATTGATACTTGATATTTAATTGAGTAGCTAAAATCTTGGTCACCGGGTCGGGCGTACCTTTGCCCACTATTTCGCCGATCTGCATGGGGTCGAGCAAGCCATTGCCATAATGAGAGCCATAAGCGCTCAAATTGGGCGGATTGGGATTCGGACCTTCGAACAAAGGTACCAAAACATCCGAACTGGCTTTGACCGCTCCGGTCCCGGCCTCGCAAGCTTCACCGGTTTCCACAATGCCATTTCCGCACAAACTCGGATTGGCGTATTTCCACGAAGAACCTTCTTTCAAACAAGACGGACTACAGCCATCGCCGGCAAGACGATTGAAGTCATCGCACTCTTCACCCAAAGAACCGTTCACCACGCCGTCTCCGCAACAATTGGTTTCTCCGGGCTGGGTACAGAAATTAGGATTTCCGAGTTTTAAACAACGAATAGGATCACACCAGTCAGGCACCACCAAATTACCGCCCAAATTAACCGCCTCGCAATTTTCACCGGGCTCCAAGATGCCATTACCGCACAAAGCCGCGACTTCAGCCCTGGACCCTATGTGCAAACAATTATTTGAACATCCGCTCTGACCATTGGCACTTCCCTGATCACAGTCCTCACCGTAACCCAAGTCTCCATTTCCGCATTCCGAACCCGGGACCGAAGAGGAGCCTAAGTTTTTACAACCCACGGAACAGCCCTGATAATTTCTGATTTCACATTTTCCGCCTTGAGCTTCACACTCGGCCTGCGTCACATTATTGGGCTGGTTCGGTGATTCGCAAGGTGTCCCGGCCGCGATAGACGCCCCTTCACTGGTGCCAAAACAGCGCAATCCCGGGTCGCACATTTCTCCTTGAGCCCAGTCAATCACATAATTCCCGCACGTGCCCGCGTTTACCACGGGTGTATTCCTCCATAAACAAGTATTGGGATTACACTTGGGATCGTTTTTATCATCACACTGTTCACCGGCCCCGGAAGAAACCGGCATAATCATACAAGGCAAGCCGGCCTTGGTTACCTTGGTTTGAGGATTGCAATATACGGTATCCGTGGTTTCAATCACGCCGTTGCCGCACAAAGCCACCTGCCCAAAGGCTCCCATGGCACCCGTAGCTTTACAATTGAAACTGCAGCCTTGAGGCAAAACACCGTCCGCGTCTATATGCGCCGGCGGAGGGAAAGGTGCGTATTTGGCAATCTGCAGGTCATCTATACTCCAATCAAAAGAACTGGTCACCAGCAGCATCTGCCCGTCTGAACGGCATTCATCCGGAGCACTGAAAATTCTGGACTGGAACAACTCCCTGTCCGCGATTCGGGAGGCGATGGCTCGGGACGGGTAGACCATGATGCGTTCGGGTGAACAATAGGCCCGCTCACCTTCGGCTGTCCGGAATTTCCAAGTGAAGGTCTGGGGTAAAGATACTTGATGACTGCTGACTATGGAACCGGGCTGTCCGCCTTTCAAACGAACCAAATAATATTTATTCTCTTGCAACACCAAAGGCGGATTATTGGGGTTAAGGTTGTAATCACGAGGATCGATTAGAATAAAACTATTGGTTTTGATGGTGCTGGTACCGAACATTTCTCCCAAAAGATTAGTATTCGTATTACCCGTCTCAGGCCAAGCGCTGATCTTGAAGCCGTGCTTCAAACTGAGGTTGTCCTGCGGATTGATATCGCTCTCCAAACAATTTTCATTTTTGCACGCAAAAACCTCAACGTTTTCCGCGTTCAAGCGGGTAATATCCAAAGAAGTATTGAACCTGGCCCAAACATAAGCGTTCAAACAAGCCGTATTGCAGTTGGGCGAGTAATCGATAACCGCCGGAACCAAGTATTTGATGTACAAATCCGCTATGCCTTCAATCGACGAAACCAGCTCTCGAGTTACAACATTGACCGGCGGGTTAGAAGCCTCCTGATCCCCGGCCTGAACCGTTTGCTTGCATGATACATATGTCTGTCCGTTGTAAACAGTGGTATTTAACGGCAACATCATGGACGCCAAAGAAGTGGGCAAAGAATCTCTTTCCGTGCGCCAGCTCCAATTAAAACCTTTGCAGCTCAAAAGATTGCACACTCCGTCTTTAGCCGCGGGCAAAGCCTCGTAAGATTGTGTGCCGCCGCCTTCCACTGCAGCCGAATATGGCGATAAATAAACAAAAGATAAATCACACAAGTTCGTATTGTTGCGAGTTTGAAATCTAAAACAGTAACCCGAATCAGGTTCGGCGCAAGACGCGTTCAAAGCCATCTTGTCCCCGTATTGACCGTAGCTTCTGATCTGATCCGACACATAAACTTCATACACGGCCGAAGTCTGCAAAGTATCAGCCGGCTCAAAAGTTATATAATCATAACAATCAGGCGCTTCGGGCGGAGCCGAGCAATCCACATTGCCGTTGATATGGATGGTTGTTTTATTGAAATCCGTAAAAAGCACGTCTTCCCGAGTTTGGCAGGGGTCCACGCCCGTACCCGTACAGCGCTTCAGGCTGAATCTGGGACGCAGTTCCACGGCCGTGCCTTCTATGGGCATATTAAACATAATGCCTATCTTCGCCTGATCAACACAGACCTGGTCACCGCCGCTTTGACGCACCCAAGGAGTGGGGGACGGCGGTATCTTGTCTCCTGGCTGAGGATTTAAATTGCAATATTCCAAAACACGAGGCGCGCGCGGAACAATGCCCGTGGTCATCTGCCAGCCGTACATGGCGGAAAAAGAGGCTGTTGAACACTGCCCGTCAGCGCAAGAACCGTCAGGACAGCAAATTTGCTTGGCCGAACAAATACCGGCATCATCACGACAATCGCCGACCAAGAACTGAACTTCGTTGGACTTGGGCAGATTATTTTTTTGTAAATATACCGGGCCGGTAACCGCTGTGGCCGGAACCACTGTCCTCACCTGATTGTTATCCCAAGAATTATACGTGCCGGCAATGGCCGCCAAGCTATAAACCACCTGATCTCCGGCCGCCTGATCAGCTCCAAATCTTTCACCTGTCATCTGAACCACGGTCCCCGTGGGCCCGCCCGTGGGATTTATTTTGCAAATACCGGGGCCTAAAACATTATTGGAAAACAAGAAATCAACTCTATTTGAGGTTTTACCATCTTTATTCCTTTGTACATAAACTCTGAAATTCGGCGTACTGCCCACGTTTAAAGGATTGATAGGGTTACCTTGAGTGTCCAGCATGGTTGGAACTTTGACCACAATCTGCGTGTCAGTCCACAAACCGCTGCCGCAAGCCGGCGGAAAATTAGTGTCAGCATTGATTTCCGCATTAGTGGCCAAATCAACAAACTTAACCAAGCCTTGCTCCCAGCCGAATCTTTGACCGACGACCGTTACATATTGGCCCGTGGGACCATAATCAGGAGTAATCGCCGAAATAACCGGATCGGCCTGCGGAGGTTCAGCTTCCAATTGAAAGGGGACACCGTTCGAAAGGACCGTGCCATCGGCATTCTTGAGGCCCACCCAGTACCAACCCGCATACAGAGTCGGTACATTGAAAGCGACTGTGTCATTACTCCATTGCGTGGTGCCCAGCAGAGTCTTGGCCCCAAAACCAACCAGCCTGCCGGCCGGAGCTGTTCCAAAACCGGCACCCAACAATTTCGCGGACACTCCGCCCTTGCCGCTTTCAGGATCTATGGCGCAAATACCCGGACGCTCAACATCATTAACCTCAAAATCAGGCAGCAATGGACCCGGGTCTTGATCTGTTCTGTCCGACAACTGGCTATTGGCATTATAGACTTGGATGGGACCAGAGCCGGCGCCGGCCGGCACTTCCACCAAAATATAATTGTCGCGCCAGGTTTTTACTCCGAGAGCCAAACACGATTGAGGACCGTAAGCTTCCAAAGCCGGGGGACCCAAGAAAGTGGATGTGCCCGTGTCACCGAAATTAGCGCCCCAAATGGACACAAAACTGCCGTCTTTACCGCTGGTGGGACTGATATTGGTAATAATAGGCTGTTCAGCGCACACGCCGTTCAAGCAAACACCGCTGGCGCATTGAACATTGCTGTTGCAAACCCCTCCGGTACATGCCAAACAATCCGCTCCGCCGCAATCCACTCCCAGTTCGTCCGCGTCTTGGGTATTATTGCAGCAATGATCTCTTAAGACCGTCAAATGAAGAGACTGTGAACCCGTATTGTTATCTATATCCGCGGCTCTGACCGAAATCAAATAAGGCTGCTTGAGTACCTTGCCCACGGTTGACCAGTCCGCAGCCGAGCTGAATTCTTTGGGCGTGGGTGTACCGCTGGGTCCGTCAGAACTCCAAACCGTACCCTCTTCCAGCCACTCCATTACTGACACTCCAAAGTTATCCACAGCAGTAGCCGGAACCTGAACATAAGGCACGTCTTCGCAAAAAGCCTGATAATCATACAAGCCCGTAATCGTCACCTTGGGCGCTTCCGAGTCCATCTGGTCACCTATGTAAAACTGAAAATCACACGCCGGATACAAACCCCCGCAAGATAGCGGCTCACCGTTAGCTGACGTAAAATCATCTTTATCAACAGACACGGAATACAAAGTATTGATCGCGAAACATTTTTGATTGGGATCCTGAACACAATCATCTTGCGGCGTAAAACGTATCCAGGTGGCCCCGCTGTTCATAACCGACCATTGACCGGCCACCGGCTGACCGGCTTCATCCGTCACACTGATATAATTAGTCCAGTTCTGAATGACCGCTGAATTTATCTCCCGAGTAAAAGTGATATCAATCTTGGCATTCGTATTATACGGTTTGGTCTCATCCCCCTGCGGAGTGGCTGAAGCGATTCTAAAAGGAGCGGAACCCGCGCCCGGACCAAAACAATTCGGGCCCACACAACCGCCCGGCCCGGTACCCGTGGTCCCGCCGCCATCCTGAGTAGCCTTAAGCAGGACATTGATTACGTAATAAGCGATAGCCCAAGCCGACAAAATAATCACCAAACCGATCAAAGCATTGCGTATTATTTTTTGCGCTTTTTGCACCTTGGCCTGATCCCCGCCCGAAGTCATCCATAAAAAGCCGGCATACAAAATCATGCCCAATAAGATAATACCCAAAAACCCCAAAACAACATTAATGATATTGGCCGCCATGGTGCGCGGATCCGTACCCGATAATTTGATGGTTTGACCAACCTCGGCCAGCCCCGCGTCAACTTGAGCGAAGGCCGGACTCAAAAAACCCATGGCCGTAAAGCAGGCCAGCGAAATAATCAAAACACAAAATAAACGCTTGATGCTCATGGTTTTTTGATAAAGTTACAATACTCCCCGCCCTGCTCAACGTTATTGCAATAATTGGAGTTTGGCGGCGTAGCCATGCGTTTTATACCCTGATCCAATCTGGCGGCCGGATTATAGCAATTCTGATAAACATTCATCACATAGTGGCGGACATATGGATCATACCAATTCAGTGTACTGCCGGGAGGATCTCCGGGCTTGGGAATGGCGGAAGGCTGATAAGGACGATGATAGATGCTGACCAGGCTTTGCGCGTGGCTGGTAGTGGAAGTAGCCTCTTCTCCGTTATCATCAATATTTTTCATCTTGGAATAAAACCACCAAGTATCAGCATCATCTTCTTGAGGGCCTTCGGCGTAAATCCTGAAGCTCTTGGAATTGACCGTATAACCCAATAAAACGCCGTTCATATTATTCGGGTCAGACAGCCAATAAACATCCACATTTTTATCCAAAACAATTTGGTCCGACAAAACGTCAGGATCAACCATTTTGATAAACGGAGGATCTCTTTCTATGGCCGCGCTGGTCTGAAAAGCAAAAGGCGGAGAATTGATGGACGGATAATCATCAGCGCCTCCGGCCGGATCGCCCAGCGGACCCGTGGCCAGGCCGTCCCCATCGCCGTCCAAAGAATTGAAAGCCATGTCCACGGCCCCGTTAAACACGCCCGTTTCAAAACCGGCGGCCAAGGCCGACTGATTATCCAGCAAGGAAGCCGCTTTGATGATACCGTTAATGGTTTTCGAGGCCGGTAAACAAAACATTTTTACCAAGCATGAATTCAAACCGCATTCGTCCGTGGTAATAAACTCCACGGTTCGATAGCCATTGGACAGCCTATATTCACCGTTGATTTGCAAAGGGTTGGCTCCGGCATCGCTTTGATAAAGTTGTAAATTCTGAAATCCTCCGCCATTATAAATTCCGGCCACGCTGGCGGGAAACATGGGTTCATTGAAATTAATCTGCACCACAATGTTACGCGCGTAAATTCCTCCCGAGATGGGAATGATGGACTGAACTTTCGGCGGACTGTTGTCTACTTGAGTCGAAACCTCAAAACTCCAGACATAACCTTCTGAAAAATCACCTTGAAAAATCTTGGTGCCCGAAGCATTCAGGATGTCATTTTCCAGCTTCACTTCATACCAAGTGGGCTTAGTGGCGTTGCCCAGCAATTCAGCCGGCTTAATCATAACCGTGTGACCATCTTCAGACAGTACGGCCAAAGCCTGATTGGGCAATAAATTTTGATTTTTATTAGCTTCCGGATGTATCAAAAAATTGGTGGCGTTCAATTCACCCGAAGTCGGATTACCGGCTGTCCACCCGTTGATAACGGATGCCGGATCTATCTTATCTATAAAAGTAATAACAATGGCCGTATTGCGGGGCACGCCCATTTGCCCGGGTTCAGGGTAATGATATTCCAAAATCTGTCCGTTGCCCAAGCCGCCGCTGTTTCCCCACTGCCCCAGCCCGCCGGCCTGCCCTCCACCGCCGGTTACACTCCCCCAAATACTGCCATCTCCGGTCAGCCAGCCCAAAATAAAATTAACAATCACAAAAGAAAAAGCGATCACCAACAAACCTATAACCGCGTTCCTGATTCTGGAGACCGCGGATTTAATTTTATCCGGATCGCCCCCGGCCGTCATGTACTGATAACCGGAATACAACAACAAAGCCAAAAAGATAATGCCGACCGTGCTTAACGCGATATAAATGAGCCGGCCTATAATGGTAGGCAAATCAGTTGTGGTTTGAGCCAATCCCGCGGCTTCAGCCGTTTCCCCTACCACCACCTGGCTCTCATCCAGCTGAGCATTGGCCGTATTGGCCAATGAAGCTCCCAATAAACAACCGAAACTTAAAACCGCGCACCACAAAATAGCCTTTCCATAAAGACTTCTGGTTTTAGCTTGAATACGGCATTTCTCCGGCATGGAAAGAGAAGCCAAACAAAAATAAAAATGAAAAGATCGCCCTCCTAAAAAACCTATTTTTCAGACATAAGTCTTTGGACGATCGCACGGACAGTATTCCCGTCAGCACGGCCGGCCACGACTTTCATAGCCAAACCCATCACCCGGCCCAAATCAGCGGGCGAGGCGGCGTTTGCTTCTTGTATGACTTGCTTGCAAATAGCTTCCACTTCATCCAAAGACATGGCCGGGGGAAGATATTGTTCCAAAATACCTATCTCCCCGGTCTGCCTCTCCACCAAGTCCATGCGTCCGGCCCCCGTAAAATCAGTCAGAGCATCCTTACCCTGTTTGATCATGGTGCGGATAACAGCCTGACTTTCTTCTTCGGACAACGGATGCATGAGCTCTATCTGTTTATTCTTTAAATTACTGCGCATCAAACGAAGCACGGATAATTCCAGCTCTTTTTTATCTTTCATGGCCTGTTTAAGGTCATGCTCAATGCGCTCAAATAAACTCATGTTTTTAAGATCTGTAATTTCGACGTTGAGTCTCTTCTTTCAACTGCCCTGTTTTCAGCAGATATTCATACTGCTGCTTCTTGGACTCACGACGCAAGGCGCTTTCGCGTGTTTTGTTACGGTTGGTTTTACCGTCATGAAAACGATGCTTCCTAGCTTCAATGGTAATTCCGCCTTGTTGAATACGCCTCTGAAAGCGCCGCAACAAAGAATCGAAATTTTCACCTTTTTTTCGCTTGACTTCAGCCATGAAAAAACACTCCTTTCTTAATAAAGATTAGTTTTCCCCTTAAGCGGGACTGTGTACAGCATACGGCACTCGCAACTATGCGTCAATAGAGCCTAATTCGAGCCTTTAACCTCATCCTGTTGTTGCATCTTTTTCTGTATCTCGTGTACCACTTTGCGTCCGTCCACAATCTCTTGAGTCCCGGCCTCCATATCTCTGATGATAACCGTGCCGTCCAAAACTTCTTTTTGACCGACAATTAAGGTCCATCTGGCACCCAAGCGATTGGCCGCCTCCATCTGAGATTTAATGGAACTCTTAGCGAAAGATTCGGACGAATTAATACCGGCCAAACGCAGTTCTTCAAAAATGGCCAAGGCTCTTTTTCTGCCCTGTTCGCCCAATTGAGCCACAAAAACATCGACCCGCTTTTTATCCGCGGTCACATTCATGGACTTTAACTTGGACACTATTCTTTCAATACCCATGGCAAAACCGGCCGCCGGAGTATGTTGACCTCCAAGCAATTCCACCAGCCCGTCATATCTTCCGCCGCCGCCGTAAGCATTTTGCCCGTGTTCAGAATCTTCGTTGGAGGAATCGAACAGCTCAAAAACAGTATTAGTATAATAATCCAAACCTCTCACCAAAAACGGATCCAGTTGATACGGCACCCCGACTTCGTCCAAATATTCCAAAACACGCATAAAATGATTCTTGGAAGCCTCATCCAGCCAATCAACAATCTGGGGCGCTTCAGCCGTCATTTCCTGAATAACCGGATCTTTGGAGTCCAATAATCTTAAAGGATTTTTCAACAATCTCTTTTTATCATCTTCAGACATCCGGCTGCGCTTTGGTCTGAAATAAGCCACCAAAGCATTGCGATAATTGGCCCGGCATTCGGCTGTGCCGATGGAATTGATTTTAACCGTGGCCTCAATGCCCAATTCTTTGAGCAGTAACCAAGACATCAAAACCAACTGCGCGTCGATAACCGCGTCCTCCTCACCCAACAACTCGCATCCAAACTGATAAAACTGACGATAGCGTCCGGATTGCGGCCTCTCATGCCTGAAAAACGGACCCCAGTACCACAGCTTAACCGGTTGCGGCAGGCTGACCATGCCATGATGAATGTACGCCCTGCAAATACCGGCCGTACCCTCGGGCCGCAGGCTGACATTGTCCCCGCCCGAAGTCTGAAAGCTGTACATTTCTTTTTCTACGATATCCGTCTGCTTGCCCACACCGCGCACGAACAAGGCCGTATCTTCGAGTACCGGAGTTTCAATCCTTTCAAGCCCATAGGCATCACACAAAGCGGAAGCCTTGTCATAGATCATGCGCCAATACATCTGCTCGGACGGCAAAATATCGCGCATACCTCTAACCAAGCCGATGGGTTGCGAAGCTTTTTTGGATGGAGAATCCTTTTTAGCGGAAGCGCCTGCTGTTTTTTTTACGGTTGCCATAAAATACTGCTGTCAAAAATTATAATTCGGTGGTGAAAATATTTTCCAGCGGTCGAACGGCCAGCCGCGCACCCAAACCCGCCCCACAACCACATCTTCCGAAATGGGACCGAAGTATCTGGAATCCAAACTCGAAGCCCGATTGTCGCCCAATACGAAATACTCGTTGGCCTTTAAAGTCTCGCGGCGCGTTTGAGCCGTATAAATATCATCCAAATAAGCCCTCTCATCCAAGACGATGCCGTTGGGATATTGATCGTTATAAACCTTTACTTGGCCGTCGATGATTTCAACCGTCTCACCCGGCAAAGCAATAACCCTCTTGATAAAATAATTTTTCGGATCATTGGGATAATGAAAAACCACAATATCGCCTCTATCCGGCTCTCTGAATCTGTAACTCAACTCATCAATAATCAAATACTCATGATCAAAAAAATTCGGCTCCATGGATGCGCCTTTAACAAAAAAAGGCTGAACCAAAAAATATCTGACCGGAATGATAATGGCCAACGAAATAGCCACCACTTGCACCAGCTCCAAAAAGAACTTCAAAGCAGCCTTGGAAGAAGAAGGCGATATATCATCGTCTTTTTGTTTATTTCGCTCTAAAATCGACATAATATTTTATTGACCAATATCCTTGAATTAAGCCATGTTATACAAAAACAACCGCTTTGTCCATGGCCTGTGTCCGAATCCGCAACCTACCACGCGTCCGAAGTTAAAACAATGACTTTTCTCCATAATCTGTTCAATGACCGGCGATAAGAATACTCATGCCATAAGATCTCCAGCCGGGCCGCGCTCTCGGAAATTAACAGAGGAATCAAGGCCGCCAATGCCGGCATGAGGCCGTCAAAAAAAGCCCGCTGACTTGATAGAGCCAATAAACCAACCACCAAAACTCCGAGACCCAATCCGTAAATACGCAGCATGGCCAATCTTTCCTGCTTGATGGTCTGCCGTACTAAACCGCCGGCGTACACTCTGATTTTACCGGACAAAACCATCTTCCTCTGTTCATCCACCACTTTTTTCAAATAAACCGTCAGCTGATAAAATCTGAACAAAACATAGGACGTTCCCAAAAACAAGCCCGCCAAAAAGAAAGAAGTAGACATAAATAGATAATAAGCCAGCCCAGCCAGCAATGGAGCCAAAGCCAAAGACAGCCACTTCAGCCAGACTTTATCCTGTTTCCATTGCGCGGTCCGCAGACCGTTTTTCACGATCCATTCTCTGCCCAATAAAAATAAATTAATTAAGAGCACGCCCGTCAAAGGCACGGCCAATGACCAAGCGGTTGACACCGCATAAGACAAGGCGCCTATCAATAAGACTAAGACAACGATTGAACTGACAGGCAGATTCAGAGGATCGAAACAGCGTCTCAACCGGCACCAAGCTCTGTGCACGGACAAAGGCGCCAAATCCGTGTTCATATCACTGATGACCCGCGTATCCAAACCCGACAAATCCTTGCCCGGCTGGCTCATTATTTTAATATTTTGATGATTGTCTCGGTAATTTTTGATGGTCTGCAATTCATTTTTCAAATCAATGCCCTGCGAACCGGCTTGATCAGCTTCGGCTTCAGACCAAACCGGATTTTCTTCGTGCAAGACAAACCTTTCCAGCCAAGAAAAAATCAACCCGTTTTGCGTGGCATACGCGATATGACCAACCGCCCGTCTGACGCCGGCCGGCACATCACCGCCTTTGGAAAGACCCAAGGCATAACCTGACTCCAGCAATTCGCGCACCTTGTCTTGCCGGGAAGGACGGGAATAAATCAAATAACGCAATTCAGGAGACAGTCGTTTATAATCAAACAAAATATTCGGATCACTAATAACAACCCAGTCTTCGTCCGACCGGTCTGTTCCGCGGCTCTTTTCCAAAATACTCTTCCACCCCTCTGACACAGCTTTGAGCATGCGCTGATTATAACACGATAACCCATCTTCGCTAAACTCATGGAACGTGTTAATTTATTCTGATGAACGACATCCGAACCGCTTTACGTCAGACGGCCATTCAATCCAAAGAGGCCGAACTTTTACTGTCTCATGTTTTAAAAAAAGACCATATTTTCATCAAAGCCCGGCCGGATTTCAAACTGTCCCGCGCGCAACTGCTCAAATTCAAGTCCTTGGAAAAACGGCGGACTCACAACGAACCCATAGCCTATATTCTGAAATCACAACCATTCTACGGACAACCGTTCATGGTTAATCGTCACACCCTGATTCCCAGGCCGGAAACAGAATACTTGGTCGATATCATTAAAAAAGATTTAACCAATAAACCGTCAAAAAAACTGATTATCGATGTCGGGACCGGCAGCGGCTGCCTGAGCATCACGCTTAAGCTCCAAATACCCAATGCCACGGTCATCGCTTCGGACATTTCCCGCAAGGCTTTGAACGTAGCCCGCAAAAACTCACGAAGCCTGAAAGCAGAGGCTGTCTTGGTACAAGATGATTTACTGGGAGATGAGCTCCAATCAAAAATTCACCAGACTCTAAAAAAAACCTTCTTTGACCGGATTGTCTTAGTCGCCAATCTGCCTTACCTGCCAACAAGTTATAAAAAAGACATGGCGCCCGACGTTGTGGACTACGAACCAAGCACCGCTTTATTCGCCGGATCCGACGGACTTATGTTGATCAACAAGCTGTTAACTCAAATCTCCAAGTCTAAACTAGCATCATTAATCAAGTCAGCGTACCTGGAAATCGACCCCTCTCAATCAAAAAAGCTGACCAAAATCATCAAAAAACTATTCCCCTCCTGGCAAGTACGCGTCCTGCCCGATCTGGCCGGCCGGCCAAGATACCTGGTTATTTCCGCTTAACCTTTTTACGGGACAACCACTCTTCGCGCAAAATACTAAACACATAATCATCATACAGCCCCCCATCCAGTTCATGATGCTGCCGTAAAACCGCGTCCCGATGAAAACCCAATTTTTTCAATAAACCAACGGCCGCCTGATTAAATTCTCCGGTTTGTCCGTATAACTTATTCAAATTCGTTGTGGCAAACAAATAATCCAAACAATCAGCCACCATCTGCCGGCCATGCCCCAGGCCCCTGCATTCCGGATCGATCATGATTCCAAATTCGGCCGAACGATTGCGGGTATTAAAATCAAATACATCGAATTTACCCACCGGATTTTTCTGACCATCTACAAAATAAGCCAATCTGACCACCTTGCCCGATGACGGCACATGACGACCGTTTTTTACAGGACGACAAGTTCTTTCTTCCAAGCGCCCAACCGAAGTCCAGCTTTTGATGATTTCCAAGTCCCGTTCTGTTGCCCTCCTTATACGCATATTCAATCAATCATTTATCCAACTTTAATATCCGCTCCCAATTTTTGCAGTTTGCCGATTATATCTTCATAACCGCGTTCAATAATTCCCACGCCCGTGACCCTGGACTCGCCCTTGGCCATCAAAGCGGCCAGCAAATAAGAAAAACCGGCCCGCAAATCAGGGATGCAAACATCTGCGGCCGTGAGCGGCGTAGGGCCGGAGACGATGCATGAATGCATGAAATTTTTATGTTTGAAGCGACAGTTTTTACTGCCCAGACAATCGGAATGCAATTGAATATGCGCTCCCATTTTGACCAATGTTTCCGTATAACCAAATCTGTCTTCGAAAATGGTTTCGTGCACAATGGACACGCCCTTGGCTTGAGTCAGCAGCATCACAAAAGGCTGCTGCCAATCAGTCATGAACCCGGGATGAGTATCGGTTTCCAACACTACGGGACGATAATTATCAGCCGAACCGAACAAAATGCCGTCTTGCTCAACCTTAAAAGGCACGCCCACTCTGCGAATAGCGTTCAAAAATGACAGCATATCATCCTGTCTCGCGTGCTTAACAAAAATCGAACCCTTGGTCAGAGCCGCGGCAATCCCAAAGGAGGCGGCTTCTATCCTGTCGGACAAAACCGTATGCTCGGCACCGTGTAATTTTTCCACGCCTTCTATAACCCAAGTACGATTGGTCTCCAAGTTAATAATAGCACCCATGGATTGCAATAATTTAGCCGTATCCAAAATCTCCGGCTCAACGGCCGCATTGGCGATCACGGTTGTGCCCTTGGCCTTAACCGCAGCCAATATGAGATTCTCCGTAGCGCCCACGGACGGAAAACTCAATTCAATCATGGCCGCCTTAAGACGCTTGGCTCGTGCCACAAAATAACCATCCTCGTTACTGATATCCGCGCCCATTTGCGCCAAACCATCCAAATGAATATTAACCGGCCTTGGGCCGATCTGGCAGCCGCCCAAGGCAGGTATGCGCGCTTCACCAAAGCGGTGCAATAACGGACCCAAAAGCAAAATCGGAATTCTGTTTTTTCTGGTCAAAGCTTCGGCCACTTCACTGGTCTTCAACTTCCGCCCGTCTATAACAGCTCGATTATTCGCAAATTCAACTCCCACACCCAACTCCCGCAACATATCCAAGGTCGCTCTGACATCCCCTATGTCGGGCACATTGTTCAAAATAACCGGCTCATCGGCCAAAAGGGCGGCCACCAGCTGTTTGGTGGCCGCGTTCTTGGCTCCGCTAACCGCCACTTCTCCGCTCAAAGAACGGCCGCCCTTAAGCAAATAAGCTCGTCCGTCTTCAAACGCGGCTCCATCTTTTTTTACAAGAGGTTTTTTACTGTTTTTCATAATAAAGTTGAAACTCACTCAACACCCTCGGATGACAAATCAACCTTAGGCATAAAATCTGCCCTGGTAACAACCTGAATCCAAGTCGTGCCACGGGCCAGAGGCATAAGCAAACCATCAACCGTTTCAAAAGATATATGCTCACCGGCCGTACGTTTCCATTGCGCGTCGGCCTGCTGACCATGGCTGAAGAGCATGGCCCGGCCCGAACCTGTGGTTCTTATGTATAAACGTCCAACCTCGTCCAGCACTCTTTGCTCGGTTAAAATCACAGCCACATTTTTGGCGGTCACGGCTGTTCCGTCAGCATCTTTAAAAATTTTTCCGCCTTGATACCGCGTATACAAATCCGTCTCCTCGTCATATCTCCATTCCATGGTATAAGAACCGCCGTAAGGAATCTGAACGGTTCGGTAATCGCCTTTAATTACCTCTGATCCGGGTTCTTCATAAGACCACACCCTGAACTTGGCGGGTTTCCAATCATTAGCTCCCGCGGCTTTGGACAACAATTCTTGACTGGTATAAGTATTATGCGGCGCCGATCTTTGTTTAGATCTCCAAAAATACTGACCTTGAGAAAATTCATCCAAATTTTTTAAATCAAGCAAGCCCTTGATACGGTTTAAAGATTCCGGGCTGCCTCCCACATGAGCGTAGACCGCATTTAAGGCATCCGCCCATTCCACGAAATACGGCCTGGCGCTGCGCACCGGACCGATGCTTTCAACTGTGGTAGTCGCGTCAAAAACCGCCATTAAACGAGTTATCCCGCCCTCGACCGGAGCCTCATAAACCAAGCCGGCCTTGGCTATGCCTGACAATGGCCTGGCCTCGGTGTGCATTTCCACCATAACCGCGTAAGGCATGAGTTCGGCCTGCTCCGGAGGCACTAAAACACCGTCCAAAGCCCGGCCCGTCAAACCATCATAATCAACAGCCGAATCGGTCGAAGTGACGTTAAAAGACCCATCAGCCGGCTGATCATCTTTTTTTTCAGTCAAAGCGTACTTCAAAAACAAACCGCTGGCTAAAACAATCAAAAAAGCCCCACCTAAAAGATAGGGCCAATATTTTTTGATGATTTTTGCCGGATCCGTCTGATTTTTTTTAATCAACTCCTCCTCCATGTTGATTTTAAATTCATTTTTCCGATTCATCCGCCGCCTTATCTTGCTGTTCTTTCTTTTCTTCAGCCTCTGTCTTAACCGCGGTCACATCACCCACGTCAGCCGCTTCCAATTCCTTGATCTGCTCTTCGGTCAACGGAGCTTCCACCGTGGCGATGGCATCTTCCGGATCATGGGTGGCGGACACGCCCTTGGGCATATTCAAAGAACCAACCGTAATCATATCTTCAAAGGTCTGAAGAACTGATAAATCAACCTCGATCTGCTTGGGCAGATCGCCGGGCAAACATTCCACTTCCAAAGTATCCAAAGATTTAACCAAAGTACCGCCCAAGGCTTTAACCGCGGCCGATTCACCCACATAAACTAAAGGCACGGGCACGGTGACCGTTTCATCCATCCTGACCTGTCTAAAATCAACGTGGACGGGCTGCATATTCACGGGATTAACTTGAACTTCGCCAATCAAGGCCTTAACCGGCTGTTCTTGATCTATTTCCAAATCAAGCAGCATCGAATGCCTGACATCTCTAAAAAGTTTAAAAAAGTCGTTGGCTGAAATAAATAAATTCCGATTGGGGATTTCTCTGCCATAAACCACAGCCTTAATCATGTTGTGCTCTTTGGTGGTGGCGGCTGACTCTTTTTTGTCGCGCAACTGCGCTTTAATCATGCTGGTCATAGTGTTTTTTGAGTGCCTGAATATTAGGCTAACTTGCCTGAAATGTCAAGCAATCTACGGCAAAGCTCCCGGCTGTCAGCCAAAATCAATCTATGCGCCTCCAGGCATTCTTCGGCGCTGACCGGCTCATATTCGGCTAAACGTACGGCATCCACGCCCGAGGCGTCGGTTACCATGCCCAAAGAGCTGACCCCGGCCGAAGACTCAATGACATAGGCCAACAGCCCGTGGCCGCAAGACCGGCAAAAAGAATGGTACAGCCTGGCCCGCGCAGCCTCTTCCACCAGTTTTACGTCTTCTTTGGCGTATAGAGAGTGACAGATTGGGCAATGCGTCAACAAAGGGTAAAAACTCGAATTAGGCATTTATATAATTTATCCTTAAAACACATTTGGGTCAACGTTCTGAAATTTTACCGTGCCCATGCAGGGCCGCACTCTCAACTATGCCGATCGCCATGTAACCGGCCACCAAGGAAGAAGCCGCGGCCGATGAAAAATGCAAAGGAATGCCGGTCACCGGCATAATCCCCATGTTCATGCCCGCATTAATCAAGACGTGCATGCCAAACATGCCGGCCGTGGCCCCGCAATAAATCCCCACAAAAGAATCTTCTGAGCTTAGCCCGATTAACAGTATGCGGATCAAGACAACCCCAAACAGCCCCAAAATCAAAGCAATGCCCACAAAGCCCAATTCTTCGCCAATGACAGCAAACATAAAATCAGTTGAAGCTTCAGGCAAAAAACGCAAACGAGACTGACTGCCTTCGCCCACTCCCTTGCCCAAAAGGCCGCCCGAACCAATAGCCGTTTGAGCTTGAATTACATTATAACCGGCCCCCAAAGGATCTGACTGCGGATCCACGAAAGCCAAAAGCCTGTCACGCTGATATGGCTTTAAACCGTATTGCCATAAACCGACCGAAGCAATTATCCCGACCAAAAACAACAGCACCCAAGCCTTCCAGCGCAAACCCGCAAAAGCCACGGCCGCCAGCCACATAGCCACCAGCACCATGGCCGATCCAAAATCAGGCTGCAGTAAAACCGGAATAACGTAACCGAACAAAGCCAGCAAGCTTCCAAAAAAAGTTACCCAATTGAGTTTTTGATACAAATGTCTGGCGAAATAAGAGGCTAAAAAAACCGCAAATGCCACCTTGGCGACTTCCACGGGCTGGATGGAAATGGACCCTACCCTGTACCAACCCTGAGTGCCGCGGACCGTCACTCCGAAAACCAACACCCCGATCAACAAAGTCAAGCCAAAAATATAGACAACCGACCACAAGCTCTTTAACTGCCGATAGTCGATGATGGTCAAAAAAGACAGAAATAAAAAACCCATGACAAAAGCCATAATCTGCTTTCTGAATTGCGCCAGAGAAACGACTTCGTAAGATGCTCCGATGCTGTAAACCATTAATAAACCGATCACGGTCAAAGCCAAAAGAGCGCCCAATAAAATCCAATCTATTTTCCAAAGCGCATCAAACCAAAGACGACGCATACCTCAACCTTAAAGCCTGGAGGGTAAAAAGTAAAACCAGGCGGTCATCAAGGAGTCAGCCTCTCGGACGAGAGATAAGCACCCGGATCCAAAAGATTGATGATGGGAATTATTTCGGTTTGAGTTACACCCGTAATTTCATCAAACCAATAAACTTCAATGGGACGGATTTCTCCTGGCTTCAAATCCCTGATATTTATTTTGTTGATAGCCGCCACCGTATTACCCCTCTTCAGTTTTATCACATAATCGATCGACCAATAACCAAAAGCTCCGCTGTTAACCACATCAAAGGTGGTGCGGCTCAAACGCTGACCTTCGGACACGGCAACCGATTCATACCTGACATGTTCAGCGGTCACACCGGCAAAGCGCTTGCGAATGAATTCACTGTAATTGTTCTCCACCTCGCTGGGAATAACCCTGTGCCAACGCATATTTTCCACCATTAATTGAGCATTGCGTCCGCCCGGCTGTTTCGGCTTCCAGCCCAACTCGGTCAATGTGGTCTGGGAAGCGGGTAAAACAAAACCCTGTTTGGGAGAAGTTTGCTCTCCGGAGACGTTAAATTTATAAGTGAATTCCGCCCACCACTGCTCGTTGGAGTTTTCCAAATCAACAAACACGTCCAGCCTGTCATCCGTGGTCGCGAACACCATCACCTGCGACGTATTAATATTCCTGGGTCTGTCCTGCTCAATCCTATCCAGCAATTGTTGATTTTGGGCGATATCCAATGTGATGCGCGACTCCTTGGGGTAAGACAAGGCATAAGCATCGACCACGAACCAAAAAATATAACCCCAAACCAAAACATTGCTCGCGATCAAGCCGGCCCGAAACCAAAAATTAATTTTTATTTTATTCCTTATCCACCAATTGGCCGCCTTCAAGTCTCCCTCCGTAAAACCCGAATATGTTTCCATATGCGGATTATTATATCATCTATTCAAACCGACCGCATTAACAGGCTTCAAAACTCCCATTTAAACTTGGCCTCAAAAGGCAAACCGTCCCGCAAAACAACTTCCCAGACACTGCCCATGGGCAAACAAACATCATGAATCCGATCAAACGGCTGTCGATTGATGCTCAAAATCGCGCTGGCCAGCGCCTCCCGGTGCGACACCAGCAAAACAGACTCGTTATCTGAAGAAAATTTTAATTCATGTATGACGGACAAGACCCGTTGCGCGGCCCGTTCATGCGGTTCCATTCCGTTCATGACCATGGGCTCGGCATAATAACCGGACTTCAAATCAAACTCTTTTATCTTTTTACCCGCCCACAAAGCATTGCCCCATTCGGTCAAGCGTTCATCAAAACGCAAAGGCGCTCCGGTAACGGAGGCGACCGCTTGAGCCGTTTCGGCCGCTCTCTCCAGAGGAGAACTGATAATCAACCCGAGCCGGATGCCGGCTTGCACAAAACCATCTCCGGCTTTTTGTGCCTGAACAACTCCCTCTTCACTTAAATGAAAACCGGGCAAATCCCCATACATGATTTCATCCGGATTATGCACCCGGCCGTGTCGCATTAAATAAATAACCGGCATATTGAATATTTTGACGCACGGAAGACCGGGTGTCCAACGGATGCCGGCCGCTTGATTAATTACCGGCCATCTGTATACTGCCAAATACGGTCGCAAGCACTGGACCGCCCGGCGTCGCCGTGACTGCGGCATCCTCCTCCTCACGCAATGAGCAGTACAGCGACGCGCTCCCCGCCCCCACCGGAGCGGGCTTTTTATTTTAATCGGGCTTCCGCGGGTTGACATTTTTACTTGATGCAAACCGTATTTTTTGTTAATATTGCCCGGCATTTATATGGCTAAAAACACCGCAAAAAATAATTACGGAGCCGAACAAATATCGGTCTTGGAAGGCTTGGATCCGGTGCGCAAGCGCCCGGGCATGTATATCGGATCGACCGGTCCAGAAGGTCTGCACCACCTTATCTGGGAAGTGGTGGACAACTCTTTTGACGAAGCCATGGCCGGGCACGCCAACGAAATAACCATAACCCTGAACGACAACGGCACAGTTTCGGTCAAAGATAACGGACGCGGCATCCCGGTAGACATCCATAAACAATACAAAGTTTCAGCGTTGGAATTGGTGCTCACCAAACTGCATGCCGGCGGTAAATTCGGCGGCGAAGGCAGCGGTTATAAAATATCCGGCGGTTTGCACGGCGTGGGCGTGTCCGTGGTCAATGCCCTGTCTGAATGGGTGGAAGCTAAAGTGGAAAAAGACGGCGCGGTCTGGGTTCAGGAATATGCCTATGGCAAACCCCAATTTAAAGTCAAACAGATCGGCAAAAGCAAAATGCACGGCACCACCATCACTTTTAAACCCGATGCCGGCATTTTTTCCACCACGCAATTTGATCTCAAATACATAATCGACCATTTAAGACAGCAATGCTACTTGACCAAGGGCATAAAAGTAACGATCGTGGATGCCAGACAAAAAAATCTGCCCCAGGTCTATGCCTTCTTTTTTGAAGGCGGAGTGGAATCCTATGTCCGCCATTTAAACCATTCCAAACAGATCAAGCACGAAAGCATATTTTATATTGAAAAGCAGACTGAAAATGTTATGGTTGAAGTCGGTATCCAGTATACCGACGACTTTAAAGAAACCTTATTCGCTTTTGCCAACAACATATACAATCCGGAGGGCGGAACTCATGTGATGGGCTTTCGCTCGGCTTTAACGCGTGTGCTTAATAATTACGCGCGCAGCAAAAACATCATCAAAGAAAAAGATGATAATTTGAGCGGTGAAGATGTACGCGAAGGCTTAACGGCTGTTATTTCGGTTAAAATTCCGGAACCGCAATTCGAAGGTCAGACCAAAGCAAAGCTCGGCAATCCGGATGTGCGCACGGCCGTTGAATCCATCATGAACGAAACTTTTGCCGTTTATCTGGAAGAACATCCCAAGGACGCGGAGGCCATATTAAGCAAATGCATCTTGGCCCAAAGAGCCAGGGCCGCGGCCCGGGCCGCGCGCGACACCGTGATCCGCAAAGGAGCCCTGGAAGGCTTGACCCTGCCCGGCAAACTGGCCGACTGTTCCAGCAAAGACCCTAAGGAATCGGAATTGTTCATCGTGGAGGGAGATTCGGCCGGCGGTTCAGCCAAGCAGGGACGCGACCGCGAGCATCAAGCCATCTTGCCGTTGCGCGGCAAAATTTTGAACGTGGAAAGAGCGCGCCTGGATAAAATGATCGCCAACGAACAGATCAAAAACCTGGTAATCGCCATGGGTACGGGCATCGGCGAGAATATGGATCTGAACAAATTACGTTACGACCGAATCATCATCATGACTGATGCGGATGTTGACGGCGCGCACATCAGAACCCTGCTGTTAACACTTTTTTATCGCTATTTCCATTCACTGATAACCGAAGGCCATGTTTACATAGCTCAACCGCCCCTGTTTAGAGTCGCCATGAACAAAGACATGCGTTATGCTTTCAGTGAAGAAGAACGGGATAAACACATCGCTGAATTATTAAAGATAAAAGAAGACCGAAAGAAAAGCAAAGGTAAAAATACCAAAGCGGCCGATGAAGAGGAAGAAATTGAAGAAAATGAAGAACCGAACGAAGAGACCGCGGAAGGAACCGGTAAAATACCGGGCATCGCCATCCAGCGTTATAAAGGTTTGGGTGAAATGAATCCAGAACAATTGTGGGACACGACCATGAATCCAAAAACACGCCTGATGAAACTGGTAACCATCACGGACGCGGCCGAAGCTGACGAAACTTTTGACATTTTGATGGGCACGGAAGTCGCGCCGCGCAAGAGATTTATTCAAACCCACGCCAAAACGGCCAACGTTGATATATAAAAAAGCGGTCCCTTGCAGGGATCCGCGAGAAGACGGCTTAGGCGATGAACCGGAGGGTTATGAGCGCCTGAACAAACCGCATCGGCGGCAAACAAACCGGAAACCGGCCGGTTGACCAATCGGAGCGGCCAGTCTCTCCTTGTACTCATGGTCGCATTTTTTGGCGCACGACGGGCAAATATCCCAAGCGCACCGGTCAGGATCGCTCATGGCCGACCCGCAGCGCGGGCAATAACCACCGGTCAAAACCACGGCGCCTTCGTCCGGCAATTGAATCAGGGCATTGACCGTCAAACTGCCGGCCATGGCCGCCGCGTAACGCGCCCGCGTCAGAACCCTGACGTTCTCGTCGGTTTCGGCCCGCAGAGTGATAACCCCGATGTCAGGCTCATAGCAGCTGCGCGTAAAATCCTGTTCAACCTTGGACCAAGTGCCCAGCTCATCTTTTGAGTACAAACGCAGGCCCGTGGTCAAGCCATCCGCGCGCGTTTCATGACCGCAATGATACAGACGCTGCCCTTTCTTCAGCCTCCAAGCCAAAGAGATGAAAAAAGGCGCTTCCGCGTCCGTGGCGCCATAGCAGCTAAAACAGCCCTGCTTTTCCAGAATGTGCATGTTCATCGCCTCCTGGCGAGTTTTTTAACAGTCACGCCAAAAACAGTCAACCGTAATTGATTTTTTAAGCTTGACTGAATCACCTATCTTGCTATCTTTTTTAAATTATTTATAGTTGCGCCCAAAGCAGCCAAGAAAATCGCGAACACAACGACCCAGCCAAAAAACGGTATGGCCGCAATAATGGTAATTAATGGCACACCCGATAAAATCGCCTTCCAATCCACTAACCAATTTCGTTTTTTATCGATTAAACGCATGATCCAGACACCCAAAACAATGCCTGAAACTATTTTGGCAATCATGATGGTTATTGCGTAAACCAACATCCCCATAAAGGCCAAAGGCGCCCCAAAAACAGTCACCAGCAAAAAAATGCAAGCCACCGGCGCCACTATCAGCCAAACAAAACCCCAGCCCAATTGCCCGGCAAAATTTTTAAGCGACAGTTCCACGATTTGCGCAAGGCCTTGCTTGAAAAAATAAAATAAAACGAAGGCCGAGGCCAATCCGCATAAAAGTTTAAAAATGAACCAACCGAAATAAAATACTCCAAAACCCCCCTTTCCATTTTTATGAACGGCGGTTTTTTCCGCCCGTTCAATCTTATGGTATTCAACTCCCGCACCGATAACCGCGCTCTCCGCAATACTTGCCTCTTTGACTGAATTATAAACCAATCTGCCGGCAATTTTGGCATCCGGACCCACTCTCACACTGTCAGCCCAGAGCATAGAGCTATTCCCAATTTCTCCTCTGATAAACACTTCTCCTCCGGAGGCTACGACATTGCCGGCCACCTTGCCGTCAATAACCAAATTACCGGCTCCCGAGTAAACATCTCCTTTAATTTCCGCTCCGGGCAAAACGGTAACCATGGCCCCGGCCGCAAAAAGGTCTCCTTCTATTGTCCCGCTGATCAATACCTGACTGCCGGCAACACGCACATCATCCCCAACATAACCGGAAACGGTAACCATGGCCCCGGCCGCAAACAGATCTTGAGCCACATCTCCGTTAACACGCACGTTGGCCGCGGCCAAAAAAGCGTCTCCGGGCAGATTGACATCCACTGAAATATCATTGGCCGCCGCATATATATCGCCGTTGAC
Source organism: Parcubacteria group bacterium ADurb.Bin192 (assembly GCA_002070095.1). Classification (GTDB taxonomy): domain Bacteria; phylum Patescibacteriota; class Patescibacteriia; order 2-12-FULL-60-25; family 2-12-FULL-60-25; genus MWCR01. The sequence continues at coordinate 44,895 of MWCR01000008.1, read as the reverse complement.
CGCGTCGCCGGATGATAAATTAATTATTTCACCGGATCTAAAATCAGCCGCCTGCGCGGGCGAGACGGCAAATATACACCCTGCCATCAATAACCCCATTATGATCTGTTTTTTTAACATAATCTTGATTGTTAAGTAAAAATTGGATTAACTTGCTTAATAAAATATTTTACGCTCACCCGCCCGTCTTAAATCATTTCTTGCGGCTGACAATCAAATATATACCCAAGGCGATACAGACCGGAATTAAAAAAATGGACAAGATCCCCAGTAAACCGAAAATTATGTTAAACCATCGAGCCGCGCCGATCACGCTTTCCGATGTATTAAAGTAAGAACTTAAAAAAAACGTCACCAAAGCCCAAAGATTAAGCACCAAAAAAATCAAAACCAAGGGGACCAATAAAACCCCCACTCCCAAAAACAATCTTTTATTGCCTGACATACATACAGTCTATCACTTTTTTGGGCTATGTAAAAAAAATCCACTCTTATTGAGTGGAAGAAGCGGTCGTGACAACCAAAGGCTCGGGCTTGGCCGAAGGACGCAGAAACCAAAGAAACAGCACAGCTATCAACAACATCCCGCCGGTGGCAGACCAGATGGACAGAATTTTTTCCTCCCCATCAGGCAGGGAGCGAGAAAAATACCAGACCCCGGCCAGAATCACCGCATTGCCCATACGGCCCAAGAAAGAGTGCAAGGATCCGTAAGTGGCCCGGAAATTGCTTTCAATACGGCGCTGCACAAAGACGTCGGCCAAGGGCATGTAAGCCCCTCGGCCCACTTCATGCAAAACCACCATCAGCAAGGGCAGATAAACGCCGTCAAACCTGCCAATAGCCGCATAGCCGGCAGCCGTTAAAAACAACAGACCGAGTATGGCGCCGGCTTCTCTGCCCCGTACGAAAGACACACACTTAATGATGACGCCCGCCAAGGCGCAAGATCCGTAAACCACGATCCAGATCCAGCCCAAGGAACCGCCCTGCAGGCGCCCATGAAAAAACTGGCTCCAGAAATGATTGAACGGATTGATGAAACCCAGGCTCATGGCCGCGGCCACGGCCCAGATAAGCGCCGGACTGGCTTTAAGGGCTGCTACGCTGGCCTTAAGAGCCTGCCATTCGGTCAAGCGTTTTTTGGGTTCGCCTTGCTTGCCCAGACAAACCAGGGCCAACACAAAACCGGCTGACATAAACACCCCGCCCACAAACCAGCCCAGGCGATAGCCCCAGTATTGCGCCAGAAGATCGCTTAAGAAGCCTCCAGTCAACGCCGCCGTAGCGCTCCAGATGGCATTTTGAGCGTAGACCTTTTTCAGTTCATGCCCCAAACCGCGAGCCTCCAAAGCATCTACCAGCCAAGCCTGTTCAGCTCCGGACAGGAAGGCGAGCGCTACGGCGATCAATGCTTCCGCGGCTAAAGCCGACCAAAAGCCTTGAGCTAAGCCATACCCGCCAATACTGAAACTCATTAACAAAAAACCAACCTTAATCGACCAAGCCCTGCTCTTACCGTCCGCCAGCATGCCGGTAGGCAATTCGGACAGAATCAAGGTCAGCCAGAACAAGGAGTTCAGGGCCGAAATCTGATCCTGCTTAATGCCGATATCGCGCAAAAATAAAGAGTAGATAGTGGCATGGCAACCCATGCCCAATCCTCTTAGTGCGCTGATCAGCAGGTAGACCTTTCCGGGGTGCCAATCACGTTGTTTTACTGAAAAGAACATGCCCTCTCTCCTTGCGTCAAGACCCAAAAAGGCCCGGGTTTATTCCCGAGCCTCTGCGAATTCCGATCTTACTGCGCGTTACGCGTTAATGGCGCTAAAACGCTTATCAGAATCCATACAAGCCCGAGAAACAAAAAGCCGGCCGGCGACACTGCAGTCGTAGGCTTTTTGAATCATCGGAAAAGTATGGCGATTCATATTATTTTTAAGCTAGCACATGCCAGGCAAAATGTCAAGCCTCACAGCTCCAAAGCCGCCATGGCGCCCTCCAGCACAGCCTCCGTTACTCTGCGCGGCTTAAGCGCGTCACCCACTATTTTGACGGTCTTGACCAAATATCTCAATTTTTGACCAAGACCTTCATTGGAAACCGACCCCAGACACATGACCACCGTGTCAGCCTCAACCGTATGCTTGCCTTGCGGCCCGGTGACCAAAACCCCTTCCGCGGCAATTTTTAAAACCCGAGTTTGAGACAAAAGTTTGACTTTTAATTTCTCCAGGCGTTGCAACAATAAAAATCTTTCATCCATGGGTGATTCCAAAGCTATATTTTCTGACATTTCGATTAGTGTAACCGAATGATTTTTTACGGCCAGCAATTCAGCGGTCTGCGCGCCCATGCACCCACCCCCAACCACCACTACCTTGCCTTTAACCTCAACCCCGCCCTCAAACACATCCCGCGCCATAACCGCGTTCGCGCTTTCCAGGCCGGGTATCTTGGGAACCATGGTTGATGAACCCATAGCCGCGATAACCGCGTCATATTTGCCGGCCTTGGCCTCTTCCAAACCGAACTCGTGCTCCAGATTAACCTCAACTTTAAGCCTCTTCATTTCTTGAACCAAAAATTTTCGCAGCAAATCCCAGTCCTCGCGATGTGGGGCCGCGGCCGCGGGCAGCAGCTGTCCGCCCAAACTCTTGCCTGATTCAAACAAAACCACTTTGTGTCCGCGTATGGCCGCTGTTCTGGCGGCCGACAAACCGGCCGGACCGCCTCCCACCACAGCCACTTTTTTCTTTTCTTTGACAGGTAAGCTGAATTCATTTTCCCGCCCGCATTCCGGATTAACCGTGCACCACACATCCTGCTGAGCGAACAGACGACTGATGCAACCTTGGTTGCAGGCTACGCAATGATTAATCTCTTTTAATTTTCCAGCTTTGGCTTTAAGGGGCCAATCCGGATCAGCCAGCAAAGAACGGCCTATGGCCACAAAATCAGCCTCGCTGTTCTTCAAAGCTTTTTCAGCCAGCTCGGGCGTTCGGATTTTGCCGACGGTAATAACCGGAATTTTTACCGACCGCTTAATCTCTTTGGCCAAAGGCAATAACACGCCGTCCTGAACAGCCATGGGAGGAATCATTTTCCCCTGAACATAGGAGCCGTAATTACCCGAGCTGATATGCAAGGCGTTCACCCCGGCCTCTTCCAGCTTCCGGCAAACCTTAACTACGTCCTTAATGGTCAAACCGCCTTCCACCCACTCGTCACCGGATAAACGCACGATGACCGGAAACTCCGGACCAACAGCTTGCCTGACCGCTTCATAGACTTCTTTTAAAAACCTAAATCTCTTTTCTTCATCTCCGCCGTAAGCATCTTTTCTGGCATTGGAAAAAGGCGACAAAAATTGAGCTACCAAGTAACCATGAGCCCCATGAATCTCCACAAAATCCAGACCCGCTTTCTTGGCCCGCAGGGCGGCCTTGGCAAAATCCTTAACCAGCTTTTTAATTTCATCAATCTTCAATGACCGTGGCATCTCCTGCATAACCGGACACGGGATAGCTGATGGCGCAACCGGTTTTTTACCGCATATTTTGGACACGGTCTGCCGTCCGGCATGGTAAAGCTGGATGCCGATAGCCGCCTTATGCTCATGCGCTTTGGCGGCCAGCTTCTTCAAGCCCGGCACACAGGCGTCCGAATGAATACCCAGCCCGTTCACAAAGCCCTTGCCTTCGGGATTCACATAGCTGGCTTCCAAAATCAACATGCCCGTCCCGCCTTGGGCTATCCGCTCAATATGATCCAAGTAACGCACGGTCGCTAAACCCTTGGCATCCGCATAATTCCTGACCATGGGCGGCATCACCAGCCGGTTTTTTAATTTCAACTTGCCTATTCGGCCGGCAGAGAAAAGTTTCAAATACTTCATATCACTGGTAATAATGGAATTGTGAACATCTTGCTATAGTATAGGCATTTACCGCCCGATTGTCTAAGAAGGCGCTTTTTCAGCTTATTTAGCAAATCTCTTGGACTTAACCCCATCCGCCTTGCCAAATCCCGTTATATTTGCTATTATCCAAGCGCCCTGGGAAGGGCTTTTTAAGAACATAAATATGCTTATTTTCAATAAAATTTTAGACTATCTGCGGTCGGCCAAAAACGAGCTTACCAAAGTAACCTGGCCATCCAAGCAAAATACCACCCGCTACTCCGTGCTGGTAATTGTTATCAGCTTATCCGTGGCCGCCTTCTTCGGCCTGCTGGACATGGGCTTAAGCAAGCTGGTAGCCGCTTCTTTGGCTAATAAAACAGCCGCTCCCACAGAACCCGTAGAACCGGTCGGGCCCGCGCCGGATATTCAGACAGATGTGCCCAGCATAGACTTTGACAGCGTTACACCTATCAGCACGCCTGACAACGGCACCCCGGATACTCAAACCGATAACCAAGAATAGTATGCCTAAACAGACCCTGGACCTTGGAAGACGCTGGTACGCCATTCATACCTATTCCGGCTACGAAGAAAACGTGGCCGAAAATCTGCAAAGACGCATAGACACGCTGGGTATGAAAGATAAAATTTTCAACGTCACCGTGCCTATTGAAAAAAAGATTAAGATCAAAAACGGCAAGAGAAAATTAGTTGAAGAAAAAATTTATCCCGGCTATGTGCTGGTTGAAATGATTGTGACCGATGACTCATGGTATGTGGTGCGCAACACGCCCAATGTCACCGGTTTTATCGGTACAGGCACCACCCCCTCCCCTTTGTCGCAAGACGAAGTCAATCACCTGTTCAAACGCATCGGCACCCAGGAGGAACCGGCCTATACCATCGACATTCAAACCGGTTCTCCGGTCAAAATCGGGGAAGGGCCGTTTAAAGGCTTTGAAGGCAAGGTTATCGAAATCGACGGCGCACGCGGCAAGGTTAAAATCCTGGTTTCCATGTTCGGCCGCGAGACTCCTCTCGAGTTAGATTTTACCCAAGTTAAAAAGATATAAAATTGCGATTTCATAATCGCCATAGATGCGATGCGCTTCTCATCTCATCTTAACGATTATGAACTAAATATGCACGTGACTGTTTGCTGCATGCGACATGTTACATGCTACATGACTTAATTATGGCTAAAAAAATTAAAACCCTTATCAAGCTTCAAATCGAAGGCGGTAAGGCCAACCCGGCCCCTCCGGTCGGCACAGCCCTTGGCCCCCATGGTTTGAACATTGCTGAATTCTGCAAAAGATTCAACGATGCCACCAAAGAAAGAATGGGCGAAGTCGTACCGTGCGTGCTCACGGTCTACGAAGACAGAACCTATGATTTTATTCTAAAGACCCCACCGGTACCTGAGTTGCTCAAAAAAGCGGCCGGCATCAAAAAAGGTTCAGCCAAACCCCTGCAGGAAAAAATCGGCAAGGTATCTCTCAAACAAATCCGTGAAATAGCCGAAAAGAAAATGCCTGACTTAAACTGCATGACAGTCGAAGCGGGCATGAGACAAGTGGAAGGTACAGCCAAACAGATGGGCTTGGAAATCACAGCCTAAAAAAAATACCCTCGAGCAATGCCGAGGGTATTTTTAATCTTTGGCAATCAGAGTATGCTATAACCATGGGTATTTAGGATATGGCTTTTTCCATGATTTTAATTTTTATCTTATTCATTCTTAGCCTAATTTTAATCGGCTTTGTTTATTTACTACGCGATAACTCTGATGAAAACCCTATGTTAAACAACACTCCTAAGACTGCTCTCATAAAAACAGTCTACTTTTACACGGTCTCATTAATCGCTTTAATGATGATCGTCTTTTCCACGGCCGACCTGGTCAATCTGGGTTTAAAAACCTGGATCTTCCCCAAAGCCGATTTAAATGAATACAAAGAGCCTTCCTGCGCGGTCATGATCATGAAGGACCCCTCTTTGCAGGAAACCGAGGAGCAATACCGAAACCGCATCCAGCAGTGCGAACAGGGCCGAATGGATGAAAACGAAGCCAGAGCCATCCGCAAGCAAAGGGACGCGGTCAGAGACATTTCTTTCCTGGTAGTCGGAATCCCCCTGTTTCTGTACCACTGGGCCACCATCAGACGCGAACAAAAAGCTGACGGCAAGGCTTGACATCCGGCCTAAACAGGCTTAGTATAGGCCCATTATTCACGTGGGAGTCCCTCGAAGCTTTAGCGGAGTGGGACGAACGCTCCTCGAAGCCGAGGTTTACCACGGGGACGGGCCAAATAAGCCTTTCCTCAAACAAGCATATGGCGCACAGCAAGCGCTTTCAAGAAGTCTCCAAATTGGTAGACAAAGCCAAAAAATACAGCCCGGAAGAGGCTATTGATTTGGCTAAAAAAACCGCCAATACCAAATTTACGGGCAGTGTCGAACTGCACATCAGACTGGGTATTGACCCTGAAAAATCAGAGCAGTCGGTCCGCGCGACTTTAGTGTTTCCGAATACCATCGGCAAGACCAAAAAAATTATCGCCTTTGTGGGCCAGGATAAAGAAAAAGACGCTAAAGAAGCGGGCGCTGATCTGGTAGGCGGAGAAGAGCTGATCAACGAAATAGCACAAAGCGGAAAGACTGACTTTGAGGTGGCCGTGGCCACGCCGGACATGATGCCTAAGCTGGCCAAGCTGGCTAAACTCTTGGGACCAAAAGGTTTAATGCCCAACCCCAAAACAGATACGGTTGGACCCAACGTTAAAAAAATGGTGGAAGATCTTAAAAAGGGCAAAATCGCTTTTAAAAACGACAGCACAGGCATTATCCATCAAGCCATTGGTAAAACCGATCTGGACAATGCCAAACTGCTGGAAAATCTCAATGCCTTGATGGAGGTTATCAAAAAAGCCAAACCATCTTCAGCTAAAGGCGCCTATCTAAAAAGCGTTACCTTGACAACCACCATGGGTCCGGGAATACAAATCGATCCATCATCACTAGCCTAAAACACAAAACAACAATCCCCCGAAGCTTGATGCGACGGGGGATTTTTGACTTTAAACTTACCTGACATTAGACTTAACTGCATATGAATTTTGAACAAATACCAGAAGAAGACCATGAGCTTCAAGCCATCCCGGTGGAGAAATTGGAAAAAGAGGCGGAAAAATATGAGTTCAACCAAACGGTTTATTACTTAACTCCGGAAGGTTACGCTTATAATGACCGGGGCGAAATGGTAACCGATGCCAGACGCAGACAAATTTTACACGAAGGAAAAATAATCAATAAAGCCGCTTAGTATGCCCAAACTGATCTTGGGCTTGGTCGGACAGGCCGGAGCCGGCAAATTTACGGCCGCGGAATGCATAAAAGATGAATATAAAATCCAGGTTTTTGTTTTCAGCGATATTCTCAAAGACATGCTCAAGCGTCTGTTCCTGCCGGCCAGCCGGGAAAACCTGATCGCTTTATCCACCGCCGTCAGGCAAGCCTTTGGCCAAGACGCCCTGTCCAATGCCATGGAAAGGCAGGTGGCGGCTTCGGAGGCTGACATTGTGGTCGTGGACGGTATTAGACGGTTTGACGATATCGCGGACTTAAAAAAGAACCCTGCTTTTCACTTGATAGAAGTTTGGGCGCCGCCTGAAATCAGATTTGAAAGACTTAAAAAACGTAATGAAAAACCGGGTGAAACGGAAATGACCTGGGAAGACTTTTTAGCCATGAGTCAAAAGGAAACCGAGGCCACCATAGCCGGAGTGGCCGCGCAAGCCGAAAAAAAAATCGACAACAGCCGGGATTTATCCGCGCTTAAAACAAATATGCTGCAACTGATAAGATCTTATCTGGCTTAATTATGCAGATTAAAATTACCCGCTTAAATCCCTCCGTGGCCCTGCCCGAATATCAAACCCAAGGATCGGCCGCTTTTGATTTGGCGGCCGCCGAACAGACCATAATCCCGGCCGGCCAATCCGGGCTGGTGCCCACCGGGCTCATAATCGCGACTCCGGAAAATCATGTTCTCGTGCTGGCGGCCCGTTCCAGTCTGTTCAAAAAAAAGGGCTTGATGCTGGCCAACGGCATTGGTGTTATTGACAGTGATTATCGAGGGCCTGATGACCAAATTTACATCGCCTGTTTTAACCCCGGCACCAGGCCCGTGACAGTTGAACCGGGCGAAAGAATCGCCCAAGGCCTGATCCTGCCATGCCTGAGAGCTGATTTCATTGAAAGCCAACCCGAAGGCTCAAACCGCGGAGGCTTTGGATCTACCGGCTGACCTCATGTAACACACAACATGTAGCACGAAGCAATTCCGTCTTGATTTTTGTTACATGCTACATGCTACGTGCTACATGCTACATGTTTTTGACTGATAAATAACCATATGCCAAGGTATAGCGGATTTTCGATATTAATTGGACTTTTATGCCTATCAATGATTCCGCTCCCAAGGCTAAACTCATACAGCCTCAAGACAACTCAACACGCCGTATTTATTGGTTGAACAACATCAAAACCAAACGTGAAAACGGAGATTTGGTTGAACTTAAACCCACCCCCGAGCAGCTGGCCGTGGCCGTGGCCAAATGCTCGCGCAGTTCAACGCCTTTTGATCAAAATATTGACGATGTCAGCTTGGAAAAAGCGGCTGAATTCCATGAAAAATGGGTGGTGGGCTACGGGCACGCCTCGGTGGCCGAACACGCGGTCGCATCCGTGGCTTTCCAGAACATACCCCAAACCGTCATCAAGATCCTGGAAGATGGGCGACTGGCTTCTTATACTGAAAAATCATCGCGTTACCAAATTTTTACGCGCGACCGGGTGGGCATTCCAAAAACCCTGGCTCAAAGCCAATTCGCAGACAAAGTCAATGAACTGTTTGATGCTTTATATAATCTATACGACGAATGCTACGCTCTCTTAACTCCCCTATTCAAAGAACACGAACCTCAAAATGACATGAGCGACGCGGCCTACGCAGCCACGCTCAAAGCCTTGATTTGCGACCGGGTGCGCTATTTATTGCCGGCCGCGGCTTTGGGCTCGCTGGGCATGACGGCCAATGCCAGAGTCTGGGAACATGTCATAAAAAAACTTTTGTCCTCGCAAGACCCTCTGGCGCGCCAAATCGGTGAAGAAGTAAAAAGCGTGCTTAAAGGCTTCGAGCATCTGGATAAAGACCAGGCTTTGAAGCATTTCCCTCTGCCCACCCTGCTTAAATACGCTGATCCGAATTCCTATCAATCACTCTTGCCAAGCAGAATGCGCGAGCTGACCAATGTTTTGATTGAAGACCGACTGCCGCGCGATCAAGCGGGTGCCACGGCCGAACAACCTGTGCTCTGCACTTTTGACGACTATTTGGCCGAACAACGCATATCGGCCGCCCTGTTATCCAGATATGCCAAAATCCCCATGCCGGCAGCCATGGACATGCTGGCCAAAAATTCGGACAAGCAAGCCGCTCTGATAAAAGCCGCAGTCGAAGACAGGGGTCCGCATGACGCGCCTTGCAGAGAATTTGAGCATGCCTGGTTCCAGCATGAGATAGTCATGGACTATGGAGCTTGGAGAGATATTCAAAGACACCGCATCTGTACCCAAACCAACCAACCGCTGGGCACTGAACTGGGCTATGACATACCTCAAGAAATCACGGACATCGGTAAAGCCAAGGATTTCGCCAAGATTATGGATATGGCCGGAAAACTGAACCGAGAGATACTGGCCGCCGGTTTGGAAGCCGAAGCCGAATACGTGGTGCCCATGGCCTACAGACGGCGCCTGCTGATCGGCTGGAACCTGCGTGAATTATTCCACTTCATAGAACTGCGTTCCGGGAAAAAAGGCCACCCGTCATACAGACGCATCGCTCAAGAGGTATGGCGCGGCCTTAATCAAACCCACCCCCTGCTCGCTTCTTTGATTCGCGTTGACTTAAGTGAAACCGGCGTCTCAACACTAGGCGAAAAACCGAAAGGATTTTAATAAAAAATTTCAATTATAAAATAACCAGATAACAAATCCGGTGCCGCCCTGCGGATTATCATATATAATATCGCCAAGCGATTCCAAATTTTATATTTATAATTTTATATTTGAACAATTGTATTTCAGTATGATCAAAAGACAAGCGAATGACGGCCTGCATGTCATGGTCGAAGGCATAGACGGCTCGGGTAAATCCACCGTGCTCAAAGCCTGCCGTGAATGGGCCGAGGAGCGAGGCGCGACTTTCTTCGATGTTGTTTCTTTTATGGAACAAGAACAACGCTTGCCGAATACCGCTGACCTGGGCGGGGCCAACGGGTTACTGTGTGCAGAACCCACTTTCTGCTGGATAGGTCGGGCTATTCGCGAAGAAATTATTGCCAAATATCTCGCAGACTCTGTTTCAGGAGAAATTGTTGAGCCACGTTATTCGGGCTGGGAGACAGCCCAGGCTTTTGCTTTGGATAGACTGGTATTATTCAGAAGACTGATCATCCCCTTTTTGCGCAACCACCCGGAACGCATCATCTTTCAAGACCGCGGACTGGGCTCATCTTTGGCTTATCAACCCCTGCAGGACACGAGCTTGAGTACCGAACGCCTACTGGAGTTACCGGGCAATGCTCAAACCGTGGCCTTTAACCCCACCCTGTTATTACTCATCCGCACAGAGGCCGCGGCCGCCATGGCCAGACTGGCCCAAAGAACAGACAAACAAGATGAAGTGATCTTCGAAGAACCGGATTTTCAAACCAAATTAGTACAGAGATTTTTATCAGATGATGTCTTGGGACCATTTAAACAAGCCGGCACCATGATAAGCGAAATTGACGGCAACCAAAACATCGAGCAGGTGGCCAAGGAAGTAAAAAGCGCTCTCTCGCAAAAACTGGACTTTTTTGCTAGGATGAAAGCATAAATGTCATTAACTGACCTGTTTAATTTAATATGATTGATAAAAATCAGGCGAAATCCAAATTTCGTCTAATCCTTAGTTTGTTAATAATTGGCTTTTTCTGGCCAATAATCGGCCTTGTACTGGGTTTGGCGGCCGACCTGGCGGGTTTGGGCAACACGGGCATCATTGTCCTAGCCTTGACCTTTACTTGGCTGGGACTTTTTGTGTGGCTGTTTATTGAATTATGGAAAGGAGCTTCCGGTGTAGGCGTAACCCCTTGGGCCAGCTTGTGGGTATTTTTTCCGATCATCGGCCCGTTCCTGGTCGGCATGCTGATCTTGGAGCCTCTTAAATACGCGGCTGATGATAAACCGGAAAATAAACGTCTGCCTTATACCTGGTCTTTAATCAAAGATACTTGGCTGACCTATGTCGACAACTTTAAAACCAGCCTCAAGGTATCGCACTGGTTCGTTTATCTGTTTACGGCTCTGGGAGCGCTGACCGGCCTTACTTCATATTTTAAACCGGACTGGGTGCCGCTGGCGGCGGGCATCTTAATGATCCCCGTGGTCATCGGCTCTCTCTGGATCAGCCTGATGCTTTTAAAACAACAAATCGCCCTGGAAAATAAAGAAACTCCGATTTTGGATATAAAAACCAATAACCGCGATCTTTGGTCCTATCTATTGATCGTTCTGCTGACCACTCTGATAGCCGCCGGGCCCCTGTTTTTAAGCGTAATCATGATTATGATTCCCATCTTCGCCGGCAGCTGGAGCGATGTCATAACCATGATGCAAATGGGAGATATAGACAGTTTCTCTTCTCTTGTCCCGTCATTGGGAACAGCCGCCCTGTCGCTCGTCGGCTTGGTGCTCATGTTCCCGGCCTGGCTCTGGCTTATCTACAAGAGCACGATTTGGAATAATTTGACCATGCCTTTATTCGTCACCGAAAAAATTAAAGGCTACAACGCTTTAAAAACCTGCGAAACCATGGCCCGTCATCGTTGGTGGGGTTTGTTCTGGAAAAATCAAATGTCAGGCCTGATTTTTGGGGGCTACGCCCTGATGATCAGCTTGGGCATGAACGTGGCCGGTGTCATATTGGGCATGATGCTAAAATCATTTAATCAAGGACCGGCCATCGCCGAATTGCTGGGCAATGCCTTAAACGGCGTGGTTCAAATGATTACCATGCCGCTCTTAATCATGTTCACCCTTAAACTTTTCCGTACCTTCCGCCGAACATCTGAATGATGCGGTTCCATCCAAAATAACGCTTCAAAAAAGCTGAAGCGATCCTATTGAAATTAATCAAACATATGAAACTCACACCCATCATCGGTTTGGAAATACATGTCCAGCTAAACACTCAAAGCAAGATGTTTTGCGCCTGCCCCAATCTGGATGATGGAGCCGCGCCCAATACGGCCATTTGCCCGGTCTGCACGGGGCAACCCGGTGCTTTGCCCGCTTTAAACGAAACTGCCCTGGAAAAAGGCCTTTTAACAGGCTTGGCGCTCAACTGCCAAATACCGGACAAGAGCGCCTTTGACCGTAAAAACTATTTTTATCCTGATCTGCCCAAGGGCTATCAAATCTCCCAGTTTTCTTTACCCATTGCCATTAACGGTTTTGTGGAATTGGAGATTCCGGAAAATGCCCTGCCCGGACGGGAAAAGATTCGCCTTAATATCACCCGAGCTCATCTGGAAGAAGACGCGGCTAAAAACTTTCATGCTCCACAGGGGCTGAACGGCAGACCGGCGACTTTTGTGGATTATAACCGGGCCGGCACTCCTCTGATTGAAATCGTAACCGAACCCGAAATCAGATCCGCCTCTGAAGCCAAATATTTTTTACAAGAACTGCGCGCCATCATGCGTGCCATTAAAGCTTCAAACGCGGACATGGAAAAAGGCCAGATGCGCTGCGACGTCAATATCTCGCTGATGGAAGTGGATGACAACGGGTATCCGCTCAAACAAACTTTAAACGCGCGGACCGAAATCAAAAACCTCAATTCCTTCCGGTCAGTGGAAAGGGCTATCAACTATGAAATAAAGCGCCAAACAGCCCTGTTTGAAGCCAGCACTCCGCCTGTCGAAGCCACCCGCGGCTGGGACGAGGGGCAGGGCAAAACCATAGAGCAAAGAACCAAAGAGTCCTCGGCCGATTACCGTTATTTTCCTGAACCGGACCTGCCGCCCCAAGATTTGGTTGAACTGAAGGAAAAAATGCTTCACCGTCTGCCCGAGCTCCCCTCGGCAATCCGCGGCCGGATGATTCAGGAATGGGGTTTTTCCAAAGCCAATGTCATGTTTTTCACCAATAATGACGGTTGGCCCGAATACGCCGAACAAGTCATGGGAGAATTAGCCGGTTGGCTGGAAGCCTCGGACAATGAAGCGATTAGCGGTTCTGAAGCCCTGGCAAATAAAAAGCAGATCTTCTCCAAACTGGTGGGCGGCTGGCTAACCTCCAAACTGGCCGGCATATTGACTGAAAAAAATCTAAGCCTCAAGGATTGTAATATAACGCCGGAAAATTTCGCGGAATTCATCCATTTGCTGTATACACAAGCCATTAACAGCGCCAATGGCCAGAAATTATTGCAAATGATGCACGAAACCGGCCAAGACCCCTCGAATTTGATGGAAACTTACAATCTGGGTCAGAATCTGGATAACTCCGAACTGACGGACGCGGTTAAAAGAAATCTGGAGGCCAATCCGGAAAAAGTTGAAGATATTAAAAAAGGCAAAACGCAAATCATCAAATGGTTCGTGGGTGTCGTCATGCGTGATACCGAAGGCCGGGCCAATCCGCAACAGGCCGAAGAAGAAATCCGGCGGCAACTGGACCAATAACCATTACGCCCCCATCCATTTATCAACCAGGGTCATGGCCTGCTTTTCGGTTAAAACCCAATTGATTTTTTTATCTTTTTTATACCAAGTCTCCTGGCGCTTGGCGTATTGATAAGTGGCCTGTTTGGCTTTGGCAATGGCCTCATCCAGCATGATCTCACCTCTTAAATACATACCCATCTCTCTATAGCCGATAGAAGTCATGGCCGGAGCTGTCCAAGGCAAACCCTTGGCCCTGACCTTGCGGACTTCTTCGGGCCAGCCTTCTTCCATCATGCGCATAATCGAAGAGTCAATCCGCTGTCTTAACTGCTCCCTGGGCCACTTAAGACCTATCTGAAAAGCGTCAATCACCGGCGGACGCTTGAGTCTTTGCTGAGCAATCGGTTTACCCGTAAACGTGCAAATCTCCAAAGCCCGTATCACGCGGCGAGGATTTTTAATATCTATCACGCTCGAAGCCGTCGGATCTATTTTTGACAATAAATCCACCAGCTTATCCAGCGGTAATTTTTCAAAAGACTGTCTCAAACTTTCATTGGGCGGAACCCGGGGGATGGAAAAATTTTCTATCAAAGCCGTGGTGAACAAACCTGTTCCGCCCACGATTACGGGCAGATGATCCCTTCTGACAATGCCTTTAATGGCTTTAATGGCTTTCTCCCGCCAATCAGCGACCGTCAAAACCGTGCTCGGTTCCAAAAAATCCATCAAGTAATGCGGAATTTCCGGATACTCTTTATCCAGATCGGCTGCATCTTTTTCAAGTTTGGATTTTTCATTGTTATAAGGAACCCTGACCATGTAGCAATCATGCCCGGCATATTTACCCCGGCGGCCCGGAGGTTTGCCCGTGCCAATGGAAAAACCTTTGTACATTTGCCGCGCGTCCGCGTTGATTATTTCGCCTTGATATTTTTTCGCGATCCTCAAACTCAACCCCGTTTTTCCGGAAGAAGTCGGCCCCACAATTACAAGAACACGCGGCAAAGGCCTCTTTTCACTGCCTCCTCCGCGCGTTATTTTATTGGCCATAGACTATGGACGGTCAATAGACTTTTCATCCTCCGGATCCATCTCCGATTCAACTTCCGGATCACTCACAGATTTTTGCTCAACTCCCTCGCCTTCGGTCAATTCTTCAGTCAATCCGTTTTGCGCGAACATCATGCACTCCCTTTGAAAATCAGCATCTTGTATGACGGTGCAATCCACTTCCACTCCCAAAATTTCTTTATAAGCTTCCAAACAATCCAGCTTCTTGGCCGCCCCCGCATTCAGACACAGATTAGGATCCTTGGCAGCCATGGCCTTATCCAAATAACAGGCAAAAGGCACTTGAGCCGTAGCGCAATCCATTTTTACCACCTGCTTAAGGCCGACCGGCCGCTCATTCGGCTGACTAAAAACCCAGAAAAACAGACCGGCCAAGGCCAAAATCACAACTCCAATCAAAATGTAAATCTTCTTTTGCATAGTTTGATTATACCACATTTTAGATAATTTGCCCTTCCAAAAGCCAGGTCATCGGCTTATCAACCCTTATTTGTTGCATGGTGCCAACCATGCCCTCCTTAGCCCCCAAGGCTCGTATATTTTTCAACTCTCCGGACGTGCCGTAAGCCCATTCTCCATCTATTTTTTCAATCAAAACATCCAAGACCATATCTTTATAAACCTGATTTTTACGCCAAACCGTCTCCTCCATTAAAGCCTGCAAAACCTCCCAGCGCCGTTTCTTTTCTTGAGAACTGACATCATCCGCAAACAGACGATGGCTCAAAGTGCCGGTCCTGGGACTGTATTGAGCCGTATATGATATATCGTAATCACATTGCTTATATAAATCCACGGTTTCCAAAAAATCCCGCTCTGTTTCCCCCGGAAAACCTACAATTATATCGGTCCCCAGAGCAATACCCGGCCTGACTTGTTTAATCTTGGCGATTTTTTCCAAATACTGTTCTCTGGTGTATTTACGGTTCATGCGCCTGAGAACTTCATTGGAACCCGATTGTACCGGGAGATGCAAATAATTCACTTGCTTGGGTAAAGTCAATGCATGTATCACTTCATCATCCATGAACAAGGGATGGGCAGCTGTCCAATGCACACGCTTCACGCCTTCCAATTGATTAATTTCCCAAAGTAAAGCCGCAAAATGATTTTTATAAGGATTATGCGCACTAAAAGAACCGGAGTCTGAAGCCCGGTACTCATTAACCGCCTGACCGAGCAAAGTTATATCCAAGGCCCCGAGTTCCACGCTTTGTCGAATTTCTATTAAAATATCATCGACCGGACGGTTCCTTTCCAATCCTCTGGCATAAGGCACTACACAGTAACTGCAAAAATGATTACAGCCGGTTTGAATGGTCACATAGGCCTGGTGAGGGCTGCGTCTGGCGGGACTTATCTTTAGATAATCAGCCTCCTGATCTCCGCTAATCATCCAGTCCGGCCTCAATTCAGCCAGCCATCTGGGCAAGTTGATCATATCGGCCGTGGCAAAAAACAGATCGACCATGCTTAATCTGCGCCGCAAATCCCCATTTTTATCACGGCCGGCCATACAGCCCGTTACCGCTATCAAAACCCTTTCCCCTTTTCTTTTGCGTTCCACTAAATTTTCCATCTTGCCGTAAATTCGCTGTTCCGCGTGTTCTCTGACCGAACAAGTATTAAATATCACCAAATCAGCCTCTTCTTCGGTCAGGGACTCTGTCAAACCGCAATTTTTTAGCATAGCCGTCAATCTTTCCGAGTCATTGGTATTCATCTGACAGCCATAAGTTAAAATAAAATAGCTCGGGACTTTAACTCCCGATTCGAGCAGGCCCTGATCAGCTTCCGATCCGGTCGCTTTATCCGCAATTGAAGGGCTTAATTGTGGACTTTTCATGTGCGCGAGAGTAACATATTATTTATACTACGTCCAACATAACAGGCATTCATCAATCCGGTCCAAAACACCAAAAGCATAACTTTTATTGGAGTTTTTCATCTGCTCAATTCAGGCATATGCCAGACCAGCAACAACTGACAAATGAACAACAAAAAGCCATTCAAGAAATCTTGCAGAGGTTTAGATTGGAATCGGACGATATAATCAACCGGCACCGCCAAAGAATCAAAAAAATATTGGAAGATCTGGATGCTCAAAAAGCTCAAGAAATCCAAAAATTATTAACAAAAAATCCCTAAAAAAGGGATTTTTTAAAAACTTATTAAGGCTTTACATTTCGTTCTCTTCAATTTCAAGCAGTCTGTTATATTTTTCCACGCGTTCAGACCTTGAAAGTGAGCCTGTTTTAATGTATTCCGACCCGCTGGCCACGGCCAAATCCGCAATGGTCGTATCGTCGGTTTCGCCCGAACGATGGGAGATACTGGTAGCAAAACCATTCTTATGAGCCATAATGATAGCCGACACAGCTTCAGTCAGAGTGCCTATTTGATTGACTTTAATCAAAATGGCATTACACGTTTTTTCAGCCACAGCTTTATCCAGTCTGGCGATATTGGTGACCAATAAATCATCCCCCACGATATGCGACCGTTTGGACAGGCGAGAAAATGAACCTGACCAGGCCGCCCAATCATCTTCCGCAAAAGGATCTTCAATGGAAACCAGGGGATATTTCTTTTGCCAAGCCAGATAACGATCCAGCAATTTATCCGAGGTAAACTCGCGTCCGCCTTCGGCTCTAAAAACATAGACGGCTTTGGAGCTGTCATAAAATTCCGAAGCGGCCACATCCGTGGCCAAAGCCACATCCTTACCCGGCTTGTAGCCCGCGGCTTTAATAGCTTCCTTTAAAAGATCGAAAGCCGCTTCCACAGTTTTCAATTTAGGAGCAAATCCGCCTTCATCTCCGACCGTGGTCGCAAAATCTTTTTCAGCCAAAATCTTTTTCAACGCCTGAAAAACTTCGGCGCCCATACGTACACGGTCGCTCATCTTACGGGCCAAAGGCACAATCATGCATTCCTGAACATCCAAAGACCAATTGGCATGCGCTCCTCCGTTTAACACGTTCATGGTTGGAACAGGCAAACCGGCCGGCCGCGGAAAGTTATAGATTTTACGTATAATTTGCCATAAAGGTTTTTTTGCCTGTACGGCATGGACTTGAGCACAGGCCAAAGACACGGCCAGAATCGCATTGGCGCCCAACTTCTTTTTACCCGAAGTACCGTCCAATTCAATCATGACATGATCAATATCTTTTTGACGGCGTACATCTATGTTTTTTAAGATGGGTGCAACTTTTTTGTTAATATTGACAACCGCTTTAAGCACACCTTTACCACCGTAACGTTTGCCGCCATCACGCAGTTCAAGCGCTTCATGCGAGCCTGTTGAGGCACCTGACGGCACTTTGGCTTCAGCTGAAGCTCCGGATTTCAAAGTCACCCGGCAAGCCACCGTAGGATTGCCTCTGGAATCCAAAACTTCACGCGCGACAATCGATTGTATCAGGTAATCATTTTTCGTGGTCATATTATTTTTTCTTAGACTTAGCTGTCTTGCTTTTTGACTTGGATTTAATATTCAACTTTTTGACGGCTTTTAACTTTTTAACAGCCTGATTTTTTAATTTGAACACCTTCCGCGATATTTTCATCCTCTTTGGTTTATTTGACGAGGCAGATGAAGATTGCGAAGCCGGACGATACAAAGCCTCTATGCCGGGCAGTTTGCCGTTATTGGCAATAAATTCCAATAGAGCTCCGCCGCCCATGGAAATATGATCAAACCACTGGCTCATGCCGGTTTGCAGGGCCACGGGCACGGTATCACCTCCACCCACCAAGCCGTAAGCCTTGCCTTTGCTCCTGGCGGCCACAGCTCTGCCTATTAGCAGAGAACCGAAAGCAAAAGGTTCGTATTCAGCTACGCCCAAAGGACCGTTCCACAAGATGGTTTGCGCTTTATTAATCAAGGCCGACCATTGGCGCATGGTTTGCGTGCCAATGTCTCCAATCATGTCCTTGGCCTTAATCTGATTAACCGGCACGCATTTGGGTTTGACTTGATCATTAATTTTATCAGCCACTAAAAAATCGACCGGCAACATGATTTTTTTATTTTTCAACAAAAGCTTGGCCTGGCTCAAGCTTTGCTTTTCCATCAAAGATTTGCCTATTTTAAAATTTTGAGCCACTAAAAAGGGATGGGCCATGGCTCCGCCGATCAAAACATGGTCGGCTACTTTTAATAAAGATTTAACCACCGGTATTTTGGTGCTCAACTTGGCTCCGCCAATAATGGCCACCAGCGGTTTTTTGGGGCGTCTTAATAAATAGCCGGCCGCCGCCACTTCAGCCGTTAACTGAGAACCGGCAAAATGAGGCAAATAAGCCGGGATGCCGGCCACCGAGCTATGCGCCCGATGGCAGGCAGCGAAAGCATCGTTCACGTAATAATCGGCCAAATCCGCGTAAGCCTGTGATAATTTTTTATCATTTTTTTCTTCTCCGGCATAAAAACGCACATTCTCCAAAAGGAGAACATCTCCGGGCCGTGAGGCCTGTAAACTGTCTTTGACCATTGATCTGCCCTCTTCCGTAAAAATATCTTCACCGCAAAACATAACCGGACAATCCAGATAAGCTTCAGCCAATGGCAGCAAACGCACGGTTGACAGTTCTTTTTCCCGCTTCACAGGGCGCCCCAGATGAGTCAAAATCACCACCACAGCTCCTTTTTTTTGCAAATCATGAACTGTTTTAACCGAATTTTCTATCTTGGCTAAATCCTCTTCTTTGGGAGTCCCCTTGATCGGAATATTCCAATCCAATCTCAACAAAACCTTTTTACCGCGTAAAGCGACACGCGAGTTTAATACAGGCAACTCTTTCATAGATCTTCATTTTAACTTAAACGCGTTAAAGATGAAAGAAACACTCGGCCAAAAAGCAAAATCACAAATTGGGCCGGATCATCTTTTCCTGAATCAGATCAGTTAAATACCTATCTCCAAGACCACTATTTCAGGCGGACAAAACAAACGAGCTCGGCACAAAACCTCTCCCAGGCCCGTGGTCAAATAAGTCCTAATGCCGTTGACCACTTTAAAACCCGCGTCAACCCGGCGGCCCAGTTTTGAAGGCACAAACAAGGCTCCCAAGCCCGGCCACCTGATCTGTCCGCCATGATTATGTCCGCAAAGCACCAGATCCGCCTGTCCTTCGGCCAAATCCCGCAGAACATCCGGCTCGTGACACAATAAAATCAAAGGCGAGGCACAGGCCGGAGCGGGTACGGCTGCCTGCTGTCCAAAAACACAGTCATCGATGCCGGCTAAACGCAAATCCAGTCCCTGACAGCGCAAAGTTAAATTCGCATTGGTTAAATCATGAAAACCCCAGCCCGTCAGGCTTTTGACGATCTGACCGGGATTATCCAGATAATCATGATTGCCCAAAACAAAATACTTGCCATATTGGCAACCAATTTCATTCAATGCCTCCAGTTTATTAAGATGTGATGCTTGAGATACGACCAAATCGCCTCCCACCAGCAATAAATCCGCGCCCATGTCTTTTATCCGGCTGAAAACACGGTCATACCATTTTTTTGGTTTATTGGAACCCGCATGCAAATCGGCAATAAAAACCACTTTTATCATGACCTTGGACTGTGAAGACAGATTGATTTTAAAATTACTAACCTTAACCCGCCTCGGTTCCACCCATACGCCATAGGCCAGCAAAACAATCCCCAGCAACATGAGCGCACTCAAAATCAACCACCAACCGCCCAAAAACCAACCCGCCCAAACCAGCAGTAAACCAAAAACACCCAGAGCCAGCATGGCTAGATCAAAAACAATAAACGATTGATTGTCTTTATTGCAATTCAAAGTCACAAACATCAACCTCAAAAAACCGACCAGCTATAAACTTTTGGCGGCCTGCAGAGCCATTTCCGCCAAGCGGTTGGAATAACCCCACTCATTATCATACCAAGCCAGCACCTTGACCATATCGCCGTCCAAAACTTGAGTAAACTGCAGATCCACAATCGAAGAGGCTTGATTACCGATAAAATCTGAAGACACCAATGGCTCGTTGGTCACTTCCATAATGCCTTTATACACAGGATTCTTGGCGGCCTTTTTTAATACTTCATTAACCTGTTCAACCGTGGTTTTCTTTTTTATCAAAAAAGTAAAATCGGATAGGGATACGCAAGAGGTTGGCACACGGATTGAAATACCGTCAAACTTACCCTTTAACGCCGGAATAACCTCGGTGGTGGCAATGGCCGCACCCGTGGTGGTTGGAATAATATTTTCGGCCGCTGAACGCGCGCGCCTCAAGTCCTTATGCGGGCCATCCTGTAAAACCTGATCCGCCGTATAAGAATGAATGGTGGTCATCATGGCCTTCTTGATGCCAAAAGCGCTGTGAATGACGGCGGCCACGGGCGCTATGCAGTTGGTGGTGCAAGACGCGTTATTAATGACTCTGGCTTTTCGATTAATCTTCTTTTCGTTTAAACCAATGACATGAGTCGGCACATAGCCCCCTTTGGCCGGGGCTGACAAGACCACTCTTTTGGCCCCCGCCGTGATATGCTGGCCCGCACCCTTTTCGTCCGTAAAACGACCCGTACACTCCAAAACAACGTCTATCTTCATCTCTCCCCAAGGCAATTTGGTTGGATCTTTTTCAGCCAAAACCGGTATCTTAACCCCTTCCACAATCAAATGCTTGGCGTCGTAAGATACTTTTTTATCCCATGTGCGATAAGTGGAATCGTGTTTAAGCAAATGGGCCAAGGTCATGGCATCGGTCAGGTCATTAACCGCCACCACCTTAAAACCGGCTTTTCCAAAACCTGCCTTAAAAACACCGCGGCCGATACGGCCAAAACCATTGATTGCAATATTGGGCATATATTTATTTAACTTTTAAATTTCTCTCTCCGCGCAAAACAGGCACGGTATTCTCAATGTCAGTTCTCGCGTACTCCGTAACAAACAAATTCTTCTCATCTCCCCAGCGCAGTAAAGCCAGTCCATTGGGGCCCATAAAAGTTACGCCTGTTTCGGCTTTGGCTCCGCCCACATCCCGTCCGGTCCAAATATCCAAAATGGTTACGTCACGGATATCGCCATTGCCGTCAGGACTGGCATAAGCCGCGTACTTGAAATCCGGCGAATACACTGCGTCAGCCGGAACCGAAGAAGCCAAAACCACATCCCCGACCTGTTGGTCGAATAACCAGATCCTGCGATCATTAACATTTCTTTTTGAACCGAAAGACCAAGCTCCAAAAATCATCCAGCGTTTATCAGAACTTTGCGTTATGGGCTGAAGCAATTCACTGGTCAAAGGAGCTCCGGTCAACCGCCTTAAACTGGGAACCACCACTTCTTTGGAGCCGTTTTTGGCCAGACGATAAATCGAGGCATCATCGCAAGCCCCGGTAAAAGTGGGCCTGCAGGGTTGATATTCATAATACAAACCGGCCACTTGAGTCTCTTTAAAAAACCTATCAGCCTGATCTTTGGGGGCTGATACCAGATACTGCGAACGATCGCTTAAAGCATCAAAAGCCCTGACCATCAGCAATTGCCTTTGATACAAAGAAATCACAAAACCCGTCAGAATAACCTGAATTACCAAAATGAATGAGAACAGCACCATGATCCAAAAATTTCCAGGAGTGCAAATATCTCCCAAAAATATTTTTCGGCGGTCAGGAATTAAAGAATTTTTCTTGCGTTTTAAAGTGGGCATATTTAAGACGAATAATCGTCCGAAACAATTATATCACAAAAAACAGCCCTTAACATAACCCGGGCTGTTTTATGAAATTTTAACTTTTTATATATATTGAGATAGACGCTCTTTTAAAACCTCTTTAGCCACTCCGCCCACCATTTGATCGACTACTGCCCCGTTTTTGAAAATTAAAAACGTGGGAATGGACATAATATTGTATTGACCGGCTATGCCGCCGGCTTCATCTACATTGAGTTTGGCGATTTTAACCCCCTGCATCTCATTCGCCAACTCTTCCACGATAGGCGACATTTGCCGGCAAGGACCGCACCAAGTAGCCCAAAAATCAACCAAAACCGGTTTATCCGATTGCAAAACCTCTTGTTCAAAATTTTGTTCGTTTAATATCACTTCCATATTATTTAGCTAAAAATTTTATATAAATAAATTGGTAATCATTGATTGACCATCCGCCGATTTTTTTACCTTTGTATCTCCACCCGGCGAACTTTGGTTTCTTCGGTGAAAATCTCAATCATGTCTCCGGCCTGAACCTTTTCCTTGCCCCTATAAGACACTCCGCACTCTTGCCCCACAATAACTTCCTTAACCTGTTCCTTGCCAACCTGTACTGATTCAATCAAACCCTCGCCAACCGGTTGATCCTCACCCTCTTCTTTCCTCCAAATAATCACCTTGGCTCCCGGGTGGATCTTCCCCTGCCTGACCTTGCAACCGATAACCATGCGGTCTTTCTCGGTCCTAAAAATAGCCACGGCCTCGGCCTTGCCGACCTGTGTCCGGATAACCTCGGGCGGCAGCATCTGATTTAAACGAACCACCACATCATCAATCAATTCATAAATAATCTTAACCTGCTTTAATTCAACCCCTTTTTCACGGGCCAAAACCGCGGCATCCGGCATAGCCACAGTATTAAAACCATACACCACGGACGGCGGAGCCGCGGCTGCGCTCTCAATGTCACCCTCCGTAATATTGCCCAAGCCTTTTTTCAGAACTTCCACGCCTACGTATTCATGATTGATTTTTTCCAGCATGCCCAAAATAGCCTCCAGTGAACCAAGTACATCGGCCTTAAGCACAATGTTGAGCAAAACCTTCTTTTGATCACTCTGCTCGCCTTCCATCTTCTGGACCTTGACCGCCGTAAACTGGTTACCGGCCTGAAAGTTAGCCTTAACTTTTCTTTTTTCCAAAGACTTCAAATTCTCGGGAACTTCCACGATATCCCCGACCGAAGGCGCCACTTTAAAGCCCAAAATTTTGACCGGTACGCCCGGAGTAGCTTCATCCAAAATCTCCCCCTTCCAATCACGCATGGCTCTTACCCGTCCGTACAAACTGCCGCCCAAACCCAAATAGTCATTACGCTTTAAGGTCCCGGACTGCACCAAAACCGTAGCCACCGGACCTTCGGCCTTATCCACATGAGATTCAATAATCGTGCCCGCGGCCAAACGATTAGGATTGGCTTTTATCTGATCGGCATTCATGTCGGCCAATAATAAAATCATTTCCAGTAAATCATCTATGCCCAAACCCTGTTTAGCCGAAATCTTAACAACCGGCACGCTGCCCCCCCAAGCTTCAGTCGTCACTCCGGCTTCAGCCAATTGAGCCAAAACTCTGTCCGGATCAGCTTCGGGTTTATCTATCTTATTAATAGCCACAATAAACGGCAGTTTGGCCGCGTGGATGATATCAATCACTTCTTTGGTCTGCGGTTGCACGCCATCATCAGCCGCCACCACTAAAATAGCGATATCCGCCACCTTGGCTCCACGCGAACGCATAACCGTAAAAGCTTCGTGTCCCGGAGTATCGATAAACGTCATCAGACGCTCTTTGCGCTCCACCTGATAAGCACCTATATGCTGTGTAATACCGCCGGCCTCTCCCTCCACTACATTGGTACGCCTGATAGCATCCAAGGTTTTGGTTTTGCCGTGATCCACATGGCCCATAACAACCACAACGGGCGGACGAGCAATGGCCTGCCCCTCGGTATCTTTATCCAGTATTTGTTTTAAACGATCCTGAGCTTGTACCGACTCCTGACTATCATTCGCATCATCCTCTTGTTTAGAGGCTTCAAAGCCAAGTTCTTCAGCAATAATGGCCGCGGTTTCAAAATCCAATCTTTCGTTCTGTGAGGCCAAAATACCGGCCCTCATCAGCTCTTGAATCACACGTGTCACCGGCAAATTCAACTTACCGGCCAATTCACGGACAATGATTATTTCGGGCAAAGCCACTTTTTTCTTACCTCCAGCCGCAGCCTCTTCCCGATCCTTGGTCTGTTGAGATGAAACCAATAATTGACCTCGCAACCTTTCGCGCCTTGATGTGTCTATCCATTTACGAAAAATTTTCTCAGCCATTATGTTATCTATTTTGATGGCGCGAGCTCCAATATCAAAACCCAACTCCGGCAGTTTATCCAACAGCTCTTGCGGAGTTACCTTTAAACGACGGGCTAAATCACTTACATTCATGCCCCGCACTATAGGCTTTTTTGGCCTGATAGTCAAGAAATACCGATATTTAAAGCAAAAAAACAACCGTCATCCGAGGATAAACGGTTGTTCTTGCCAATAACTCCATTTAGCAGCTGGACGCGCTCTTGCCTAATTCCCAACGCGCGAACCTGGCAATCACGATTTTTTCACCGATAGTGGCTATCTTTTCGGTCAGCAACTGCTCCACGGTTTTATCTTCATCCTTGAAAAAAGCCTGTTTAGTCAAGCAAACATCCTGCATCCATTTATCCAATTTGCCCTGGACAATCTTAGCCTTGATATCATCCGGCTTTTTATCTTCGGCGATCTCTTGCACGAATACCTGCTTTTGTTTTTCCACGTCAATCTCGGGAATACTGTCAGGTGATACGTATTCCGGCGCCATGGCCGCCACCTGCATAGCCAAATCATTGGCAAAGGCCACAAAATCTTCGTTGCGCGCCACAAAATCAGATTCACACTGCAACTCCAGCATGGAAGCCAGTTTTTTATTATGATGCAGATAAGTCACAATAATGCCCTCGGCCGTTGTTCTTTCCGCGGTTTTTTGCGCGGCTTTCATGGCACCCATTTTTTTCAATATTTCAACCGCCTTAACCATATCATCTCCGGCCTCGGTCAAAGCTTTTTTGCAGGCCATCATGCCCGCGCCCGTCTTGTCGCGCAATTCCGCGACCATTTTTGCGTCTGCCATAATATCTAAATAAATAACAAAGATTCAAATAAGAAATAACAAATCCGGATATCACCGCTTAATTATGGCCTTGGATTCACACAGCGACACCAAACATTATTATTTGTTATTTGTTAATTATTAATTTTTATCTTGAACTTTACGTTCCCGCGGACCCGCCTGCACCAGTGAACCGGCCAATCTTTGGCGATTAGCCTCCCATTCATCACGGCCTTGTTTGCAAGCCCGGGCAATGGCTCCCACCATCAGTTCTATGGATTTAACCGCGTCATCATTGGCCGGAATAGGATAATCAACCTCTTTGGGGTTAACATTGGAGTCACAAATAGCCACTACTTTAACTCCTCTTCTGACCGCTTCGGCCAAGGCTGTTTTGTCTTTATGAATATCTTGAATAAAGATGGCGTCAGGAATGCGGTTCATGTCCTGCAAACCGCCGATTTTTTCTTCCAGCATCTGAATCTGTTCACTGAATTTCAACTGTTCCAATTTGGTATATTTGCCCAATTCGCCTTTTTCGTGTTTGCGTTTCAAGTCTTTAAAGCGTTTAAGCAATTGAGTAATAACCGAGAAATTGGTTAAGGTTCCGCCCAGCCAACGTTTGTTAACGAAAGGCATGCCCGCTTCTTTGGCCATGGCTTCCAGTACGGGCGCGGCTTGTTTTTTGGTGCCGACAAATAATATAACGCCTCCACGAGACGTGACTTGCTTGCAAAAACCCATAGCCTCTTCCAGTTTCTTTTGAGTTTCTTCCAAGTTTATAATATGAATACCCTGGCGTGAACCGAACAGGTAATTCTTCATTTTGGGATGCCATTTGGATGTGCGGTGGCCAAAATGCACACCGGCCTCCAGCATCTCGACTAGAGTGGGAATCTTGAACATAGTTTTAATCCCGTTGACCGTTAAGCCCCGGGAGCCTTAATAACCTCTTCCCGGCTTGTCTTAGGAATCCGGACAATGCGCCCGGACAGGCGCCTAAGATGAGGGGCCGAAAATGAGTGATTGTGCCTCACATGAGGACTTTTAATGATAAAATGCCTTTTTTAAGGGCGTCACGAGTATAGCAGTATCCATGATTTTGCGTCAACCTTGCCAAATAAAAAGCCCTCATACCGAATGGCACAAGGGCACAAGCAGGGCTCAAGGGAAAACACAGACCAAGTTCTGCATTCCCCAGGGGCCAATAGCCAAGTCGGTTGGTCCGGAAAGCACTCCGTAGTCCCAACGACACAGCGTTTCCTTGCCGTTACAGACCAAGTAGTCACCTTCGGACGGACAACCGGTTGCGTTGCAGAACATGCTCGTATCGTTCATTTGCACCCCATCCAAGACCTGGCCGGGCACAAACTGAACCCGCAGTCCCACCCCGGTGACAGGCTGGGCCGGCTGACCGTTCTTGTCGCGAGGCACGCAGACCAACTCTTCCTGGTTGGCTCCGGCCCAGCACCAGGTCTGAAAGCTGGAATCCAGAGCCACGTCGTCATGGGTCAGCTTGCCGGCGACGGCCAACACCTTGGGAGCGTCGACCGCGTGACGCACGATGACTTTGATCTTGCCGGGCACGCCGTGAAGCTCGCAATCAATCGGCTGAGGACCATCCGGACCCGCTTCGGGTTGAGCCTCCGGGGCCACGTCGAGCGGAACATCAGGTGCCACGTCCTGCTCCGCGTCTTCACCGGCTTCAGGCAGGACATCCGGAACCGCATCCGGCTCCACGTCTTCACCGGCTTCGAGCGAGACATCACCCTCCACGTCCGGCTGTGTATCCGGCACATCGGTTTCGAGTCGCGTGTCCGGCACCACATCCGAACCGGCTTCGGCTTCGATGCTCGTGTCCGGAACGGCCGTCTCCTGACCAGTATCCTGACCGGCATCTTGGTCTCCGGGAGGAAATTCACTGAATTCCTCCCCTCCGCAGCCGGCTATGAGCCAAGCTGCCGCCAACACTGCACTGAAAAGAACCTTTTTCATCGCTTCTCTCCTTAGCGATTTGGGTTTTTGTTTACACTCGCTATACCTTAAAACGGCCGTTTTGTCAAGCTGTGACCACGGCCGTCGACTCATCTTCTTTGGCTTATTTTAGATGAAATAATCAATTTTATTCATCTTCTTCGTTCCCCATTTTGCCGCTTTTTACAGCTTCAATCACCTGATCCAAATCTCCGTCCAGGATCAGATCTATATTATGCCATGATTTTTTGATGCGATGGTCAGTAATGCGATCTTGAGGGTAATTATAAGTCCTGATTTTTTCAGACCGGTCGCCCGAACCTATTTGAGCGCGTCTCTCGCTGTCTAAATCCTGCCGGCGCTTCATTTCTTCCTGTTCCCAAATGCGGGCCCGTAAAATTTGCATGGCACGCTCCCGGTTTTGCAGTTGCGACCGCTCGTCTTGGCAATTAACCACGATACCCGTGGGAATATGTGTAATGCGCACGGCCGAATAGGTGGTGTTCACGGATTGGCCGCCTTTACCGCCCGCGCAAAAAGTATCAATCCTCAAATCCTTGGCATCAATCTTGAGCTCGGTTTCTTCCAGCTCCGGCAAAACCGCCACCGTGGCCGTGGAAGTATGGATTCGTCCTTGTTTTTCTGTCACAGGCACGCGCTGTACACGATGCACGCCCATTTCTGTTTTCAACAAACCATAAGCGCCAGTCGCCTGTATCGTAAAAATAACTTCTTTGTAACCACCCTGTTCAGCTTGAGACTCGGACGCCAAAACCATTTTCCAGCCATGCCTTTCCGCGTACCTGACGTACATCCTGAACAAATCAGCCGCAAAAATAGCCGCTTCCTCACCGCCTACTCCGGCTCTGATTTCAATAATCGCATTACTGTGATCATGCGGGCCCGGAGGTATTAAAGCCGCCTCAAAAGCTTGACGTTTTTCTTCAAAACTCTCACGCAATAAGGGCAGTTCGGCTTCGGCCATGGCTTTCATTTCGAGATCCTCTTCTCCGGCCGCTGATTCGGTTTCCTCCAAAGCCTTTTTAGCCATCACAAAATCCTGCCCCAGCTCATATAGAATCTTGGCTCGTGAATATTCGCGCGATACGGCTTTGATTTTTTCCTGATCGGCCAAAACAACCGGATCACCCATTTGAGCTTCCAGCTTTTCAAATTCAGCCCGCGCAGTTTGATATCTCTCCAATAAATCGGACATATAAAAACACGTCCCCGGCATGGTGTGCTGGGGACTCAACTGTATCTACTCTTCGATCAGCATTTCTGGCTGCTTGGCCGCTCTCTTCTCGGCCTTGGCCTTGGCACGCTTTTCGGTCTTGGCCTTTTTACCCAAAACAGACTTTTTCGAATCTTTGATTTCGGTCTTCTTCTTGAATTTTTCAACACGACCTTCCGTGTCAATCAAAACTTTTTTACCTGTATAAAAAGGATGGCAATTGGCGCACAATTCAACGCGAATTTCCTTAACCGTTGATCCCACGGTCATCTCGTTGCCGCAAGCGCAAATAATCTTGGCATCCGGGTAATAGGTTGGGTGAACATTGGCTTTCATATTGGTTGCCACAGAATATCAAAGGTTTTGACACTTGGCAAGACTTAAAGGTTTGGGTTATTCTTGGGCCATGTTAACCCGAGATTTTTGGTACGACCTGCCCGAGGACAGAATCGCTCAAACCCCGGTCCGGCCTCGCGACCATTCCAAGTTAATGGTTCTTAATTGTGCTCAAAAAAGCCTTGAACACAGGCATTTTTACGACCTGCCTGATTACCTAAAACCGGGCGACTTACTGATTGTTAACGACACCAAGGTCTTTAAAGCCAGATTGCCCGCCATTCGCCCCTGGCGGCCGGAAGAAGCACAACGCGTCAAATCCGATGCTCCGGGAGTTGCCATCGAAATTTTTCTGCTTAGACCGGAAGGTGATAATTGGCTGGCCCTGGCCAAGCCGGCTAAAAAACTTAAAATCAATGATTCGATAATCATAAGCCCTGATTTCCAAGGGCGGGTCGCGGATAAACAGGCTGACGGCACGCTTTTAATTCATTTTGATCTGCCAACCGAAAAAGTATTTGAACTGACCGACAAGTACGGGCAGATCCCCACTCCTCCCTATGTGGAACAAGCGCCGGCCGATGCTCAAGATTATCAAACCGTGTATGCCGAAAAAACCGGCTCCGCGGCCGCGCCCACGGCCGGTTTTCACTTTACCGATGAGCTGATAACCAAACTTAAAAATCAAGGCCTGAAATTCGCCCGGGTGACCTTGCATGTGGGCCTGGGTACTTTTAAGCCCGTGCAAGCTGAAAAAATCGAAGACCACACCATGCACGCCGAATGGATCGAAGTATCACCTGAAACCTGTCAACTGATTAAACAAGTCAAAAAAGACGGCGGACGGGTAATCGCCGTGGGCACGACTTCGGTTCGTGCTCTGGAAGGCGCGGCCAGAGCTAATGACAATCAATTAAAACCCTTTCAAGGTTTTACCAATATTTTTATCAAACCGGGCGACGTGTTTTACGTGATAGATACCATGGTGACTAATTTTCATCTACCCCAGTCGACCCTGATCATGTTGGTCAGCGCTTTGGCGCAAAGCAAAATGACGGAGCCGGATCAAGGACGCCAATTTGTACTCAAAGCCTACCAAGAAGCCATCAATAATGATTACAGATTCTACTCTTTTGGCGACGCCATGCTGATAACTGAATAAATATCAATTATCAAATATCAAATAAAAAATTACGTATCGTTGTACGATTTTTTATTTAAATAATAAAGCGTGAGGCGATCTTTTTACAAACTGTCCGGCAACCACCTTACTGTAAATGTCTGACTATCCAGCAAGATAGCCACCACGTCCGCATGAAAATCATTAATTTTGCCTCTATTTTTTGCCACATACCATTCAATCGCCTGCCTGAAATGAGCACGTTTAACGGCTGTTAAGGCCTCTTCCGGCAGGCCAAACTTATCTGAGCTGCGGGTTTTGACCTCCACAAACCTCCACTCCGAGGCTTTACGAATAATTAAATCTATCTCCCCGGCCTTGCAACGCCAATTACGCTCCTCCACTACATAACCTTTTTGCTCAAAAAACAAAGCGGCCATGTTTTCGCCGCTTTGGCCTAAAATTTTATTCTTGCACGACATGGCCGCTTATTTCTTTTTGGGCAACCACTTTTCCAACTTTTCTCTTTCTTGTCTCAAAGCCTCAACCCTGGGTATTTCTATTTTAATAAACTGATAAATACTCCAGGTCCATAAAACCAAAACGCCCAGCCACACCATCAACCAAATCCTCATACTCAAGATAGGCAGGCGTTCATAGGTAAAAAAGTAAAACATCAATCCGGCCAAACCCATGGTGAGCAACAGGCTTCCCGCCTTTTGCACGGCTCTCTTTCTGTATTTTTCCAAACTTGATTTGGCTCCGTAAATTTTAACCGCCAAACCGATCACGGCCATCAGAGAAAATACTATCAATAAAACGGTCCCTATCCAGCCCAAAAACATGGGAGGCTGCAGCTGGAACCAAAAACTCAAGCTTAATAGATTCATCATATTTTTTTATTAGCCATAGATTGCCTAAAAACCCCCGGCTTGGCAAGAGCTAAAAATCACTAGACCGGAGATTCGGTTCTTTCGTACAGCAGACCATAATGAGAATGACCCACATCCACTTCGTCCAATAACTCAAAATACGGGCTCTGACAGATAACCTTGCTCTGCTCGACGCTCAACCGACGCTCAACCGGCGGACCGATAGGCGTGGCCGATGCTTTCCATTCCACAATTACCACGCGCCCGCCCGGCTTGGTCAGCCTGGCCATCTCCCTGATCAAAGACGGACGATTTTGCGATAGAAATAAATTATTGATCAAAAGACACAAATCCAAAGAACTCTCCGGAATGCGCGTCGCTCCGTAAACATCCATGTCAGACCAGACGGTTTTGATATTAAAAAACTGCTCTTGCTTGGCCGTGTGAGCCACATGTTCTAAAAAATCGCGTCTGATATCCACGGCGTATACTTCACCGTCCGGGCCAACCATCTGAGCGGCCGGCAAAACAAAATGACCGGTCGAACCGCAACCCAAATCAGCCACGTGCCAAGTTTGGCGTATGCCAACACGCTCCAAAAGTTTAAAGGGATTAATCAATTCAGTACCGCTTTTTAAAACAAAGCCCCGCATAGTTATTGCTCCAAATAATACTCGTAATCATTTTTAGGGTTCAAATTCAACCATTCGCCGATGGTGGCCCGTAAAAAAGGCGTCCATAAATTGGTCGCCCACATAAACCCGATCAAGCTGATAGACACACCAACCACTCTGTAGATCAAACGAGAACCTCCGGCTCCCAGATTGCGATCCGCCCAATCAATGGACCCGAACCACTCATAAAGCTTGTTTGTCTTTATCACAATTACGGCTCCAATCACGGCCAAGGCCAAGCCGATAAGTATTCTTGTTAACATAATAACAATATTATAACACGCTTAACTCCTTTCCCAAACCAAGCCATCCGTAGCTACTTTGAGTTCTCCTGCAAAACCGGATTTACGTGCTTCAGATTCCATGGCCGCCGGTGCATCAAAGCCAACATAGTGAGTTAACCACAATTCCTTAACCTGCCCGCGATAAGCCAGCAAACCGCACTGGCCTGGGCCCATGTGACCATAGCCGCCGGTCTCTTCACGGCCTATTCTGGTACCGCAATCAGCAATCAACAAATCGGCTTTTTCCACGTTCTCAAACAAAGAGTCAACAATGCCCGTGTCACCCGTATACACGATCACGCCTTCTTTGGTTTGAATTCTGAAACCCAAGGCCGGATGCTGGCCAAAACCATGATACACACCGAACGCCTTAATTGTTAAACCCGAAAACACCTCTTTCTCCCAAGATCCGCGAATAGGCTGAATATTAAAATTAAACTTGTCGGGAAAATGATTCATTTTTTCTCCGGCTTCCGGATGATGCCAAGCCCAAGATTGTTCAAAGCCCTGCACCGAAGCTTCGTGCAAATAGACATTCATCATTTCCACACCGGCCTTGGGTTCGCCCCATAAAGCCCGGCATAATTTGGCTTGCAATAATTGAGCAATGGCCGCGTGATCAGGATGAACATGACTTAAAAAAACCTCTTGCAGTAAACCATAATCATACCCCGCATCCTCGATGCGATACCTGATGCCTTCGCTGGCATCCATCAAAAGCAATTGTTGATTGTAATCTATTAAAAAACCGGGAGGAAAACGACGCGGACCCGGAGCACAGCCATTGGCGCACACTCCTGAACCCAAAGCTATAATTTTGATGCTCATATCAAACTGGATTATAACATATTTACCCACAACTGTTGCCCACTTTACAAATAAATCGAGCCATGTAAAAATAAAATTTATCGGGTATGATCTTCGTGAAAAGCAATATTATTTTTGTAATGAACCTCTTTATTAAACGAGGCCGTCTTTAGTTTTTCAAAATACACAGGAAAATTAAGGATGGCCCCGCAAACGCGAGGTCATTTTTTTTCGCCCTTTCAACTGCGAGGAGGACAACCGATGTACGCGGACAGCATGGAGGCGGCCGTGCAAGAGATTATGCGAAGACGCGCCCAACCGGGCTTACTGGAGCGCATGGACGGCTTTTTGCACGATTTCCCCTTTCCCTTTGACCGGCCCTTTCTGACCATTGCCCGGCACGTAGCGTCAGCCAGAATGGAAGACATGACCTTCCTGGACATGTCTCGCCGGGCGGATCTCCCGCCGGTCTGGTTCACCTACAACCAGGACAAGTTCTGTTTTTCCAACCGCGAGAAACGTCAGCTGGTGGAATCGCGCGTGGCCGAAAGACAAGGACGCAAGGGCGGCTACACCGGGCCGGGCTTTTGTCTCATGGACAGTCCCAAGCGGCACGACGGCCAACCCCTGAACCGTCTCAGCACCCGCCACGGCGTGGCCCTGGCCCAGTTCCACCGGCAGCTGCGCTCGGCCGCCGGCCTGGATCAATACACGCTGCTGGACATCTCGGACTGGCTCCATGCCCGGGGCGGGCGGGCCGAAGTGTACTACAAGCCGCTCCTGGCCCTGTTCTTGGCTCACGCTGTCATGGTCGAAGACTTCGAAACGGCCGGCACCTTCAAGTGCCATATCGTGGAACGCGCCATCACCGAGCTCAAACGCGATTACGGCCTGGAGCCGCTGATCGTCCGCCTGCCGACCACGCCCTTTGACGGCTGGTACCACGCCTCCTGCCAACCCGTGCTCCGCCAAGCGGGGTTCATCGTCTAGCGGTTCGTATTTACGTCCGCTCTTTTTTTTGTTAAATTTATAACTTATGAAACAGACAACCGCCGGTAAAATACTCAAGCAATTAGTGGATTTGGCGCCGCGCACCGGTAAACGCGAGGCATTGTGCGTAGCTTTTTTGTGTCATGAACTGGATGAACTGCGGATTCATTATCGCGTTGAAAAATTTAAAAATAAAATACCGCGCTTTACTTTGGCCCGCCTGACAGCCGACCAACACGCCATACCCTGCAAAGGCGCCTGTTTTAAAAGCGGAACAATAACGGACAAAGCCAGTATTATCAGTTCTTGGGTGGAATGCGATAAACCCAATATTAATTTTAATCCTTGGAGCGACCAGATATCCCAGGCCAACCTCTACCGGCAACCGGCCATAGCCATCAGCCGAGCAGACTTACCATTTTTGCTCAAAGCTGAAAAAATCAAAGCCCAAGTCAAAGTCACGCCCGAAAACTTTACCACGGCCAATATTTTAATT
The DNA here is from genome assembly GCA_002070095.1 of Parcubacteria group bacterium ADurb.Bin192. GTDB lineage: Bacteria > Patescibacteriota > Patescibacteriia > 2-12-FULL-60-25 > 2-12-FULL-60-25 > MWCR01. The sequence goes on along the minus strand of MWCR01000008.1, from coordinate 10,449 downwards.
GGCAATCATAACAATCCAAAAAATATCATCTTTGCTCATTTCGATTCCATCGAAACAGGCGCCACGGACAACGGCTCGGGTGTGGCTGTGACCATGGCCGCTTTCCTGCAACAACCAGAAATCTTAAAAAGCAACCTCTTCGTTTTATCCGGCAGTGAAGAACTGTCCTACGACCAAGAACCAGCCTATTGGGGCAAGGGTTATCGTGAATTTGAAAAAAAACACGCCAAACTCCTTAAATCCGCGCAAAAAATATGGGTGGCGGATTCTTTGGGTAACGGTCCGACCAAAATAACCGATCAAGGCGACTTGGTACATCTGGCTTTTCCTTTAAAAAATCCCAAAACCATCAAATCCAAGGTTCGCATCATGCACGGAGACATGGATCGATTAATGACGGTTTATCATTCACCAAAAGATGACCTGGAGCAAATCCAAGACCAATTCCTGAACCAAGCCGTCAGCCTGCTATTAAAAAATATTTTTTGACTCACATCAAAAAAATGCCTTTCGGCATTTTTTTGATGGTGGACGCCAAGGGATTCGAACCCCTGACCCTCTCGGTGTAAACGAGATGCTCTAACCAACTGAGCTAGGCGTCCATAAAAAACAATTCACTTAACCGGCGACCCAAATATTAACTTAATTAGCGAATCTTGCCAAGTAACCAAAGGATTGCTATTCTAACCGCACAAAAATACGCTCGGATGGCGGAATCGGTATACGCGCTAGCTTGAGGTGCTAGTGGGAGCAATCCCTTGGAGGTTCAAGTCCTCTTCCGAGCACCACTCCCCGTCGCTCCACTTGGCGCTTTGCGCGTCGTGAAGCTATGGGGAGTGTCACTCATGGTATATAAATCCCCTTCACCTAAAAATTGCGGGGGATTTTTTATTCTTCAAAGATTCGTCTAATTTGCACCTGCGTTAGGAGTTTTATAGCCGGCCAATTTTCTGCCCATAATGACTTTTAATCTATTGGGAATAACCGAGACGTTAAAATTAAAACCGCTGATAGCGAATCTGTCGGCCAAACCCTCCATGGGCTGTTCAGACAGAATGGATCCGGCTTTAAACATGATGCGGGTTTCATGTTTTTCAGCCGGTCTTAATTTATGAAAAAAACCGCTCTTAAAACCCGCGCGGGGAGTTATTACGGCCTCCAATAAACCATCTTGAGCATCAGACAGCTTGGCGGAATCAAAAGACGCTTGCCCCAAGTTTCTGATTTCCAAAACTCCTCCCTGTATCAGAGTAACCTTGTATCCGCCTTCCAAAGCCAAGGTGGCCGTAGTGTTCTCAAAAATTATCTCCGATAAAAAATAGCGGTCATCCAATTTGCCCACATCCAAAGATTCGATCAAACGAGCGCTTAAAATATCACAAGCGCCCAGACCGGTTGGGATATTTAACAAACCAGCCATGCCCCAGGGTTCCGCCAAAGGAATATAGCCCATGGTAACCGGCAAATCCGGCAAAAACCAAAGAACTTTATCTATAGTATAATCATTACCAACCAAAACAATGTTCTTGACCCCTTGAGCTACAAAATCTTCGACCAACTCTTTGGAGTTGCGGAACAAAGTCAACCTGCCGATGCGCCCGCTCAAACCCAAAGCCGCCAGTTTGGTTTCCAGTGAATCCAAAATCTCTTGGTATCTGCGATCCACCAAAAAATCATCATAGATGTAGGCGTAGGCCGGATTCATAATGGCCTGATTACAAAACCAACCGCCTTAGGCGGATGGCTTTTGTTCGATATTCGGCTTGGAAACCGGAGCCGAAGGATTATCCTCCGCCTTGGATCCATCCCCGCTTTTCATATTGCCCTGCAAAACAGCTCCCGCCTCCACCACAACCGTCTGACAGACAATGTCTCCCTTTATCTTAGCCGTACCTTTGATTTCGAGACGATTTGTGATATTCAGATTGCCTTCAACCCGGCCGGCAATCACGGCTTCCGAAGCCTGTACTCCGGCTTTAAGCAAAGCGTCATTACCCACGGTCAAAAGACTGTCCGTACTGATACTGCCCACAACCTCTCCTTCGATTAAAACATCGCCTTGGCTTTTAAAATCCCCCTCCAAACGCACACCCTTGGCAATCACGGTTGAAGGTGAATTTTTATTTTTGGTATTAAAAATGGGCACAGACGGCTGAGGACTGCCGTTTTCCGGACGATCCGCCGGGACGGATGGCATGGATCCAAAAAGTGACATAACAGCCAAACATTACTTGCCTAGCGTCCGCAAGTCAACTGACTCGGCGGGCAAACAAACACTAAACCTGCTCCCTTGGCCGTAACCGGCGCTTTTAGCCTTAATCGTGCCGCCGGCCGCGTGCAAAAGACGCTTGACTATATACAGGCCCAAGCCTGTCCCGGCTCTTTGCCTGGCGCTGGCCAAAGATTTGGCCGCATATCTGTCGAAAGCCGTAGACAGCTCCTGATTGCTCATGCCGGTTCCGGAATCAATCACATCAATACACAGAATACCCGACTTCCAAGAGCCTTTGATTATCACTCCGCCCTTATCCGTATACTTAATGGCATTATCCACCAAATTAAAAATGGTATTGGATAAAATATCTCTGTCAAAACGCAAATTAGCGGGTATTTTTTCGGTCTCAACTTTAATAAACAAGCCCTTGAGTTTGGCCAAAGGCATCAGTTCACCGGCTATAGCCTGAATTTGCTGGTCCGCGTTGGCCACCACGGGTTTAACTGTAAACACGCCCTGATGCAAACGCACGCCCTGAAGGTAAGTCTCAGCCAAAGTCAGCAATCTTTCAGACGCGTTTTTAATCAAAACCGAGGCTTCCTGCGCCTTATCCGGCAACTCCCCATAGGTGCCGTCGCTTAACATGGAAGCGGCCGCTCTGATGCCTCCGATGGGACTCCTAAGCTGATGCGCCACCATGGCCGTAAAATCATTTCTTGCCTCATCCAGCTGACGCAGCTGCTCGTTCAACAAAGCCATTCTTTCCACCCGCGCATGCTCTTTGGCCATGGATCTCAAGGCAAACCGGCCAAAAGCTCCAATCAAAATAACGGCAAACAACGACAACCAAAATTCACCTTGATCGGCGGCATGAAACAACAGGATGGCGCTGGCCCAGATCAAAAAAAGGAAAAAGGCTTCTATGGGCGCCAATCTAACCCCTAAGAAACCGGTACTCACGCAAGCAATCAAGCCGACCGTGAAAAATAAAAACGAGGCGGCCGCGATCCATACCTGCATGGTAACCGGGCCAAAAGCAATCAAGAGAGCACCCGTGCTTAAAAACAACAAAAACAAAATTAATCCGAAAAAAGCATTGTTGTCCTGTTTAGTCTCCGCGTAAAGCCGTGGATAATGATCTATGATAATGCTCATTATTGTTCCCGCGTACCAGACAAGCAAAACCATGTTGATCACCCATAATACCCAATGCCCCAAAAAGACTTGCCAGCCAAATTTATTTAACAGCATGCCAAACACCATTAAACTGGCTACAATTGATGAAATGGCATAACCCAAATATATTCTGCGCAAATCTTCCCGGCGCGCGATCAAAGAAGAACCGTGTAAACAAATAGCCGGTCCAAAAGATAAAGCCAAAGCATAAACCACAAACCAAATTAAAGTGTAATGACGCCAGAGAAGCCCCAAGCCGGCAATCCAAGGGGCAGTGATCCAAAAAGCAAAAATAAAAGCCAATAAGCCTACGAGAATATTGGCCGCTTGTTTTTTACGGCGCCACCAAACCCACAATCCAAAACACAAAGTGGCCAAAGCCCCTCCGCAAACAATGGTTTGAGAGTATGAAAGCAGGTGCATCTTCACCTGTATTATAGTCGTTCACCGCCCAATCATCAATGACTTGAGTTACATGGCATCGGGTACGTTTATCCCCAAACACCGCAAACCATTGGTCATGCTTTTTTGCGCGGCCAAAATAAAACGCAATCTGGCCATTTGTAAATCTTTAGGCGCGTCCAAAACCTGCACATCTCTGTAAAAAGCATTGACCTTGGAAGCCGCCTCCAGCAACCATTGAGCTATCAAGGACGGCCGGTAAAGCGCGGCCGATCGAGCGCATACCTCGGGAAATTGGGCCAGGCAGACAGCCAATTGTTTTTCCGTCTCATGTTCAAGCTTGGTCAAATCCGCGCCCGATAAATCTTTTTTGGACGCCTTGCCTTTATTGACTATGGCCTGCAAGCGAGTTAACGCATACTGCACATAAGGGCCGGTGTCGCCCTCAAAAGATAAAGCTTTTTGAATATCAAAAACAATCACTTTTTCCGGATCTTGTTTCAGCAAAGCAAAATTCACGCCGCCCTGCGAAATGCACCAAGCCGTATAATCAACCTTGCCCTCATTCCAATCATCATGCCTCTTTAGAACCTCCTGCCTGGCCGCTTCAAAAGCCTTCTGCATTAAATCCTTCAAAAGAATCACATTGCCTTTGCGGCTGGCCATGGCCCCTTCGGGCAGAGTCACGAATTCATACGCCAAATGCTTAAACGGCTTGTCATAACCCAGCAATTTAAGCGTGGCAAACAATTGCTTGAAGTATAAAGACTGACGTGAGTCAACCACAATGATACTCAAAACCTGCTCCGGATATTCCATGAATTTCAGTTCTGCCAAGGGCACATCTTTGGTGGCGTAAATTAAAGTCCCGTCAGTCTTACGCAACATCAACACTCCCAGTTTCTGCTTTTGTATCTCCGGGTCCGGATAAGCATCCAAATCAATAATAACCGCGCCTTGGGACTCCATGGCTATACCCCTGTCCAGCAGTTCGTGAACCAAACCGATGCTCTGATCGACCACTTCACTCTCAAAGTATTGGCGGTGAATACTGACATTAAAGTCTTGTAAAATACGATAAAATTCCTGCATGCTCCAACGCTTGGTTTCTTGCCATAACAAAGTCCAGGCCGGATCGTGCGCTTCCAGTTTCTGAAGAATAAAAGAAATATCTTTTTTCCAGTCATCATTTTCCTCCAGCAGTTTGCTGGCCTCAACATACAAGTCGCCCAGATAGCTGCCGGTTCTGGTTTTAACCGGCATGGACTCTATCATTTTTCTAACCCAGACGGCTGATAGATTTTGCATAACATGCTCGGTCCACTCTTCCGGAGACAGAGCCGGAGCCTGATCTTTTTTGGACGAACCGGTTTTGGATTTTTTTTGAGGCACATCTTTGGCGTGTTCGCGCACGAACAGCCACAAGCATTTGGCCACATGCGAACCATAATCATTGATATATGAAACCGGAATGGTTTTCCAGCCCGCGAAATCCAAAATCCTGTGCACCGACAGTCCCAACAAAATATTTCTAAGATGGCCCACGTGAAACTCTTTATGCGTGTTGACATTAGCAAACTCCAGCATCACCTGCTGTCCGCGCCCGGCTTCCCCCGCTCCATAAGCATCCCCTCTGGCCTCTATTTCTTTAATCACCCTTTCCACAAAAACCTGATTTTTTATTTTAAAATTTACATAAGGCCCCAAAGCTTCCACGCATTCTATGCTTTGATCCAGATGTTGGATATTATCAGCAACCGTTTTAGCCAATTCGTTGGGACTCAAACCCCTTTCCTTAGCCAGCTTGAAACAGCCGTAAGCCAAATCGCCCATATCCGGTTTGGGCGGGACAACCACTTCTTGAGGCTCTACCGTAGTTTCCAACGCCTCTCCAATCAATCTGGCCAAATTGGATTTAACCGCATCAAGCATGTACATATTATGACCGGACTATGATTTTAGAATTATTTTAGCAAAGTAGCGTTTGCCTTTCTGCAGAATCAAATAAGCATTAACCATTTCGGTTTCCGCTTCCGGATCATCCACGGACTGACCGTCAACCTTAACCGCGCCCTGCTCTATCTGCCGGCGCGCATCACTCTTGGAAGGAGCCAGCCCGGACAAAACCAAAAGATCGATCAGTTTATGTCTTTTTAGATCTACCGTAAATTCAGGCATCTCGTCCGGAGCTTCATGCTTCTTAAAAAGACGGTCAAAATCCTGTTCAGCCCTTTCAGCCGCTTCCGCGGAATGCCAAGCCGCCACTATTTCCTTGGCTAACAGCCGCTTAAAAGCCACCGGATTTTCACCTTCTTCCATTTTTTCCACCATGGCGTCTATCTCCTCTCCGGGCACGTCCGTGCACAGCTCAAAACCATCGGCGATCATGCCGTCCGTCCAGCTCATGACTTTGCCGAACATTTGATCCGGAGCATCATCCAGCGTAATCATATTGCCTTCGCTTTTACCCATTTTTTTGCCGTCCGGATCGGCCAGCAACTTGGCCGTCAACACAAATTTCTCTTTTTGTTTCAAATCCTTCATCAACTCACGACCGGCCAGCATGTTAAAAGTCTGATCATTGCCGCCCACTTCCACATCCACATCCATGGCCACGGAATCATAACCCTGCATCAAAGGATATAAAAATTCATGCACAAAGACCGGCCTGGGAGAATGTATCTCATTAGCCGTCTCGGTAGTGTATTTGTTCCCACATTCCTTGCACTGCCAGGTTAAATCATCGATGCTTGATAAAACAACTTTATTCCCATGTTCATCGGTCACGGTTTGCTGAACTTCGGCCGAAAGCAAATTTTCTTTTTTACAGCGCGGACACACGGAACGCCAAGACATGCGCCGGCGGAACATATCCCGCTCCAACATCTGCTGAACCGTAAAATGAGAGGCCAGTTCCACTACGTCCGCAAATGACATTTTACCCAACCACTCGCTGTTATATTTCATGTCTACGGGGTTACCGGTTTGACTGCCATCCATATCCAATATCTTGGCGGCCTGCTCCCTGTAATTTTTACAATTTTCCAAGACCTGCTCTCTGGTGAGCTTTTTTCTGGCCGTAGCTTTATCGGTCGGGTCGCCGATCATGGCCGTAAAATCACCGATCAATAAAATGACCTTGTGGCCCAACTCTTGAAGCTGGCGCAATTTTTTCATAGCAATGGCATGACCCAAATGCAGTGAAGGTCCGGTTGGATCTATACCCAAATAAGCCGTCAATTGCTTACCGGATTTCATAGCCGTACCAAAAGCTTCTTTGGAGGGATAAACATTTTCAACCGCCCTGTCCAAAAAATTAGTGACCAGCTGGTCATCTGTCTTGATGTTAGTCATGACACGAATATTAGCTAAAAAGAGTCAAAACCGCAACTATCCAGATTGACAAAATACCGTAAAACGTATTTAATAAGCCACTCACCAGCTTAAAGCGGTGAGCAATTAAATCAGTGGAGGAACCGATGAACCGGCCGCAAGGACCCCTGCCTTTCAGCTTTGAAGGCATTGAACCCTCTGAAGATACTCAAACATACGGATCCGTTCCAGATGGACAGGACGTATTCCAATTCGAAGATGAAGGCGTCCATGAAACTGACCCGTTGCACTTCGACTGGGCTGAAGAGATGCCCTGGGAAGATGTCGGCCTGTCAGGAAAAGACGAATCCCTGTCCGACGAAGAAGCTGAGCTCGACCGCCTGTTCGGCCCGCTCCGCGGGTAACTCAACTCACACGTCCGAATAGGACGCACTCTCTCCCTCGTGGATAAAACCACGAGGATTTTTATAAAATCTTCAATCTTTGCTCCAAAGCCGCCAATTTGTGTTTTGCTTCTTCCAACTTATCCTGCATGCCTTTTACCACTTTTTCCGGGGCTTTAGCTGTAAACTCTGAATTTGATAATTTCTTTTCAGTAGACTCTATATACGGAATCAAATCTTCCATTTCTTTTTGCAGTTTCATCTTTTCAGCCTCAACATCCACAGCTCCGGCCAAATTCAAACCAATGGTCATGGACCCGGAGACGGCCGCCGCCCACCCGTCATCAATTTTATCGGCTAAAATAATCTTTTCGGCCCGGCATAAACTTTTTACCACCTCCATGTTCTTTTCAATAATTTGGCTTCCGGCATGATCCGCGACCACCGCGAACTCCACAAATTTTACCGGCTCAATACCCTGCTCACTGCGCAAACGGCGCAAATCAGTCACCAATGTTTTGATTGTTTCAAATCGCTTCTCCGCCTCCGAGGCTTGAGATTCTTCACTTGGCCATTCGGAGACCATTAACTGCCCGGAGCCCAACCCACCGACCTTCCAGATGTATTCGGTCACAAAAGGCATGAACGGGTGCCATAATTTCAAAAGCCGCGGCAAAATATGCCCCAGTACAGCGTCTTTATTTTTTTCAATCTTGGATATTTCCAGATACCAATCCGCTAAATCGCTCCAAGTAAAATCACGCAACAATTCACCGGCTTGTGATAGTTGATAATCTTTAATTAAGGCCGTGACCTTATTTTGAACATGGTAGAAACGAGACAAAATCCAGTCATCAGATAAAGTTTTACCGCCCGCCCGCTGACGATCAGCTTCTTCAACCGTCGTCTGGCTCGTGCTCTGTAAAACAAAACGGGATATATTCCAAAGCTTGTTGGTGAAATTTCTGAAATCCTTAATTTTTTCTTCTGATAATTTTTGATCCAATCCCGGACTGGTTCCCATGACCAGCGATAAGCGCACCGCGTCCGTGCCGTACTTCGGAATCAGATCCAAAGGGTCTAAAATATTATCCAATGACTTTGACATTTTTCTGCCTTGATCATCACGCACTAAGCCATGCAAATAAGAATCATGAAATGGTACTTCGCCCAAAGCATAGGCAGACATTAAAATCATGCGCGCCACCCAAAAGAATATAATGTCATAACCAGTTTCCAAAACATTGGTTGGGTGATACATAGCCAGTTCTCCTGTTTTAATAAGATTTCCCTGTTCATCAACCGAAGCCGTATCAGGCCAACCCAAGGTGGAAAAAGTCCACATGCCGGATGAGAACCAGGTATCCAAAGTATCCGGGTCACGCTCCCAGCCATCACCCTCGGGTTCTACCCCAACGCTAACCTCACAATCCTCTGATGTGGGACGAGCGGCCTGGGACGAGCGACGATACCACACAGGGATTTGATGCCCAAACCAAATCTGGCGCGAAATACACCAGTCGCGCAAATTATCTATCCAATGAAAATAAATTTTATGAAAACTTTCCGGCAATATACGCGTCTGACCGGACTCAACAGCGTGGCGCATAAGCTCTTTAAGCGTTGTTTCATCGCCTTGCTTCCATTTACCCAAAGAGTTCTGACGTAATTTAAACGGTTTATTAACGCGCACAAACCACTGCCTCATTGGCAATTGTTCAACAGTCGCCCCTCCTCTTTCCGCAATCATCAGATTCTGAGGAACTGCTTCTTTTTTTATCAGACAACCAGCTTCTTCCAGCATGCTTATAGCCTTAGCACGAGCTTCCAAGGTGGTTAAGCCTTCAAAATCAGGTCCAGCTTCGACTGTCATGCGCGCGTCCTGACCAATCACCTGCACCATGGGCAATTCATGACGATTCGCAATATCAGAATCAATCATGGAATGCGCCGGGGTCACACCCAAAGCCCCGGTTCCAAATTCCGGATCAACTTCCTTGTCAGCAATTACTTTGACAGAAATTTGTTTACCGCAATAATTAGCCGCCAGTGTCTGCCCTATATACTGCTTGTATCTTACGTCATCAGGATGGACCGCTACGGCCGTATCACCAAATTTGGTTTCAGCGCGAGTGGTGGATATGGCAATGGGAAAATCTTTATCATACTTAAAAGTCACCAATTCTGCCTGAGTCTCTTTATGCAAAACCTCGTCGTCAGACAAGGTGGTCTTGAATTGAGGATCCCAGTTAACCACGCGAAAACCGCGCTCAATCAAACCATCTTCATACATCATCTTGAACATGTGATTGACCGCTTTATTCCTATCTTCGTCCAAAGTGTATTTTTCTCGGTTCCAATCCATGGATGCACCCATGGCTTTGCATTGGCTGACAATGGTATCGCGTGATTGCTGGGCAAACTTTTTCACTTCTTCCAAGAACTTCTCTCGTCCCAATTCGCGGCGAGGATCTTTCATGCCTTGTTTGATTAATATCTGCTCAACTTTAACTTGCGTTGAAATAGCCGCATGATCTGTACCCGGTATCCAGTAAGCTTTTCGTCCTTGCATACGATAAAAACGGATTAACAAATCCTCTACAGCCAGCATTTTGGCATGTCCCATGTGCAAAGTCCCGGTTCTGTTAGGCGGGGGTAAAACAATACAATACGGCTCGCCGTTTTGATTGCGCTCGGGGAGCTTATCCGGGTCAAAATAACCCGCCTCTTCCCAGGCTTTAAAAATATCTTTTTCCACGGCCGAAGCATCGTAAGCTTTAGGCAATTCACTGTAATCCATAATGACTGCCATGTTACGGAAAAAACGGGAGATAGGCAATGCCTCTCAAGCATACTCACGTCCATCACGTACTTAGCGTACATAACGTCCTCTCACGTACCTAACGTCCTGCGTCGCTCGTCCCGCGTCCTGCGTCAAAA
>MWCR01000007.1 GCA_002070095.1 Parcubacteria group bacterium ADurb.Bin192 | reverse complement strand
AATTTTGTGACTCCGAGCCATATGTATCCTCTTATGGCTGAAAGCGTGTTTATGAGCGGTAAGGCTTATAAGACGGCTTTGAAAGCGCGCGACGTGCTGACTAAATAACTCGGGGCGGCGGCTTTGTCCGCCCCCCGCCCTTTTTTCCTAAAAAAGTTTTATGTCGTTTAATGATACATTCAATCAAAGCTCAAATGTCTTGATCGGAGCCATACATCTGCCTTCGCTGTTGGGCTACCCGCATTTTCCGGGTTTTGGCACGGCTTTAAAAAACGCGCTGATAGATCTGGAGGCATTTGAAAAAGGAGGGATGAACGCAGTTATTTTTGAAAATAATTACGACCTTCCGCATAAGGCCAGAGTGGATGAATCGGTCATCAGCTCTCTGACTTATCTGGGCGATAAAATAAAACAAGCCACGAATTTACCGTTGGGTATCAGTGTCTTATGGAACGATTATCGTTCAGCGCTGGCCATTGCCAAGGTTTTGGATTTGCAGTTTGTTCGGGTGCCGGTTTTTGTGGATACGGTCAAAACAGATTACGGCCTCATGGTCGGTCAGCCCGAGGATGTTGTGCGTTACAGAGCTTCGATCGGGGCGGACAAGGTGGCGTTGCTGACCGATATTCATGTTAAACACGCTGAATTGGTATCAAACCACAGTTTGACTGAATCGGCCGGGCTGGCCGTGAAACATGGCTCGGATGCCATCATTCTGACCGGCAAGTGGACAGGTGACGCGCCGGGCATTCAAGACTTGCAAAGTTTAAGGCGGGAAGTCGGCGATTTTCCTGTTTTGATAGGCAGTGGCGTTGATGAAAACAACGCCCGGGATTTATTCGAATATGCCAATGGCGCCATAGTCAGCACATCATTGAAACAGGGTTCAAATAAAATCGGTGAAGTTAACGTTAAGGGTTACGAGCAAAGGATTGATCAAGGCAAGGTCAAAAAATTAACCGACAGCTTATTTTCCGGTCTGTCATAGCCGCCCGCCTTATACCGTTGACAAAAACACAAAAATCCTTTATATTAATGTGTTTTATGTCACGTCCACTCATATCTCAAATCCATCCTTGGCTGTATACGGCCTGTGTTGAAACACACCGTTTTCGGCGCGGTTTGTCGTCAGCTACCAAAAAGACCGCGAGGATCAAAATGTCTGATGAACTGCCTTATAGATGCACCGCGCACCAGTCTGTTTTGTTAAGAAAATTGGGTGACGTGGACATGCGTTTGCAGGTCAATAAAGTGACCAATCTGCGTTTGGCGGCCGATAAGATTAACGGAGTGGTCATTAAACCGGGTCAGACTTTTTCTTTATGGAAGCTGGTTGGCCGGCCCACGGCCAAAAAAGGTTATCTGGAGGGCATGGTCTTAAAAGACGGTGAGGCCAAATCCGATATCGGGGGCGGTTTGTGCCAGATGGCCAATCTTTTATATTGGATGGCCTTGCATACGCCTTTGATGGTCACCGAGCGCCATCATCACAGCTTTGACGCTTTCCCGGATTCGGGCCGCGCTTTACCTTTTGGTTCGGGTGCTACTATTTTTTATAATTATTTGGATTTGCAATTTTATAACCCGACCAATGTTTCTTTCCAGATCAAGGTCAATGTTACGTCAGAGCATTTAAAGGGAGAGGTCAGGGCTGACTGCGAGCTCGATTACGCGTATCATGTGATAGAAAAAGATCATCGTTACTTATTGAATGTGACCGAGGGTCAATACTATCGCTCCAATTCAATTTGGCGGGCTGTCAGCGAGCGCAAAACCGGCAAAGAAATCAAGGAGGAGTTGATTTGCTCCAACTTCAGCCGCATGAAATACCGGCCCCCGGCCGACGTCGAGGTTGAGAAATTCGGGTTTGTTGAACGCGCAAGAGCCTGAATCAAAAAAAACACGAATTATCGTGTTTTTTTGTCGGGAAGTCCTTATAAAAAATAAATGGTGGGCGAGGAGGGACTTGAACCCTCATGGCCTTGCGACCGCAGGATTTTGAGTCCTGTGCGTCTACCAGTTCCGCCACTCGCCCAGCATTTATTTTTTATAAAAGTGCATCCTTGTCCACCGGAACTTGTTAAGTGAGGGTGGATACCAGTTCCGCCACTCGCCCATACTGTCCAACAAACTGGATGGGGCATATATTAAGCCATCATATTTAAATTGGCAAGAGGGACGTTCATGTAGCATGTAGCATGTAGCATGTAGCATGTAGCATGTAGCAAATATTGTTACATGCTACATGTTACATGATATAATAGCCCGTATGGAGGCGTTCATAGAAATAAGTTTGATTTTAGCCATCGCGACCGTCATGGCTGTGGTCATGCAGCAATTGCGTCTGCCTTTGATTTTGGGGCATATCATGAGCGGTATTCTGGTGGGCCCGGCGGTTTTAAATATTTTGCATGCCGAATCAACTCTGGAGATATTTTCACAATTCGGCATTACAGCTTTGCTGTTTATCGTGGGCTTGAGTTTGAGTCCGCATGTTATCCGTGAGGTCGGACGCGTATCCGTGGTGACCGGCTTAGGGCAAATAATTTTTACGTCTTTGGTCGGTTTTTTGATAGGCCGAGGACTGGGCTTTGGCACGGTTGAAGCTTTGTATATTGCTATTGCGCTGACCTTCAGCAGCACCATTATTATTTTGAAGCTGTTGTCCGACCGTCGGGACTTGGGCAAGCTATACGGCAAAATAGCCATTGGTTTTTTGTTGGTGCAGGACATAGCCGCCATGTTGATTCTGATTCTGGTTACGTCCACGGCCCAAGGAGCGGACGCTTTGAGCAGTTTAACTGATACTTTACTGCGTTCCGTGGTAGTGGTGGCGGCCCTGGTATTCATCTCGATTTTTGTTCTGCCGAGATTGACGCGCATGTTTGCCGCTTCACAAGAGTTTTTGTTTTTATTTTCAGTGGGCTGGGGCATAGGTTTGGCGGCTTTGTTTTTTAAATTGGGCCTGTCCATTGAAATCGGGGCCTTGGCCGCGGGCGTGTGCCTGGCATCTTCTCCTTATCATCATGAAATCAGCGCCAAGATGAAGTTGTTGCGTGACTTTTTTATTGTCATGTTTTTTATTTTGCTGGGCGCGGGCTTGGAGCTTTCATCTTTGGCTTCCATGTGGCGCCCGGCTTTGGTTTTTTCGGTCTTCGTACTTCTGGGCAATCCCTTAATCGTTATGATTCTGATGGGGCTCATGGGCTATACCAAAAAAACAAGTTTTTACGCGGGTCTGACCGTGGCTCAAATCAGCGAGTTTTCGTTTATTTTGATCTTGTTAGCCTCCAAGATGCATCATGTCCGGCCCGAAATAATAACTTTGATAACGGCCGTGGGCGTGACTACCATTACCATCTCAACTTTGTTTATCTTATACGCGGATTACATCTATAAGTTTTTCGAAAAATATTTGAGCATATTTGAAAAAAATAAGCCGTACAAGGAAAAGATTTGCCGCCTGAAGTATGATGCTCTGCTTTTCGGCTGTCATCGAGTGGGCAGGGATTTTATGCCGACCTTAAGGAAGATGAAGATGAAGTTTTTGGTTATTGATTTTGACCCGGCTGTCATCGGCGAGCTTCAGGATAAAAAAATTCCGGTTTTATATGGAGACGCGCAGGATAACGAATTGTTGGATGAGTTGAATTTTGAGGATGCGAAACTTGTGATTTGCACATTGCCGGATTTTGATGCCAACCGCCTGATTTTGTCCAAAGCGCTTAAAGTCAATTCCAAGGCAACTGTATTAACCACGGCCCATACCTTGGAACAGGCCAATATCTTATACCGCGAAGGCTCGGCTTACGTGATCCTGCCTCACTTTTTAGGCGGTAATTACACGGCCATGCTGGTTGAAAAGTTTGGTCACGACAAAAAGAAGTTTGCTTTGGAGCGCAAAAAGCATTTGGCGCATATAGCTAACCGTTGAGCCGATATTTACTTGCTAAAATAAGGCCGAAATGATAAAAGAACATGGTTGTAATTTTGTATAACGACACGGCGTTCGCGAACGCGCGTGTCAACGTGCAACGTACAAGGCGCAAGGTTAAGGATAGAGTTTAATATTATAAATATCGTGAAACGATACCAGCTCATTGTACGTTGTACCTTGTACGATTGCTACATAAATAATATGTCTGATAAAAAAGAACAAAAAGCCATTACTGCGCGAGCCAAGGATTATTCCGAATGGTATCAGGATGTTGTTGATCAGGCGGAGCTGGCGGAACACTCACCGGTTCGCGGCTGCATGGTCATTAAGCCTTATGGTTATGCCATATGGGAATTGATGCAAAAAGATTTGGACGCTCGTTTTAAAGCCAAGGGTGTCCAGAATGCTTACTTTCCTTTGTTTATTCCGGAGAATTTTTTAAAGAGGGAAGCACAGCACGTGGAGGGGTTCGCTCCTGAGGTAGCCGTGGTTACGCATGCGGGCGGTCAAAAATTGGATGAACCTTTGGTGGTGCGTCCCACTTCGGAAACCATCATGTACGATGTCTTTTCCCGTTGGGTGCAATCCTACCGGGATCTGCCGTTATTGATTAATCAGTGGGCCAACATTGTGCGCTGGGAAATGCGGACACGTTTGTTTTTGCGCACTACGGAGTTTTTGTGGCAGGAAGGTCACACGGTGCATGCCAGCGAAGAAGAAGCCGAAGATTTTACCAAGCAGATACTGGATGTGTATCGCGATTTCGCGGAAAGCGTTATGGCCACGCCCGTAATCCCCGGTGTTAAATCAGAATCCGAAAAGTTCGCGGGAGCTGTCCGTACTTATTGTATCGAAGCTATGATGGGCGACGGCAAGGCTTTGCAGGCCGGAACATCTCATATGCTGGGCCAGAATTTCGCCAAGGCTTTTGGCGTTAAGTTTCAGGATGAAACAGGGACTGAACAATACGGCTGGCAAACCAGTTGGGGAGTATCAACTCGTTTGATTGGAGGTTTGATTATGGCTCATGGTGATGATAAAGGTTTAGTTTTGCCGCCTAAACTGGCTCCGTATCAGGTGGTTATCATACCCATCGGCACCACGCCGGAAGAATTGGAAGCGGTACAGTCCAAGGCTCAAGGTTTGGCGGATGGGCTGATAGCCGAAGGAGTACGCGTTAAGATTGATACCCGCGATTTGCGGCCGGGGCCTAAGTTTTTTGAATGGGAAAAGAAGGGTGTGCCCGTGCGTTTGGAAATCGGTCCTAAGGACATGGCTAATGGCACAGTGGTGGCTGTCAGGCGTGATACCGCTGAAAAGCAAAACCTGTCCGAAGCTGACTTAATAGATGCCATTAAAGACATGCTCGAGCAGATTCATGTTAACTTATATGACAAGGCCTTGGCTTTTCGCCAAGCACATACGGTCAAGGTGGCGGACTACGATTCTTTTAAAGCTCAATTGGAAGGTAATTTTATTTTAGCCGGTTGGTGCGGTTCGGCTGACTGCGAAGCGACAGTCAAAGCAGAGACCAAGGCGACCATCAGATGTTTGCCATTGGATCCGTTGGATCAGTCAAGCGGCGGCAAGTGCATCTATTGCGGTCAAGAGGCGACGGATCAGGTGGTTTTCGCTAAGGCGTACTAGTCATATAACATGTAACACGTAACATGTAGCAATGGTGATTAACACAATAAAGATTCAAATAAGTAGACAGTAAGATACCAAAACCTCAAAAATTCCCTATGTTTAGGGAATTTTTGTTACATGCTACATGTTGCATGCTACATGATAAAGCTTGACATTTTTGGCTAAGTATGCGACTCTTTTGACAACGGAAGGAGGTCGCCATGACTCCCCAGGAAGAGCTGTATGAGGCCTATAGCCAAGCGCACGGCACGGTCTGGCTCGAGATGCTGGCCATCTGTCTCAGAGCCCATCATGGGTTTACCGGCCGTCTGGACAATCGCCGTCAGCTCATGCAATTGAGCGACGAGCATGCGCGTGCCGCCTTGCAGCTCCTTCCCAAGGTGATCTCACCTTCCATCTCTCACGTTGTCGTCATTGCTTCCGTGCTGGCCGACTCCGGGCCCGGCAAATAAGTTGTTGGGCCTTATTTTTTTTGCTACACTAAAGCCAATATGGCCATCAGAGAAAGAGGTGTCAGAACCTTTGAGCAAAAAAAAGTGTTACGCCGTCAAGTGGTGCACGAAGATTATAAACAGGCCAAGGCGCGGGTTGAGCAGCTGACTCAAGCCGGAGCCGACGAAACCGAGCTGGAAATCGCCAATCTTGAGTTATCGGCCGATCGTTTAAATGTGGAATCTTTGGATTTTGAAAATGATGTCACGGGCGCGGCCAAAGGAGAAAAATTCGGACAAGATTTGCGCCGCATATTTGACGGGTTATCGGATGAGCAGGGAAACGTGGATGGGCGCCAAGCCGAAAAATATCAGATTTTGCAGATTAACATGGGTGAGCTGGATCGGTTGAATAAAATCGGCGGGCATGATTTGGGTGATAAAACCTTGGCCGCCACCGCGGAAAAAGTTTATGAAGTGGTCCAACGGGTGGTGGCGGATAAGTTAAAAGAACGCGGAGGAGATTCTCAACTTGAGTCGGTGGATGATTATTTTGAAGTTTACCGTACGGCCGGCAATGATTTTTCGGTTATTTTGAAGAACATGGATTCGTCAGCGGCTCAAGAAGTGCTAAGAATTTTTCAGGATGAAATGAGAGGCAAAATGCCCCTGGAGTCACAGCCTCAAGATCCTGGCGTGCCTTTGGCTGTGACGCACTTGAATCTCAAGGCCGTGGCCGATTTTTGGCCGCGAGCCAAGCAGTCGGCCGGTACGGGCGTTAAACCCGAGCGTTTGTTTGTGAGTGCGGCCATGGAACAAAGCCAGATTTTGAACGATATTGAGAAAAACAGAACGCGGGTGGAGAGAATTTTGGAGGTGAGGGAAAGCCTGTCTCCGGAAGAGGCCAAAAAATTTTATGATGAGTTTTTGAAAAAGAGCCTGGGCAAGCTGTTTGACGGATCTCTGCCCAACGAAGCTTTGGAATATGATGATTTCATGCGTTCCCTGCAGGAGAATAATGGCGAGTATTTGGCCCCCTCCATTGAAGCGGCCCTGACGGCTTTCAGAGAAAGATCCCGGGAGCAAAAAGATTTTTCCGATCAGCTGACAAAGTTTGTTCTGGATAACAAGAAACGTGAGGGCCTTTTGCCTTTGGACATGGATAAGATGTACGGTTCTTCAGGCGATGAAAAGGATAACAGTCAAGAATTAACCGGGGTGAGATCAGAGGAAGAATTTTTGGATCAATACGAGCCTACCAAGGGTGGATTGATATTAAATAAACTTAGAAACGAAAAGAAAAGACTGGAATCCATGCTGCAGGGTGATCCGGATAATCGATTGCTGGCCGCGCGTCTAAAAAAAGCTGAAGCCGAACTCAATCATCAAGCTGTGCGCCGCGATGGAGCCACGGGTTTATACGGCCGAGGTATGTTTTATAAGAACATCGAGGGGGCTTTGGAGGAGGGGAGGCCTGTGTCTGTGATTGCTATCGACATGGCTTTTTTGAAATATTTTGATAAAGAAGGCGGCTGTGGAACCGGCAACACGGCTATTAAAGCGGCTACCCGGATTTTGGATAGAATTATCAGTCAATTGCCGGAAGGTCTGAAAGCTGAAGTTTACCGCGTGGGCGGTGATGAGTTTTCCATTAGTTTACAAACGAACGATCAAGAAATAATTCGCCGTGTTCAACAAGAGATTGCCGAAGCGGGCCGGGAAGCCGTGGTGCCGGCCACGGATCAGGCGCGCACCGCCAAATATCGCCCGGAATCTTTATTGTTTAATTTCGGATCCTTTTCAGCTTCCGATGCTCCATCTTTCCGCAGGCAGATGACTGAGGCTGGTTTTGCCTTCAAACATCCGGAAAATACGGCCCTGGGCACCAAAGAAGTGTCTGATTTGCTGGTCAAAATAGCTGACAGGCAGGTTGAAATTGAAAAAACCATCCAGCGTTTTTTGTTTTTGGTGGTCCGCCGTTTGGAAGAAGAATCGGGACAGGGGCGCGGCAATCTGCCGGCATTGCAGGACTACTCCATGAAAGCCATCGGCGGTGAGAAAGGCTTGAAACAAGTTGATGTTTGGGTCGAAGGTTTGAAATCCAAGATTCAGGCCGGCGGAGCGCCTGATTTGGCTGAATTACAGCGTCAAGTTTTAGAGCATGTTATTACGCAAAGTGTGGCCGAACAGCGCGAGCAAGAAAGCCGGGGTGAATACGTTGACCGGCTGATGGAATCGGCGGTGCGTGAGCAATTTTTAATGCAAAGAATGAATCAACTGCAAAGGGAGATTAATGAGTTGACGCGCAATATCGAATCAGTTAAAGCCGAGAATGCGGATCTTAAACAACGTATCGCGGAATTGCAGCAAGAAAAGCAGGCGATTGTGGGTTTAAGACAGAAAATTTCAAGCTGACTGTTTCAGATCTTTGGCCATGTAAGTATCCTGTTCATGGTAGCCTAAAACATTTTTATAATACTCTCTTACGCCCACCCCGGAAATGACGGCTATTTTGGCATAGCCCCGGTCCAGAGCGATTTTTTCCGCGCGCTCCATCAATAGCCGGCCATATCCCTTGTGCTGGGCGGCTTCAGCCCGGTGCTGATCTATATTTAAAGCCGTTCCATAGGTATGCAATTCTCTGATGATGGCCGCGTTTTTTAAGACCGGGAAAGTTTCGTAAATCCCCCTTTGGTCCCCCTTTGTCAAGGGGGATATATGTTCTTTTGAAGATAGCAGGAGATCTTGGTGTCGTTCTGCCAGTCTATTCATCAAATCTTTTTTTGTATTATCGAAGTCTGTAAGCACTTGTTGATTGGTATAGCGTATTACTTTGATTCCATAAGTGGCCAACTTATCAGACCTTTGTTGGTCGTAGTCAATTTTTTCTTCATGATAAGAGCCGTCAATTTCTATGGCCAGTAGAAGTTGGGAGCAGTAAAAATCCACAATGAAATGATCAATCGGCTTTTGTCTTAAAAAACGATACTGGGTAGCGTCTCTTTTTAAGAATTGCCAGATCGATTTTTCGGCGGGCGTTTGATTATTGCGTAGTTCGCGAGCTGCCACAGTCAATTTTTTATCATAAGGGATGATCGTGCCATGCAACATACAAGTCTCCCTTGTCAAAGGGAGATTTAGAGGGATTTTTGGCAACCTCAATCTTAAAAACGCAAAGACGGCACTGCGATCCATGTTCTCGACCGATAAAAACACTTCAAGGCCATCCGCGTTTTCGTAACGTTCCTCAAATATTTTAGTTTCATCCATTGTGTGATCGCCCGGCACGTGCCCCACTTCGCGGCAACGCAGACAAACGCAGGCTAAACCTCGTTTTTTCATTTCAGATTCAATCGACTCTCTTAAATTGGACTGTTTGTTGCCGTGAGTGATTTCCGTGGTTGGAAAATCTCTGATTAAACGCGGAACACGGCAATAGCGCGGCACCATAGCCTGCATTTTAATCAACAGCTCTTTTAGTTCGGAGCCTTCCAGGGGTCTGTATTCTCCACGCGCTGTCCATTCAGCTAGCTCGGCATTGGGCAAAACCACGCAGGGATATATTTTGACCATGTCCGGCCTGAATCTCGGGTCGTCAAAAAGCTTTTTAAAAGAGTCCAGGTCATCTTGCGTGCTGGCTCCGGGCTGGCCCGGCAGAATATGGACGTCAACTTTAAAGCCGGTTGACTTAA
The DNA here is from genome assembly GCA_002070095.1 of Parcubacteria group bacterium ADurb.Bin192. Lineage (GTDB taxonomy): Bacteria > Patescibacteriota > Patescibacteriia > 2-12-FULL-60-25 > 2-12-FULL-60-25 > MWCR01. Next base: position 64,683 of record MWCR01000007.1, on the reverse strand, counting down.
GCAGGCTGATAGCGCGTTCGGCGTCCGCTACCGTGGTTCCGCGCTTGGTTAGTTTTAGTACCCGATCATCGATGATCTGCAAGCCCAGCTCCACGCGCGTCACACCCAGCCGGCGCAAATGAATCACTTCTTTGGGCTTGATCCAATCAGGCCTGGTCTCAATGGTCAGGCCGATAATCCGATGTTCGGCGGTTTCATTAATGGTTTGTTGGTTCAGTAAATCTCCTTGCTGCAAATTTTCTTCGGTCTCGGTCGTGCAAGCGGGGTGATTAATGTTATTGGCCGCTTCAAAACATCTTTTGATAAACCACTCGCGGTATGACGCAGTATAGGCCGACCAGGTTCCGCCTTTAATGATCAATTCAATTTTATTGGTTTGGTGCCCGTTGCGCTCCAAAACTTTTACTCTTTGCAGGACTTGTTCGTAGGGATCGAATTTTAAGCTCAAGGCTCTGGCGGCCGCGGGTTCACTCGATAAATAGCTCTTGGGCATGCGCGTTTCCGTGGGGCAGTAAACACAGCGCCCGGGGCAGGGGAAGGGCTTGGTCAAAACCGTGATCGGCGCCACGCCGCTGTCCGTCCGTACGTCTTTAACGCGCAAAGCTTTTTCCAAGGCCGGGTTTTTCTTTAGCCCATCTTTTACCAGCTCTCTGTAAGCCAGCCAAAGTTGGATGGAAGCTGGGAAGGCATAGTCTGTGTTTTTTAAACGCTTTCTGATTTCTTTCATCACATCTTTTCTGGTCGGGCAATCCAAAAACAAGACGTTTTTTATGACGTCTTTAGCCAAATCAAGAGGAGGAATCTTTTGCATGGTAAAGCCTATGATGCTATGAATTGAGGATTATGGCAAGGATGGAATGGCATGGACTTTTGCTCTTGAAACCGTTATCTTGATTGATATGGATACACGGGCCAGACAAAGAACAGCTCAAGAAGTCTCGGATTTTTATGAATCGGAAGGGCGGATGTTCAGCTCCAAGCGGGGCCGGCCTTGGAATTTAATGGATTTGATTGTTCAAAAAACTAAACCCGGAGACACACTGATCGACATGGGAGCCGGTAATGGCAGGTTGTTTGATGTTTTGCCGGCGAATATAAATTATTTGGGTGTCGAACCCTCTCAAGCTTTAAGACAGCAGGCTGAAGCAAAGAACGGCGGACGGCCGAATTTTAAAATCATTTCCGGAGGTTTGCCTCAAGTAGATTTACCTGATCAATGCGCGGACTTGGTCGCCTGCGTAGCTGTTTTGCACCACGTGCCTTCGGAGGAATGGAGACGTCGTTCCATACAAGAGATGCATCGTCTGTTAAAGCCCGGAGGCTGGCTGGTGTGTGCGGTTTGGAATTTGCGCGCGCGTCGTTTCTTTTCGTGGCAAACTTTTAAATACGCCTGGTTAAGAGCCGTGGGTGTTCCGGGCGGGGATGGCGGGGACTTGTATTACGCCTGGAAAGCGGGTTCTAGGCCGGAAAAACGCTACGTGCATGCTTATACTCCGCTTGAATATAAAGCTGATTTCGATGCTAAATTATGGGCCATAGAGAATATCGGTGCTTATGATTTATCCGGTTGGTGCCATTGGTTCAAAGGCAGGAATCTGGTGGCCGTGGTTCAAAAAAAGTAAAACACCCCAAGCGGGGTGTTTTAATCTGTTTTTGGATTTTATTGGACGGATGATTCCGGAGCAGCTGTCATCGGTTCCGGGGCGTGCTGGCTCTTCAAAGCATCTTTCAGGCTTTTACCGGCTTTGAATTTGGGTACGGTCACGGAAGGTATCTGAATTTTTTCAGACGGGTTCTGCGGATTAACGCCCATGCGGCCGGCCCGTTTTTTAGCCAGGAATTGACCGAAGCCCGCGATGGTCACCTCGTTGCCTTTTTGCAGTTCGCTGATGACGATGTCAACGAAAGACTCGATCATGTCTTCAGCTTGTTTTTTAGTTACGCCGACTTTTTCAGCGATAACGTTGATGAGTTCAGCTTTATTCATAATGGTTGATTTAAGTGTGAATTAGCCCGTCGCCGGCCAACTGTCTCAAGTTGGGTTTAGACGGTTGATTAATGGGGTTAGTCTAGCATTTATTCGCTTATATATCAATAATTTCCCTTATCAGCTTAAGCTGATTTTCACCCTTTTTGTCAATAGTCACGGTCCATAATAAAGCGTTAATAACGGCCCGGCCATGGCTTTCGAGCTCGTAAGGAGCGGTTGAATCCTCTAAATATCGCTTAATAGAGCTATTTTTTTCAAAACCGATAACCGAATCATAAGCACCGACCATGCCCGCGTCCGTGATATAGCCCGTGCCTTTTTCCAGTATTTGGGCATCAGCCGTGGGCACATGGGTATGGGTGCCGTAGATCAGTCCCGCCCGCCCGTCGGCAAAATGTCCCAAAGCCTGTTTTTCGCTGGTAGCCTCGGCGTGAAAGTCTATTACCACCAACGGATTGGGGTATTGGGGTACTGTTTGCGCCCAGAAACGGTCAAAGGCTAAAAAGGGGGAAGATACTTCCTGGGGCATAAAGAGGCGGCCCTGCAGGTTTAAAAATATCACATTGGTGGCTTTGATGTTTTTTACGCAATACCCAATCCCGGCTGATTTTGGGTCTGCGTTCAGCGGGCGGATCAATCGTGTCTGCCAGTCTTTGCTGTCAAGCAAGGATAAACCTTGCGGATTTTCCCAGACATGGTGCCCCGAAGTAAAAATATCAATTCCCAGGTCACTCATCTCTTGCAGGGTGCCGGGCGTAATGCCTCGTCCGTGAGCCAGATTTTCTACATTGATGGCCGTGATATCCGGAGAGTATCTGTCTTTTAAAACCGGCAAGTGCTTTTTTAGAGCTAAACGGCCGATTTTGCCGACCACATCTCCAAAAATTAAAATATTAATGCAGGTCATAGAAGTATATTATGCTCTTTTTCAGCCAGCGGACAATAGGGTTGACGGTTGTTTTTAAATAATGTATTTAAGATTTTGGGTATTTTAAGGCATTAACGGGGAGGAGGAGGCATGGAAAGTTATCTAAGTCTGATCTTTTACTGGGAAGGCTCTCTTGAGGATCTGGATGAGTACCTGTGCCAGGAAGATCAGAGCCATTTCATGGTTCAGTTTATGAGCCGAGTATTAACCAGTGCCGCCCGTCGTCGCCAAGCCGAGATTCACATCACCAACAGCTTGCATGTCTTTGAGCAGGAAGCGGTGTGTCCGAACATGTTCTTGATTGATCCGCTGCTCATAGACCGGTTTGTGCTGGTTTTGAACAAGTTGCTCGGCTTTGCCCCGCGCAATTCCTGGGTCAAGGGCAAGATCCTGTTGGATTGCTTGCGTCGCATCGCGCGCTCAACTCGGGTTACCAGGTCAGCGATCGCGCTGGCACATCTCCGTCAGCCGCTAAAAATGTCGGGCCGCCTGGCGGCGACCCGATCATCTCTCAACCTCCTGAACTGACAGGCGGTTTTTTTATCTGGCGTAGTCAATGATGCGGGTCTCGCGAATCAAAGTGACACGGATTTCTCCGGGGTATTTTAGTTCGGCTTCGATTTTGGTGGCAATGTCGCGTGCCAGATTAGTGGCTCCAAAATCATCCATGGCCTTGGGATTAACGAATACGCGAATTTCGCGGCCCGCTTGTATGGCATAGACTTTATCAATGCCTTCAAAACCTGAAGCCACCTTTTCCAGCTCTTCCAAGCGCTTCACATACTGCTCCAGAGAGTCTTTACGTGCTCCGGGCCGGGCTCCGCTGATAGCATCCGCAGCTTTAACAATAACAGCTTCCAAGGTTTTAGGTTTGTCTTCATGATGGCCCAGACATTGATACCAAATTTCTTCAGGAAAACCGAATTTTTTAAGGATTTGCACACCCAGTTCCGGATGTCCGCCCTGTAAGTCGTGATCCACGGCCTTGCCGATATCATGAAACAGTCCGCCTTTTTTGCAAACCGAAACATCAGCACCCAGTTCTTCGCCCAACATGGTAGCTATCAACGACACTTCCATGGAATGCTGCAAAATATTCTGGCCGTACGAAGTGCGGTATTTCAAACGGCCTAAAATCTGCACCAGCTTGGGATCGATGCCGGCCATGGAGATGCCCACTTGGAATAGGGCGTCTTCGCCGGCTTTTTTAATATCCAAAGCCAGTTCTTTTTTGGATTCGTCCACGGTTTCTTCAATGCGTCCGGGGTGGATGCGTCCGTCCACGATCAGTTTATCCAATGTTCTTTTGGCTACCTGTCTTCTGATGGGCGAGAAGCCGGAAATGGTCAGCATGTTGGGCGTGTCATCGATAATCAGTTCACAGCCGGTCAATAATTCGATGGTTTTGATATTTCTGCCTTCGCGTCCGATAATGCGTCCTTTCATTTCATCGCTGGGCAGTTCCACGTGTGTGGTGGTGGTTTCCACTACGTGCGAGGCGGCCAAACGCTGGACGGCCACGGCCAAGATGTTTTTGGCTTTGCGGTCTATTTCATCAGACTCCATTTTTTCCAATTTATGGATACGGCTCATGAGAGTATCCTGTTCTCTTTCTTCGACCAAAGACAGCAAGCGCTCCACAGCTTGTTCTTGGGTCAGGTTGGCCACTTCTTCCAGTTTTTTGCTTTCTTCTTCTTTGATGGCTTGGATTTGCTGTTCTTTGTCTGTCAGATCCGCGGACTGCTTTTCGAGTTTTTGTTTGATTTCATCAATTTCCAGCATTCTGGTTCCAAAGGCCGTCTCCCGTTCCACCAAGGCGGCTTGTTGTTTTTTAAGTTCTTCTTGAGCTTGTTTTTCGTCACGACGGGCCTCTTCTATGATTTTGATAGCCTTGTCTTTGGCGCGGACCAAGATTTCCTGCTCTTTGGTTTCCGCGTCTTTGACCAGCAGTTTTGATTTATTTTCGGCCTCCTCCAAGGTTAATTTGGCTTTTTTGGCTTTGGCTGTAAACAGGTAGTAGGCCGAACCGCCACCTATTCCCAAACCCAAAATTAATGCGATAACAAATGTCATATGATGACAATCGCATGGCAAAGATCTGCTTTTGTGTTCAACAAACGATCACGCCTCCATGGCAGGAGAGCCCGTCTTTCCAGAATGTTGTCTGAAATTTTTGGCTAAAATTAGCATGGAAATTATAAGCAAGGAAATCCGTAAATTACTCGTGATCAGCGCGCAGACCAAACCATCCGATTCTTTTCAAATAGATTAATGGCTGATGAGCACAGGTTATCAAAAAACGAGACGGAAGTCCATAGCTCAACTGGCGTACTTAACGTACATCGCGTCCATAACGTCCTCTCACGTACTTAGCGTCCCAATCGTCGCTCGTCCCGCGTACCGCGCGTCATGAAACATGTAGCACGTAGCATATAACAAACGACCCCAATGTACCGCGTCAAAACCAACATTGTCATTGCGAGCGAGTCCGACGAGCACGCCACGGCGTTCGCGAACGCCGTGGCGTGGCAATCTGCTAAAGTGCATAATAACCAATACAACAATAACCAATTGACCAAAATATGGATGATTAATTATCCATATTGGATTCCTGCCTTCGCAGGAATGACAGGATAGGGTGTCAATTGTAAGACCTTAATTGGTGATTGGAATTTGGTTATTGATTATTAATTCGTAATTCGTAATTTTTAATTGAATACTGTATCTTGATTATTGATTTATGCCTGATTCTCCATCTCTCATGTTATTGATAGATAAGCCCGCCGGGATCACCTCGCATGATGTGGTTGATAAAGTACGCAGGATATATAAAACGCGTCGAGTCGGGCATGGCGGGACCTTGGATCCGTTTGCCACGGGTTTGCTATTAGTGGGCGTAGGCAGCCAGACCAAAAAACTGCATGACGTGGTCGGGCTGGATAAAACTTATGAAGCGACTGCTCAGTTGGGCGGCACCAGTGATACTTATGATTTAACCGGGGTGGTCGTCGCACGTCCCACGTCGCTCGTCCCGCGTCGGGAAGATATAGAAGAAGCTTTGGCGAAGTTCAGAGGTACGATTGAACAAAAGGCTCCAGCTTATTCGGCTAAAAAAGTGGGCGGGCAGAAACTTTATGAATTGGCCAGAAAAGGCGTGGATGTGGAGCATTTGCGCCCCACTAAAAAAGTGGATATCACAGAATTAGTCATTACGGAATATAGTTGGCCGGTCTTAAAATTCAGAGTTACTTGTTCCTCGGGCACCTATATACGTTCTTTGGCTCACGATATTGGCGAGCAACTGGGCTGCGGCGCTTATCTTAAGGAATTAAGGCGCACGCGCATTGGCCCGTATAAGCTGAAAGATGCTAAGAGTTTGGAAGACCTGCTGACGGGAGACTGGGCGCAGTGACATGATTACTAATAAGCGAGATTGCCGCGCTTCGCTCGCAATGGTTTTGACGTAGGGTGTATTAATTATTTAGTGATGAGATCCTGAAACAAGTTCAGGATGACGGGGGGTGGTTACGTAGGACGTGCGACGTAGGATGTTGGATGTTGGATTGTTTGTTACATGCTACGTGCTATCCCGATACAATAATCAAATATATATTGATCGGGATCCCGATCATGGTGTCGGGACATGTTTCATGACGCGGTACGCGGGACGAGCGACGATTGGGACGCTAAGTACGTGAGAGGACGTTATGGACGATTGCGATGTGCTACATGTTATGTGCTACATGAAACAGTTGACTTTACCGCCTATTCCAGCTATGTTACGGCCAACATCCTTCCCGTCAGAAAGAGGGGATGGGCTCAAGAGGTTCGGGGCTGGTACCCTGACTAAACCTCATTTATCAGAATTAATATCTCAAACAACTTGAATAACTATGTTAAGCATTCGTTTAACCAGAATAGGCAAGAAAAAACAGCCTGAATACAGGTTTATTATCTGCGAGAAGTCGCGTGATCCTTGGGGCAAGGCTTTGGAAATCTTGGGTCATTACAATCCCCGCACCAATCCCGGAACTTTTACGGTTAAAAAAGACCGGATCGAACATTGGATAGCCAACGGCGCGCAATGCACGGACACGGTTTGGAATCTTTTTGTGGAGCACGGTGTGGTTAAGGGCGAGAAAAGAAAAAACACCAAGATTTCCAAGAAGCGCAAAGAGAAGCTGGCAAAAAAAGCCTAATATAAGCCAAAAAAAGAGGTTAAATCCTCTTTTTTGTTTTGACATGGGGTTTTTTGTGTGCTATATTCAGCTGGATTTTGGCTGAAGATGCCGGCCAATAATCCAAGTATTTTACAAGTTAATTTATAAACGTCGGTTTGCATCTTAGGCCGGCAATCATGACATTATCCGTCTCGAGGCGCTCGTCTTGCGCGAGCAAGCGTGTGGCTGTTGAGCGGATTGTTCAGAGCCGATATGGCAGAACAGTTTAAGGACCAGCAGTTTATTGAATATGTGGTTAAGTCTATCGTCAACCACCCGGATGACGTGAAGACCGAACGCACTGTTGATGAACGCGGCGTACTCATTACTCTTCATATCAATCAAGAAGACATGGGCTACGTCATTGGCCGCCAGGGTCAAACGGCCCGTGCCTTGCGCATCTTGCTCAAAATTGTGGGCGCCAAAGAAAATGCCCGCGTCAACCTCAAGGTTTACGAACCCGAGGGTGCCCGCATGGCTCATCAGGAAACGCGCCGCAAGCCTGAAGAGAAAGAGGATAAGCTGGTTTCAGATCAGGATTTGGCCGATTTGGGTATATAATCCAAAATAGTCAGACAAGAATCACCCCGCTCATGCGAGGTGATTTTATTTTGATGGACGTTTTATGCGGAGCGTGGCAAAATTGATTCAATATGATTAAAAAACAGTCTCAAAAGAATGGCCGGTTTTTACAGGTTGATGTCCTGACTCTTTTTCCGGAAATGATTGACGCGTATTGCGGTGAGTCGATTTTAGGGCGAGCGCAAAAAAATAAATTGCTTAAAGTTGAAGCTCACCAGCTAAGACAGTGGGCTATAGATCAGCACGGGCACGTGGATGACCGGCCTTTTGGCGGGGGAGCGGGTATGGTGATGCGGGTGGAGCCGTTTTATGAAGCATTGAAAACAATGGGCGTCGCACGGGGTGTCGTTGCGCGAACGACCACTCCACGTCGTACGTCCCAGTCGTCCCGCGTCTCTGATGGAAAAAACGTAGGACGCAGGACGAGTGACGCAGGACGAGTGAGAGTTATTTTAACTTCAGCCAAAGGCAAGATGTTTACACAATCAGATGCCCGCCGGTTGGCTAAATATGACCGTTTGGTTTTTTTGTGCGGGCGGTATGAAGGCGTTGATGAGAGAGTGGCTAAAAAATTGGCGGATGAGGAATTGTCCATAGGGCCATACGTGATGACGGGCGGAGAGTTGGCCGCCTTGGTTATGACTGATGCTGTAGTGCGTTTGAGGCCCGGTGTTTTGGGCGCGGCTTCATCCCTGGATCAGGAGTCATGGAATCAAGACGGTGAGATGGAGTACGCGCAATATACGCGTCCTGAAGAATTTATGGGTTGGAAAGTACCCAAGGTTTTATTATCAGGCGACCATAAAAAAATCGCCGAATGGCGAAACAAAGACAGAAACTCAAACTGAAAAATTATAAAATAAAAATTATTGTAAACTTATTTTTTTTAAATTTTTTTGCCTGCACTGATTATCAGCTTTTGGCTGGTGATTTCATGATTAGTACGGCGCTTAAAAGGACTGCGAGCAAACCGATACCGGTCATTAAGTACATCAGGGCGCAGTATCCGTAGTTATAAGCTGTAAAGCCGCCCAAGGCCGCGGTCATGGCCATAACAAAAATAGTGGTATGTCGGTGATTGTTTTGCAGAGTCGGCCAGTCCGTCTTTTTTATATCTTCGTGAGATAAAATTTTCCAGGATGCTTGCAAAATACCCATGCCCAGGCCCAAAAATATTTGGATCAATAAAATTAAAGTCATATCCGAGACCGTTAGATACAAAGCCGGCACCAAAGAAATGATGATGGCTCCGGTCAATAAACCTCCGCGCGCTCTATCGAGGACATGATGATGTTTAATGTAGTTGGCGGCAATCCAGTGAAAATTTATTTTGGATAACAGGAAGAGGCTTTGCGCCAAAGAAACGGTAAACAGAGTGGCGCCGGCCATGGTATCCATTAAAAATAAAGGGAAGATGGACAGTATCAGGCCATAGGCTCCGGCAATCAGCAGATCCGTGGTCAATAAAATTTTTAAAGGATTGGATTTCATAATTCAGGCTTTGGTTGAATTTTTATTCAAACCGAAACGCCAGTAAAGAACGCATAAAAAGCCGGCCGCCACCACGATGGTTACGTTCATATAGATCAATAGGGTAACCATGCCGTATTGATCTGCGATAAAACCTCCGATCAAGGCCAGTCCGGCCGCGGTCAGGGTACCGATGGTGTTGTATCTTTCAGTGCTTAAAAAAGAACGGTACTGGCAGGCCTTGTCCATCAGGCGGCTCCAGCCCGGTTCGCAGAAAACTATGCCTACGCCGTAGAGAATTTGAATTACGTAAATATCAATCATGTCGCGCGCCATGAGGTATAGGAACGGGGTCATGGCCGCAAAAAAAGAACCAAACCATAATAAGTGTTGAGTTCTCCAGCCCGTTAAATCGTTTTTTGAATAAAGTTGCGAGAAGGGCCTTAAAATTCCAATGGTTAATAGATAAATACCCTCGGCCAAACCCACGGTCAGCAAGGTGACGCCCGGAATCCGTTCTCTTAAAAATAAAGCAAAGATGGGCGCGAGCAATCCGAAAACCGTCAGATACATCATGTCACTCACGGCCAAAGCGCGTAACCAGCGAAACATGGCTCTATTATACAGAATAAAAAACAAAGAAGAAAGATGGTTTCATGTAGCACGTAGCATATAACTTAAAGCACCATGCAATGTCAGCCGATATGCAGAGTGGACGTCCTCGTCTTTGTTTTCGATGTAAAACAACTTACCTCATCGCATAACGGGGTTTGATATTGTTACATGCTACATGCTACATGTTATATGTTATATGCTACGTGCTACATGAAATGGTTGACCAAAAGGTCTTTTTATGATTATTTAGGCCGTAAGGAGAATCAACGGCGCGGATACATAAGGAGGAGGGAGAATGTATGACTTTGGATTCCGTGCGGTCAAACAGCGTTGCGCTCTGGATCTTTCAGCTTTGTGGCTGTTCATTCCTCAAGATGAAGTCTTAGCCATCCTCAAAACCAGAGGTTTTAGAGTGGTTGAGGTGGACATGGTGGCTTTGGCCAGAGGATTAATCGGCCGGTCGCGCTATGTGTTTGACGCCAAATACAAGCGCGCTCCTCAAGTGGTCAACTGTTCATCCATGGTCAAGTGGCTGTATGCCCGGCGCGGTATTTGGCTGCCCAAGTATGCGGTCGAACAGCGCGAGATGGGCAAAAAGGTGGACAAGGATGGCTTGAAGGCCGGGGACTTGGTGTTCAAGGCCGGTACGGGCTGGAACCTGTATCACCTCTATCCTGATGAAGCTGTGGGGCACGTGGGTTTGGCTACCGGCCAAGGTACCGTGATTCACGCGGCGGACAGCAAACGAGGGGTGGTTGAGGATCCGATTGAACACTTTGTGGAGAATGGCGCGTATCGGGGCGCTCGCAGAATCATGCCGGACGGCCATCGTGTGGTGACGTTAATCTGCCCGGCCCAGCGCGAAATTGAACATTCGAGTCAACTGCGTTGGCTTGTTCTGCCTTACCTGCCCGAGCCGTGATCCGGCTCCGGGCATTTTTTATAAAAAAACAAGCGCTTAGAGGCGCTTGACGAAGTCTTGGACCGGAGACAGATGATAGATGGTTTTTTGCAAGGCTGTCTTCATGAGTTCTGTATTGGGCCGGCCTTCCTTGAAGCTTTTTTTGCGGGCTTGTTTGAGCTGATCGGCTCGGCAGGCGCGCGCTACCTTGGCATCCATGTCCGTCAGAACCAAGTAGATTTCAGCCATGCGCATGGGAGATACGATTCTCTCCAGGCACAAGACGACCAGGTCATCAGGAGAGTGGATTGGCTGTCCGGTTGTGTCCCGGAACATAGCAACCTGCAAGGCCTGATGCTGTTGCATGCTGTCCGTGATCGTGTACAAATCCTGTAAAAGCGACAGACAGTCGGCGCGGTAATCCTGCAGGATTTGTTTTTGCTGGCGGACATGGGAGATGGCGCTTAAGCACTCCATCAGTCCTTCGGCCGGACCGCGGCTGACAGAGGCGGTTCGCAGGTGGTACTGCAGGTTTTGGGCTTGCTGCAGAAAACGATCCACCTCATGCAAACATAGGGCGGCCGGATCTTGTTCCCCGGCATACTGTTCCCGCACTCGGCGCATTTCATATCTTAAGGCCAGCCAAAGCCTATCTATGTAATCAAGCTCATTGAGCAGGCGCTTGTGGTGTTTGAAGGCCAGCCATTCGTCGATGACGCGGGTATAGCTTCCGGCCAGCATCACGCCCAGCAAGCCGAGCATCAGCATGGAGCCGATAAAGTCAAAAAAACCACTCCCTGCTTGGCCGGACAGCCAAAAACCGGCCAGCGTACACAGCGAGATGATGACCGCGCTGGCTGCCAGGGCATGCGCGCGGGACATGTGAAAGGTGTCTTTTTGACAATAAGGACAGCCCGGGTGCTTGACCGCGGCAAAACGTTTGCTCAAAGTAAGTTTTTCCAGTTCATCCAGCGCTTTTTCGTGGGCCTGCATTACAGTCTCCTTGTCCAAGGAACCAGATCCAACCGCCAGAAAATAATTCATTTTCGATAGAAAGTCAATCATTTCATGTAGCATATAACATGTAGCACACAACAATCGTCCATAACGTACCTAATGTCCCACGGGGTGTCGTTCGCGAACGACTACCCCACGTCCCGTGTCCTACGTCAAAACCAACATGGTCATTCCCGGCTAAGCAGCTGATAGGCTTAACGAGCTAAATAATTAAATCGGTCCCGATACTCGCAAAAAATTATACACTCGCGGTGCCCACCATCGCCTTAGCGTAGGTGGGATCGGGATCCCGAATCGCAGCATCGGGAGAATCCACCTTAAGCAACAATTAATAACGTACTTAACGTCCTATCGCGTACATCGCGTCCTAATTTATCCCCGCCTTCGGCTTTCTTTCCCTCTCTTGGGTAAGAGAGGGTAGGGTGAGTTAGGCTCTTGCGTACAACACGTCCCACATCCCACATCCCACATCCCACATCCTGCCGTTCATAGTTCCGTGAATTCCCGTTTTCCCACTTCGCTAAAGCTTCGCGGGACAAGTCACGGGAATGACAATATTTGTTTTGACGCGGGACGATGTTACATGTTATGTGCTGCATGCTACATGTTTTGTGCAAGACGGCGCCTGATTGTATAATCAAACATATTTATGCCAAATCAATTTGGATCCCTGGAAGTCATCGCCGGCTGTATGTCTTCCGGTAAAAGTGAGGAACTGATCAGACGCTTGAAACGGGCGACCATCGCTAAACAAAAAGTATTGGTTTTTAAACCTCAAATTGACGTGCGCGGTGAACAATCAGCCATAGCATCTCGTGACGGGCGGATGTATGAAGCTATTCCCATTAATGAACCGCTAGATGTTTTTACCCACTGGCAAGAAGATTGCCGGGTGGTGGCATTTGATGAGGCTCAATTTTTTACCGAACAGATTATGGCAGTTGTCCGACAGCTTTTAGATCGCGGAGTGCGTGTTTTGATCGCGGGTTTGGATACGGATTTTAGGGGCGAGCCTTTTGGTGCCATACCCCAACTCATGGCCTTGGCTGATTCCGTGACCAAACTGAATGCGGTCTGCGTATGCTGTGCGCAACCGGCTATCAGAACTCAGCGTTTAATCGACGGTCAGCCGGCTCCGTATGATTCGCCGCGCATCGTGGTAGGAGGTGATGAAATGTATGAAGCCAGATGCAGAAAATGTCACTTGGTGCCGACGGCTGACAGCGAGGGTTAGATAACCGCTTGCCGTATTAAGGCTTGACAGAAGCTGATTTTATTGCTAAATAAAGCCATTGTTCTTTTAATAATCAATGCATTAAAAACGGCTTAATTTACATGAATTTCATGTAGCATATATCTTGTAACATGTATCATCAAACTTATTGCTATATGCTACATGCTACATGCTTCGTGAAAGTTGAGCCGTTTTTAACCAAAGGGAAGTCCAAGGCTCTGCATGAGGCGGGTTTCGGATGCACCGACGGCATTTTCGTCATTCTCGCGTCTTGTCCCACGGAGCTGAATCCATCGAAGCTTTATGCGGAGTTGGGTCAGCGAAGGGGGAAAGCGGGAATCCACGGAAGAAAGGATAGGGCAACCACATGGCGAACCTATTCAAGTGGGAAGCTGGGAAGTACGGGGCGCTCATGAGACTCTTCGCCGAGCGTTTGACGATTGAGGAGGGCGAAAAACTTCTCCAAAATCCGGGCATCGTGGATCGCATGGTCGCCACTCTGCGCGTGTCCGCAGAAGGCCACCCTGACCGCGGAGGTCTGTCGGATAAGGAGTCGGAAGAGGTGGTCGAATATCTCGTCCCGCTCACCAACGCGGAAGTTCCGGCCGAGCATCAGGAGACGCTGGCCAAATACCGTCGTCTCGCGATAGAGCATGGCGTCGCGTCTGACGTGCCTCTTTGCTACAAGGTGCGTGCCGGCTTCACCCTGAAAAAGCATGCCCCCTTGACCGGCCCTTGCTTCGAAGGTTTCCGGTACCTGCAAGAATGGGACTTCGAGGACACGCCGACCCAAGACGCGCTGGTCTTCTGGGTGCCGCGGCTGTTGAAGGACAGCACGTCGAAGGCGGTTGATGAGCAGATGCAACTGCTCTCCGCGCTTCGTCAGCACTTGGCGCTCTCCGAGCACCACTTGTCCAGCTTCGGCGAGGTATCACTCGTAGCAGGGCTCATTTTGGCCCACTTCAAAGCTACGGGCGAACGGCTTCCGCTGGATGGGTTGTACACCCGTACTGACACATGCCTCGCTGCTGGCAACCTCCTCCACCTCGGCGACTTTTGCGGGCGCGGCTTGGACTGCGACGTCTGGTACTGGGTTGACGGGCAGCCTGGCAATATCGGCGTCTTCGCTCTGGGGATTGAGGTTCTTGGACGCGGAGAAGCTGATAAGCTTCGAAATGAAGGAAGAGGTTAGGAACATGGCAAGCAAAGAATATCTCGTTCCGCTCACCAACGCGGAAGTTCCGGCCGAGCATCAGGGGACGCTGGCCAAGTATCGCAAGCTGGCCACAGAGCATGACGTCCCGTCCGACGTGCCTCTTTGCTACAAGGTGCGTGCCGGCTTCACCCTGAAAAAGCATGCCCCCTTGACCGGCCCTTGCTTCGAAGGTTTCCGGTACCTGCAAGAATGGGACTTCGAGGACACGCCGACCCAAGACGCGCTGGTCTTCTGGGTGCCGCGGCTGTTGAAGGACAGCACGTCGAAGGCGGTTGATGAGCAGATGCAACTGCTCTCCGCGCTTCGTCAGCACTTGGCGCTCTCCGAGCACCACTTGTCCAGCTTCGGCGAGGTATCACTCGTAGCAGGGCTCATTTTGGCCCACTTCAAAGCTACGGGCGAACGGCTTCCGCTGGATGGGTTGTACACCCGTACTGACACATGCCTCGCTGCTGGCAACCTCCTCCACCTCGGCGACTTTTGCGGGCGCGGCTTGGACTGCGACGTCTGGTACTGGGTTGACGGGCAGCCTGGCAATATCGGCGTCTTCGCTCTGGGGGTAGATCACGTCATTCGCGAATGACGTGATGGAACTCGGATCCTAGGTCGCTTGGCACGTCGTTCGCGAACGACGTGCCTTGGCCCTGGGTTCGGGCCCCCCGGCTTCTTAGTCGCTTGGTCGAGCTCGGCTCGACTTGGCCCTCGGACAGAATGTTTTGTTCGAGGGCTCTTTTTATTAGACTTTATCTTGACATGTATTTTTTGATATGTTTTTATGCAGTCAACCAACTAAAACCAAAAAAGGAGGAGAGAGCATGAACCTTCAAATTATTGGGTCGGTTTTGGGAGTTTGGGCCGGGGAACATACTGCTTGTTTCAAGTGTGAAGTTTCTTGGTCCGACTATCTGGCCATCCTGGATCCGTGCGATCGAGAAAATGTCTCGGATCTATGCGAGCGACTGAGGAGATTAAGCAAAGAGCGCAATCTGCCGTTGGCGGTTGTGGCTGTGGGCTCGGTGCTTAATCCCACCAGTGGAACCGGACTTGGTTCCTATCAGGACGTTGATTTGTTGCTTGTGCCGCTGCTTGGCAGCGACTTGCGTAGATTTGAGGGCGCGGTCTCGCGTTTCATCAAAAAACAACCCGAGAGCGAGCGCCGGAACGAGGGTTTGGGCCGGGTTTTGCGCAGGAGCAGCTGGCGCCGGTCGCTTAAGGCTGCCAGCACGGGCCTGCCCGCTCGCCTGCAACAGCTTACTTACTGGTATCAGATCAGTACTTTTTGGAATTTGGCTTTTCCATCCGGCAAGCCGGTCCAAATATTTGTCCAGGCTCTCGAATATCGCAGGACTTTGTCGTCCATGATCAACGCGGAGAACGCGTCTCCGGATCCGCAACTTTTCTCACGGCTCGTTTTGGCTCCCTGATGAGCCGTTTTTTATTAGCTCTTGACTTTGGTTTGATAATGTTCTATTTTTGTTCTATAGCTTCACGAAGCATATAACACATAACATAAAGCAAAAAAAGAAGTTAATTGTTTATAGGAATATGTTTTTTCATGATATCTTGCAACAAAAGATGGATGCGTATGTCCATTTTATTTATAAGGTTTCCAGGTCTTTTCCAAGAGAGGAGCTTTATGGCGTAACTTCGCAGATTAGGCGAGCCTCACTATCTGTTATTTTAAATTATTTAGAAGGTTATGCCAGACAAAGAAGGGCAGTGTTTTTAAATTTTTTACAAATAGCCTACGGCTCATTGAAAGAGTCAAAATATTTAATTAAATTCTCAAGAGATGAAAACTATTTATCAGATTCGGATTATCAGCAAGGAATAGAGTTGGCGGATGAAATTGGAGCAATGCTTTGGCGAACAATAAAGAAGATAGAGATGGATCAGTGATAGATTTTTGCTATATGTTTTGTGCTTTGTGCTATATGACGAATTATGTACCAGTTCATTGGTGAACCCATCGATGTAGTCGTGTCTTTCAAAGGTCGCAAAGTCGAACCCGTGTCTTTTGTATGGGGTAACCGGGAATATCAGGTGGAGCGGGTTAATTTGGTGCACGCGGAGCGCCGGGGGCGAGAGAAGTTCTATATTTTTTCAGTTTCCGATCAAGCTAATGCTTTTCGTTTGCGTTTTTCAACCGAAACCATGAAGTGGACTTTGGAGGAGATGGCGACTTTATAGTCATGTAGCATGTAACTTATAACATGTAACAAAAATATGACATTTCATGAAACTTTGCAGAAAAAGATGGATGATTATGTACATTTAATTTATAAAATTACGCGTAACTTCCCCAAAGACGAAGTTTATGGCGCAAGATCTCAAATCAGACGAGCGGCCCTATCTGTTATTTTAAATTACACAGAAGGCTATGCTCGACAGCAAGAAAAAGTTTTGCGCAATTTTTTGCAGATTTCTTATGGATCTCTGAAAGAATCTCGATATCTTCTAGACTTCTCATTAAAAGAAAAATGGATTTCTGATGATGCATGCAAAGAAGCAATAATCTTGGCGGATGAAATTGGTGCCATGCTCTGGTCAACAATAAAAAACTGTAGCTAGTGATTAGTCCACTTGCTACATGTTACAAGCTACATGCTACATGAAATATGTTTGCTCATATCGACATGAATTCCTACTTCGCTTCGGTGGAGCAGCAGGCTAATCCGCACTTGCGCGGGCGGCCTTTGGGGGTGTGCGCTTATTTGCATAAAAACGGGTGCGTGATCGCGGCTTCGGTCGAAGCTAAGAAACAAGGGGTTAAAGTGGGGATGTCGCTCCAAGAATGCCGGCAAAAATGCCCGAATATGGTGTTTGTGCAGAACGATCCGCCCAAATACCGGGCCGTCACCTCGCGTGTTTTTTCTTTATTGCATGAGCTGACGGATCGGGTTGAGCATTATTCGATTGACGAAGCTTTCTTGGATCTGACCGGCTGGTATCGAGATCCGGCCGAGGCAGCTTGGGCGTTGTGCCGGGCTCGTTTGCGCATCCAAGCTGAAGTGGGTGATTGGCTTACTTGCTCTATCGGCATCGCGCCGTCCAAGTTTTTGGCCAAACTATCCTCTGACATGGAAAAGCCCAATGGTCTGGTAATTATTACGCCTGAAAATTTGGACGATGTTTTAGGCTCTTTGGATTTGGAAGATGCTTGGGGTATAGGCCGGCGGATTAAAAAACGTTTGAATCGTTTGGGCATTTTTACTTTGCTGGATTTAAAACATTATCCGGTGGCCAATTTGATGCGCGCTTTAGGTAAAGCCGGCTGGTTGTGGCATGAGCGTCTGTGCGGCCGCGATGTTGACCGGCTGGTTCCGGATAACAGCTTGAGTATGACGCGGGACGAGCGACGCGGGATCTCTCCTTTCGCGAAAGGAGGGATGACGAGCGACGGTATGCCAAAGTCCATCGGGCATTCTTTTTGTGTGCCCAGGAGGGCTAATGACGTCGCACGTCGCTCGTCCCGCGTCCTACGTCGAGACCCAATGACGTGCGACGACTGGTCCCGGCACCCGCAAAAAAATGTACACTCGGTCTGGATCCCGATCGCGGCATCGGGAGACGTGCGACGTAGGACGATTTTAAGTATTTTGATCAAATTAACCGAGCGTGCTGGCCGTCGTTTACGTTCATTCGGTTTGCTTGCGCGGCGCATGGAAGTGCAGATTTCTTTTTGGGGTACGGATCAAATATCACATTCCTCATTTTTTGGAGGCCAAGCCGGGAGGATGAATTTTAGCGAGGCGGTAAATGATGTTTTTTCTTTGGTGGATGGCGCTGCGCGGCTCCTAGAAAACTTATGGGATGGCAGTCAGCCGGTATCTTTTTTGGCAGTCACGCTGATGGATTTTTCGCCGCCGTCCGGCCAAACCAAACTTAACCTGTCATTCCCGCGGAAGCCGAGTGCTGACGGCGGGAATCCAGGGTCAAAAAATTCGGTCCATTATGAAAATGACAATAGTGTCTTTGAAAAAAGAAAAAGAACCTCTTCCGCCATTGACGACATTCGTGATCGCTATGGAGAAGAATCAATTGTATTTGCCGGCATGCTGGGTCTGTCACAAGATTATGCACCGGATAGGATAGGGTTTAGGAAGGTGGAGATTGATTGACCGCTGAAAACGCCGTTTCTTTGTCTTGCTTTGGCTGTTTTTGTTTTATTGATGCTTAGATTGTATACTATTTTTAATATAAAATTTTTATTATTATTTTTTATGACTGTTAAGAAAAAAATCGCGGCTCCAAAAAAATCCGGTGCTAAAAAAGCCGCAATCAAAGAAGACAGGCCTGATTTACAGACGGGTTTTAACCGGGGGCCGATTTTGGTGATTGCCATGGCCGCGGTAGCCATCTTATCTGTCATTGTTTTTGTGGTTAATCAGAGCCGTAATGGAACAGCTCCGAATCAGGTTCAGCCCGTGGCGGTCGATCAAACCACAACCGACCAGCAGATCGTTCAAGATCAAGAGCCATCTTCAGTGGCAGATAATTTGGCGGTATCCGATTTGGTCATGTCAGCCGAAACTCAAGCCTGGTTGAATGAATTTTTAGATTCAAAGCCGGTTGAAAGCCAAGTTTTTGCGGAGTATAAGCCGATTGATGTTCAGTTTGAGCCGTCCGTACCCGCTTATACTGTTAAAGCGGATT
Organism: Parcubacteria group bacterium ADurb.Bin192; assembly: GCA_002070095.1. Classification (GTDB taxonomy): domain Bacteria; phylum Patescibacteriota; class Patescibacteriia; order 2-12-FULL-60-25; family 2-12-FULL-60-25; genus MWCR01. Next base: position 45,854 of record MWCR01000007.1, on the reverse strand, counting down.
TTTCCAATGTGACCAACTGGTCTGATTTCAAATCTTTGCCCAAAACGGCTCAAGATTTGTTGGTTAAAAACGGATTCGCGGTTATGGCCGGGGAACATGTGGAATTTTATCCTATCTACGAAGCCAATCGTTACGACGGTATACCCAACTTCGTAACTACGGACTCTATGTTGCATAATTATCATCTTTTGTTTAATCATGTTCTGGAGAAGATTGAACAGGATAAATTTTTGCCCATCCTGAATGTTTTGAATCAAAGCATGCTGGCCGAATCAATCAAACAATACGAGTCACTGAAGGGCACGGCTTGGGAAAACGCGGCCAAGCGCAATGTGGGCTTTTTCGCGGTCGGATCCAAACTGCTAAATGCTCAAGTCAAGATTCCGGCCATGATTGAAAATGAGGTAAAGCGTGAACTGGAGCTGATAGAAGCGCATGAAGGTATGAACATATCTTTGGTTATGGGAGCGACAGAAGATTATTCGCAATATGTCCCGCGCGGTCATTACGATAAAACTCCGGCTCTGAAAGCTTATTTCAAATCCATGATGTGGTATGGACGCATGCAGTTTCCGTTTTTTCAAGAAGGTAAACCCCTGGCTGACAATATCTATTCATCCATTTTGATAACCAAGGCTTTGGAACAGGATAATAATCTGCGTTTATGGAACGCTTTATTCCGACCCATCAGTTTTATGGTCGGCCGGAGCGATGATGTTAATTATCCGGAGCTGTCGCCTCTGACAGCCAAGGTTTATACCGGATCTTATAATCTGCCGGCCATGGCGCAAAATACTCAAGCTTATGATGATTTGGTCAGCATGCTCAAAACACTGCCCGGTCCGAGTATTAATTCCATGCCCGCGGATATTCAGCCGGCCATGACCAATTTCAGATTCATGGGTCAGCGCTATGTTTTGGACGCGGATATTTTTCAAAAATTATTGTCTCGCGAAAGAACCATGCCCAAGGGCTTGGATATACCGGCGGCTTTCGGATCCCAAGAAGCGGAAAATATTTTGGAACAAATGGGAGAGAAAAAGATCCCGGGTTATGCCGAAGATCTGGCTAAGGTACAGGGTTTGGTAGCCAAGATAGCGCGTGAAACTTGGATGGAGAATCTGTATTGGGGCTGGCTGAATGTTTTGCGCCCGCTATTGGATGAGGCCGGCGCAGGCTACCCGTCTTTTATGCGTAATCAGGCCTGGACCCGCAAATCGTTAAGTACTTTTTTGGGCAGCTGGACCGAGTTGAAACACGATACGATTTTGTATGCTAAACAAGCTTACGCGGAAATGGGCGGCGGTCCGCAAGAGCCGGACAAGGACGCCAGAGGCTATGTCGAGCCCAACCCGGTCTTGTACGCCCGATTGGCCGGTTTAGCTCAAATGACCAGAGAGGGGCTTAAAAATCAAGGCTTGTTGGATGAGGAGCTGGAAATAACTTTAAAAAATTTGGAAGATATGGCCGTGTCTTTAAAAACCATTTCCGAAAAAGAATTGAATAATCAACCCTTGAATGATGGGGAATATGAATTGATTAAAACTTACGGCGGTCAGCTGGAAGCCATTTGGTGGCAATCTTTGGGCGACCAGCAGGCTGACACGCGCACCAGTTTAATTGACAATCCGGCTTCGCTGATCGCGGATGTGGCCACAGATGCCTTCAATGGCCAGGTATTGGAGGAAGCGACGGGCAATGTGTCAGCCATCTACGTGATTGTGCCCATAGACGGTAAATTACGGGTGGCCAAAGGCGGTGTGTACACGCATTATGAATTCGCCTGGGATATGAGCGATCGACTGACCAATACTAAATGGAGAGAGATGCTTATTTCGGACACGCCTCCAAGACTGGCTGATTGGATGACGTATTTTGTCAGATAAAAACCGATGCCTCTCAAAAATAGTCGTAAAATCATAGGGAGCGTGATATTTTTCACGCTCCTGATTGTAATAGGGGTTATTTTTTGGGCCGCCATTGTTCGTCCGGAAGAATCTTTGCAAACTGCAGACATAAGTCACGAGTCGGAGCTTAAAATTGGTGTTCAGTTGTTTGACTGGGATGGTGACGGGCAAGAGGAGTCTTTTGGGCTCGACGGAGGTGTTATGACCGTGGCGCGCGGTTCGGACGTGATTTGGCGGTCACCGCCCGAATGGCAAGTAACGTTCTTTGTGCTGGCGGACTCCATGCATGATGGTCAGACCAAATTGAATTTGTCGGTCTGGAAGCCGGGGAGTTACGGCCCGAGCAAGCCTTTTTGGCTCGAGGAAGAGGATGAATCCGTGAAAAATCATTTGTTTATCATGCGTTTGGTTGAAGGACAAGTCAAACCCGCTTGGCAATCATCCAATTTACCAAAACCGATTTGCAGTTTTACTTTTAACGATATTGATCTCGACGGCCGTCTTGAGCTGATTGTGCAGGAAGGGGACTATGAGGACGGCTTCAAGTGTCAACCTAAAAGAGTTAAATACATGCAATGGAAGATGTGGAATTTTTTTGAGCTTTAAGGTCAGCTAATTTAAAAACCCCGTCGTGTGACGGGGTTTTTGCATCTTGATTTTTTATCTGGAGATTGGAGTGTTGTTGGTGCCTATATTGGTGATCAAGCTGGCATTTTTGGTCAGATCTTTGGTCAGCCATTTTTGCGGGATTCCGCTGTAAGCCAAGGCTCGGTTAGCATCCCATTCCGAAGCCGTGGTGGGGAATTTACCGTAAATTCTGTAGAAGACTTTGGCGGCCGTGTATTCGGCATCCAGATCTCTGATTTGCGGGCGAACTCCGTAAGACATGACTTTGTGAGCGATTCTTTCCAGCAGATTGTTGGAGTCATAGTCATAGCCGTAAATTTCTTTGAAGGTTTTTAATACTTCCTCTTCGCGTCCGGCATTCAGGTCATAAGGCATTTTGGTGTCCGCGATTTTGATGACGTTTTGCCAGTCGCATTCATTTGCGGGAATGCGTTTGTAAATCGCTCTGAAGCTGTTGACCGCGCCCGCTCTTTCGCCTTGGCCCAAGCGCACATTGCTTTTGGTACCATAGTTGACGAAGTTTTGAATGGCGGCCAAGTGCTCCGGTGAGATATCGGCCGGGACCACGCGCGGCGTCAGTTCTTTATTATACTTCTCTTCCATGGCTTCATTACGGTTGACTCCCAAGTGACCCAGAATGGTTCTGACGTCTGAAGTTACATACAAAGCTTCGGCTTCGGTTAAGATGCAGAGCGGAGCTTCTTCGTCTTCAGCGCCCAAAACTCTGGGAGTTGGTTGAGGAACGGCTGTGGGAGCAGGAGTGCTTCCCAAAATACCCGGAGACCAGCCTCCGCCTCCGCCACTCGAAGAGCCGCCTCCGCCGCCGCTGGAGGGTTTGTCCGTGTTGGTCACCGTGCAGGTGACTGTCATGTCAGAGACTATGTTTCCCCGGCAGCCTTCGGAATAGGCGGTATTGTAATAAGGGTTAGCATCTTCAGTGACCGAATAAGGTCCGACGCCGACTTCAAATTCGGTTCCAGTTTCATTACCTCTAAAAACAGAGGTGGTGGAAGTTACGATGTCCATGACTTTGGCAAAAGCATAAGCCGTGTCATCATTCGGAGCCGGCATGTAAGTGGCGCGCAAAGTAAAGTCTGAAGCATTTTCCGGACGGCTGTAGCTATGGACTACTTTTTTGACAACAATCAATTTACCGCGGTTGCTGGGAGGCTGTTCGTTGTAGTTGTCGTTATTGGTGACAGTGCATACAGTGCTGGTAGTACCTGCTTCCAAGATGCCGGAGCAGCCTTCTGAATAGCTGGCCGTATAGTCCTCATAAGCATCCTCTGTAACTTCATAGTAACCGCCGGCTTCAATCACAAAGCTGGTGCCAGAAGCATTGCCGTTGAAGATAATGGGTTCCGTGTTGCTGGCATTCAAGGTCAGAGAGAAATCTTCGGGGCTGGATTGTCCTTCGTTGTCGTTGATGACTTGTTTGATAATGGTGATGGTGCCCGTGGCTATTGAAGTATCAATGTCATCATTAGTAACCGTACATACTGTGCTGGAGCCGGCGGCCATGATACCTGAACAGTCTTCGGAATAAGTGGCCGTGTAACCGGCAGCTGTTTGTTCGATAACCGTATAAGCACCGACCGGAATAACGAATTCCGTGCCCGAAGCATTGCCCGTAAAATTGATGGGGTTGGTACCGCTGGCCGACAATGTCAGGGTAAAATCTTGAGCCGTGCTGGTGGCACCATGGTCATTGACCACGTTTTTTATGATCCTGATGGTGCCCGTAGCCACATCAGACGGGATAATCGGTAAATCATTATTGGTAACCGTGCAGGTTAGATTTTGACCGGCAGTAATCGTGCCTTCGCAGTCACCTGCATAGGTCGTGGCGTAGCCTTCATCAGCATCTTCCGTGACCTTGTAAGCGCCTTGTTCCACTGTAAAGGTGGTTCCTTGGCCATTGCCTGAAAACGAGGTGCTGGTGGCGCCATTGGCATCTAGATAGTCCAAAGTAAAGTTAAAATCAGATGCTTGAGCCTCACCATCTGTTCATCATCTACCAGATACTCGGCCTCCGGCGGTTGGTTCAGTATTTGATTGAAGTAATAATCCAGATGGTCATTGGGTTTGAGCTGCCAGGCTGTCACGGGTTTTATTAAACTCAAGCCTTCCAAGGTTCGGCATCGGCTCAAGGCTACGTATATCTGTCCGGCGGCGAAAGCCCCGCGTCCCAAATCCAATGTTACTTTGTCAAAAGTTTTGCCTTGGCTTTTATGAATGGTGACGGCCCAGGCCAAGCGCAGAGGAACTTGTCTGAAACTGCCCACGGGCTGTTGTTCCAAGTAACCGGTTTTACGATTGAATTTGGTGCGGTGAATATTCCAGGTATAGGGTTCGATGACAATGGGTTCTTGAGCTCCGTCCATTAGAACCGTCACGCACTGCTCTCCCTTGTTCGCGTTGACCGACACCACCCAGCCAAGACTGCCGTTCACGAATCGGTTTTTTTGATCATTGGCCACGCACATGATTCTGGCTCCGGTTTTCAGCTCCAAATACAGATCCGTGGGCATGTCTTTTTCTTGAAATTTACCTTCCACCGAACCTTCGACCACGCTGATTGTTCCCGGGAGTTGATGGAGCTTGGTTTGATTCAGATTATCGGCTGCGTCATTGGTGGGAGTTAAGACAATGGAGTCTTCGGGCGGCGGAGAGGTGATTATCCGGTCATTGATAATGCCAAGCTGTTGAGGTCCGATATCGCGGTTGCGGATGGCATTCAGTATTGCAATAAAGTCCTGATCTTTTTGGCGATAAATTTTTGTCAGTTCAGCAAAGTCGATTTGCCCGGCGCCGTGCAACCGGCGATAAGCCGTGGAAGAAAAAAAGTAGGGGGTTTTATATCTCAAGGAAAATTCGTTTTTATCCGAGCTGGTGACCACCGGAGGAAGCTGATACAAGTCCCCGATGCCGATTATTCTGACTCCGCCGAAAGGGCGTTGATCTTGACGGATGACTTGCAGAAAAATATCCATGGCGTCCATAAGGTCGGCTCTGACCATGGAGAGCTCATCTATAATCAGCGCTTGTATTTGGCGGTAAATGTCCGGTTTTTTACGATTTTCAGCCTCCATGCGCGCCACCTGAATGTCGACCGAAGGAGGGATCTTGAAAAAACGATGAATGGTTTCGCCTTGCACGTTCAGAGCGGCTACGCCGGTCGGCGCTAAAACCGGGGCTTTGATTTTTCCCTGTTCCACGAAATGACGTAGCAAGGTGCTTTTGCCGGTACCCGCCCGGCCGGTGATAAAAACAAAAGCTTTGCCGTTTTCCATTTTGTGCAAAGCTTCTTTGAATTCCGATGTTATTTCCAGTTTCATTGTCAGTAATTGTGGGAGCTAAACGTCCCAGTGTCAAATACCGGCGCATTGTTCAAGGTGTGGATTATTGCTATAGTGGAGTTACTGCTATCTATGAAAATAATAACCATTATTTTAAGTTTTATGGGCTTGGTGCTGGCTTTTTATCTGTTGTACATCGGCAAGGCCATCATCATTCCTCTGATCATTGCCGTTATCATCTGGTACATTTTGATTGCTTTGGCCGAGGGCTATGAAAAAATCCGTTTAGGCTCCAAAAATGTACCCTATTGGCTGGCTTTGATTTTATCTTTCGCCACTTTTGCCTTGGCGGCTTGGATATTTGTCGGCTTTGTTAATAACAGTGTCAACGAAGTTATCGCGTCAGCTCCAAAGTTTCAGGCGAAATTTCAATTTTTTATCAATGATTTAAATACCCGCTTTGATTTGCAGGACAGAATAACTTACGGCGAATTTTTGGATTATATTAATCTGACCACCGTGGCCACCACGGCCGCGGGCATCATCACCACGGTTGCCGGCTTTGCCACCATGATCAGCATCTACGTACTGTTTTTGTTTTTGGAATATCGCACTTTCAATTGGAAGATCAAAACCCTGTTTCCCAATCCCAAAACCCGTTTAGCCACCGAGAATTTGATTAAAAAAATTCAACAAGACATCAATACTTATCTTAAAATTAAAACCCTGATCAGTTTCGTGACGGCTTTTTCATGTTACGCCGTGCTCATGGCCATGGGTATTCAATTCGCGAGTTTTTGGGCTGTTTTGGTTTTTGTTTTGAATTTCATTCCCAATGTCGGGTCTTTGGTGGCTGTATTTTTGCCGGTTTTGTTCACGGTGGTGCAATATGATGTGGCGCACGCTTTTTTGCTGGCCGTCTTATTGACCACGATCCAGATGACTCTGGGTTCGATTATCGAACCTCGCCTGATGGGCAAGTCTCTTAATTTGAGCCCTTTGGTGATTATTATTTCTTTGGTGGTGTGGGGATCCATCTGGGGGGTGGTGGGTATGTTTTTATGTGTACCCATTATGGTGATTATCAATATCATCTTGGCTAAATTCGATTCCACGCGTCCTATAGCCGTTTTACTTTCATCTACGGGCGATGTGAGCGCTGATTAGAAAGGCGAGGATTTTTAAAATTGAATAATTAATAAAACTTCAGGCGTGCCACGTGAAATCGCATTAACAACCGGGCAACGTGATCGAGTTTGACTCGATTTTAAGCGGCATTTAAAAAATCGCTTATTAACTAAGTGATTTTTTTAAGTGGCAGGTCCTGGCTAGAGCCAAAAAGGAAAAAGATAATAAAAAATCGACCACGCGGTCGACTGAGTCAGATTTTCCTTCCCAAGGAACACGCCCCACATCCGTCCAGCTTTCTCCTCCTCGCGGCCGGTGATGGTATAGGCTACCGCCAGCCCATCTCGACTTTCTTAGTCATTTTAGTCGCCGCTGTGGCTGTATAGCGAATTCAAGTAACCGAAGTCGCTGTAACGGTAGACTGTATAATGTCTTGCCCTGATCCAGCGAAAAGCTCGGCACACGCCGCTTTTATCTGTTCCGGCCCGCTTGCTTTGATGTTTGGGTATATGTGTATCCCTTGGCTGCCGACTAAAAATACCGCTGTACAGTAATTGGGGTTGATGATGATGACCGCCTTCTCGCGCACATCATTCTTTTTAAGTTCCTCGCAGAGATCTGCGTAGGCAACCGGTTCCGTTACCGGCTCGATGCAAGGTGTGGTGACCCGCCATTGTTTTTCGCGGGCGCTCCTCTCGCTCCGGTTTTCCAATCCGCAAACAGGACAGCGCCTTTCTTCCCAAAAATTCCCGTTATGGCTTGTTTTCCGCTCCCATTGATGTTCTTTGACAGGCGTTTGGCTATTGACCATTTCCGGGCCTCCATTGTCAAAAGCATCCGCCTCGAGCTTAGTATATTCGATGTTTTTTATAAATCAGATGATGACTCTTTTGGAACTTCCGAATCGTCAGTTGACAACGGTAGGGTGCTGTTAATATACTGAAATTGCGGGGTGACAGGGTATCCTCCGCCGCCCACAAGGCGCAACCGTTCATTCCCAACATAATTGTTTCTGTAGAGAGGTACCACCTTCCGATGAAGAAAATCGGTTCATGGCGCGGTGCGTCATCTGTAGCACTTCTTGTCCTCGCCAATGCTTGCGGCGGCGACAATTCCGAGCTGTATCCGTCAGTGGACGAGCATGCGGCTCAAAATAGTTCTCCCGTAGGGAGTACTAAGTGTAGTAGCGACTCTCAGTGTGCCGCTTATCAGCATTGCCTGAACGGCGCCACGCTTTACTGTTCCCATGGCCAGTGTTACTTCAACGGTAGCATTTCCGGCGGGGACATTGAGTGCATCAAAGACACCGACGAAAGCACTTCGTCAGGTAACCAGTCCGCGACTTGCGGCACAGTAAGCGCTCCTCCGGAGTGTGATCCCAATGACCTCGTTTGTCACTTCGAGAGGGGGTTGGAGTCCGGCTACAACCAAACCCGGCCCTGGCTCCAGATTACGGCCGATTCGCCGAATTCGACCGTGACCATCCATGAGCTGTCCGGTTACTGTATTCGTCACGACGGAACCGTGGTGGTCAACAGCGGCACCGCGGCCGGCGCGAGCGGGATCACCTGGGCCGCTTGGTATGACCGCAAAGGCTGGTACAACGGCAACGAACCCGACGTGATTTACAATAATGTATTCCAGAGCGGCAAAATCACGTACGACGTGCCGCTGAATCCCTATTTGCTCCATCTGGGGCACGAGGGCTGGGATATCACGGGATGCCGAGAAGTCGTGGTCAAGGCGGTTATCAGCACGACCGGCGACGCCAAGGTGGAAGCCGGCCTCAACTACAACCGCGACGGCAACGACTTTACTTACGAGAGCGGTGTGAGCGGCTGGAAGGCGTGCGTCAATGGCAAGGTCACGCTCACCACGCCGCGCAGCGACAGCAAGGCCTGCGTAGATATCGTGGCTACGGCTTGCGTACCTACGGTCGAAGTCTGCAACGGTAAGGACGACGACTGCGACGGTTGGATCGATGAGGGCAGCGTCTGCACGCCGCCGCCTCCGGCCAACGGCTGTCCGGCTACCGGTATCCGCGTCACTCCCGGGCCCGAGCTTTTGCACCCGTGTCCCAATCTAGTTGTCGAGACCTGGGACGGCAACGGGAACGTGCTCAAATCGGCTCCTGGACAATCTCTCACGTTCGACGGTTGGTGGTACGGCTACGCGTACCTTGAGGTGGTATGTAACGGCAACGAGCATAACTGGCCTCCCGCGTACACCACCAATCAGGCGGCCGGCTTCGTTCAGATTTGCCTGAACGGCCAGGACGTGACCTCTAATACGCTCGTTTGTCCCGATTTGCACAAGCCCAAGACGCGCCCTACCGTGCCGACCTTCAAGGACGGTCTCGGCAAGTGCCCGTAAATTGGTGCGTCCTCACGATACCACTGGGTATCGTTTTTTTATCAATATTGCATTATTTGCAAAATTTCAGAGCCGGCTTTTCCGCAAGTTTTTAATGTAACGCGGATTTGAATTTTTCATCAAATCCGACGGAGCAGGCGCAGCAAAAAGCTCGCGTTTTCGCACAATTTAACCCCTGGGAAAATTGCCCCTCATAGGGGGATTTATTTATGGTTGCCGTACACCACCCGATAACCATCCTGGCTCTCGGCGTCCATTTTTTGCTTACTCATTCTTTAAACAAAAAACCCTCCATGTTGGAGAGTCTTTTTTGGTAGCCCCAAGGGGAGTCGAACCCCTCTTAACGGCTTGAAAAGCCGCTGTCCTAACCGATAGACGATGGGGCCAAGTATGGTCAATCATCAGTCTTTAATCTTCAATATTGAAGATTAAAAAGTGTGGGTATTTTAGGTGTAAATACACTGTGTGTCAAGCCGGGGTCCGGTCTGGACACTGGTTCAATTTTGGGCTAGGGTTGGGCATATGGAACAGCTCAAGCTCCTTTCCCAATTCCTGTTCGAGATGGGCCACCTCCGGCGCGTGAAGCACGAAGGCTGGCGGCTGGCGCAAGTCGAGCGGCCCGATTCCGTGGCTGAACACTCGTTGATGGCCGCGCAGATTGCCTACATACTGGCTCATCTGGAAGGTTATCCAAATCCGAGCGAAGCGGCCGCGGCCTTGGTTTTTCATGACTGCCACGAAACGCGTATCGGAGATCTGCATAAGCTGGCCCGGCGCTACGTGGAGGCTGACGAAGACCGGGCGGCACGCGAACAGCTGGAGCCTTTGGGGGGCGTGGGGCAGGCTATCTATGACCTGTGGCGTCAGGTAGAAGTCCGGGAGCCGCCCTTGGGCGATATTCTGAAGGACGCGGACTACTTGGAATGCGCTTTCACGGGCAAGGAATACTTGGAACGGGGCTATGCTGAAGCGCAGGACTGGATTACCAACGTGGGGCAGGCTCTGCGCACCGAGTCGGCCAAGCGGTTATTCGCCGCCATGCGCGAGACGACCTCCACGGCTTGGTGGCACGGTCTCAAAAAACTCACTTAGCTCTGACCGGCCTTAGCCGGCCGGGCTCATTCGCCTCGCAAGAGGTATTTTTTTACAATAATCCGTCTTTAATATAATCTGGGACAGTTGTTATGGCCAAACGGGGAGGTGATTCGTGAAGCGCGATGAACAAGTATTGGACAGCTTGAGGCCCATGGCCTGCCCGGCCTTGCCCAAGACCATCAGGCCCAAGCCCAGGGCCGGCTGGTTGGTGTATGCCACCATGAGCGTTCAGCTGACAGCTATCAGCATGGGCGCGTTCTTTTACCTCTTGTTTTTGGACCCGGCCCTGGGAGACTACAGGTTGTATTGCGGTTTGGTGGCATCACTGGTCTTTATCAGTTCCATCTCGGCTCTGGTGACCAATCTGTTGTTGCTTCGGGCCATTAACAAACGTCCTTAGCCCGGTGTGTTCAACCGGGCGTTTTTATTGAATTGTATTTGAGTTAAAGCATCATCAGCCCGGCGCCAATGGTCATTAGTAAAGCGCCTATGCCGACTTGCCAAGTAATTTTTTCCGACAAAAACAAGGCGGCCATCACAACCACTAATACTAAAGACAGTCTGTCCAAAGCTGCCACTTTGCCGGCAGGCCCGTCTTTTAAAGCCAGGAAATAAAACAGCCAAGAAAGTGCTCCGAAAACAGCGGAGATGATAATGGCCCAAATAGCCGAGTTATTGATTTGTCCCAAGAGTTTGTGTTTTTGCAATGCCATGGCTGTCACCAACATGAAAACGAACATGATGAAACTGCGAAGAGCGGTCGCTAAAGTGGGATCCACTTGTTTGAGTCCGATTTTAGCCACGATGGTCATGATGCCGGCCGTGACCGCGGCCAACAAAGCATAGAGGATCCACATAAAACAAAGGTTGATTATTTAATGATTGACTAAGTCGAAATTTTAGCTATAATTAGTCTATTATATGCCAAAAAAGACGGTCAAGCAAAAACAGATGAATATCTTGGGTATAGAAACCAGTTGCGATGAAACCAGCGTGGCGTTGCTTCAATTAAGAATTAAAAATTCAAAATTAAGAATTGGATCCGGAGAAAGGACGCGGGTCAAAGAATCGGTTGCGGTTCCCGAGTACAGCGTCTCGATCAAGAAACATTTTATTGCCACGCAAATACCCATTCACGCGCGTTATGGCGGAGTGGTGCCCGAAGTGGCGGCCAGGACGCACGTAGCTGAACTTGTTTCTTTGCTGAATAAAACCATTAAAATCAAAAATCAAAAATCAAAAATCAAGAAGGTTGATTTTGACGCGGTGGCTGTGACGCGGGGTCCGGGACTGGCCACGGCGTTGAGGGTCGGCTTGGAAGGAGCTAAGACCTTGGCTTGGTATTACGACAAGCCTTTGATTCCCATTAACCATCTTGAGGGTCACTTGGCTTCGGCTTGGCTGGTTCCTGGCAATCGTAAGCACTGGAAATATCCTATTTTGTTTCTTTTGGTATCAGGCGGACATTCGGAATTGGTGCTCATGCGGGATTTTGGTAAATATAAAATTTTGGGCCGTACACGGGATGACGCTGCCGGTGAGGCTTTTGATAAAACCGCTAAACTGCTTGGCTTGGAATATCCGGGCGGTCCCAAGCTGTCTCGTTTGGCTATGCAAGGCAATCCGCTGGCTTTTGATCTGCCTCGTCCCATGTTGCACGATCCGTCTTTGGATATGAGTTTTTCCGGTTTAAAAACAGCGGTCAGAGTTTTGTTGGAAAAACTAAAAAAAGACAAACAGGTTTATAAAATAGAAGATGTCTGCGCTTCCATTGAAGCGGCCATTGTGGACGTCCTGGTTTTTAAAACCGTCAAAGCTGCGCTTAAGTTTAAACCCAAGGCCGTGGCCGTGGTGGGTGGAGTTTCGGCCAATGCCTTGCTTAGGAGCGAGTTGAAGCTTGCTGTGCGCGAATCTTGTCCGGGCGCACGGTTCCTGTCTCCGGCCAAGGGCCTGCATACGGATAACGGAGCCATGATTGCGGCTGCCGGTTTGTGGCAGATGATTAGCCGGCGTAAAATCAAAGACTGGAAGAAATTGGACGCTGAACCTGATTTGGATCTATAAACAAAAATATGCACAAACAAACTCGTCGAGTGGCTCTTTCGCTGGCTGATGGCCGGCAGAATATTCAGGTTGACCGAGTGGAAGACTGGGATGCGGTTGCTCAACCTCTGCTCAAGAGTTTGGAACCGGGTTCCATTATCGCTTTGTCGGGTGAGATGGGAGCTGGTAAAACCACCCTGGTCCAGTCTTTGGCTAAACTGGCAGGCGCTCAAAAAAGAGCCTTAAGCCCCACTTTTGCTTTGATGCGCGTTTACCCGGTAAAATATGAAAATATTCGTCGTTTGGTACACGTTGACGCCTATCGTTTGGAGAGTGAAAGAGATTTGCCGGCGCTGGATTTGGATGAGGAACTGTCCGAACCGGGAACGGTTTTGGTTATCGAGTGGCCGGAGAATATTCAAAAATGGTTGACCGGTAAAAAGATTATCAAGGTTTTAATCAAATAATACAGTTTCTATAAAGTATTAAGTTTGGAGATCCTGAAATTAATTCAGGATGACGGGCGGGTCTAAAGGGGTTTGGACAGTAATACTCTTTGAGGGAGAACTACTCTTCAGGTACATCTTCGTTAACCACTTCCATACCCGCCACGCGCAAAACTTCTTCCACCGAGGTTAAGCCTCTGGCCGCTTTGATCAAGCCATCTTGAGTCATGGTTATCATGCCGTATTTTTTGGCCACAGCCAGCATGTCGTATTCGGAAACCGAACTACCCAGAATCATATGTTCAATCTCTTTGTTCATGGTGAATATTTCGTAAATGCCCAAACGTCCTTTATAGCCCAGGCCATTGCAAGCCTGACAAGTCTTGGTCTTATCTGAAGGGGCGTAGAATTTTAAATTGTTGACATCCAGATTAATATTGGAGTCCTTAGGCAGGTCTGTCAGTTCGTGTTTGACTTGAGTCATTAAAGCTTCATCGATTTCCACCGGTTGTTTGCACTCATTGCACAACAAGCGGACCAGGCGCTGTCCGATAACGCAGTTAAGAGCGGGCGCCAAGAAAAACGGTTTAACGCTCATGGACAGAAAGCGCGGAATGGCACCGGCCGCGTTATTGGTATGAATGGTGGATATGACCAAATGTCCGGTCAGGGCCGCTTGGACGGCTATATCCGCCGTTTCCGTGTCTCTGATTTCACCCACCATCACGATATCCGGATCTTGGCGCAAAATGGAGCGCAGGCCTCTCGCAAAAGTATAATCTCTGGAGTGGTCTATTTGGCTTTGATTAATGCCGGGCAATTTATATTCAACCGGATCTTCCAAGGTGATGATTTTAACTTCCGGTGTATTTAATCGTTTTAGGATGGCGTACAGAGTAGTTGTTTTACCCGAACCTGTGGGCCCGGTGGTGACGATCATGCCATTGGGCCGGGCGATCTCCTCCTTCAGTCTTTCCCAGGCCAGACCTTCCACTCCCAGTTGTTCAAAATCCAAAGAAATGGATTTGGGCCTAAGCAAACGCATAACCACTGACTCGCCGTAAGCCGTAGGCAAAGTGGAAACGCGGATTTCTATCTTCTCGTTGGTCAAATAGATGGTAATGCGTCCGTCTTGGGGCACGGAATCAATATTGATTTTCATGCCGGCCAGCAGTTTGATGCGCGAGATGATTAATTTCCATTGCGTGCTCGGAATAACCGCGGCTTCGTGCAGGATGCCGTCTATCCGGAGGCGGACTTTTATTTCTCTTTCTTCGGTTTCAATGTGAATATCCGAAGCATTGCCCTTTAAAGCTGAACCGATGATCAAGGTTACCAAATCCGTGGTCGAAACTTTTTTCAGTTTTTCCTGCAGGTCTTTAAAATTGGACAGTTCTTTTTCAAAGCGTTGTAAATCTTCAGCTGAAATTTTTACTCCGTAGACCACTTCGATGGGTTTGGGCAGAGCTTCGTACAAAGATAAACCGAACTGAAAGCTGGCCTCCGAGCAATAATATATTTGGACATCCGATAATTGATCCGAGGCCAGTTTTTGAGCGATTTTTTCCACCTTTTCTCCGGGTTGGCTGGTAGCCAGTCTTATTTCATCCGTAACCTTCAGGAAGACGATGGTTTTGGCATCTTCAGCTTCTTCTTTGGTGATCAAAGACAAAGCTTCCGGTGAGATGGGAAAGCCTTTTAAGTTGATATAGGGCAATGAATGCGAGCCTGCCTCTCTTTGAGTCAGTCTTTCTATTTCCGAAGTCTGTATCTGCTTCATTTTTTGCTCTAGCAGTTCGAGCTGGCTCATTTCGGACAGGCTTTTGCTTTTCTTTTTTTCTTCGCCCGGTAATTTTTTTGCGCCTTTAAACAACCCGGGACTGGTTTTTTCAGTCACAACCGGGGACTTGGCCTTCTTCAGCAAATCTTCGATGGAGGGGGTTTTGGGCTTGGGAAGGGGATTGGCCATATTTATCACTCCGACTCAATTCTATGATTGCGGAACGCCGGTTCTTTTGGTTAATGAACGAAACAGACGGTGTATTTTGGGCACCACTCCGCCCTCTCCGAATTTACGGAACATGAGGGTCCAAATGGCGTATTGAAAGGTGACCAAAAAGCCGGTTAACACGGTTAAAGAAATGATTATCAAACCGATAAAGATGCCAAAGCTGATATAGAACAAAGGCAGGCTGTTCAACATAAAGGCCAGAACATAGAGAACGCCCGAAGGGAAAGATAAAATCAGAATAGCGATAAAAGCCGCGATAGCCAAAACCATCATCAAAGTCGCTTGGATTAAAGCGGTTTCAAGGGTTACCAGCCAGTGATCCTTCAGAACCACCCAGGCTCTTTTAAAGGCTTGCGCCAGAGTCGCGCCCTGCAAGAACATAGCGTTTAAAGCGTAGATCTGCATGATGCTCAATATCATGGCGGCCACGAAAAAAACTATAAAAGATACCAAGTAGACCGCTGTAAAAAGATAGCTTTCTTGTCCCAGGGCGATAGCCAGGGGCAGTGAGATTAAAAAGCGCACCAGCCAAACCGAAACCAATATCAAGATATTTAAGACCGCGACTGGGATCAAGGCGCGGGCCGCCACAGTCAAGCCTTTTTTCAAATGATCCAATTTGCCGTCTTTGTGATTGCCGATAGAATAAATAATCACGCCTTGGCTGACGCAGGAAAAAGCGCCCACGGCCAGCAAGATGACGGTCAGTACGACCAGGGCCAAGAGCGCTTGCATAAATGGCAAGGCGCTGAAGCCGCCCATAAAAGCGGTCTGCCAGATGTTGACGGCCAAATCGCCGATAAATAAATCCGAACCTTGAGTCCGAACAGAATCCCAGAATTTCCAAATGACATCCAAGGATCCCCCGGTATTTAGAACGGCGGCAAAAATGCCGAAAATCCATAGCAGGGGGTTGCGCCATGAAATTTTTAAGGCCTGCGGTATAACTTCGCGGTATACCGGGCGGTCATGTGGAATGATCGATTTTCTTTTTAACATACGTCCATATAATAACATAAAAAAGACCTCCTTGGCAGGAGAGTCTTTAGTGGTTTGATTTATGCTTGTTATTAAGCCGGTTCTTGAGTGGATTATTTTGAGTCTGACTTAAACATATTGTTCGGATTGGCCGGCGGGATGCCCACGGCTTCCAGGAAAGCTTCGCGTTCCATGGTCTCTGTTTCCAACAGCTTTTCAGCCACTTTGTCCATTATTGATTTGTTGTCGGTAATGATTTGTTTGGCCCTGGCCAGACCAGATGATATCAATCCGTCTATTTCGTCATCAATGGTTTCGGCGCGTCTTTCCGAGTAGTCGCGGTTTTCATGAATATTGCGGCCCAGGAAAATCATGTCTTCGCGGTCTCCGTACACGCGGGGTCCGAGTTTGGAACTCATGCCCCATTGAGTGACCATGTTGCGGGCCAATTGTGTGGCATTGCTCATGTCGCTCGAAGCGCCGGTGGTGATGTCTCCAAAGATAATCTGCTCGGCCGCGTAACCGCCCAGCATGACAGCCAGATCTTCGGTGTATTCTTCCCGGCGGCGCATGTATCTGTCCGAGGTGGGTGTTTTAATGGTATAGCCCGCAGCCCGGCCTCTGGAAATAATGCTGACTTTTTGGACCGGATCAGCGTGGGGCAGCAAATGGGCCACTAAAGCATGTCCTAACTCGTGATAGGCGGTTATTTTGCGTTCCTCCTCGCTCATTACCCGGCTGCGTCTTTCCGGGCCCAGCATGACTTTTTCGATCGATTCCAAAAGCTCATCTTCTCCGATGCTGGTCTTTCCGCGTCTGACGGCCAAGATGGCCGCTTCGTTCATCAGGTTCATCAGGTCGGCTCCGGAAAAGCCGGGTGTTCTTTCGGCCAGCTTGCGTAAAGATGTGCCTTTGGACAAGGGTTTTTGTTTGGCGTGAATTTTAAGAATAGCTTCTCGGTCATCAATGTCGGGCGGATCCAGTACGATGCGCCGGTCAAAGCGTCCCGGCCTTAAAAGTGCGGGATCCAGCACGTCAGGCCGGTTGGTAGCTGCAATTACAATCACCCCGGCATTGGGTTCAAAACCGTCCATCTCCACCAATATTTGATTAAGTGTTTGCTCGCGTTCATCATGCGATCCTCCCAAGCCAGAGCCTCTTTGTCTGCCAACCGCGTCTATCTCATCAATGAATACGATGCAGGGGGCGTTCTTTTTGGCTCTGGTGAACAGATCTCGCACACGGGACGCGCCCACGCCCACAAACATTTCCACGAATTCAGAACCGCTCATGTGGAAGAAGGGCACATTGGCTTCGCCCGCGATGGCGCGCGCCAGTAGGGTTTTGCCGGTGCCGGGCGAGCCCATAAGCAGAGCGCCTTTGGGTATCTTGGCTCCGAAAGAAGCGAACTTTTCCGGATGCTTCAAAAATTCCACGATCTCCATGAGCTCGTGTTTGGCCTCTTTAACGCCGGCCACATCTTTAAAGGTGACTTTGTTCTTAGCGTCTTTAGGTATTTCATGACTCGCGAATTGCCCAAAAGACATGGCCTTGCTGTTTTGTCCTTGTACTTGCCTGAAAAAGAACCACATAATGCCCAGCAGTAAAAGGATGGGCAGCATGTTGGGTATGATCAAAGAGGCCCAATAGGTAAAGCCTCCGGGTTCTTTGATTTCAGTGGGAATGGAGCGCATGGTTTGGCTGTCCACGCCGTAATTGTTAAAAATCGTAGCCAAAGAATCACCCGGTTCTTTTTCGGCCACGATTTTGTCGCCATTTTCATAAGTAGCCTCTACGGTTGTGCCCCTGATTTGCAGGCTGGTTATTTTGCCTTGCTGAACGTCATTGGCCAAGGTGGCGATATCGGTCCGTTTTTCCGTATCCAAAGAAGCGGTGGCCAGAATGGCTCCGATAATGATCATGGATATGGTGAAAATGATAATGTTGCGTATGGTTTGATTCATAGTGGTTGCTTCAGTTTAACAATTTGTAGCGGTTTTTCAAGTGTCGGCCATAGTTTAGCAAACTCAAGCCCCAAACGTCGAATATGAATAGTGGCATACAAAACCGCCCTGCGATCAGCGGGGCGGTTTATGTTTCTATTTGCTTTCGGTTTCCTTTTCAGGTTCTTTGAGTTTTTTGAGCGACAGGCCCAGGCGATGATTGTCAGCATCAATGGATACGATGCGGAAATCAAACTCATCTCCGATGCGCGCGATTTCATTAACGTCCTTAACCGGCTTTTCGGCCAGCTCGCTGATGTGAGCCAAGCCATGGATATCCGGATCGAGCTCCACGAACAAGCCGAAAGGATTGATTTTAAGCACGCGTCCTTTAACCCACTGATTTTCTTTGTACTTGCTACTGACATGCATCCATGGGTCATCCACCAGTTTTTTCATGGACAAGAAGATTTTGGATCCTTCGAGGTTGATGATTTCCGCGCGCACGCGATCGCCAACCTTTAAGACATCCCGCGGATGGTCGATGCGCTGCCAGGCGATTTCGCTGATATGCACCAAGCCTTCCAGATTGGCATCGAATTTAACAAAAGCTCCAAAGTCCGTAACCGCGGTTACCGTGCCCTCCACCGTGTCTCCGACTTTATATTTTGAAATAACGCTTTCTTGTTTGGTTTCCCAAACCGCTTTTTCGGACACAATGAATTTGCCCTCTTCTTCATTCACGTCAATGGTTTTAACTTCCATTTCTTTACCCACCAGCTCTTTCAGTTTTTCCAGAATGCGGTTTTTTTCTCCGCCTTGTACACGAGGATAGTTTTCGGGTGAGAGTTGCGAAACGGGTAAAAATCCGGAAAGACCTTCGAGGCGCGTGATGAGGCCGCCTTTATTGGCTTCCAACACTCTGACCGTAACGATGGCTCCGCTGGTGTAAAGCTCTTTGATTTTGTCCCAGGTCTTTTTGCGGCCGGCGCCTTTCAGCGACAGTTCCAGTTCACCGAATTCATTGTCCAATTCAATGACTGTGGCATCTATTTCATCGCCGATAGCCAGCATGGCTTGAGGATCCATTTCCGGACCGCGCACCAAGCCCATGGCCAAGCCTCCGATATCAATACGCACTTCGTTGCGGCCCACGGAAATAACTTTTCCATGCACCACGTCACCCACCTTGGGGAAGGCGGTGTAGGTTTTATTTTGTAATAATTCCGATATTTTGCTCGTTGGAGCTTCGGTTATATTGGTTGACATAAACAGTTGTTATTAGCCTTTCCACCGGGCGAAACCAACGCGGGGAGGAGGGCCACCGGGACTTGTTTTATTGGGTGCCCGGCAAGTTATTAAAGTAGACCAAGCTTACGCTAAACTTGGTATTTTGGCAAGGGGAAGGGCAGCTGATTAATTAAAATATTAAATATCAAATATTAAATATATAAATTCGTGACTGATCGAATTCCTTGGCTTTATTCTTTTGTTTTTAGTCTGTATACTGGTAGCAATATGGAAAAGCAATCAATCGGTAACCGGTCGATTTTGGAGCTGGTGGACTTTTTGTCCGAATGGCGCGATTTGGCGTCCAAAGATTTGCAAGCCGAAGCTGACGGTTTGATTGCGGCTTATGACGACGGGCAAAATCAGGATTTGGCCGAGCTGGCTGAATTTGTAGAGGATTTTGCTTGGCGGATATGGCCCGTCAGATTCGCGATGGAGGAGTTTTTCAGTGAGCAGGGAGCTTTGGTGGAGTGGGACAGGGTCAGCGCGGCTGTCAGGCGTTCCACCGCTCACCTCATGCAAAGATTCAAGCAGTCGGCCGGCTGTCAAAAATTGGATGAAATGTTGCGGCATGATGACTATGAACTGACTTTTAAAGAGGCCGAGACCAGAGAGATTGAAGATGTGCGTCATCAAGCCAGGGTGGATTATTGGAGATCTCATCCGGAAACTTTTTCCGTTTTAACGGTCGAGGGTGAAAAATTGCGTGAAGGTTATAAACGAATATTGGATGAATTGGAAGAGATTGTACAAACATCTGCCGGTTCTTTGTCTGAAGAGGCGCGGGCCAAAATGACGTCTTTAAAAGACAGGATTGTTTACAGAGGTGAGCATGTTCCTCTGGAGACTATGGAGGAAGAATTGATTTATTACAGAGAGCAAAAAGAATTGCCCATTGATGAGTGATGCTATTGAGTGGTCATCACCAGGCGGGGAAGCATCTCTCCGTTTTTATTAACGGCGTAACCCACATGTAGTGCCGAGCCTGTGGTGCCGTAGCCGGAATTTATAAAATAATCTTTGGTTTCTTTGAAAAGAAACAAGGGTCGGCGTCCGTCAAAGCCGGCCATTCGTCTGTCGTGATTAAAGATAAGCCAATTTTTTCCATTCCAAACAGCGTGACTGTTTTGCTCTTCCCAAGACCCGGAAGAATTTTGCGTCAGCGGATTAAGCAGTTTGTCTATGGTCTGAAATCCGTAACCATGGTAGCGAGAGGCTTGCACGCTTTGTCCGGCTTCGGCTGACGGAATTGTTTCGAACAGGATAACTTCGGAGCCGTTGGAAGCGATACAGCTTCTTTGTCCGGCGCGCAAATTCTGGCTGATGTTTTTAAAATTTTGGCCGTCAAATAAATAAAAATTTTGGCCGTGACGGTTGTTCGTTTTAACCAGCCAGCCGTTTTCGACCGAATAAAACTTAAAATCAATTTGTCCCTGGCCGATTAACTCGGGGGGCAGATTAATTTTGAGCAGGCTGTTTAAAGAGCTGTGCCAGACGTAAAGACTTTTGCCGGTAGGCAGCAACCAGATATTTTTTTTGCCCGCAACTCTTCCTATCCATTCCTGGGGAGGCAGAGCCGTCATGATAAAGCTGACGTTATGCCAGTACATGCCGTCGTATTTAAAGGCCAAATCAGGTTGGTTGAACCAAGGACTGGAATCGCCGATTACCAGCCAATGACTGCCGTCGGAAGCCACTTGGCGGATTTTTTCAAAGCCGATTTTTTTTAAGTCCGTAGTCAGATCGAAGATTTTTTCTTTGGAGGTTACTTGAAAAAGCTGGTTCGGGTTGCCGGCCAGCCATTCGCGTCCGCGGCTGGAGGAGAATGAAAGCAAGGGGTAGTTAATATTTTGATCAAGAGTGGTTGTTGGAATTTGAGCCGAGAGATCAATCCAGGTCAGTTCGGCTCCGTTTGTCTGTTGGGCGGACAGGCCAAGGCTGATAGCCATCCCCAAAAACAAGCCCAGCTTGATTAACTTCATCATATAAGCAATACCTTGCCTCATGGGATAAAAATGTCAAACGCGCCGGCCTTTTGATCTTAATTAAAAATCCTCGGACTAAGCCGAGGATTTTTAATGTTTTTGATTATTGTTTGTAAATTGTTTTGTAGCCGTTCCAAATGGTATTACCCAGATTGTCCGTCATCTTGGCTCCATAAGTCAGGGAGTTATCTGTATATGAGCCGGTGTAGCTGCAGGTGGACTCTCCGTAGCAGGTTTTGACTAAGTTGGCGTTCACGTATAGTTCCAAGCGCTCAATACCGTTGCCGTCACTGCCATTGGCCGTGAAGGTTATCTGTTGCCCGCTGACATAGCCGCTGTCAGCCGTGGAGCTGATACTTAAATTGCCCTTAACGTCAGCTTCTTGGCCGGTGATCGGGGTGGTCGCGGTATCCGTGATTGTCACTCCGCGCGTGGCGGACCAAACCACATTTCCGGTATTGTCGGTAACTCTGATTCTGATGGGCAGAGAATAAATATTGCTCGGATAGTTTGCAGCGGAAACAGTAGCGCTGCAGCTGGCCGTGGTGCCATAGCCCGTGTTGCATGATTGCCATAAACTGTTGTTAACGTAGATTTCCATTTTTTGAATTCCATGGCCGTCGGTCGCCTCGGCTGAAACCGTAAAGGTTTCTTGTCTGGTATAGCTTAATTTATTGGGTGATAAGTTGATTTTGACCACCGTGTAATAATTATCTGCGGTTCCATTGATTTGGACGTATTTGGTGCTTGACCAGCTCGTATTTCCGTAGCGGTCAGTCATTTTGGCCTGCAGAGGCAAGCTCATCGAGTTACTGGTGTAGTTTGAGCCGCGAACCGTGGCCGAGCAAGTGTAGCTGGTCGGATTTGACGGCGTGCAGGAATTCAACAATAAGCCGTTGGCATAGAGATCTATGCGTTGTATGCCGTCGTAGTCTGTGGAATAAGCATAGAGTGTGAAACTTTCATCCTTATTGTAAGCGGTTTTATTGTCGGTGGTCGAAAGGGATATGCTGGAATTTTGGTTAACGCTTGATCCGCCCGGC
The DNA here is from genome assembly GCA_002070095.1 of Parcubacteria group bacterium ADurb.Bin192. GTDB lineage: Bacteria > Patescibacteriota > Patescibacteriia > 2-12-FULL-60-25 > 2-12-FULL-60-25 > MWCR01. The sequence goes on along the minus strand of MWCR01000007.1, from coordinate 23,686 downwards.
ACAACCCGCATGCTCACGGTCGGAGACCAATTGGAGTTGGCGTACTTGTCCGTGGCTTTAACGCGGAATTTGACGGTTTGATAATCCGAGTAATTGCTTAAATTGATTGTTTTGGTACAGCTTTGCGCGCTGTTGGCCGGATCATTGTATGTACAGGTGGCTATCACCACATCGTTGGCATATAGATCCAGCTGTCTTAATCCGCGGGAAGACTGCCCGTAGAATTCGAAAGTTTTATCCGTGTATTTTTGAATGTCTCCTGATTGAACATTGGCTCCAAACCAAGCGGATAATGTGGTGTCGTAATTATTGCCGTAAGATTGTCCGGCGTTTAAGAATTGAGTGTTTGAATTGGTCACGTTGTTATAGTAATCAGTGGCCCGCGTAAAAACCGGGATATTGGTTTGATCGCTGTAATTACTGCCGTAAATCGTGACCTGACATGATTGAGCTGTGTAAACACGATTAAAATAACAGGTTTGTTTGACTTGTCCGTTAACCAGTATTTCCATCATTTTTAAGCCGTCAGTGTCATAAGCCCGGGCCTTGATGGTCTTGCTTTGGTTGTAGTTTAAGTCATTGCCGCTCGGGTCAAAATCAAACCAGTTGGTTGAAGAATGCTGTGAGGTGGGTACGTAGGTGCCGTTGCCGTCAACCACCGTATAATAGCCCAGCCAAGTCCAAGCCTCCTGTCCGCCTTTAGAGATAACACGGCCGTTAAAGGCCACGCCGCCGCCTGCGTTGTAATCATTGCCGTTCAGACTGATGTTACAAGCGGCATAGCGATAATCACTGCCCGCGTAACAGGTTTGTTTAACTTGTCCGTTAACGTAGATCTCGACACGTTCGATGCCGGTTCCGGCATAGCCGTTGACGGTTACATTATTGGATGAACCGCGATACAAGTATGGCGTATTATTACCCACGCTCATGGTGGCGGTTACGGTCGTGTCATGGAAGCGAATGGCCCGTACAGGAACGGTGGTTGCCTGGCCTTTGCCGTTGGTTATTTTGGCGTCAACGCCAACATCAGAGCCGTAGGCGTAGCCCGTGCTCTCTATAAACATGGCGCATTCCACATTGTTCTTGCTGTTACCGAATTCGCAAACGCGTTGTCTGGCGCCGTTGATGTATAATTCTATTTTATTGATACCATCCTTGGATTGAGCTCCAACCGTGTATTTGGGGTCAATAATGTTTTCATGATTCTTTAAACCCGGATTAAACCAGCTCCAATAAGTGATATTGTTAGCCGTGCCTTTAACCGTCTCCAGTTTTTCATCCCAATTAATATTTGAAGCCGGCACCGTGTTAGCAGGAGTTGAAACATAGCCGGTATTCTCATCGACTCTCACCAGCTTGGCTGTCAGAGGCGAGGTAGGCTCGTTGTAGCCGTCGCTTGAAACAGCTCCGCCCAATAAGAATGTGCCGTTGCCATTACCGATCGAGGTCACAAAGTAGTCGCGGGTGCGTCCCAGTGTTTCAAAATTCGTACCGTCAAAGCGCGCCAGATCTTTGCCGCTGACTATCATCCATGACTTGCCGTTATGACTGATCAAGGCCCTGTTCCAGGCGATGCCGGGCAAGTTGTAGATTTGTTTTACGCTGGTGCCTTCGACCAAATATGCTTTGTTGTAATTGGTCACCTGATCGCCACCCACGATTAATACCTGTGATCCATTTGAGGCAATGGCGTTGATATAATTCAGGGTAACCAGACTATTGTAGTTTCCGTTGGAAGTGTAATTATAAACCGTCCAGCTTTGAGCGAACTGATGTTCGTTAAATCTGGGGGATGTGTAATAAACATTTGGCACCACAAAGATCCATCCATTGTTGGTGGGCAGGGCTTGAGTCACCATGAAGGCGTTGTGCCCTTCGATGGGTGAGGTGTGTTTGGTTGAATACAATAATTGCGAGTAGTCCCAAGTTCTGTTCATGGGCACATTCATTTGTTCAAAGGTGTTGCTCGCGGATACCCATTTAAAAACGCGTCCCTTAGTACTGACCAGCATCCATTCGCCGTTTTTACCCGTAATTGAAGCCAAGCCTTCATCTGAATTCATCAAGCTTTGCCATTTATAAGCCGGGTAGCCATAGGTTCCGCCTTTTAAAGACAGAGCTTCATAGTTCCTGGAATTTGAAACCACGTTTTTTAAGAAAATCACCATCTGGCCGTCGCTGATTATATCGTCAACGCGAGACAAGCCGGCATTGCGAACTTGGGCTGTTATGTCATCCATAACAGATCCATCCGTGCGCCATACATGGCCGCCGGCAGCCAGATCCTGACCATCGGTCAAATACCAATAAGATTCGGCTCGAGCCATGGCCCAAACCGGACGATTTTCGCGGGCCGTCAGCTTGTCCGAAATATCGGACCATTGCCAAGGGCCGGTTGCAGCTAAAGCGCTTTGAGGCACCATAGCAGTCAAGCTCACGATGGCCAGAGTGGCGATCATAAGGCGGGTAAAAAGTTTGTTCATAGATATTTTGCTTAGATTAGCCATAATTATTAATTCGTGGCGCCCGGGTTAGAGGCGCAGAACGTGTTAATGTAGCAAAAAATGACTTATCTGTCAATAGTCAAAGCTTATGTATAGACAGCCTTGGATGTCAAGCCTGAATGGTTCTTATTCCGTTCCCAATAGATTTAATGCCATTAGCCATTCATGAGGTTTGGCCGGGTGGCAGAAGATTGTGCCCGGCGGGGCGGTCTCCGGCAGAGCGCCGGCCGTGGAAGCTACGCACAGCTTGTTATAAGACTGAATTTCCTGAAGGGGCAGGCCGTAGCCCTCGTACCAAGAGGGGTAGAGCAGGGCTTGGGCATGTTTGTATAAATAAATCAGTTCACTGTCAGCAATATGATGAGGCGCGATCACGCTTGGCAGGGGGCAGTCTCCAAACGGGTTATGAGGCTCGCCTCCCAATACCACGGGTATCAAGGGCCTGTCCGGTTGATGAATATTGTACAGAGAAACGGCCTTTAAAGCGGTATAAATATTTTTTCTGGGATCAGCACCGCCCATCAGCAAGACAAAGCGTTCTGTTGTCGCGGGGAGCCAAGCTGGTTTTTTTTCGGGCGAATCATTCAAGCCTTGATTCATGGGATGGGTCAAAGACAGTTTTTCCGGATTCAGATCATAAAGCCGCCGGGCATCATTTTTGGTTTGTTCGGAAACGCAGTGTACGCGTTCGGCCTTTTTAATCAGGTTTTTCACCGGCAAGAGCCTGTGCCAGAGACGCATCTTCCATTTGAACCAGCGCGGTTCTATGGCAAACGAGCAATCATGAAGCAGAAGATGGTAGGGAGCTGTCAGCGGGCCGGTAAAACCGATATTGGGCAATAAAATCGTGTCGATTTCTCCGAATTTTTTTAAACCGTATCTCTGGAGAGAGGTTAGATTGAACAGGGTCAGCAGGGTCCAAAGTTTATTCGGGATTTTAAAATGATGATATTCAAAATTATGTTCGGCGCAAAAATTTTGGACTTTGGCTGATGGGCGGCGGCCCGTGGTTACGCAAACATAGCGCGCCGTTTGCCGGCCGGTTACGTCGGTTAACCAGTAGGAGGCCGCCCGGCTCACGCCTCCGCCCTTGGTATCGGCCATGGACCTGGCATCAATCAAGATAGTCGGCATAGACATTGCCCAGCAAAGCGTCTTCGTGCGACTGGAAGAGGTCCAGCCCCAAAGCTGATCCGATGTGTTTGATCAGACGTTCTTCAAAACTTTGAAAGGAAAAAGACTCAGCGTGTTGACGGATTTTTAGGGGATCATAATTTTCCGGTTTATGCCGGATGACCGCGTCTCCGATATCTTCCCAGGCTTGGCATTCAAAAAACAGGCCTGTTTTCTGCGGGATAACGGTTTCTTTGGCTCCTCCTTCGCCATAGGCCAGAACCGGTTTGCCGGCGGCCATGGCTTCCACGGCCGTGATGCCGAAATCTTCGACTTGAGGATTGATGAAACCGATGGCATGGCGATAAAGCCGGGTTTTATCGTGATCACTGATCATGCCGGTAAACTTGGTTTTTTTACCAGCTAATTTTTTGAGTTTTTTTAATTCCGGACCCGTGCCGTAAACAATGAGCGGAGCGTTCAGATGAGCAAAGGCTTTGACTATCAAATCGAATTTTTTATAGGCCACCAAGCGTCCTCCGGCCAGCCAATACTGTCCGGGATGGCGCGATAAATGGATATGGTCAATATCCACGGGGGGATGTATGACACGCGCCTCACGGCGATAATGACGCTGGATTCTTTCGCGGCTGGTTTGTGAGTTGGTGATAATGCAATCCGGCCGTTCAGCGGCCGCTTTGTCCCACAACCGCATGCGGTGCAAGAGCCAGGGAAGGGCGTTTCTGATGGCACGCGGCTGGGTCAGTTCTTCCAAATAACCGATTCGGTGCTCCCATAAAAATCTGGTGGGAGTGTGCAGGTAGCAAATGTGTTTAGCTTTGGCCGGAGCGATTACGCCTTTGGCGAATGAGCTGGATGATGACAAAATCAGATCATAGCCCGACAAATCCAAATGTTCCACGGCCACGGGCAGGAGCGGCAAGTACCATTGATAGTGGCCTTTGGCCAGAGGCCAGTTATTTAAAAAAGAAGTGTGTATTTTTTTGTCTTTAAAATGCGGGTGGCTTTTTTTGGGATTATAGATGGTGACAAAAGTTTCAGCCTTCGGAAAAATACGCTGAAACGCGGACAGAACTCTTTCCGCTCCTCCGTCTTGCACCAAATAATCGTGCACCAAGGCAATGCGTAATTTGGAGATTTCTTTTTTTATCGCCTCAACTTCTTCACGCATGCGCCTATTTTAAACACAGCGCGCGCATTTGTCGGCTGTTTTGTCAAGCATAAGCCGACTTTATTAAGCCGTCTTTTTTTGGGCGATGAATTCCAGTATTTGAGCAATTAGGTCAACGCGTTTTTTGAGGGGGATGGAGTCCGGAATTTCGAGGCAAGCGGCGTCGGACATATTGCGGGCATGCAGCCACTCGTCCAGCGTGCCGTCAAAAGCGGGATTTTTTATGATACCGTTTACCGCTTTGTGATCATAAATCTTTGCGTCTCGGCACACCTTGGCGCGTCGTCCTATAAAATCCATAATGGAAGAGCTTAACTCGTTGTTTGTTCCGTATTGATAGATATAAAAACAGGATAATTCATCATCTTCGTGCAAGGACAAACTGAAATCGGGTCGGGCTTGTTTAATCAAATCACAGATTGTTTTTACGGCTTTGGGTTGAGGTTTTTCAAAATAATGCCGGTTCAGATTCAAGTTTCCCCGGTCTTCGCGTTTGTTTTTGGTGAAGCCGTAAGGATTTAGCAATGGAAAAATGATCAGCTTGGCCTGGGTTCTTGGGGCTTGGTAATTTTGCAAAAATTTCAATATGCCCAGCGGGCCCGAAGTCTCGTTGCCGTGTATGCCGGCCGTCAGGCAAATCGTGTGTTTGGCCGACGGATTAACGGTTATGCGATACAGGGGGTATTGCGCGTAAGCGTCCAATCCGGCCTCTTGAAGATCGAATTTTTTCAGCGCGCAAATTCGATGCAGTTCTTCGCAATAAGATTCAAATGACATAGCCGTATAACTGCGCAGCTTATTTTTTTAGCAGATCTCTGATTTCCCTTAAAAGCAAAGTGTCTTCGGATGGTTGAACGGGTTTGGCCTGCTCTTTCTTTTTTAATTTATTGATTTGTTTAACAACCAGAAAAATAGCGAAGGCGATAATTAAAAAATCAATGACCGTATTCATGAACAGCCCGTAATTTAGGGTAATGGCCGGCGTTGTGTCGGTAGCCTGTTTGAGCGTGACCGCAAAACCGGAGAGATCTATACCGCTCAAGAGCACGGCTATGGGCGGCATGATCACATCGGCCACGAAAGAACTGACAATTTTGCCGAAAGCTGCGCCGATAATGATGCCGATGGCCATGTCCATGACATTGCCTTTGACCGCGAATTCTTTAAATTCTTTAAACATATTAAGGGTGATGTTAATGGTAAACAGGGAAATTTCAGGCAACAAGCTGCGGCCGGTTTGCATTATTTTTGCGCGCTTCTTCTGAAAAATAAAACAGTCGGTTTGTCGGATTTCTTATTATTGACAGTATAGGCCGGTTTGTCAATCAAGATTACACGCTCGAATTTTTTGTTCATTTCAAAAATATTCGCCATATAGGCCGTAAAAACTTCAACGGCGTGCATGTCAGCGCCTTTATTAGCCTTTTGGGGGAGGATGATTTTTTTGTAATAGTCTCGTATTTTTTTTAAATTCGTTTCATTTTGAGGCTGTACCGGAATATGATGGGCCCAGACCACGTACTTGGGATCGATGTTTTTGATGTTTTTAAGCGTCGTCTGAATATTGCCGGCTATTTTTGTGGGAGAGATGAACAATATGTCAATTTTCCCCGCCTCTTTGATTTGCGATTTTGTCAGCAACGGGACGTTGTCCGCCAGATGCCACAAATTAAAGCCGTCAATATTATATGACCAGCCAATATTGGGATAGCCGTTCCATTCGCTCAGCAAGACACCGTGCAGATTCAGTTTGGGAAACCGTATTTTGTATTCGGAAGCCTTATGATCTTTCTTGCCATGCGGTTCAATACTTACCTCCGGACGAAAAGAAGCATGATCAGCATCCATGTGACTCAATAAAACCAGTTCCACGGTAAGACGTTTGCCCTCGATGGTTTTTGGAAAATTCAAGCCGAAGCTCCATTCGGGGGAGTCATTAAAAGGATCGATCAAGATTTTATGATCATATTTATTCTCGATTAAAAAACTGGAAAGGCCTAAAAAAGTAATTTTCATAATATATCATTCACATATTATAATGCGCCTTGGCTATTGTCTATCGACCTGATAATCTGATATATACATTTCCACCATTATGAATTTCGATCAACCTCCAAAAATTGAACAAATGGGCGAAGGGCGCAGAAAGCTGTTGGCTTTAGAAAAAGAGGGGAAGTATGTTTTTCATGGTTCGCCTACAGAAATACAAGAACTTGAGCCGCGTCAAGCTTATGCATATGATAGTGCGTCTGGTACTAATGAAAATGATGGTGCGCCGGCAGTTTTTGCTACTGCTTTTGCGGATGCGGCTATCTTCAGAGCGTTAATCAACGAGAGAAATGTTAAAGGAGATTCGGAGAGTGGTTGGGGCCTGGAGGATAATGGTTTGCATTTCAAATCGACGCAGAATCTGGTTGATGCTGTCCGAGCAGGGCTTAGGGCTAAAGTTTATGTCTTTGACAAATCACAATTTGGCCCGGATGAAGGTATGCAGGTGCGGAGTCATGGAAAAGTCATTCCCATAGATGTCATTGAAGTGGCGATGGATGACCTGCCGGACAATATTAAGATTATCTCTTAATGTCAATCTCGAATTCTTATCGGGATAACTAATTGTTACATGCCGCGTGCTTCATTTCTAGTACGCTCCTTTTCTTTGTATCACGGCAAACGGAGTTTTGAGCAGAATGTATAAATCCAGCAGGGGCGACCAATTTTCGATATACCAGGTATCCAGGCGGGCTTCTTCATCAAAAACCAAATCGCTGCGTCCCGAAATTTGCGCCATGCCCGTGATGCCGGGCTTGACGGCCAGGACGCGGCGTTGCGCGTCCGAGTAGCCCTCCACTTCGCGCGGTTGATGCGGGCGTGGCCCAACTAGCGACATGTCGCCCTTGATGACGCTGATGAAATTGGGTAGTTCATCAATGGACCAGCGTCTTAAGAAAGCGCCGGTTTTCATGACGCGCGGATCGTCGGAAATTTTATAGACCGGCCCTTGTTTGATGCTTTTGGTTTTAATCAGTTCTTTTTCAAGCTCCAGATTTTTTTTAGCATTGCCGAACTGCGGGCCGATGGAATATTTTTTATACATGGAACGTAATTTGTAGGCCAAAAACAGCCGGCCTTTTTCGCCTACGCGTTCGCTTTTATAGATAATGGGCAGGCCGTCTTCGATGAGTATCAGAATGGCTCCCAATATCCAGAGAGGAGAAGTAACAGCCACCAGTATGATGGAAAAAATAATGTCTTCCGCGCGTTTAGCGATGCGCCCCCAGCCGTCCAGGGGCGTGGGCTTAACTTCGATAAGGGGAATGCCGCCCGGAGTAGTGACTTCGATATTAATAAAGCGGGCCGCGAATAAATCGGCCAAGTACCAGAAGTGAAGATGATATTTATTGGCGAAAGCAATCAGGTGTAAAGCCCGGTCTTTGGGCATATCCGGGTCGGCCAAGATAATGCCGTCCACTTGATTTTTTCTGATAAGACTTTTTATGATGTCTTTTTGCGCCTCGTCCCATTTGGGCAGTTGTTTAACAACCGAAAAGCCGAAAATGGGTGATTTTTTAAAAGTACCGCCAAGTTTGAGGGCGGTGTTATCCATGCCCACGATCACGATGCGGTTGTGTCCAAAGCCCATGCGCAGCAGCTGATGTTGGATCGTGCGTAACATTAAACGTCCAAAAAATACGAAGAAGATGGATAAAGCCCAGATGGCTATAACGATAAAACGCGATTGAGTGAGTTCTCGTTGAAAAAAGACGGAGGCGATTAAAATCATGACCCCGGCCGTGCAGGCCAAGATAATCCTTCCCAGTTCGTTCCAAGCCCGCCGCGGTCTGGTTGAATAAAGCCCGGCGATAATAAACATAACAATCCAGACGCCGATAAAGGTTAGGCTGGTTTGGATATATGATTGATAGGGAATGTCTTGCAAAATCGGGCGGACTTCAGTCGCGAAACGAGAATAGCGCAGCAAGTATGCCGAAGCTGAAGCTATGGCCAGAGCGATGGCGTCCAGGGGCAGGCGAATGGCTGTAAAGGTTAGATTGAAACGGTTCATGTGATGATTATATCATGTAGCATGTAACATGTAACATGTAACATGTAACAGTTGGTAGACAGAGCGTTGAATTGTTTTTAGTTGTAGCTTATCTAAAAACCCTCCGCTTGGGGCGGAGGGTTTTTAGATCGGGCCGAACGATAAGCCGAATTCTGTCCCTGTAATATTCGCTTGCGCGCATTACGGGGGATGACTATCTATCTTGGCCCGCAATCGCTTGCGGGCTCATGCGAGCGACCAGTCTCCTTGGCCAAATGAGGCATCGGAGTCTTGCTCTTGCATCAGAGAGGGTTTGCCGCCAAACCATGTTGCCATGGCCGGAGATGACCGGCAGAACGGAGGTTTTTTAGTACGCGTCCACCTGTCATCACTTTTCACCTTTGTCCCCCAAAGCTTTACGCGTAGGGGGATAGTATTGTCTCTGTGGCACTTTCCCTGGGTTTATGGGCAGGCATGGGCACTGAATTTCGCTTTGGGCGATTTTCCGTGATGGTCCATGTATTTGCCCGGTATATCCCGGCTGCCGTTAACAGCTCTCGCTACATCCCGCATTACTGCGGAAAGGATGTTCGGACTTTCCTCTCCCCATAGCTTTAGCGACGGGGAGCAGTCATCTGTTTGGCCCGAATACGCGCAGGATAGCAAAAAACGGGGTTTTTGTCAATTGTTACTTCTCAAGAATGTTGCTATCATTATCAGGTATGAAGAAACAGTATATCAAATATCAGGTATTGCTTGGGCCGGTCGTTTTGTTGGTGATTTTTGGGCTTTGGTTTTGGTCCTTGAGCGCCCTAAATAGAGTGGAAGATTCGAAGGGGCTCTTGGTGTTGGAAAAAGGGACGGTTTTTGTAACCTCTAAAGACAGTGGTTTGGAGAAACTGGCCAGCAGTGGTTTGGAGATCAAGGAAGGTGATACTCTGCGTACCGCAAAAGATTCTGCGGCCAGTATCATGGTTTATGGCCGGGCGGAAACGCGTTTGGATGAAAATACCACCTTGGTGATTGAACAAGCTGATTTGCAAGGTCTGTCATTAAACTATAAATGGCGTTTGACCGATGGACGGATATGGAACAGAGTTCTCCGCTTGTTGGATTTGGAGAGTTCTTATCAAGGTCAAACGGACAGCGTGGTGGCCACGGTCAGAGGCACGGCCTATGCCTTGTCGACCCTGGATAATCAAAAAGAGTTGTTAGTGGATCACGGAAGCGTTTTGATTGATTCCAATAACAGTAGTTTTAGTTCAGATCTAAAGATTGATGGCGACTGGGTTTCATTCCAGCCGGATGGCCGGGTTTTGGAAACCGGACAAGCGGCCAGCAGTACTTGGAGGGACGACGCCTGGCGTGATTTAAATAAGAGGCATGATGCCAATTTTGTTGAGTCGGCTGCCCGGGCTTTGCTGGTGGCGTCAGGGGTTCAAAGCGGACATAAGCCGGATCAGTGGCTATATGGTCTGTCCGGTTGGTCGGAGAAACTGCGTATTTGGCTGGCCGGCAAAAAGGCGGTTGAATTACAGGCTCGCTATGCCGGGCGCAGAGTCGCTTACGCGCAAGACCTGATAATTAGAGGTAAATCCGGGCTGGCTTTTCATGTTTTGTCAGAGGCTGAAAAGGAAATTACAAACAGCCTGCAGGGCAAACATGGCAGCGAATACACTAGAGAAATACGGCCGATAATAGGCAATTTACTGTTGTCCGTTTCCGAAGTCAGTCCGGATGACATTTTGTATAGATTTAAAATTCGTTTGGAAGATTTGTATGTGAGAGTATGGGAGGGCGAACCGGCACAGGTTTTCTATGCTCGTGCTTTGGCGGTCGATGCCAGGCTGGATGAGGCGTCAGCCATGGATTGCCGGGTGCAGTCTTTGGAAAGATTGAGGGAAACCATCAATGCGGTTGAGCAGGGCCTGGCCAGAGAAGAAAATGATTTTGCGGCCTTAAGAACCACGCTTAATCCTCAATATCAAGGTTTATTGGACGAAAAAATAAAATCCCACAGATTGCGTTTGGAAAGAATGCGTCTCAAATTGGATGAATGCCAAAAACCGTCAGTTTCGATTGCGGATTTAGAAAGCGAGGCATTGTCAGCCACCTCTACGGAGCCGGGGTTGGACGGGTCGGAGTCAGTCACTTCGACTCAAAGAGATGGTTCTGATGGTTCGTCCGTCAGCAATCCTCCGATCGATACGCCGCCGACAGTCGGCGAAAATAATAATCAGCCGCCTGTCACGGCTCAAGAGCTTGATTTGGAAAAAATCGAAGTCTTGGCTCAACCCAATCCTGTGAATGTGGGAGAATCAGCTCGTTTAATCGTCCGTGGTTTTAAGCGTGACGGCAGTTCTCTGGACGTGACCAGTTTAGCCAGTCTAAAAGTGATTGGTAATTTAGGCTCTATAAGCGGATCGTCTTTTACTGCCAGCGCGCCGGGCTCGGTAACCATCGAAGCAACTGTTAATGATGGTTTAAAGATATTGTCTTCACGTGTTTCAGTGACGGTCATTCAAAATGTTGAACTGTCAAGGATCAGTATATCTCCGGCCGGTGGTGATTTGGTTACCGGTCAAGCCCGAGTTTTAAGCGTGACGGCTCACTACTCCAATGGTTTTTCCAGTAATGTTACGGCCGCGGCCAGATGGTCGTTGTCCAATAATTTGGTTTCTTTGGCAGGCTCTACCATAACCGCGGGTTTGGGAACGGGCGTGGTGACAGTCACGGCCGAGTACTCGGAGAATGGCATAATCAAAAATTCAGCGGTTGATTTTCATGTTATTTACGGACAAACAACAACCGGTAATTTCAATTAACGTTTTATGGACATGCGATTGATTAAAAAAACCAATTGGCGCGCGCCTCTTTTGGTGAGTTTGGCGGTTGGCTCGGCTTGTTCGGTTTTTATGTGGCTGGGAATTTTCGGCTCTTGGAGCAACCGATTGTCAGATCGTTTATACGCTTCCCATCCGGCGGATCAAAGAATTGTAATTGTGGCCATTGATGACGCGGCCATGGCTCGTTTGGGCAGATGGCCTTGGCCCAGAGCCGTACACGCTGAATTGATTGATACTATCAACCGGCAACAGCCTTTGGTTATGGGCTATGATGTTAATTTTCCGGAAGCGTCAGATCAGACGAACGATGAATCTTTAGCTCGGTCTTTGAGATTGGCCGGCAAGGTTGTTTTGCCCGTGGAACTGGAAATCACCAATTTGCCCGAGGTGGTCGCCTATAACAGTCAAAAAGTATTAACGCCCATACCCATGATAGCCGTGGCGGCCGCTCGTTTGGGGCACACCAACACACCGCAAGACGTGGATGGGGTGGTCCGGAGAGTTCCTTTGGAAGCGGTTTCGGTTGACGGTTCCCGGGTGCCGGCTTTCGCGGCGCAAATAGCTTCTTTGGGAGGGGTTGATATAGATCTGTCCGAGGGTACGGACGCGGCTGGGCGCATGATAGTAAATTATCCGGCCAAGCCTCGTCAGGGGTTTGCCACGGTTTCCGCCGCTGATGTGATTGACGGGCAGGTGGAGCCGGATTTTTTTAAAGACAGATTTGTTTTAATCGGATCAACCGCTTCCAATCTGCATGATGATCAGCTGGTGCCCACTTCGGCTTCCCAGCCCATGCCCGGGGTGGAAATTCATGCATCCGTTTTGGATACTTTATTACAAAAAAGATTTTTATTTGAATTACCCATTTGGTTGAGAGCGCTTTGGATAATTATCATTTGTCTGTTTCTGGGCTTGGCCATTCCTTTTTTGCGTGCCCGTACTTTTGTGCCTCTGATTGCTGTTTTTTGGATCATGTCCTTGGTTGGTTCGATCTGGCTTTTTGACCGTGGTTGGATTGTGGATCTGCTGTGGCCGACCATTGCTCTAATGGTGGCCTTCGGGGCGGTTGTTTTGGAGAGGCGCCTGGAATCTGAAAAACAAAAACGCGAGATTCGTTCGGCCTTTTCCAGGTATGTTTCTCATTCCGTGGTGGAGTCTATTCTGGATAATCCGGCTAAACTAAAACTGGGCGGTGACCGGCGGACTATGACGGTTTTGTTTTCCGATGTCAGGGGCTTTACTTCGATCTCCGAAGGTCTGAAGCCGGAGCAGTTGGTTGAGATAATGAATAAATATTTGACTCGCATGACGGATATTGTGTTTGAACATGACGGTGTTTTGGACAAATATATCGGGGACGCGGTCATGGCTTTTTGGAACGCGCCTTTTGATCAGCCGGATCATGCCAAGCGGGCGGTCGACACGGCCTTGGACATGCTGGCCGCTTTGCGGCAGATGAATAATGAACGGCAATTCGGTGATTTGGAGTTTAAGATCGGGGTGGGCGTCAATACGGGTGATATGGTGGTGGGCAACATGGGATCTGAAAAAAGGTTTGATTACACAGTCATCGGAGACAGCGTAAACTTGGGCTCCCGTCTGGAAAGTTTAACCAAAGAATACGGAGTCAGTTTACTGATCACTGAGTCCGTGGCCAAAGAATTGGGCTCTGGTTATCTATTACGCGCTTTGGATTTGGTGGCCGTTAAAGGCAAAAAAGAGCCGGTTAAGATTTTTGAAGTAATCAAAAAAATAAAAAACGCTTCGCCGGCGGACAAGGAATTTGTAGCTAAATTTGATCGGGCTTTAGCGGCCTATTTTGCCAAAGATTTCGTCGGAGCTGTCGTCCTGATCGATGAATTGCTGGCCCTGCGCCCGGACGACGGGCCTTCTAAAACCCTTAAAACGCGCGCTCAGCATTTTATTGCCGAACCGCCGTCCGCGGATTGGAACGGAGTGTGGGTGATGACCAAGAAATGATGTATGCATGAACATCATGAAGTCTCGTCAATTGAATCAAAATCAAATTCGGAATTCATAGAGGACCCAACACAACTTTCCAAGAAAATCAGGCGCACTGTGGGGCGGTCGGCGGCTTCAATTTTTGACAAAGGATATGTTTTTAAAAGTTTACAGCAAGGCGCGCAAATTATTGAGGATGATGTTTTTTTAAAATATTGGCAGAGTCGCATCTTGAACGAGCCTTAGAAACCGAAAGAGATCCCGAGGATTCCTTGCAAGGGCACGATTTGTACGTTGAAAAGTGTTTAAGTGAGATCAATGGTCTTAAGTCCGAAGATGTCGGTAAAGTCAGGGCTTATTTATTGGACGGTCTTGAAAAGTTACCTAAAAATGAAAGGCGTACCGCTCTGGAAAATATGGATAATTATCTGGATCAGGTGCTTGGGCTTTTAGATGGTAAAAAACAAGAGGGTCCGTTTTTTTATCAGGTTTCCAAATACTTGAATAAAAATCCGGCTTTAGCCCAAGAAAAAGATACTGACTTTCTGCGTCGTGTGACTGTCAGAACGTATTCGCAGTTATTTTATCCTTTGGTTGACGCATTATGCGAAATTGAAACTGAAAATTTGTCAGAAGAATATAAAGCAATTAAAGAAGATGTTCAGGAGTTTTTATCGCAGGTTTTTCCCGGGCTTGATGAGGCTGTTATTCAAAAAAGAGGGAACGGTTTGAAATTTGAAGTTAAGAGCGTCTTGGCTAATGAGCCTGAAAGTTGGGAATCGATTAAAGGTTTCTATACCAAAGGCCGCATAGGGATCGCTTATGCCGAACGTGATAATCGCGGCACGGTGGCGCACGAAGTGTTTCATGGTTTAAGCGATGATGGCCGAACGGCTCGATTTGAAGATAAAAAAATAAGCGGTTCAGCCGCAAAAAATTTGACCGAAGCCGTGATTGAAGAATTGACCTTGTTTAATGATATCGACAGGCGGCAAGGTATCGGATTATATCACGAACAACGCGCGGCGTTGGCTGAATTGCGACGATCAGCGCCGGGGGGTCAAACGCCCGAAATTGAACTCACGATTTTTGTGGAAGCTCTGTTCCGGCACGAGCCATTGGGTGAAAAATTACAAAAAATAGGTTATTCACCTGAAAACATAGAGGAATTTTATCGTAAAATCAATGAATTGTTTGGTTAGCGGCCCAAACCCATTTTGGCCCGCACCAGCTTCATTTTTTCTTCGGCCGCGGCCAAGGCTTTATCTCGTCCGGCATCCAGTATTTTATTCAGTTCAGCCGGGTCGGCCAGATAGTGTTTGATTTTTTTTCTGATGGGGGACATGTGCTCGATTATTTGTTCGGCCAGGTCTTTTTTGAAATCTCCATAACCCTGATCTGTGAATTTTTTTTCAATTTCTTTCATGTTCAAACCGGTCATGTGGTGATAAATAATCATGAGATTGGAAACGGCCGGTTTACTTTCCAGGTCATAAGATATGCCGGCGCTCGAATCGGTGACCGCGCGCATGATTTTTTTGCGGATAACATCATCCTCGTCCGTCAAAAACAGGGTATTCATTTCGGCCTCATCGCTTTTGGACATTTTTTCTTCTGGTTTTTGCAGTTTCATGATGCGGGCGCCGATTTTCTGGATCAAGGGTTGGGGGACGACAAAAGTATCTCCAAAGCGTTCGTTAAATCTTCTGGCCAGGACGCGCGTCAACTCGATGTGCTGGAGCTGGTCGTCGCCTACGGGCACGATGGTGGTATCGTAAAGCAAAATGTCAGCGGCCATGAGCACGGGATAGCCGAACAGACCGACGCCGGCTGAGATCGCGCCTCCTTTGCGGGATTTATCTTTAAATTGTGTCATTCTTTCCAACTCTCCCATTTTGGCAATGGTCATCAAGAGCCAGCCTAATTCCGTGTGCTGGGGAACTTCGCTTTGGATGAACAGAATGGATTTTTTGGGATCTATGCCGATGGCCAAATAGATGGCGGCCATGGTTAAGATTCGGCTTCTTAATTGCGCCGGATCTTGCGGGACGGTAATGGCGTGTTGATCCACAATACAAAAATAACAGTGATGCTGCTGTTGAATATGAGTCCATTGTTTGAGCGCCCCAATGTAGTTGCCGATATGCAGGTTGCGGGTCGGCTGGACGCCCGAAAAGACGGTATCTTTCATGCGTATATTTTAGCTCAAATACGGCATTAAGTCCATAACCAAAACCCTCCGCTTAAAGCGAAGGGTCTATCGGTTAAAGATGTTATACTTCAATGATAAGGGGGAGTATCATGGGCCGGCGTCCGGTTTTAACGAACAAGAATTGCCCCAATTGGTCGCGTAATTTGTCCCTGAGGTACTGTCCGTTGGCCGAAGAGCGCGGATCATCATCTTTCAAGATGGCGGCCGCTTTCTTTTTGGCCATAGGGAGCAGATCCGAGTGTTCTTTTAAGAAGACAAAACCGCGGGTCATGATTTCCGGCTGCTTGATAAGCTTGCCGGTTTGCGCTGAAACCACGGCCAATACAATGGCCATTCCGTCCTTTGATAATTCTATCCTGTCACGCAGTACGATATGATTGGTATCACCCACGCCCAAGCCGTCCACAAATACGTATTCGGTGGGGATCTTTTTGTTAGTCAAAATACCGTTTCCTTTGAGATCGAATTCCATTATTTGTCCGTTGTCCGCGATCAAGATGTTTTCTTTTTTGAAGCCGCCCTCTACGGCCGCCTTGGCGTGCAAGTGCAAGAAAGAGTGATTGCCCTCGATGGGTATCAGGTACTTAGGTTTGACCATTTGGTGCATCAGCTTTAAGTCTTCTTGTTTGGCATGTCCGCCCGCGTGCACGTCCATCATTTGGTAGTGGACCACTTCGGCCCCTTCTCGATACAGCGTATCTTTGAGCCTTTGCACACTGCGTTCATTGCCCGGAATAACTGACGAAGAAAATACCACCGAGTCTCCCGGTTCAATCTGAAACATGGAATGCTCGCCGTTGGCGATGCGCATCAGAATAGCTCTATCTTCTCCTTGAGCGCCGGTACAGATGATGGCTACTTTTTCATTGGGCAGCTTGAGCGCGGTCTTGATGTCGATCAGGGTGCCTTTCTGTACTTTCATGTAACCAAGTTCTTGAGCTATGGCTACGTTGGATTTCATGGAGAAGCCTTCGATGGCTATTTTTCTGCCCATGCGTTCGCAGGCCCAGATTATCTGCTGAATGCGTCCCAACATGGAGGAGAAAGTTCCGATGATAACTCTTCCTTTGGCGTTTTTAATAATGTCGTCAATATTGTGTTGAATATCACCCTCGGTCAGCTGATGCCCGGGCTGAGTGGCGTTGGTTGAGTCGGCCATTAGGGCTAAGACATTTTTTTGTCCCAGCTGCTTAATTTTTTCAATTTCAGTGGGCTTGTCGCCGGATGGATTGACGTCTATTTTAAAGTCCCCGGTGTGAACCACGATGCCGGCCGGAGTGTGGACTATGATGCCGAAAGAATCAGGTATGTTATGCGATACTCTGAAAAATTCCAGTTTAAAACAGCCTAATTGGATGACATCATCCGTATTGATGATATTGATTTTAAGAGGGGCGGTTCCTTTGTGATCTTCTTGTCTTTTTTTAACAATGCCGGCCGTCAGCGCGCTCATGAACAGCGGGGGATTGCCCAGCCTGGGAGCCAGATGGGGGATGCCTCCGATATGGTCCAAATGCCCGTGCGTAATAACGGCTCCGCGAATATTTTTGATTTTATTCGTCAGATAGCTGATATTGGGAATGATGTAATCGACGCCCGGCATATCATCTTCCGGAAATTGCAAACCCATGTCTATCAAAATTATGTCATTTTTATATTCGATTAAAGACATGTTGCGTCCCACTTCCTCGTTGCCGCCGAGCACAATGATTTTTAAGCGATCTTGTTTTTCCAGGGTGTCTTTATCAGTGCCTGTTTTGAGTCGCGGCTGGTGTTTATAGGTATGAAATCGAGGTTCTTCATTCGAAAAAGAACCACCGTGTCTTTTTCCGCCGGATTTTTTTTCATTTTTTCTTTGATGAGTTTGAGGCGGTGCGGCCCTTTTGTTTTTTGAATTTTCGGGCGCCTTAAACTTAACCACTTTGCCGCTGGTCGCGTCCGCGGCCGCGGATCTGAAATGCTCGCTTTTGAGCGAGGCTTGTTTGATAGCCTTGGCTATGATGTCTTTGTGATCTGTTTTTTGGACAAATCGGTTGGAGCCGTTGGGGCTGGCCGGTTTTGACGGCCGTCCGCTAAAAGCTCCGCCCGATCCTCTGGACGAACGCCCGGAAGATGGGTATTTGTAAAATATGGTCATATTGTTTTTTGTATTCAAAAGTCACGCAATCTTATGACTGCTGATTTTTATTTCTAATCAATGCCGCAGGCCTTGGGGCGAGCGTTCATATCTCATTAAGAATTAAATAAAAATATTAATCTGTCGTTCCGCACAAAGTGAGGATTTTGTATTCAAAAAATATTACTTTAAATGATTGTGTCTGTAGTTTTTTTGAATCACGACTATTGAGATTTGACTAAGATTAGCTCAAATTTGCAATAAGCGTTATTCATTTATTTTTTAATGATAACACATGTGTTTCATTATGTCAATCCGCTTTGAGTATCAGGTGTTCATTGGGTGGGTCCGTCCGCATGAATTTCAGTGGTGGGCGAGGAGGGACTTGAACCCTCATGGCCTTGCGGCCGCTGGCTCCTGAAGCCAGTGCGTCTACCAGTTCCGCCACTCGCCCAACATCGGAATTCATACCGCGAACTCAGGAATTATGTCTGTCAGAACGCTCTCTGTCAAACAAGGTCTTTTATTTCCATCTTAAACCGGTTTTTATATACCACTTGTCTATTTCCGCGAATCTGTCTTGAGGAGTGGCCAGGATCATGTTTTTTGAGATGCCTTTGATGCGGGTTGAGACAACATAACCGTATTTTGGTCTGGCTAAAAACACGGCCGCTGATTGTTTTAAGACGGCATTGCTCAAGGCTTCTCTTTTTTGAAGCAATGATTCCGTTGAGGAAGCTTGTTTTGTTTGTTCAATCAGAGCGTCCACCTCTTTGTCCGCCAAGCCGCTGAAATTCGTTCCTCTGTCTCCGGCCTGTCCGCTCCACCAGATGGGGAACAGATCCTGGTCCGGACGCAGGAGGACGTTCCATAGAATAATTTGACCATCTCTGTCCCGGCTGGATTTGCGCAAGACTTCACGGGCTTCCATGGCGCTGATTTCCACTTGGGCTCCCAGCAATGACCATTGTCTTTTGAGGACTTCGGCGATTTTAAGCAATCCGGGTTCGTTGGGAACCAAGATGGAGAGCGTAAGTTTGGTTGAAGATGAATTGGAGTCCACGGGGGCGGTTTTTTTGGACGGCTCGTAGATTCTGATACTGTCGTTGCCCGGCAAGACCCAACCGGAGTTTTGCATGGATTCGCGAGCCTTGTCCAGATTGTATTCCGTGCTGCTGGCGGCAGCCAAGAATGGGAAAGGTGATTCGGTAATCAGGGCGAAGTTGTTGTAGGCCTGGATGATGTCTTCTTTGTTGACGCTTTGAATTAAGGCCTGCCGGACGCGGATATCCTCCAGGGTTTTATTTTTTAAATTGAAAAAGGCTATGGTCTGCTGGGGTATCTCCAGGGCGATTGTTTGCCAGCGGGCGGCTGATTTAAATTTATCAATTTCATCCGAAGGTATGAAAGAATACGAGTCAACCAAATCAGATTTTAAAGCATCGGAGGCGGCTTGTCTGTCGGGATAAAACTGAAAAGTAATGGTTTTTATGTTCGGTTTAATACCGTAATAGCGTTCTGATCTTTCGATGGTGTAAGAACGGATGATTCCCAAGTTGTCGCGGGTGAATGATTTGACTTCATAGGCGCCCGAACCGATGGGTTTGAGATTCAGGTTGGCGAGACGCGCGCTGGTGGCTGGGATATCCTGCCATAATTGGAAAGGCATGATGCCCACCGTGAGCGATGTCAACAGAGTGACATCGGGCTGTGTCAGTATAAATTGCACGGTTTTGCGGTCGATGATGACCGTTTTGACGCCTCTGAACAAGGGCGCCAGAGCCGACCCTCTGGCCGGATCCTGCAAGGCCTCGATGGTAAACAAAACGTCTTCAGCGGTTACCGGTTGTCCGTTATGAAAATACGCGTCATCCCGGATTTTAACGGTCAGCACCTTCCCGTCTTCTTGCCATTCGTACTTTTGAGCCAGATCCGGTTCGGCTTCCAGCCCGCGCATCTTGAAAAGACCCGAATAAATCAAGCTGACCAAATCAGCGTCAGGATCGTTGCTTGGGGCGTCGATGGGATTAATGGCTCTGGGCTCGCCCACCACGGCCTCGGTGTAAGTTCCGCCCACAACCGGAACCGTAGTTACATGATCCATGGCCAACAAAATAAAACCGGCTGTCAAAAAAACAAAAAATAAAAAAATGGAAAGCGCCAAAGTTCGGCGTTCGTTTATATTAAGTACTCTGCCTGCGTAGCGCAGTTGGCGCCATTTGGGGATGGCTTTGGGTTTGGTGATACTCAAAACTAAAGCTCGGTCCCTGACGGATTCGGTTTCTTGTTCGGATGAAGTTTTGGCGGCGGGTGTTAGCCAGAAAAACATCCTGCGTATCGTCGCGCGGAAACGCGTGAGCCGGGCAGGCATAAGTTGTATTTAGCTGAGAGCTATGTTCAGGATGGCGGTCGCGAAAAACAGGACTGATAAGCCGATAGTGGCATAAAATAAGCCTTTTTCCAGACCTCTTTTTGTTCTGTAAACCGCGCCTTCTCCGCCGAATGCCGCGCCCAATCCGGTACCTCTTTGTTGCAATAAAATAGCCGTTACCAGTAAGACGGAAAGCACTATTTGAATAATGGGTAATATGATTTGTCGCATGACGAACAGAGTAAACCCTAAATCGGCCAGCGTCAAGACGGGCGGCCGTATCTAGGATCTGACGGATTTGGTTCTTTATTCTCGTTATTTGTGATAAAATTAAAGGCATGGAGGATAATAAGCCGTGGCATAAAAAAACATGGGCCAGGGTGTTGATGGCGGCTTTAGGGCTGGTTCTTGTGTTTTTGGTTTATTTTGTCCGGCAAACCATGGTTTTTTATCAAGCTTTAAAAAGCGGCAAAGAGCCGGTTTTGAATACCGGGATTAAAAAAACATATTCCGGCATTTTGCAAAAAAATGATACGGTGCTGGGTTTAAATATAGAACAGATTAAAGCCGTGGCCGCCGGCAGAGGAGACGATCCCTTTTTGGGGCCGGCCAGCGCTACCCGGGTGGTGGTGCAATTCATGGATTACGGTTGTCCGTATTGTAAAGCATCAGCCGGCACGATCCGCGACCTGGCCAGATTAAGGCCTGACGTAAAAATAATCATCCGGGATTTTCCCATAGTCGAATTGGATCCTGAAGCTGAAAATGCGGCCTTGGCCGCACGTTGTGTTTGGCGTTACGGTGGCAGTGAAGCTTTTTGGAGATATCACGATATGCTATATGCATCTCAAGACAGCTTAAGCGTGGACTTGATGGTTATGATGGGTAAAAATCTTGGTCTTGATTCCCGTTTTGAAGCTTGTCTTAAAAGCAAGCTGACCAAGCCGGCCGTGGATCAGTCTCTTTCGGATGCTCGAGCCATCGGTGTCTCGGTGACTCCCACTTTTTTTATCGACGGTAAACGTATAGACGGAGCCGCGGACCTGCAAACCATTCTTAATGTTTTGGGTAAATAATATGGCAAATAAAAATAAAACTATCATGTTCTTGGTCTTGGCCGGATTTTTGTTTTTGGCTTCAGAGGCTCTAGCCATTCCACCCGGCGCCGTACCTCCATCGGCCCTGCCCGGTTCCGGCAGTGCGGGTACAGCCTATGCTTCGGTGGGCTGTGACCCGGGTTATGCTTATCCCAAGGCTTCGCCGGGCTTGGGCAATGGTCCTTGCGCGACCAACCGTTGCATGCCCAATGGGCATTTAAATGTAGCTGTTTGTGTTCCGGAAACAGTCTGCGCCGGCATGAGAGGTTCACCTATCAAAAATTCAACCGGCCAGCTGGAGGGTTGGGGTTGTGATACATCCAAAGACGTGTGCTGTGTGACTAAAAAGAATCGCTGCAACGACAGTTCGACCGACATGAATAAAGTTTATGTCTGCGCTACCGCCTCGCAGTGCACTACGGGCGCGGGCGGAACGATTTATTCCGGCGGACCATCGGGTTGTAATGATAAAGGAGCTTATCCCATTTGCTGTGAATTAAAAGACAGCGTGACCGATCCTCAGCCTTCGGTGGGAGAACCGTTTATTCCTTTACCGGCCGGTACCACGGGCGCGGGTGGGGGTTTTGATGTCAAGCGCAGGAAGTTTGTTGATATCAATGCCTTTTGTCATACGGAAAGTGAGTGCGTAAAAGCTTCAGGGGTGGGCAATTGGGTTAGTGGGCAGGGTTGTCCAAAAAAAGGTAATACCGTGCAAGGCTATTGCATGTCGCCGGATCCTGACTATGAACTTCAATATCCGATTGGAGGGGTGACTACTATCAACGGCCTAAAAAACTTCATTGGTTTGATTTTTAACTACGGCATGGGAGTGATTATCATCGCGGCGGCTTTGCTTTTTATGTATGGCGGCTTTCGCTACATGTTTTCAGCCGTAGCCAATGATATCCAAACCGCTAAAACTATAATGATAGACTCATTAGCCGGTTTAGCGCTCGGATTGAGCGCATACGCTATTTTGGCCAATGTCAATGTTAATACAACTATTTTACGTTCTTACAAAGTGCCGATGATCAATCGCATATCTTTTATTGATGTTTTATATTGTAGAGATGTAAATCCTGCTGAAGGCAAGAGCGAGGTATTGCTGCAAGATGCGGGGCCTCCGGATAATCCTATAAATTTTGATGTTAAAAAAGGTTTCACTAAGTCTCTCAAAGAGGCTGAGTGCGGCAGGGAATATTTTGTAGAGGGCGGCGACAGCTTATCTGTATGCAAGGGCGAGACTTGTTCCAATCCAAATCAGATGTGCATGAGCTGCGCCTCTGGTGAGTTACAGGAGTGTATCAGCAACTCTCGTCATGAAATGAGATGTGTCGATAAAACAAAATTTCAAATCACAGGTAATATCAATTCCAGGTTAGAGGTTTCAGAGGTGCAGCTGTATATGATTTGTCTCAAGCAGGCTGGTTCGGGTTACGAAGTTATTGACGATGAAGATATGGGTGAAACCGCTCCGGTCAGTGCCAGTGCTACGGGCAGTGGAGCTTCAACAGGTTTTATGGGCGGGTATGTGATAAATAGAGTTTCTGTCGGCGATGTAAAGGAATTCGATGAAGGTTGTAAAGCGGAAGGGGGCCAAACCAAGAGCTTATTAAGCGTAAGAGTGCCGGACTTGTCGTTGGCCTGGGGTCTTATGCCCTCTGACGGGCAAGTACTTGTCTCTAAGAGCTTGTGCGGTAAGGATTTATTTTCTCTATCCTCTATTCTCGAAGAGATAATTTATTCTCCTGGCAGTTTTAATTGTGTTGGCGGAAGCAGGGATTACTTAACCTCTCTCAGTAGCGCCATTGAGACATATAGCGAATCTCGCCCGAGTGATTTTAAGAAAAACTATATAGAAGGATCTTGGACGACGGAAGAAATATTAAATGCCGTAGACCACTCTAAAATTATTAGTTGCGGTTTTAATTTTATCGGTGAAGTTGGCATTGACATAATAAAGAGAAATTTTGCATTTTTTGCATGTTCTAATTTTAGAACAGCTCCACCCAGCGAGTAAAAAAATAGATTTTTGGAAATTTTGCTGTTTAATCGCACGAGTTATTGTTTGAAGATAGAGACTCTTGCCTGGGCTAAAGTTTTGTGGTAGGCTCTAGCGCAACATGTCCATACAAAACAACATCTCCATTAAAGGAGCGCGGGTCCACAATCTTAAAAATGTTTCTTTGGATTTACCCAAAAACAAGTTGGTGATCATCACCGGTCTG
>MWCR01000006.1 GCA_002070095.1 Parcubacteria group bacterium ADurb.Bin192 | reverse complement strand
GCGCAAAAAATTTTAACCGCCAGGTGGGGAGCGGATAAGGCGGCCATGGTTGATTTTGTGTCATTCAAAACCGGTTGCTTGAAAATCGTCAGTCATTCACCGGGTGCCATGCAGGCTCTGCGTTTGGGTCAGGCCGCTTTTGTGAATGATTTAAACAGAGAACTGGGTCAAAAAGCAGTGCATAAAATTGATATCCGCAGTCAAGGCTTTTAGTGGATCGACAGATCGGGTATAATATATCAACGATTGAGCTTGGAATAAAATTTTTTAATCGGTCTTTGTTTTTTTTATGAGTTTTCGTTGGTACGTTATTATGATGGGGGTTGGTACGGGTCTGGCTTGGGTCTCTTGGCTTTTTGTTATTCAGACCATGAATCCGGACGAAGCCGGTTTAACGGCTTTCATCTTTTTTTATGTTACTTTATTTTTATCTTTGGTCGGCACCTTGTCTTTAATCGGATTGCTTTTCAGGATTGGCTTGCACCGTGAGCCCGATATGCTAACCAGGATCGTGCGTCTTTCTTTCAGACATGCTTTGCTGTTGTCCTTGGGCGGAGTAACGGCCTTATGGCTGTCCGCTCATCGTCAATTGGCCTGGTATTGGATTGCGGTGCTGATTATGCTTATTGCGGGCGCGGAATACCTGTTTTTGATGATACAGTCTTCCAGAAGGCAATGAGGCCTTGATTTGTTCATTGCTATTTCCTTTTAGAATAGGGATTTTGTATATATCCACACTTGATATTCAAGACTCAATGCTTGTAAGATAAGCGGGAATTTATGTTTCAAGCATTACGCGGGCGGTTTTCTACGGACTTGGGTATAGACCTGGGCACGTCTACCACATATATATATGCCAAGGGCAGAGGTATTGTGGTTAACGAACCATCCGTGGTGGCTGTAAATTTAAGAAACGGCCAAGTTTTGTCCATCGGTCATGAAGCTAAAACCATGCTGGGCAAAACACCGGCTCATGTTCAGATGTCAAAGCCTATCCAAAGAGGTATTATTTCTGATTTTGAAGTGGCCGAAAAAATGCTGCGTTATTTTTTTAATAAAATCACCAGGGACAATTCTTTGTTTGTGCCGCGTCCCAGGGTGGTGGTGGGTGTGCCCTTGGATGTTACCGAAGTGGAACGCAAGGCCGTGGGCGACGTGGTTATGTCCGCGGGAGCCAAGGATTTTTTTCTGGTGGAAAACCCTTTGGCTTCAGCCATAGGCAATGGACTGCCCATATCCGAGCCCATTGGCAATTTGATCGTGGACATGGGCAGCGGCAATACGGAAATAGCGGTCATCTCTTTGAATGGCATCGTGACAGCCAAATCCATACCCATCGCCGGGGATGAGATGAATCGCAACATAATCCAATACGCGCGTGATGTCTTTAATTTATTGCTGGGGGAAAGAGTGGCGGAAGAGGTTAAGATCGCGGTTGGGTCAGCCATTCCTCTGCAGGACAGGCTGGAGGTGTCCATGAGGGGACGCGATTTACTGTCCGGTCTGCCAAGAGAAATTATGGTCAACGACACGCAGATTAGAGAGGCATTGGCCAGATCGGTCAGAACCATTGTTGAGCATATTAAATCCATCTTGGAAATCACGCCGCCCGAATTGGTGGCCGACATCTATAGACGTGGTCTGATTTTGACCGGGGGAGGGGCCTTGTTGCGTGGTATGGATCAGTCTATTAGCGCGGGTACGGGCCTGCCTGTCAGGGTGGCGGAAGATCCTGGTTCGGCCGTGGCTAGAGGGGCCGGTACCTTGTTGGATTCACCGATTCTGCTGAAAGACATTGCTCTGCCCAAGACGGATCGTATTTTTTAAAATAATAAATCATGAACAGACGCCACCAAACCATTATCTTGGTTCTTGGAGCGCTTATGGCGCTGGCTGTTTTGCGCGTCACCAATGTTTTGTTGCCTTTTGAAGATTTGATCAGATATGGACTATCGCCTTTGAGCAGGGCGGCCACTTCTTTGGGCACGTCGCTTTCCACGGTCTTTAGTCAAGACTTACCGGCCAAGGAGTGCAATGAAGCTTTGCTTGATTCGGAAAGCCGTCTGGCCGGCGTGAGCGTGGATTACGTGCGCTTAAGAGCTTTGGAAGAAGAGAACGAAGTTTTACGAAAATCTTTGGGCTATTTGCAGAAACAAGGTTATGACGCGGTGATGGCCAGGGTGATCAGCCGGTCGGCCGTGCCCAATAAAGCGGTTATCATGATTGACAGAGGCTCAAAAGACGGTTTGGAGGTTGGCATGGCGGCCATGGTGAGTGATGGTATTTTGGTGGGCAAGATTACCAAAATTCAAGAAAGAACGGCCGTGGTGACTTTATTTTCAGACCCTGACAGCCGGGTGGCTGTTTCCAAAGCAGGGGAACGCAAGCTTATTGGTTTAGTGGAAGGCAGAGGCAATTGGGCCTCTGAAGCCACTCTCATACCTCAGCAGGAATCTCTGGAAAAAAACGATCTTTTGGTTACTTCGGGTACTGAAGAAAAAATTCCTCCCAATTTAATTGTCGGTCTGGTTAATCAGGTCATCGGACAACCGACAGATCCTTTTAAAAAGGCGGCTGTCGAAGCCTTGGTTCCTTTGGAGTATTTGGAAGTGGTGGCCGTGCTCAGGCCTCAGGCTTTGCGTCCGGAATAATTTATGCGCAGGTCATCTTGGGTTATTGTGATTATTTCCGCCATATTGGCGGGCGTTTATGAAAGCGGTTTTATCGGTTCCGCGCCGTCTGTTTTTGCCTATATCAGGCCGGTCGTGCCGGTCGGTGTTTTGTTTTTATTGCTGAACAAAAGACCGGCGGCATACACTTTGGCCGTGATAGCCGGTTTGATTATTGATTTGATGAGCGCAACTTCGGCGGGCTTTGTAACCGGCAGATGGTTATTGGTTTTTTTGCTGGTGGATTTGCTGGCCAGCCGGGTGACGACCAACCGTTCTTTGTATGCGAGCATGGCTTTGGTGGCGGCCGCCCGTTTGCTGGACAGAACCTTGTGGCAGTTATTGTCTTGGTTCGGGACCTATGTCTTAAATGGAGCTTATTATCTTGAACCTTGGTCCAGGTTATTGGGGGTTTTTGTTTTTGACATTATTTTTACCACGCTGGTTTTTGTGTCTATAACCTTGTTTACCAAGCGTTTCGTGATATCGGTTAACGCGTACAAAGGCAGATATGAGTAATAAGCACAACGAATATTTTTCTTGGCGGGAAGATGGTGGTTATGCCTTGGAAATCAACTTGAAAGATCAGGAGGATATTGCGCATGAAGTTTTGTATGAAGACGAACTGGTTAAAATAAAAGACAGGCCCATGTTTTTGGGAGCTCCTTTGCCGGCCGGAAGATTTATTTTGGCTGTTGGTTTGGTCTTAACTGTTTTGGCGGTTTTATTGTTTAGAGCATTTTCCATGCAAATTAAAGATCATGATCGTTATTTGGCGCTGGCTGAACGCAATAGACTTAGAACATCGGTTTTGCAGCCCAAAAGAGGGGTGATCAGGGACAGAACGGGTGTTATTTTGGCGGACAATATTCCCACTTTTGATATAGCGGTTATTCCCGTGGATTTGCCTCAAGACGAAGATGCGCGCAATGATCTGTTGGGCAAAATCGCTCGCGTATACGGCGCTCCCATTTCAGATATCGAAGCTGATATTTTAAAAAGCCGTTCGCCTGACAGGAAGATAATCATTGCCCGGGACGTGGCATATGATCAAGCAGTGGCTTTGCTGATCGGCTTGGGCGATTCATCCGGAGTATATATTGAACAAGGAGATAAACGCCGTTACCCGATATCGTCCGAGTACCAAACTTTTTCTCATTTTATAGGCTATACGGGCAAGATAACCGAAGAACAGTTGTCAGAGGAAAAATATCGTGATTACAAAAGAACGGACAGCGTCGGTAAAATGGGGGTGGAGTCTTGGTATGAAGCATTGCTTAGGGGTGTACCGGGTGAAAAAGTGGTGGAAGTTGATTCGCGCGGCAAGGAACAGAGGGTTGTTCATGAACAAGATCCGGTTCCCGGAAAAGATTTGTATTTATCTATTGACGTTAATCTGCAAAAAGAATCTGAACTGATATTAAAAAAACATTTGCAGGAAAATGAAATCCAAAAAGGCACGCTTATATTGCTGGATCCGAGAGATGGTTCCGTATTGGCGGTCGCGTCTTGGCCGTCATATGATAACAATATTTTTTCGGGGCATGTTTCCAGCACATTGTACGATCAATACTTAAAAGATCCGAATAATCCATTTTTGGCCCGGGCCTGGGCCGGTTTGTTTCCTTCAGGATCGACCATTAAGCCGGTATATGCGGTTGCTTTGCTGGCAGATAAGATTGTCACCCGGCAGACCGCCGTGTTTTCAAGCGGAGGTGTGTGGGTGGGTTCCAGATTTTTTCCTGATTGGCAGGCGGGCGGTCATGGTGCTACTGATGTGCGCCGGGCCATAGCATGGTCGGTTAATACTTTTTTTTATCTCATGTGCGGAGGGGGAGAAGGGATAAGGGGTTTGGGAGCCGAAAATATGGCTGTCTGGCTCGAAAAATTCGGTTTTGGTTCCAGGACCGGTTTGGATTTGCCGGGCGAAGTGCCGGGCCACGTTCCTTCGCCGCAAAGAAGAGAGGAGAAAACCGGTCAAAAATGGTATTTGGGCGACACATATAACTATGCCATCGGGCAGGGTGATCTGCTGGTAACGCCCATGCAGATAGCCTTGGCAACTTCCTTGATAGCCAACGGAGGTAAAAAAATTACACCCCATTTTAATCGTGATTTTATTGAACCTGAAAATCAAGGAGAGATTGCTCCGGCATCGGCCTTTGAAATTGTGCGTCTCGGCATGCGAGATACAGTTGTTTACGGTTCAGGCAGGTCTTTGGCCAATATGCCGTTTACTGTGGCCGGAAAAACCGGGACGGCCCAGTGGCGGCAAGACAAACCAAATCATGCTTGGTTTACGGCTTTCGCGCCTTTTGAAGACCCCAAGGTTACCGTCGTGGTTTTATTGGAAGAAGGTGAGGAGGGTTCCAGGACGGCAATTCCGGTCGCCAGAGAGGCGTTAATGGCTTGGGACAAATACATTAACAAAACGAATTGACAATGTTTCAGTAGCTTCATATACTAGTTAAAAGCCACCGTATAAAGGTGGACAAATATTTTTGTCCATTAAGGACATTTATAGAGATTATGAGTGAGAAAATTTTTTATATCAGTCAAGATGGTTTGGATAAATTAAAAGCCGAATTACACGAGCTTAAAACGGTTAAGGTACGAGAAACATCCTCTAGAATCGAGCAGGCCAAGGCCTTGGGCGATCTGAAAGAAAACGCCGAATATCACAGCGCCAAAGATGAAATGGGTTTTATTCAGGGCAGGATTCGGGAAATTGAGGAGATGTTGAAAAACGTTTCCGTGATTCAAGACGTGGCCGGCAGTTCCACTGTCAGAATCGGCTCCAAGGTTGAAGTCGAAGCCAAAGATGTTGTGAAAAATTACAAGATTGTAGGCTCCGAAGAAGCGAATCCGGCTTCGGGCTTGATTTCCAATGAATCGCCCATGGGCAGAGCTTTTTTGGGTCACGCGCCAGGGGATAAGGTGGAGGTTGAAACGCCCGGCGGAATCGTGATTTATACCATCTTAAATATTTCATAAATATGCTCGATATAAAATTTATCAGAGAGAATCCGGAGATTGTAAAAAATAATTGCCAAGCGCGCCGTGTTAACGTAGATCTGGACAAGCTGATGGAGTTGGATCGAACTTACGTTTCTTTGTTGCAGGCGGCCGAAAAAACCAGGGCTGAACGCAACCAGGTGGCCGAGGATATGCGTCTCGCGGAGAACAAAGAAGAGCTGGTAGAGCGCGGAAAAGTTTTAAAGTCGGATTTGGCCAAACAAGAAGATGAACTGAAAGCGGTCAGCCAACAAAGAACGGAGTTGTTGATGATGATTCCCAATCTGACACATCCCGATGCGCCGATCGGCCCGGATGATGCGCATAATAAAGAGTTGAGACAATGGGGGGAGATTAAGAAATTGGATAAACCCTTGGATCACGTCGCCTTGGGTCAAAAGTTGGATATTTTGGATTTTGAAAGAGGCGCCAAGGTGGCCGGGGCCAAGTTTTATTTTTGGAAAGGCAAAGGAGCTCTTTTGGAGCAGGCGTTGATCAGGTTTGCCATGGAATATTTATATAAAAACGGATTCATACCCATGAGCACGCCGGATTTGGCCAAGGATGAGATTTTATTGGGCACGGGTTATCAGCCGCGAGGATCGGAGACGCAAATTTATTCTATTGAAAACACTGATCTCTCTTTGATCGGCACGGCAGAAATCGCTTTGGGCGGTTATCATAAAGACGAATTTTTGAAGTCCGAACAAGTACCTCTTAAATATGTCGGCCTTTCTCACTGCTTCAGAACCGAAGCCGGAGCTTATGGCCGTGAATCATACGGGCTCTACAGAGTGCATCAGTTCGCCAAGGTTGAAATGTTTGTTTTTTGCGCGCCCGAGCAATCTGAAGCCCTGCATCTGGAGCTTTTAAAGCACGAAGAAAATATCATGCAGGCCCTGCAGATACCTTACAGGGTGGTTGATATTTGCACCGGTGATTTGGGCGGCCCGGCTTATCGCAAGTACGATATAGAATCTTGGATGTGGGGCAGAAATGACTGCCAGGGCGGTTGGGGAGAAGTAACATCGGCTTCCAATTGTACTGATTTTCAAGCCAGAAGATTGAATATTAAAATTAAGACCGAAGACGGAAATCAGTTTGCGCATACTTTAAACGGTACGGGCATTGCTTTATCAAGGCTGCCCATCGCGATTTTGGAAAATCATCAGCAGGCCGACGGCACCATTAAAATTCCTGAAGCCTTGATTCCGTATTGCGGCTTTGAAAAAATAGCTTAAACTTTGTTGTATAAAGTAATTGTTCATTATGTCATCAAAACACAAAGACTTGCTTCAATCCAAAACATGGGTCGAAGTTTCTTCCGGGGCCGTCAAAAACAACATCAAGGCCTTTCAAACATCATTGCACAAAAAAGTAGAGCTGATGGCCGTGGTCAAATCAAATGCTTATGGCCATGGTTTGCTGGAAATCGCGTCCATGGCGCGACGGGCAGGTGTTAAGTGGTTTGGAGTTGATTCTTTGGACGAGGGTTTGATTTTGCGTAAGGCCGGTTTTACGGAGTTGATTTTAATCATGGGTTATACCAGGCCCGGCCAAGTTGAAGAAGCTATCAGGCACGATCTGGACTTTGTGGCTTATGACTTAGGCGTCTTACAAACGGTCAAGCAACTGTCCGAGCGCGGTGTGCTAAAAAAATCACCGGCCCATATACATCTTAAGGTTGAGACCGGGACAGTCAGACAGGGTTTAGCGGGCCAAACGTTGATTGATTACGCGCGCCGGGCCATGGATATAAAGGGTTTACATATTCGAGGCGTGTATACTCATTTCGCCAACATCGAAGATACAACCGATCACGCATTTGCCAACCGGCAGTTAGATAGTTTTAATCAAGCGCTGAAACAATTAAGCGCCGCGGGATGCGACCCCTTGATTAAGCATACTGCCTGCTCGGCGGCCGCTTTTTTGTTTCCGGAAACACATTTCAATTTGATCAGAATGGGCATTTCTTTATACGGGCACTGGTCTTCCAAGGAAACTCGGGCCGTGGCTCAAAAGCAACATAAGGATATTATCCTTAAACCGGCTTTAACCTGGAAAACCGTTATCGCTCAAATCAAAGACGTGCCAAAAGGCACGGCCATTGGTTATGGGTTGACTGAAAAAGTAACTCGAAAGTCTAAAATTGCGGTTTTGCCGGTGGGTTATTGGGATGGCTACGATAGAAAATTGTCAGGCTTGGGCAATGTTTTGATCAGGGGCAAGCGTTGCAAGGTGGTCGGCCGTATTTGTATGAATATGATGATGGTGGATGTAACGGACGTTAAAGGCGCGGCCGCGGAAGACGAAGTGGTGCTTTTGGGTTCGCAAAAAAAAGATATGATTTCCGCCGAAGAGCTGGCGGGCAAAATAGGCACCATTAATTACGAAGTGATCACCAGGATCAATCCTTGGCTGCCCAGAATCGCGGTTAAATAAAATGTTTAATGACAAGCTTTTTGGAATGTGAGAATATACGGGCATGAGATGGTTTAAAAGAAAAGAAATCGGCATGTTTGCCGAAGATAGGGCCGGGCGGCAAAACAAGAGCCGGTGGGTCAAGCTTTCTTTGTTCGCCAGTTTTATTATTTTGAGTTTTTTTTGGTTTGTTTTTTATTCCAATTATTTTACGGTCACTGAATACGAGGTAGGGGAGCTGAATGTATTAAGCCGAGAGGCTGTGGCGGGGGAGATAGAGGCGTATTTTAACCGGCCCAAAGATTGGCCGTGGGGCAATAAAAATATTTTAACTGTAGATCCCGGCCGGATCGAAAACCACCTGGCTGACAAGTTTTTTGTAGAAAATGTTACTGTGGATAAAATATATCCTAATATTTTACGACTCAATATTCGAGAGAGGCAGAGGAGTGTGGTCTTGGTCACCAAGACCGGGGTTTATATCATTGATGATTATGGCGTGGTGACTGATTTGGCTGATTCGGAAACAGCTTCGGCCACCATGAGTGTTTTAACCGATCCGTCTCCCGTAGACATGTCTAAAGAAGTTTTAATTATTTCTTCGGTTACCAGTACCTATGATAAGGGTCAAATTTATGTGGAATCCAATAAGGTTAGACAATGGTTGGATTTGACCATTAAATTGAGAGACGCGGGTATTTGGTTCAAAGGCTTGGATATCGGCTTAGAGCCTGATACAGATACCCTGAATTTGGTCCTAAAAGAGAATATAAGCGTTTTAATCGAATTAGACGATACAGTAGACCTGCAGATAGAGACATTAAGGCAGTTTCTGAATACCAAGCCTGATTTGGGCGAGGTGCGGGAGTATATAGATATCAGGGTGCCGGGCAAAATATACTACAAATAGGTGAAGAGAGGCTGTGTTGAATAATTTGGCTTAAATTAGCCATTATTTAGCTATAGGCCAATTTTTGAAAACCATCTTGTTTCGTATAAGGTATATTGTGCGACGCTATTTATTATCAAAAACATTAGGCTTTTTGACCGTTCTCACTCTCTTCCCTATCGTCAAAAATTTTTAAATTCGTTATTTGAATTCATCCATTAATTTTCTTCTTTACAAATTCATCTTGTCCGTATACCGCCCAAACCTCACCATCCGTCCGGACGATCTATTTTGCAATTCTAATTTTTTAATTATTTTTTTAATTCTTAATTGGTCGGTTCAGTTATGTCGTGTCGTCATAATTCATAATTTATAATTGTTAATTTGTAATTTTGGTTAATCAGCCCCTCTCCCCTCTTTCAGCTCTTGTATGCCTTTGTGTTTCAGTTTTTTGTTATAATGATATGACTTATTAACAAGTTTGTTATGCCTTACGACCGGTCGGCCATTAAGATAATTCAAACCCTAAAACGACGTTATACACAAAAACCGGAAATGGATTTGGGTAATCCGGAAGATTCTTTAATTGCCACTATTTTATCAGCCAGGACCACGGACGCCCAAGTGTTGAAGGTCTTCCCCTCTTTCAGGCAAAAATTTCCCACTTGGCAAAAATTGGCCAAAACGGATTCATCGGAGATCGCCCGGAGCCTGTCTGCCATCGGTTTATATCGCAATAAAGCCAAGTCTCTTCACTTGCTGGCCAAAAAGCTTTTAAATGACTTCCAAGGCCAAATCCCTTTATCTATGGAGCAAATGGTGACCTTGCCCGGCGTGGGCCGTAAAACGGCCAGTTGTGTGCTTTCTTATTGTTTTAAAATTCCGGCCATCGCGGTTGATACGCATGTTTTTAGAATAGCCAAAAGGCTTGGCTGGTCTCGCGGCGCGACCCCGGAAAAAGTTGAACGGGACATCAAAGACTTGCTGCCTGAAAAATATTGGAACGAGGTTAATCGGACCATGGTGCGCTTTGGACGCGAAATTTGCACGGCCGGCAAAAAACCCAAGTGTTATTTGTGTCCTTTGGCCAAATGGTGTCCGTATGAACCAAAGATTAATAGATGATACAAGGAATCAATCATCAATAACCAATCATCAATAGCCAATAATCAGTGACCTGAAGGGGTTTGGTCTTTTTTCTTGAGATAGTCCAATCTTTCTTTTTCGGGGAATTTTTCTATGGCATAGCGTAACATGGTCCGGGGCATGCTGGAAGCGTGTTTTTTAAGAAAATCCATGGTTGCTCCCGGATCTTTTTTGGCCGCTTCCCGCAACATCCAGCCCACGGCTTTGTGCATCAAATCGTGCCGGTCGCTGACCAGCATGTCGGCCAGTTTTAGAGCGGCGCCCGTGTCCCCTTGTCTGATAAAAAACAAAGTGGCCAGCATGCCGATCCTTCTGTCCCACAGCAAGGGAGATTTAGCCAATCTTTCCAGTGTCCGGGTGTCGTTGCTCTTAAAGCAGTAATGACCCACGATTGACGGCGCCGACGCGTCCACCAGATCCCAGTTGTTAATGCAGGTGGTGTGATCCAGATAAATATCAAAAATCTTTTTTTGATTTTCCGGTTGGGTTTGATATTGATGAACCAATAAGACCAAAGCCGTAAAGCGCTCTTCGTGGATTTTACCGCGCAGCAGTTTAATGACTTCGTTGAGCGGCATGGTTCTGAATTCTTTGGATACTTGCCTTAGTACGGGTACGGTGACGCCTAAAAAAATATCTCCTTCGCCATATTCACCCCGGCCGGTTTTAAAAAAGCGTTTATAAACTTCGGCTCTCTGCGGATCGGCTTTTTGGCGCAATATTTTTTTCAGTTCCGTAAGTTCGTTCATATCAAATAACTGGCGGTTGCGGCGTCTTGATGTTGATGTCCAGCCAGGCTTTAAAACTGGCCAGCCAATCACGGACCGTAAACCAATGGATGTCTTTGTAGGCGTGCAGATCGGCTGAAACGCCCACCGAATCCACGCCTAATCGATGACAGAGATACAAAGCGCGAGGCAAGTGAAACTTTTGGGTGACGATGATTGCTTGCTTGATATTGAATGTTTTGTTGGCTCGAGCACAGCTTTCGTAAGTCCTGTAGCCTTGTCCGTCCGTAAAAATGGCGCTTTCCGGCACGCCCGCCTTTAAGATGTAGTTTTTCATGACCGTAATTTCGTCGGCCCGGTTGCGGCCGTCGTCCCCGGTCAAGAGGATCAGCGGGGCTTTGCCGCTTTTGTATAAACCTATACCTGTTTCCAAGCGGTCTCTAAGCGCGTCTGACGGTTGGCCGTTGGATTTAATCGAAGCGCCCAGAATCATGATGGCTTGGCTTTGAGGCGTCTGGGCGGGTTGAACTATCAGTGTTCTATGGATCAAGCGGACGTAAGCGGTGCAGGCAAGGATTAATAAAATAACAGCCGTTAAAAAGACGGCGGATAATCCTAAAACTTTTTTAAAGACTGATTTCATTTTATTCGTTGGCAATGGTTTCTTCGATCAGTTCTATTTCGGGATTGTTGGTTTGTTTGGTGATACGGTATATATCTTTGTCTATTTTGATAAATTCCTTGGTGCTTAGATTGTATTGGTTGACCACGGTTTTTAGGTTTTTACCCACGCTCACATGATGTTGCTCATAGGCTTTTAAATGCATTCTAAGCTCATCCACTCTCTTTTGAATCTCTTTGGCCTCCTCTTCTATTTTCATGGCTCTAAGACCCTGTAAAACGGTTTGCAGATAAGCTAAAAATGAAGTTGGTGATACAACCAGCACATGATATCTGGAAGCCGCTCTTTGGATGATGCTTTCCGTTTCTTCGGTTACAGAGCCGATTTTGTTAATCAATAAATCATAGTAGATGGCTTCGTGAGGGATGAACATGAAAGCGAAATCCATGGTTCCTTCGTTGGGACGAATGTATTTGGCCGTTTCTTTAACTCTGTCTTTAAGATCGTTAACAAAAGTTTTCTCCAGTTTTTCTCTTTCGGCCGGGTTTTCTTCCACGGCTAAACGATTGTAATTTTCAAGGCTGAATTTGGAATCAATGGGTACTATTTTATCTTTAATGAAAACCACAGCATCCACGATTTCTCCGTCCTTAAAAGCATATTGCATGGTAAAATTTTCCGGCGGCAAAATATTTTTTAAAAGCGTTTCCAAAAAATATTCACCCAGCACGCCTCTTTGTTTTGGGTTTTTTAAAATTTGTTGAAGTTTCTGAAGTTCGGTTGTTTCACTCAGCACTTGTCTGGAGATCTCTTCCATCCTGCCCATGCGTTCCGTAATGTCGCGCACAATACCTGTGACTGAAGTATTTTGTTCTCTGAAAGCTTGATTGGTTTCGTTCAGACGGCCGCTGATTACATTTTGGAGTTGGGCTATTTGCTGCTGCATCATAAGCAGGCCTTGAGGTTCTTCTTCGGCCGTAATCCTCTTTTCGACTTTCAGCATTTTCCACAGCAGGACCGAGGTGACCGCTATCAATATCATCAAGCCTATAAAGGCTAATATGGGCATTAATTCCATAGTTGGGATAGCATACCTGTTTCGCGGGTTACTTGACAAGTATTTGCGTGGTATTTATTCTCTTCGACTATTGCTGCCTAGCGCAGATTAAACATAAAAAAGTTCTTAATTCTCAAGGTAAATATGAACACAATACCCTTTTCCTTGGGTCCGACTAATGACTGGGATCCGCAGGGCTACAATGATGAAGAAGAGCTCGAAGATGAGCTTATGACCGCCGGCATGACCGTTAAAGATGAAGATGAAGAAGAAGATGATGAAGATGACGAAGATACGGAAGAAGAGGATGAGTTTGACGAAGACGAAGATGATGAAGAAGATGAAGACTATGACGAAGAAATGGTAGATCCGATCGCCGCTTTGGATGACTTGGCTGACCAGGTTAACCGCGAAGAACGAGAAACACTCAAATTCAAAGATTTCGACGAATAATAAAACGGCCTCCTGGGGCCGTTTTATTTATGCAGTAAAAACTCTTCTCTTTTTTCATCGCCGGCCGGAATGATGACCGGAGCGATATTCATGACCATGGCCTGAGCCGCGAAAAGCGCGATTATGAGCCACAGCAGACTGCTTAGCGCCCATGATTTCATAAATTTTGAGCTGTAGCTTAGGGCTGAACCATAGCCCATAACAGGCATAGCCATAGTCAGTACCCAGTCATTTCTGTCCATGGCCGTTACGTCCGTATTTTTGGTTAAATGTAAGACTATGGCCAGCTTTAAAACAATCGGGTAAATCATGAGAATGACGAATAAGATGACCAAACGATTACTGCCCAGGGCGAACAAGGTATTGGTAAAAGATGTTGCGTCGGCCTTGGTCATTAAAGATCTGATCACTAACGGCAGAGCTATAAAAATACCCAGCAAGGGTGTGAACAAGGACCAAAAGGCCCAGCGTTTCCAAATGCACCAGTACCAGACCGTAGCTGTTGGGTTTAAGAGTAGAATCCCCCAGATCAAGCGTTGTCCCCAATTGGCGCGCGGTGTTCTGACGGCGTGCCAAAAAGCCCAAAACCAAAAAAATATAAAAATCACCAAAGATAGGCCGAATAATATATAAACCACCCATAACCATGGGTGCATCGGGCTGGCGGGAAGAACCAAACTGGGTAATCTGAACATGTGGTTTGATGCCGTATTCTAACATTAAGTCAGGAACGAATAAAGAGACGGACACAGCCGGTCGTATAATTAATGAATACGGAATATGTTCTTAGTAATCAAAACCTGGTCGGGCTTTGACTCCTTGATAGAAATAATGTTTGTGTAATTGCATTTCAGTTATCAGATCGGCCAGATTCATGAATGACATGGGTGCGTTCCTTCCGGTCAATACCAACTCCATTTCAGCCGGTTTTTGTTCTAGTAGATCTAAAATTATTTGCTCATCCACTATGCCCAATTCGGCTGAACAGTTGATCTCGTCTAAGATCACCAAGTCGTGCCGGGCTTGAGAAAATATTTGGTTCAATATACTCAATCCCCTCTCGCCTTCTTCCATATCTTGAGACGTGACCCCCATACGGAAGCGTCCGGTTCGAACATCGATTCTATCCAGTCCGGTGGCGTAAAAATCTATCTCCGGAAAACGCTCGGCTATAATTTTACGTTCCGAATAATGCGCGTCCCCTCCCTTGTCAAAGGCGATCCAAGCCACTTTTTTACCAGCTCCCACAGCCCTGACAGCCAGGCCCAAGGCGGCCGTGGTTTTGCCTTTGCCGTTGCCCGTGTAGATTTGGAGCATACTCGGTTTTTTGCTAATTGCTTTATCTTAAATTCATTTGAGCGTCAGGCCGGCGGCCAGCGCTATTCTTTGATTTATGTAAGTAGTTTCAAGTTTTGGATTGGCGATCGCTCATGAATTTTGTGGCACCTCTATGTGTTTCTAATTTTAGCTGCACCCACTGGTCGCTCCGCAGTTCAAGCACTTATAGCAGGCGCCGTTTCTGACCATGATGGAGCCGCAGGTGTCGCAGGCCGGGGCGTCTGATTGATTGTCGAACGTCGCGGTCAAGGTCGTATTTTTGGATTGAGAGGCCTCCAGTAAACTGGCTTGGGCCGAATCGCCGGTTACGTTTAAGGACTGATCTTTGGGGATGTCTTCTATTTGCAGTTCAGCCGTAGCAGAAGTGTCCACATTGATGCCGATGGCGCGTCTTTCTTCGGGTGTCAGGAATTTTAAGCCCAGCCAGCGGAAGATGTAGTCGATAATGGATTTGGCCACGCGGATGTTGGGGTTGGCCGTAAAACCGGATGGCTCGAAACGCACGTGCGCGAATTTATTAACCAGAATTTTAAGCGGCACGCCGTATTGCAGGCCGATGGATACGGAAGTACTGAAAACATCCAACAGACCGGATAAGACGCTCCCCTCTTTGGACATGGTCACGAACAGCTCTCCGGGGGTCCCATCATCATATAAACCGACCGTGATAAAGCCCTTGTGCGGTCCTATTTGGAATTTATGGGTGATAGAGCGTCTTTCGTCCGGCAAGCGTCTGCGGCGAGGCGTGTAAGCTTGTTTAACGTTCAGAACAGGCAGGGGCACGGTCTCGGTTTTGACGGGTGCAGGCGTACTGACAGCGGTTGTCTGACTGCTTTTGGTATCTGATGCCTTTGA
Source organism: Parcubacteria group bacterium ADurb.Bin192 (assembly GCA_002070095.1). Classification (GTDB taxonomy): domain Bacteria; phylum Patescibacteriota; class Patescibacteriia; order 2-12-FULL-60-25; family 2-12-FULL-60-25; genus MWCR01. The sequence continues at coordinate 71,474 of MWCR01000006.1, read as the reverse complement.
TGTGGTTAAAGGTTGAGAGCGTTTGCAGCCGTCGCGGTAAATGGCCACGGCTTTTAAGCCCATTCTCCAGCCTTCCAGATAAACGGTCATCACATCTTCCACCGTGCTGTCGTGAGGCATGTTCACGGTTTTGGAAATGGCACCCGAGAGAAATGGTTGGACAGCTCCCATCATGCGCAGGTGGCCCATGTAGTTGATGGAACGAGTCCCCTTGGCCGCCTTAAAAGCGCAGTCAAAAACCGGCAAATGTTCTTCTTGCAAATGGGGAGCGCCTTCAATGGTGTCGTTTTTATCTATCCAATCGATGATGTCCCGGGTCTGCTGTTCCGTGTATTGCAAATGACGCAAAGCCTCGGGCACGGTTTGATTGACGATTTTGATCATGCCGCCGCCCACCAGCCATTTGTATTTGACCAGAGCGATATCCGGTTCAACGCCCGTGGTGTCGCAGTCCATCAAAAAGGCAATGGTGCCCGTGGGCGCCAGAACTGATATTTGCGCATTGCGGAAACCATTTTGCTCGCCCAAGGCGATGGTTTCGTCCCAGCAGGAGCGGGCTCTCTCCCAGACTTGATGAGGTACGCCTTGAGCGGGAATGCTATAAGCCGCTTCGCGATGTTTGCGCATGATGTTCATCATGGGTTCGCGGTTGGGTTCGTAGCCTTCGAAAGGGCCGAGTTTTTCGGCCATGACAGCAGACTGATTGTAGCCCACGCCCGACATGATGGAGGTTAAGGCTCCGGCCATGTTGCGCCCTTCGTCCGAATCATAAGGTAAGCCCATACTCATGAGCAGGGCTCCCAAATTGGCGTAGCCCAAGCCCAAGGGACGGTAAGCGTGAGAATTATGCTCGATAGCCGGTGTGGGATACGAAGAAAAGCCCACGATAATTTCTTGGGCTGTGGCCATGACTTTACAGACATGTTCATAAGCCTCCACGTCGAATACTCCGTCTTTGGTCCGGCATTTCATCAAATTGACGGAGGCTAGGTTGCAGGCCGAGTCATTTAAGAACATGTATTCAGAGCAAGGATTGGAGGCGTGAATACGGTCCGTGTTGGAACAGGTGTGCCAGTTATTGATGGTTCCGTCATATTGCATGCCAGGATCTCCGCATTGCCAGGCAGCTTCGCTGATTTCGCGCAGCAAATTACGAGCTTTGAATTTTTCGCACGGTTCCCCGTTGGTGACATACTTGGTCCAAAAATCTTCGTCACGTTCCACAGCCTGCATAAAGGCGTCGGAAACGCGCACGCTGTTGTTGGCGTTTTGGAAAAAAATGGAAGTATAAGCTTCTCCATTTAAAGATCCGTCATAGCCGGCCTCTATCAAAGTATGCGCTTTTTTCTCTTCTTTGGATTTGCACCAAACAAACTCTTGAACGTCCGGATGGTCGATATTCAGAATGACCATTTTGGCCGCGCGTCTGGTTTTGCCTCCGCTTTTAATGACGCCGGCAAATGAGTCGTAACCGCGCATAAAAGAAACCGGGCCCGAAGATTTGCCGGATGAGTTGCCCAGATTTTCTTTGGATGAACGTAAAGATGAAAGATTGGAGCCTGTGCCCGAACCGTATTTGAACAGCATGCCTTCGGTCACCGAAAGCTGCAGGATGGAGCGCATGTCATCTTGCACGGAATTGATGAAGCAGGCCGAACATTGCGGGTGCGAGCTGACGCCCACGTTGAACCAAACCGGAGAATTGAAAGCCGCTCTTTGGTTAACCAGAATGGAAGTTAATTCGGCTTCGTAGACATCCGCGTCTTGTTCGGTCATAAAATAACCGCCCACCCGCCCCCAGTTGGAAATGGTCTTGGCCACTCTGTCCACCAATTGGCGCATGGATGTTTCGCGTTCCGGCGTGCCCAGGCGTCCTCTGAAATATTTGGAAACAATGATATTGGTGGCGGTTTGACTGTAGGTTTTGGGAACTTCCACGTTTTTTTGTTCAAAAACCACCTGGCCCTTTTCGTTGGTAATGACGGCGTCGCGCTCATCCCATTCCAATTCATCGTAAGGCGATCTGCCTTCGGTGCTGAAAAAGCGTTGGAATTTTATACCCGCGCCGTAATGAGGTTCGTCCGAGCGGAGTGAGAGCTGCAAGCGGTAAATCAAATAATTACGGGCAACCTGCGTGTAATTCAGGTCTATCAAAGCCGCGCTGACCATTTCGCGCACATTTTCCGTGGTGGGTACCGTGTGGCCGTCAAAACGCAGTTTGAGCCGGTGTAAAACATAAGACAGAAGACGGTTGATGGTCTTTTCTTCTTTTTCCGGCGTGAATCCCGATGACCTGAAGGCCTCTCGCAGACTGGAACGAATTTTTTCCGGTTGGAATTTATCCACGCGTCCGTCTCGGCGGCGGATGGATTTTAGGGTTTTAAGATAAGCTAAAATCGCGTCCGTATTTATGCCTGTCTCGGTAAGGCGTTCTGTTTTTTGATTAATTGAAGAACTGACCTGTGGGCTCATAGGGTGGTGGTATAAAATTTTGTTATAACCCGGAAAATGGACTAAGGAATCAAGCCAAGCAAAATTCCAAATACGATTTGCCGCGCAAAACCTTTGGCGGCTTGTGCGGCAGGCGCGTTTATCGTACTCCCTGAATTTGCGTTAAGGCGCAAAATCGAGGTTGCGGTCTTTCCGGTAAACCACAACATCTTGTGGTCTAAGCGAGATTATACCACAAGATGTTGTGCAGGACTAAATCCTTGGGGATAAATTCTAAAGGCCTAAAGACAGGTTGATTTTAGGCCTTTCGCCGGCCTCGGGCAGGACTATGGGCATGGGAACCATTTGTTTTTGTCCCATGCGGTCAAAGTAGAAAATTTGTTTTTCATTCAAAGCTTTTTCATACACGTCTTTGGTGACGCGCACATCTTGAAGGCAGTAGTCTCTTAGTTTGTCGATTTCTCCGTTGCGCCAAAATTCAACGGCCTGCAAGCCGTGTCCGCTCTTCCCCACTCCCAAAGTGGCATGAGCCACGTCGTCCAGCTTAACTCTGAAGCCTATTCTTTTTTCGATCTCCACCAGCAGGTCTATGGTCGGCAGTTTCATGATATCGCCCGTGTAATAAGTTTGCATGCAGGGATAATCAAAGCCGAACAGATTATAGCCTATGATACGGGTGGAGTTTTCCAGCCTGGGCCAAAGCTTGGGCAGATCCGGTTCCAAAAAAGCCTCGTAAGTATCGGTTTCATAAAAATACACGCCCACCAGTGAGATTTTCAATAAAGAAGCCTTATAAGCACCCACGTCTTGAAAGGTGTTTTGTGTTTCGATATCCAGCACTATTTCTCTTCTGTCAGACATAAAGACAAGCCCTAATCTATCACGTGAAACCAAAAAAAAGGGAGTGTGGACAAAACGATTACGAATTAATGGCATTTTTAATTCGAAATTCGTAATTTTTAATTGTTTTACAGCTGTCCGGCTCGGCGTCTTTCGAAGTCTTTGAGCAAAAGTTTACGTAAACGGATGTTTTTGGGTGTAACCTCCACCAGTTCGTCGTCCCCGATGTATTCCAGGGCGATTTCCAAGGACATGACTCGGTGAGGTGCTAAAGAATCGGATACGCCGTCACCCTTGGAGCGCATGTTGCTTAGGCGTTTTTCTTTGCAAACATTCACAATCAAATCTTCGGGTTTAGCGTTTTGTCCCACGATCATGCCTTCGTAAACCGGGGTATTGGCCGGTATAAACAGGACGCCACGTTCTTGGGCGGCTAACATGCCGTAAGTAACAGCTATGCCTGATTCATGTGCAATCAATGACCCATGATCTTGCCTCATCAAGTCTCCGGCGTATGGCCGGTAACCTAAAAGAGTGGTATTTAAAATGCCTTGTCCGCGCGTATCGATGGTGAATTCATTGCGGTAACCTATCAGACCGCGAGTCGGGATTTCAAATTTAAGGTAGCTGATGCCATTTTCGGTTTCCATGTCCTTAAGTTCGCCGCGGCGTTTGCCCAATTTTTCGATAACCGTGCCGCTCAAACTTTCAGGTACCTCTATTTCCACTTCTTCAAACGGTTCGTGCTTGTGACCGTCAATTTCTTTAAAAATCACTTGCGGTCTGGAGACTTCCAGCTCATAGCCTTCACGACGCATTTTTTCAATCAAAATGGCCAAATGAAGCTCACCGCGTCCTGACACGACAAAAGATTCGCCGATATTTTGAAAATCAACTTGCAGAGCCACGTCGTTTAAAAGCTCTTTTACCAGTCTTTCTTTGATGTTTCTGGAGGTAGTATATTGGCCTTCTTTGCCGGAAAACGGCGATGTGTTTACTCCAAATGTCATTTTAACGGTCGGTTCTTCAATGGCCAGGACGGGTAAGGCTTCGGGGTTGGCCGGATCGGCAATGGTCTCGCCCACGTTGGCGTTTTCCACGCCCGAAAAGGCCACTATTTCGCCGGCCACGGCTTCGGGCACCTCTTTACGCATCAATCCGTCAAAAACCATTACAGAAGTGATTTTGGCCGCTGATTGAACGCCCTGGCGGTTGATCCAGGTTACCGGTCCGGGATGAAAAATGCCTCTGATGACTCTGCCGATGGCTATCCTGCCTTTAAAGTTGTCGTGAGAGACGTTAACCACGGAAACCTGCAGCGGCCCTTCGGGGTTGTTATTGGGGGCCGGGATGTATTTGACTATGGCTTTATACAAAGGTTCGATATCGCTCATTTGGCTCAGATCTGCCTCTAAACCGGCCTTGGCTTGTTTGGCCGAAGCGTAAATGACCGGAAAATCCGTCTGTTCATCCGTGGCGCCCAGCTCGCAAAACAAGTCAAAAGTTTTATTTAATACCCAGTCCGGACGGGCGTCCGGCTTGTCGATCTTATTAATCACCAAAATAATGCGATGGCCGGATTCAATGGCTTTTTTTAGTACAAATCTGGTTTGAGGCATGGGGCCTTCTTTGGCGTCGACCAATAACAAAGCGCCGTCCACCAGTTTCATGATACGTTCCACTTCCCCGCCAAAATCAGCGTGTCCGGGTGTGTCCACGATATTGATCTTGGTGCCCTGATAGATGACGGCCGCGTTTTTGGAAAAAATAGTGATGCCGCGCTCTCTTTCCAGCTCATTGCTGTCCATGATGGTATCACCTTCCATTTTTTGAGTTTTGGCCGTATCCGACTGTTTCAACAAGGAATCAACCAGGGTGGTTTTTCCGTGGTCCACATGCGCGATAATGGCTACGTTGCGTAAATCCATAGAGGGCGATTATAGCCAAAATCAGCGCTTTAGTCAATCGTAGCGCTCAAAAAGGTGAAACCGGCCTATTTGACCAGCAAAAAGGCGCCCACGGCCGCGGCCTCCGGTTTACTCTTAAGGATGTTTATTTTGGATTTTGGATTATGTGTTAAGTGCTGTTTGCGTGCTTTACCCATGGCATGACTCCAAGCATCGTGGGTTTGAGCCAAGGGCCCGGTTATGGCCACGGCGTCGGGGTTAAATAACATTTCCAAATTGGCGATCAGAGTACCCACAAAAGAGCCGTATTCAACAAACATTTCCGCTCCCTCCACGCTCCCCTCTTGAGTCTGGTTGTAAATTTTATCGTATGATTCGCGGGATTTACGCTTGAAAAAATCGGTTCCGCAGTAGTCCTTAAGCCGGTAGGCTTCTCCGGTATCCAGCAAAGCTTCCAGGTAATTGGCTGTCAGACTGCTGATATCCAAAACCGCGGGGCTTTTTTTGTTCGCCTTGTTCAGCATTAAGATGTTTATTTTTTGGCCAAGCTCGATAAACAGGGCTGAATGTTTATTTTTGAAAATTCCTTTTTCCATCTCATAAGCCGCGCGCGCTTCCAGCAAAGTGACGGTTTTAAGTTTGATTTTGGACAGGCCCGTTTTTTTAACGGATTCGGGTTCGGGCAAAATACAAATGGGGTCTGATTTGAGCTTAAAAGATTTTTTAATGGCTAATAAATTGGTGTTCAGTTCCTTTATGCCTTTGTCCGGCCAAGGAAAAATTCCACAGGCTTTTATTTTAGAAGCATTGGAGACTACAAAAGCTTTTAAACTGCCGGGCTGGAGTTCTATGGTCAATACGGGCTGGGGCATAAGCTTTATGGAAAAAGGGTTTTAGCCTGTTCCCAGAAAATAGGTTGATTATGTACCTTCTTCATCCAATACCACCATTCTACACCCCAATAGTCAATTTTTGAAATGCCGGAGCTGCGGGCAAAATCAATATTTTCGCGCATTTGTTGGATATCAAAAGTTTGCATCTGTTCGTCAATGGGCGTAACGGTTAAAGACGGGCGTTTGGTCCAGGGTTCCATCTGGAATTCGCTGATGTAAAAATCTTCAAATTTCCATAAGCGCTGAACAGCTTGGCCTTTGCGCAGATAAAATTGCGGCGGCATGAACCAATAACGAAAGATGCCCAGAGGTCCGATGACTACCCGGTAAACGCTGACTCCCAGCAGATCCACTTTGCGGCCCAGCTTCCACATGGACAATTCTCCGGAATCAGTGGTGGCGATGGGGCGGGTTTGGTCCAAACTTTTGACCAGCGTCAACTCTTGGTCGATAAATTCTCGTCTGACAGGCGGACAGGTGCCGAACGGAAAACCGGGTTCGTTTTCAACCTGCCACATTTCAATGGCCGGATGATTTTTATAGCGGTTCACGGTTTTTTCCAGGTATCTTAAAACAGCCTGTTCACGTTCTTCTTGAGGCATCTGGCTTGCCCAGTCCGGGATCCAACATTCGGGCCAGCGAGGCAGTTTTTCGCCGATGGCCAGGGTCACAGTTCCGCCTCTGGCCGCGATATTATCCAGGTCGCTGTCCAGCCAGTCGTAAGTCCAAACATCGGGTTGGCTTTCTATCAAGCTCCAATAAGCCGGTATTCTAAAACGTCTGACCTGCAGGTCGTCCAGGATGTTGACCAGTAACTCCTGCGGTTCCAGCCCCAGTTCTTGAGCATAGGTCCGGCTGAAAGTAACTCCGGGATGCTCCCCGCCTCCCATGGGCAGGCTCATGAGCAGGAACGAAACCGTTAATACCACAAAAACCGCGCCCGCGTAAAAACCGGATCGACTCAAAAGTTTTTTATGTTTGTCCTGCATATCAGACGATTAAGCTCAAGCCGATGGCCATGATGACCAAGGCTAGGCCTTTAATGATTATTACCGACCGGTTCAAAGATTCTCCCAATAAAGTCTGCGCTTTGTTTTTTAAAATAAAGGCCGCTATCACCAAGAGGGCGAATTGCATAACTTGTAGCGCGTTGACTATGGAGGCGCTGCCCAAGGAGATGGCGTATTGAATGGCGATAAAGCCCAAGCCTCCCAGGGTCTGGCCCACGATGGCCAGCTTGCCGGCCGTGGCCATACTCATTAACTGACCGGAACGTTTTTTTTGCCGGCCGGCGGTCATGGATTTGACGATGTCTTTAATCTCTTCGCCGGCCAAGGGATCCACCAGCATGACCAGCATAATGGAGGTCAAAGCGGCCACGATGCGCGTGGTCGTAAAGCCGCCCAAAAAACCTACGCTGTCGTAGACGGCTTTGCCGCTAACCGAACTGACCGCGAACAGAAAAGCTGATAGCAGGCTTAAGAGCAAGGCGTTTAAAGTAAGACGGTTTTGAGCTTTGCCCCCGGCCAGGATAACCGTGGCCGTGATCAACATAAAAAATCCCAGCAGTTCATAAAAAGACAGCCGTTCGGCTAAAAATAAGGAGGTTCCAATCAGGGTCATGATGGGAATCAGGGCGCTGATAATGGGTATGACCCGGCTGGCTTCTCCTCTGGAAAGAGCCGCAAAAAAAGTCCAGAGAGCGGCCATAAAGGTCAGACCGCTTAAAATCGCCAGCAATAAATCACCGCCCAGTGGCCAAGCCGTTACCCAGGGAATCAGAACCAGAGCCAAGGCTGATAAAAGCCCTACCAGGCCGGCATAAGTGGCGCTGCGCTTAAAAGCGTTATTCAGCAGTATCTTGTCTATGATAAAAGCGAAACCGTTGGCCGCGTGTCCCAAAATGGCGATGATTATCCAGGTCATATATTTTCAGTCTCAATGGTTTGCCCGAATCTGGGCACGTCGGCTTTTAAACGCAGTTCCTCTCTGATGCGCGTGGCCAAAGCCGCGGCCGCGTTTTCTTCTCCGTGCACACAATAAATATGTTTGGGCGGCTGGTCAGCTGATTTTATCCAGTCGATCAACATGTGTTGATCCGCGTGCGCGCTGTAACTGCCGATACTTACGATTTGAGCTTTGACTTCTATCATCTCATTCAAGACCCAGACTTTTTTCTCACCCGAGTAGAGTTTTCGTCCCAGCGTGCCTTCAGTTTGATAACCGATAATGAGCAAAGTGGTTTTCGGATCTCCCAAATAGCGCACCAAGTGATGCATGATCCGGCCCCCGGACATCATGCCCGATCCCGCGATAATCACCTTGGGCCAGGGGGCTTGATTGATGGCCTTGGATTCATCTTTGGACATGGTGAGCGTCAAACCCGGAAAATCAAACAATTCATCGCCCGAGGCGATTAATTTAAAAGCATCCCGGCTGTAGTAATCAGGATAATCGTCAAAAATGCGGGAGGCTTTGATGGCCATAGGGCTGTCCAGATAAATGTCCACGGCCGGCATCAGCCTGTTCTCAACCAAGTGGTTCAGCTCATACAAGAGTTCTTGCGTTCTTTCCACGGCAAAAGCGGGAATGAGCAAGACTCCATTGCGTTTAACTGTTTCGATAATGGTTTTTTTAAGCAGTTGCACCCGGCTGGCTTGGTCTTCGTGAATGCGATTGCCATAGGTGGATTCGATGAACAGCGCATCGGCATCGCAAAGTTCATGTTTGGGTTTGACCAGCGGTGTGTCCACATTGCCCAGATCTCCCGAGAAGACGGCTCTGTGGCCTTTCATGTCTTCCAGACAGATAAAAGCACTGCCAAAAATATGGCCGGCGTTATGGAAGGTTATTTTCAGGTCTTTGACACAAATAGCGCTTTCGTCGCTCATGGGTTTAAAGCGATCCACGCAACAGTCCACATCATGACGGTCGTAAAGTTTGGGAGCGTGCGTTCTTTGAAAATCTTCTTCCATGATGTTTTCCGCGTCTTCCAGTATCAACTGCGCCAGTTTGGCCGTGGGCGGGGTCAAATAAACCGGTCCCGTGAATCCGCTTTTGCATAAAAATGGCAGTCTGCCCGTGTGGTCCAAGTGCGCATGGGTAATAAAAACAGCGTCCACCGTGGAAGCATCGAAAGCCCAGGGTTCGAAATTTTTGGAAAAAGCCAAAGAATAGCCTTGGAACAAGCCGCAGTCCACCAATATTTTTGCTTTTTCGGTTTCAATCAAATAACAAGAGCCGGTTACTTCTCTGGCGGCTCCGTAAGGGGTTATTTTCATTTTTCCATTTTAACACGAATGGCCGAAAATTTCAGCCGGTTTATTCACCCAAAGGCTTGAGAAAAACTTGGGTTATGTTTTTACAGCGTTCGTTCAAATAGTCGTCCATCATTTTTACGGCCTCCGGATGGTTGATGATGTTTTGATAGGCTTGGCTTTGACGGTCTTCCTGCCAGGTAAGAGGCACGTAGTATCCGAGTTCATTGCGCATGAGTTCCGTGGTGATGATGGCGGACACGCTTTCACCGCCGGGCGTACAAGAACCGGCCGGACTTTGTTTGCAATAGGCGAAAAATTTAACGGACCGGTCGTCTTGAGCGTAATTCGGCCACTGGGCCGGCAAAATCGCGCAAGAACCGGCCACGGCATTGGGTAAGAGATGGGTTTTGGCGGCTTGCTCCAAAGAATATTTAAGCGGGAACTCCCGTTGCTTTAAATTTTTGGATTGAGTGGCGGTTGAGCCCGTATAATGCGGACAAATTATTTTCGCCACATAGCTGGTGGGCGATGCGCATTGTTTTTTGGCCATGATGTTTAAAATAAAACCGTCAAAGGCCGGGTTTCTGAAAGTTTCCACGATTAGAATGGTTTCCAGGATCAGCAACATTCCCCCGGCGACCACTATGATTCTGAAAGGCGTGTCTTCGTGATCAAAAATATGGCGGAATTTATCATCAAAAATCCAGACTTTGCCCCTGGTAAAAGCTTCCAGTATCAAAATAGAGATGGTGGCCAAACAAGCCAGCAGAAAGGCTGCCAGAGAGTTCCAGCCCAAGGTTGCCAGAGATAAAGCTACCGTGGGGAAACTTAAAATGCTGACGACCGCCCACACCGAGGCTGAACTTGAAGTTTTTGGCGCCGGGCGGTTGGATTTTTTGAAAGATTTGGACATAAAGAACTTGGTCCGCCGGTTTATTGTTACCCAACAATCATCCGGGCGGAATAAGACCTGATTATTATAACACAAAAACGCTCGTCGGTGATAACGAGCGCGTTCGTTTCAGCCGTCTGTTCAATTTTTAAATAAACCGAAACCTATTTTGCGCAGCCAAGAGCGCGTCATGAGTGTGGGTGCTATTTTCATCCAAAAAGACGGTTGGCCCGCCACGATTAAAGTCTTGCCCGTCTTTAAAGCGGTCAGCGCCTGTTCCACCACTGATTCGGGATCTGTCAGCTGCTGCAGGTGTTGGTGGGTTGAGGTGTTGATGTCAGCCTTGGTGAAAAAGGAAGTGGACATGGGGCTGGGGCAAACGCAGAGAACTTTTACGCCCCGGCCGGCGACTTCCTGGGCCAGAGCTTCGGTATAGTTGATGACAAAGGCCTTGGTGGCCGCGTAGGCCGCCAGCTTGGGCACCGGTATAAAACCGGCGGTGTCGGCGATGTTGATGATGGCGCCTTTTTTCTGCTTAAGCAGTCCGGGGAGAAATAATTTGGTCATGGCCAGGGTGGCCCGGCAATTCAAATTAATCATGTTGAGCGCGTCTTCGTATCGGATGTGAGTTTCCGGTCCGAATTTGCCAAAACCCGCGTTGTTAATCAAAACATCCACTTTAAGGCCCATGCGTTGCAGTTTATCCGGCAGATTGGGCAAGTCTTTGGAGCGGGCCAGATCTATGGGCAAAAAGCGCACGTCTATCCCCTCTTTGTCTTTAAGCTCATAGGAGATTTGTTTGAGTTTATGTTCATCTTTGCCAACCAGAATCAGGGGCTTTTTTTTTGAAGCTAAAATTCTGGCAAAAGCCAAGCCCAAGCCTGAAGAAGCACCCGTGATTAAAGCATAGTCTTTCTTGGGGGCGGAGTTTTGACTCTCCGCGGGCTTATTGTTTTGTTCGAGCAAGATGCTTGGCGCAGCGGCTTGAAGTTCGGGTTTGGGTTCGGCCGGTTCCAAGGCACGATCAGTAGTCGGTTGTATAAGCGGTGAGGTATTGTCGGTCATATATTTTGGCTCGTGTCTTATATTTTTAAGCATGTTTTCATAAATTATGGTTTCGGTCAATCACTTCCTTTGGTGTCAATCGATTTTCAACCCATTTCATTTTTTGGTTATTGGAATTTGTTTATTGGTTATTATGTTATAATACATACGATGAAGGTTATCGATCCGCGCGGTTTTAAAAAGCGTCAAAAGCATCCCGTAGACATGCCGGTCGGTATCAAATTTTTGTTAGGTCTGTCTGTTTTTGTGGTTTTGATGATTACGGTCTCTTTGGGCGCAGGTGCGGTTTCAGCTCTGCAGAACATAAAATTGCCCAAATTGGTTTGGGAGGAAGAAATCGATTTAAGTGCCGCCCCTCCCTGCCGCGAAGTGGCCGAGCCCAATAGAACTTATCAAGTTATTGCCACGGCTTATTCCAGCGAAGTGGCACAAACCGATGATACTCCCTGCATTACGGCCACGGGTTATGATGTGTGCGAAAATTACGCCAAATACGGGGCGGCCAATACCATTGCCTCCAATTTTTTACCTCTGCATGCCATCGTCAAAATTCCCGAACTATACGGCGATCAAGTTTTTGTGGTGCGTGACAGAATGAACGCCAGATATGGGTATAATCGTATTGATGTCTGGCTGCCCACCAAAGGGCAGGCGGTCAGGTTTGGCGCGAAAAAAATTACCATCGAAGTTTATTGAAAACATATTATTCCGAATATTATGGTCTAATGTGTCTTGAGGCTTTATAATATCTTTGTGAAATTTACCAATATTTACATTGCATCTTGGGCGCCCAGTTCAACTTTGCATTTAAAAGAATATTACAGAGCTTTGGCCAGATGGGAGTCTGTATATTTTAAGCGCCGGGAAATCAGGACTTGGCTTAAAGACATGCAGGTTAAAAATATCGATTATCTGCCGGAGTCAATTAATGTTATTGAGGGTCAATTCGATAATCGTTTGTTTTTCAGAGTTTCGGAAGACGGTTTGATAATATTAAGCCAGCCGGCCGAAGACCCGGAAAAGGACGCGCAAAGACTGGAGCAGTTTTTGAATAAAAAGATGATTAATCTGTGGGACAATTTGTTCTCGCGCGGTGCGGCCAGGCCCAAAGTCTTTGATGAAATAGAATCACGCCATCCTTTGCTGTTAACTGTCAGCAAAGCCACGAGCGCCGAAATGGAAAAGTTTTTTGAGATTTTTAACACCATTCCGCATAAAAAAATAGATCTGGAACAAGGAGAGGTTTGGATTGGCGAGAATTTAGCGGTCATTAACAACTCCAGATTCAATCAGGATGTTCTGGATAAAGCCGTCGAACACCTTTTGTTCGCCAGAGTGTACGAAATCCAGCTGGAAAGATTTGTCAAGGGTTATGAAGTTTTGTGGAATAAGGTTGAGGGCATCAGGAACCAAAAGTATTTTCAGCAGCAAGATTTGCCCGTGGTGCATGACAGGATTTTGAATATTCAGAATCAGGCCAATTTTTTTCGCGCCAGGCTTAATCAGATGCAGCATTTTTTGGATTGGCGCGGTAAATTAATCGATGAATACGTGCTGGACAGCAATCTGAATGAAACGTTTAAACGTTTTTTCATGTCTTTGCATTCTTCCCAAAAATATTTGCAAGAATTATGGGCCATGTTGGCCAATTACATAAATTCCACGGTCAGTTTGATCAATTTTCTTTACAGTGACAGTGAGCATAAAAATTTGGCCAATTTACAAAAATTATTTTTGGTTTCCACGGTCGCGGCCATTATATCTTTGGGCGGGTTGTTGATGGTTGATGTTTATCGCGTGCTGGTTTTTGGAGGCTTGGCCATCACCGTCTCCATACTGGTCTACTTTTTGTTGTTCAGAATTTTGGCCCGATACAAAAAAATATCCATCTTTCAAAAGAATATCGAATTGCCCGGCGATTAATTGTTTTTCGTCCTGTTAGTCTAAAAATCCAAAATATCTCAAAGCCGGAATGATGTTGGGGCCAACGTCTTCCGGTAGATTTTTTATATCCAGCCAAGCATATTCGCGGATATCCGGACCGAGTTTAATCTCCCCTATTCTCTGCGCTAGATAGTGGACTAATAACACATCAATCAGGCCTTGTTCGGTCTGTTTGCCGGTGTGCATCACGAACGGCTCGCGGTTTTCAAATTCCAGGTCAATGCCGATTTCTTCTTTGGCTTCGCGCGCGGCATTGGTTTTAAGGTCGGTTTCGAAATCCTCCACTTTGCCCCCGCAGAACTTCCAAAAGTTCGTGTCCCCGTGCTTGTTAACCAGGACTTTTCCGTCTTCCACGATGACCGGCCCGGAGGCGATGATGATTTTAGGCATAATTAATCAATCAACAATTAAGAATTAAACAATAAAAATTTTGGTATACTTCGTATTTATTATTGTAAACTGCCGGCTATTATTTTATGGATCTGTTTCATGATTTTAAGATTTATTTTTTTGGCCGGTGCCGGCCAGGGGGGCTTGTTCCAATTTTTATCTTCAAATTTTACGTTATCAATGAATCGAGGTGTTTGATATCTGGGAATGATATGCCAGTGATGATGCCTTATGCAGTTGCCCAGGGTGGCGTAGTTATATAAATCCGGCTTAAAACAAAGATCTAAGGCTTTTTTTGACTTTTTGATAATGCTCATCAATTCCTGTTCTTCCGGCTTGCTTAGCTCGCATAAATCAATTTTAGGGTCATTTAAAACCAGTCTTAACTTGCCCAAATAATATTGATTGGGAGAAAGATAGAGGGTCCAGTATTTAAACTTTCTAATCATCATGCCCAAATCTTTTTTGGAGAATTGTTGTTTCATACGGTTTAAATCATCAATTTTAAGATGGCCGCTCCGGTTATAAGAGCCCAAATCGCGTTCAGCACTCCGGGTTGGAAAGCCTTCTTTTTAAAAGAGATGAAAACAATACCCAGGGACCCGGTCAAATTTAAAATCAGGTACCACAAGCTGGTGGGAGCCAGCAGTTCAAGGCTGACCAGTGCGAAAGCTCCGACGATGACCACGGTTCCATACCAGCCGACAGCTTCCATGGCCCAGGGTTGTATTTTCATATTTGTTAATTTTTATGAGTCAGTTTAGTGATGCCGTAGACGGTTAGGATGATGCCGAATATCAATAAACCGGCGTGGGCCAGGGAGTCGTTCAAGATCGGGACTCGGTCCATCAATGTCCACAGTCCCCTGAAAACAAAGACTGAACCAACAATAAATAATAATTCGTAATAAATGTGTTGTTTGAGTTTCATATGGAGGATTGATATTGAGAATATTTATTAGGATGGTCTTGTTTACTGAAAGCGTGAGGCGGTCATCCGTGATGATGGATAATATTATATCTAAACGCAACGGCTTTCGCACTCGAAAAATTTTATTGAATCATTTTTAAAATCTTGCTCGCATTTTTGCACGCAACTTTTGCATGTATCGAATTTCGGTGAGGCGGTCTGCTGGCATTGATGGTCGATGACTTCGCAATTGACGAATTGACGGCAGTTATCTCCGGCCATGTACATCATGGTGCAAACTTCCGGTACATTGGGTCCGCAGGTGATGTTCAGGCCATGGCAAGATTCAATACCGCATTGTTTAGAGACGGACTTTGGTATTTCAATAGGTTTGTCGGTTCGGTCTTGAATCTGGATTTGATAATTGTTCCAAATAAAAATTACCCCCGCAATCGCGACGAATGCCGCTAGGAGAGAATAAATCAAGGTTTTATTATTGGGCATATTCTTGAATAGAATCAATAAAAAATTTCAAATCTTTAGTGGTTTTTTCAGTTAAATTGTATTCATCCAGCTTGTCCAGACTGACCCAGTCAAAATCTTGGCCTTCGGACAAGGTGAATTCGGACTTAGGTTGAACGCTAAGCACGTAAAAGACGTATCTGTGGGTTTGGAATTCTTCATTAAAATAATCGACCAAAGGAATAATATTTTTATCTTCAAGTTTACATCCCAGTTCCTCTTCCAGCTCCCGGATGAAACATTGTAACTGAGTTTCCGTCCCTTCGTTCAAGCCGCCGAAAAAAGCCCAGGTATTGGGATTGAATCGGGTGTTGGCGTCGCGTTGATGCAATAAAACGCTGTTATTGTCCGGATTATATAAAAATCCTCCGGCCCAAAATTTTTTCATGAGGATTGATTTAAGACTTTTTTTGAAAAAATTTCAGATAAACAATGGGCAGCAGACCAACCGTGTTAAAAATGAAAATGGCAATAAACCATTTCAGTTGATTGTTGCGTCCGCTTTTCCAGAGGGCAATCCCCTTCCAGACAGCCTCCCAAATCATAAGAGGGATAAGCCAGATTAAAATTGACGGGTCAAAGTTAGGCATATGGTTTTTATGGCTGGTTAAATATGTTTAGAAAACATATTCAGATTATCTCTTTTTTTGTTTTCAGTCCATTCGTATGTCATCCTGAATTAATTTCAGGATCTCTAAACTTACTATTCTAATTAAACATGATTTAGTCAGAGATGTTTTGAATCCCCACTATGTCTTACGACTTCGAGGGGCGCGGCAGGTTTAGGATGACGCTAATCTCCTTATAAAATCATCAATTTTTAGATTTGTAATTCTTAAACAACAAATACACGGCCCATACGATGACGGTGATTTCCAGCAAAAAAGTCCAATGGAAAATGAAGTTATAGACCCAAAAGTCGTATTTTGCCGGAACATCAAATAAATAATAGGCGTATGATGATAATGGCTGAAGCCACTCTATCTTGCCCACTATGGTATCAAGCAGTAAATGCAGGAAGATGTTGGCAAAAAATATGATTGTGGCCGCCAAGTAAGCTTGTTTTTTTGTCAGGCGGATGATGATTAACGTCAATAAGCCCAATATCAACCAATAAAATGGAACATGAATCCAGTAGCTGTGATGCAAGGTCTGCCGATGATCGAAGAAATAAAAATAGACCAAGTCGATATCAGGTAAAATGCTGGCCACTAACCCGACCCAAAGAAAGCGATTGGTATTCAGCTTTTTTTGCAAATAATTGGTTAAGATGTAGCCGGCCGGTAAGTGAGCTAGGAACATATGAGTCATTAACTCGGTTCATTCAAAAATTTTACATTTGAGTTGACCACTCCCCCATTTTCCTCTTAACTACCAGTATATGCAAATGACAACCATAGTTATCAAGCCTTATTACAAGGCGCTAATCGCTCTTTTGGGGGCTTTAATCCTTTTAATCATCTTCTGGCCGTTTGGCACGGTCGGGGCCGGCGAGAGGGGCGTTTTACTGCGCTGGGGGGCCGTGACGGACAAGGTGATCGATGAGGGCTTGTATGTGCGCGTGCCCATCATGGACCGGGTGGTGCTCATGGACGTCAAAATCCAAAAAGAACAGGTTCAGTCTTCGGCCGCGTCCAAAGATTTGCAGAGCGTGAGCAGTGAAGTGGCTTTGAACTTTCATATCGTGCCGGAAAAAGCGGCTTTGATCTATCAGGAAGTGGGCGTGAATTACAAAACCAGATTGATCGATCCTGCTTTGCAGGAATCGGTTAAAGCTTCCACGGCCAAATACACGGCTGAAGAACTGATTACCAAAAGAGAAGAAGTTAAAGAAGAAATTAAGGCGCATATCAAAAATAAATTGATTCCGCGCGGTATTGAAGTGGATGATTTTAATATCGTGGATTTTCATTTCAGCGCCTCGTTTAATGAATCAATTGAAGCCAAGGTGACGGCCGAACAATCGGCTTTGGCGGCTAAGAACAAATTGGAGCAGATTAAATTTGAAGCTGATCAAAAAATTGCCGAAGCCAGAGGCAAGGCCGAGGCTTTGCGCGTTGAGTCAGAAGCGCTTAAAAATAATCCGCAGATTTTGCAGTTAAGAGCTTTGGAAAAATGGGATGGCAAGATGCCGTTGGTTACAGGTGATGCTTCGTCATTGATCGATTTGAAGAGCTTGATGGCGAGATAGTTTGGTCAGTCAGTTCAAACCACCCCAATCCCCTCCTTGACCAAGGAGGGGATTTTAAAAAACCCTCTCCCAATTTTGGGAGAGGGTGGTCGCCTCTGGCCGACCGGGTGAGGGTGCAGTTATCTGGTGGGGGTTTATTCCTGCGTTGTGCACTCGGCAAACGATAAATCGTCATCCGTGAAATTACCGGCCTGCCATTGCCTTAAGAGGTTGACCATTTGGTTGTTATCTCCAAAATGGCAAGTCATCATGGTGCCCACGGCTTCTTGAGCACTGGTTTGGGCTTCGGTTTCGACTTGGGCAATCTCTTCTTCGGTTTTACCGTCTTCTCTTAACGCTTCTTTTAATTCATCACTAAGCATGGTCTGAATGCGCATGGTTTTTTGTTGGTAGCGGTGGCGCGCGGCTTCGGAGGTGATTTCCATGTCCGTGTCACTGTCTATGATAATGCCATAGATATTAGCCATCATATTCCAGGCCACTCGTGTTGGTTGTCCGACTTCGGTGGCCGCGATTAAACAGTCTTGGTCCGTCAGACAGTCCATCTTGTTATTAGTGATAGGTATGGCCTTGATGTCGTTATCACTGATGCCTTTGCCGTAGGCTCGCATCAAAGCCAGCGCGTCATCCGGGCGGCCTAGAAAATAGCGCTTGTCTTCATCCGGGTTGACCCACCAGGCTTCACCGTGCGACTCCACTTGTAAAAATATTTTTCCTCTTTGCTGCATGGCAAATTGGGCGTTATAAGGCATCATGCCCGGACCTTTGGGATTATAGATGGCTGATAATTCGGTTTTGTCATCATAGCCGTCGCCATCCGTGTCTGCTTTATTCGGATCAGTGCCGATAGCCTCCTCAAAAGCATCCGGCAGACCGTCGCCATCCGTGTCGGTTCCGCTGTATTCTCTTAGGCCCAAGGGTATCTTTTCCAGATCGGCATTGGTTATCCCTATCCCCTGCTCCCGCATAACCTGAAAAGCCTGTGATGGATGATATAAAAATTGTCTTTGCTTGGTAGCGGGATGGACGTACCAGGCCTGGCCCTTGTTTTGAGCTTGAATAAGTATGCGGCCGGCCAGGCGGTCCGCCAGAGTCGCTGCTTGAGCCTGCGACGCGACGGCTACAAGAGCAAAGGCTGATAAAGCGATGCCCATGATTTTAAAGTGTGCGGATTTCATATAATGATATTATACAGGGTAAAGACAAAAGGTTGAAGCGAGATGCACTTAATGTGCCTCGTACAACGTACAAAGTACAACGATACGGCGTTAGGAATGTGTGTGCCATGGCGCATTTATTCAGACCATCTGCCTGCACCACGTTGTACGAAGTACGGTGTACGAGATACGTATGACGTTATGTCCCGACACTCGCAAAAAATTATACACTCGGTCGGGATCCCGATTGCGACATCGGGAGACGTGAGAGGACGCTATGTACGTCATGTACGTGATCATGGTACAAATTGTGTTATGAAAATCGCGATTATTGGGGGCGGGGCGGCCGGGTTGATGGCGGCGGCCGCCGCTAGGGAGGAGTCTGACACAGTGGAGATTTTTTTGATTGAAAAAAATGATTCATTAGGCAAAAAAGTAATTATATCAGGCGGCGGCCGATGTAACTTAACGACCGGGGTTGAGAACACTCGTCAGGTTTTAACCAATTATCCCCGCGGCAGTAAATTTTTGTCCAAAGCCATGTATGCCTTTCCGCCTAAAAGCGTCAGGGTTTGGTTTGAAGATCATGGGGTCAAAGTTAAGACCGAAAAAGACATGCGGGTTTTTCCCTGCTCCAATGACGGACGAGATGTGGTACGCGTTTTTGAAAAATTATTCCAACAAACAGGGATTAAAGTTTTGTTTAATGCCAATGTTATAGGTATTACCAAGCGAGATAATGGCTTTGCTATTAAGTTAAAGGCCTCAAAAAACGCGCTGACAGTTGATAGGGTCATTTTGACTACGGGCGGACAAGCTTATAGAAATACGGGTTCCACGGGAGATGGCTATGCTTTTGCTCAGTCTTTGGGACACAAGATTACGGATTTGGCGCCCGGTTTAAGCGCCTTGCAGACCAAAGAATCCTGGCCGGCCCGTGTTGCCGGGCTGTCTTTTCCAACAGCTCGTTTCAGCCTGGCCGGTGACCCCAAAATCACCTGCCAAGGACCTTTTATCTTTACGCATAAAGGCATCAGCGGACCGGCTGTTTTTGCCCTGTCTTCCCTGCTGGCTTTTCATCAGCTCACTCCCGAACGGCCCGTGGCCGTCAAGATAGATCTGTTTGACGGCGTGAACCAAGATGTCTTGCTTAAAAGAATTCAGTTTAACGCTTCCAAGTACACTAAAAAGAGTCTGTGCAATGTGTTGGCCATGCTCGTTCCTAAAACTTTAGTCGAATGTATGCTGGACGACTTGTCTTTGGAGGCTGATGCTCAAATAGCCGCTGTTTCCAAAAAAGATTTGATGCGTTGCGCGGCTTGGCTCAAAGCCGTACCTTTAAACATCAGCTCGCGTGTGGCCGGAGATGAGTTTGTAACAGCCGGCGGGGTTGATTTGGCGGAAATCAATCCTTCGACCATGGAATCAAAAATCTGTCCGGGTTTGTTTTTGGCCGGTGAAATTTTGGATATCGATGGCTTTACTGGAGGTTTCAACCTTCAGTCCGCCTGGTGTACTGGCCGTTTGGCCGGCAAGAGTGCTGTGGATGTTTAGTACAACACTTCGCCATCCTGAATTTACAGTGCTCCTCGAAGCCGTAAGACATAATGTGGGTTCAGGATCTCATCAACCAACCATGTCACTCCGAGGTTGCCCTGTCATCCTGAGTGCTGATGAAGGATCTGGTGCGGGCGACCGAACCCCTAGCCATCTCGCTGGAATCCCCCTTTGTCCCTCCTTCGCTAAAGCTACGTAGGGCGCAGCAAGGGGGATTTCAGTTAACAGGCTTGGATCTTCCGAGAGCTTCACCCTCTCTTAATCCCTTCGGCTGCGCTCAGGGCAGGCTTAAGAGAGGGTAGGGTGAGTTTATAAACTGGATCCCCGCTTTCGCGAGGATGACAAGAGATCCCTCCACGGCAGTTGAGATGACATTCAAGACAACTAAAGCCTCTCCAAAACTTTTTTCGCGATGGCGCTTTCAATCTCCAGATGCTTGGCTTGATCGTCATTGCCAAAGCCCAAGCCTATCACTACGTTAAAATGCACGCCCTTGCCCTTAACCAATACGGTTAAGCCCTTACCCAAACCCAGACCGCTGCCTCCATAATAAGCTTCGTCCCCCA
Organism: Parcubacteria group bacterium ADurb.Bin192; assembly: GCA_002070095.1. Classification (GTDB taxonomy): domain Bacteria; phylum Patescibacteriota; class Patescibacteriia; order 2-12-FULL-60-25; family 2-12-FULL-60-25; genus MWCR01. The sequence goes on along the minus strand of MWCR01000006.1, from coordinate 50,930 downwards.
GGCCCGTGACCGTTTGAGTGTCTTCCAACAAGTCTTTGCCTTGAGTATAGATTTTTTCCGAGTTTTGCCCGCCGGCCTTGGTTTTTTCCGGCATGTCAGCATCTGACACAATGGAGAGTTGAACAAATTTCATGTCTTCGCCAATATCATAAAAGCAAATTTTTTGCCCCACGGCATTGGCTTCCGTATCATGCTTGGTTTGCTTGTATTCTTCGCCCGGATAATAAGACGCGAAATCGGATGACTGTAATAATTCACAGGGGTCATAAGATTGGCTTGAGGATGCGCCTGGCAAGACTCCTCCGGCAGGACTGGTGTTTTGGCAGCCGGCCGCCATAAAAGACAGAACGGCTAAAAAAGTAATGAATTTACGCATATATAATAAAAATTATTTAACAGCTTGAATTTTAAGACTTTCCAAAGCAATGCCTTGGTATTGTCTTTTGTTGATCTCTTTGTCTTCGTCCAAAATATTCACCTTAAAGCCCGCGTTTTCGAGCATGGCCAAATAAGCGTCTTTTAACACGGCCCCACCTACACAGCCGGCGATCAGTTCATGGTCATTTTTTTGTTCGGGCGTGAGTTCGGCCAGTAAGACTATATCTGAAACATACATGCTGCCGCCTGTTTTCAATACTCGGTAAGCCTCATTAAAAACTTTAGATTTATCCGGCGCCAGATTGATCACGCAATTACTGATGATCACATCCACCGAACTGCTTTCCACGGGCAAATCTTCAATGTCGCCCAATTTAAAGCTGACATTACCAAAACCGTAGCGTTGCGCATTGTCTTGCGCCTTTTTAATCATGTCTTCGGTCATGTCCACCCCAATCACTTGGCCTGAGGTCCCTGTTTTTTTAGCCGCCAAAAAACAATCCAGGCCGGCTCCGGATCCCAAATCCAAGACCGTATCACCCGGCCGTATGCTGGCTAAAGCCGTAGGGTTTCCGCAGCCCAAACCCAGGTTGGCCTCCGGCACCGCAGCGATCTCTTCATCCGCATAGCCGATACTCTTGGCTATTGCCGCATTCTCGGCTTTTTTAGAGCAACAGCACCCGCAGCCTTGTCCTGAAGCGGCTTTTTGATAAAAATCCTTAACAATGTTTTTAGTGTCTTGTGGATTGGTCATATTTTTATAATTAAATCTCTGATTTATAATTATTTTCCGTAGATTTTTTGCTTGTATTCTTCCAGTCCGCCTTCGTATTTCATTCTGAAGACATCGTTAGAGCACATTTTCTCCCAGAAATTACGGGAAGATACTTTGTCGACGAAGTCATCCCAAGTTACTTCTTCCAGCTCAATTTTTTCTCCGGCGTCCAGTTTTTGCTCCGAAATTTTTTGACAATCTCTGGCTGCATAAATACAGACCGTCCATTCTATTTTTCCTGATGGTTCATAAGCACTGATCATCTCCCAGTTGTCAGATGACAAACCCGCCTCTTCCAGTAACTCTCTTTTAGCCGTCTCTAGAGGCTCTTCGCCGGGTTCCTGTCTGCCGCCCAAGAAAGTATAACGTTCTCTGGTCAAAGGTTGTTGTTCTTTAGCTAAAACGATTTTATCTCCCAGCAAAGGTATAACTTGAACCGTGTTAGGCCTTTTCAAGCCTTCGAAAGTTGTTTTCGTTCCATCGAACAACTCCTGCTCCCATTGGTAAACATCAAAAACAATTCCTTTGTGCACCAACTTGGCAGTTTCGGGTATTTTCATAGGCTCTTAAATTTAAAATTTAAAATCACTACCCGTTCGTCATCCTTAACCGGCCGGTTGTAAAGTCTTTCAAAAGACTGTCGCGCGTCTTCCAGATTGCTGTACGCCTCATGCCCAGGAAGATCTAAGGCCAAGTCTTTAAACTCGCAAACTGATTTTTCCGTAATCGTAAGTTCGCCAAACACTTCTCCGGTGGAACTGTCCTTGGTTTTAATGACATCACCCGGCTTTAGAAAGTCATATTTATCACCCAGGCGATAAGTCAGGGTTTTTGTGCCATTTTTGACCGAATCGACTAGTTCACTGGCGAAGCCGATTATGTTTTGATCTGACATATTACTTGGTTTTCAATCTTAAATTTAACTCCTTTGTAAGATTTGCCGCGAAATTCTTAAATCCTTCATAAAAATAAGCCATACATCCTGCTTTTTTTGCCGCCTCAACATTTTCCATTTCATCATCCCAAAACATGATTTCATTTGGATCAAGGCCTAATTCTTGAGCTGCTTGGATGTAAAAAGCAGAATCTTTTTTTGTGGTGCCAAGATTACATGAGAAGAACGAACCGTCAAAATATTCTTTCAGGTTCATGTTTTGCAGGATGTCATGAGCTCTGTATTGGCTATGATCGGACGCGATATAAACTTTCATGCCTTGATTGCGCAGCTGTTTTATTATTTCTAGAATCTGTGGTGACGGATGTCCATCTTTTGAAAACCAAAAACTCAGCAGTTCATCGGCTGTACCCTGCCATTTCCATTTATCTAGATACTTGGCGACTTCTTGTTTGAGATCTGCTTGGCCTAAAACGCATTTTTTGTAATCTTTCTTAAAAAAATCCAGCACAACCTCTAATTCGACGCCTTGTTTTTCAGACAGTATCTCGCTGAAATATTTTTGCCTGCCTTGGATCACAATACCATCCGCATCTAATAAAATTGCTTTTAGCATAATCTAAGCCTTAATAAACTTTAAAGCCACGCCATTTATGCAATAACGCTTGCCTGTGGGGGGTGGTCCATCATTAAATACATGGCCTAAGTGTGAATCACACCCGGCGCACCTGACCTCGGTTCTTTCCGTGCCCAGGCTGCTATCATCTTCAAAAATTAGATTTTCTTGGGCTGCGGGTTCGTAAAAACTCGGCCAGCCAGTGCCCGAATGGAATTTAACACCGGATTTAAAGAGGGGCAGATTGCAAGCCGCGCAACTAAAAACACCTTCTCCCTGATATTCATTGAGTTCACAGGTATAGGGCCTCTCTGTGTCCTTTTCTCGCATCACGGCGAACTGCTCTGGAGTCAGTATTTTTTTCCACTCTTCTTCGGTTTTAATGATTTTATGGATCATATTTTTATGAGTTGTTGGAATCTATGTTTTAGCTTCTCCAATTTGGGATTGATGACTATTTTACAATAAGGCGCCTCCTGATTATTTTGATAGTAATCTTTATGATAACCTTCGGCTGGGAAAAATTTATCAAAAGTCTTAAGTTCAGTGACAACCTTGGGTCCTTCTTGATTCAATGCGTTTATTAAATCCTCAGCAACTTTTCTTTGCTCGTCATTAGTATACATAATAATGGAACGGTATTGCGTGCCCACATCGCTACCCTGCCGGTTTAAAGTCGTCGGATCATGCACAGCGAAAAATACAGTCAATAAATCTTTGGTGGCCAGATCTTCAGGGTTGTATTCAATTTTTATAACTTCCGCATGTCCGGTTTTTCCGGTGGATACTTGTTCGTAAGTCGGATGTTCTGTTTTTCCGCCAGCATAACCAGAAGTGACGGTTACAATGCCTTTTAATTGCTTGTAAACCGCCTCAGTACACCAAAAACAACCTCCTCCTAGTACGATTGTCTGCATAACTGACATAGGATCTAATCATAACAAGTGAATGCTTAATGAGCAAAAAAAAGAACCCGAAGAACGGGTGAAGTTTAGCGGATGCCGATATGCCCCATGCATGCCATGAAGCCTTTGGGGTCGCATAGGCCTTTTCCGGTTTTGCGACCGCAGTTGGGGCAGTGCACCCCCACACCTTTGAATATCAGGCGATAAATTCCGCTCACATTGCAGTCGTGACACAGAATATCCGAGGGGGTGCGCTGGGGATCGTTATGTTTGTCCGATACGGCGTCGCCGCAGGTTAGGCAGTAGTGGATACTGGGCATGACGCACAGGTTGAAACGGCAGCATTCTTTGGTGAGTTGTGGCATCCTTCTCTCCTCCAGGTTATATTGAGTTGAATTATAATACTGTTATTTTTGAATTTGTCAATCATAAAAAAACCGCCGTTTTCAGGCGGTGTTTAGTTCGTTGAATTGTCTTGCTCACTGCACTGTTCCCAAAGTTCTTTGAACTCCGGGCAGATAGCGAGCAGGTGTTCCAAGGTGCCGGTAGCCAGTATCTTCCCCTCTTTGAGCATGACGATTCGGTCGAACAGAGGCAGGAGGTATAGGCGGTGCACGGACGAGATGATGGCTTTATCCTTAAAAGCCTTGAAGATGTTTTGATGGATGCGGATCTCGTTGGCCGGATCCACGCTTGAGGTCGGTTCATCCAGCAAAACGATGGATTTGCCTTCACAGGCCAGCAGACCGCGGGCCAGTGCCAGGCGTTGCTGCTGTCCGCCGCTCAAGTTGACGCCCTTTTCGTTGACCGAAGACTCGAAGGCGCGCGGCAGTTTGTCTATAACGTCCGTGATGCAAGCCATGTCCGTATATTGTCTGACTTTAGCCGGATCGTAATCCGCGCCCAAGGTGATGTTTTCCAGTATGGTGGTCGTGAAGAGCTCGGGATTCTGTGGAACAAGAGTGATGTCGCGGCAGATGCCGTCAAAGCCATCTGAGAGCCTCTTTCCGTCAACCGTCAGTCGCAGTTCCAATGGCTGATACAGACCGCGCATGATTTTTAAGAGCGTGGTTTTGCCGCTCCCGCTCTCGCCCACAAAAGCGACGTGCTCACCTCTGGCCAAAGAAAACGCAATCCGCGAAAGGTGAGGCTCGGCGGTCTCGTTGTGATACGAGAAGCTTAGGTCGCGTACTTCGATTGTTTGCCAGTTAACGGGCAGTTTGTGATTGGTCAGATTGCCGGGCTTGAATTGTTCAGCCAGTTCTTCGGCATTCATGACCTTGGATTGGTATTGCACCAGATCGCCGTAAATACGGGTGAAGTGGTAAAACACTTCTCCGATCTGCTCAACATATCTGATCAGCAGGTAAATGTTGCCAACCAGAACGCCTTCGGAGCTGTGCACGTTTTGTCTGATGTAGATAATAAGAATGACTACGGCCATGGCGGTGGAAACCATGTTGATCAAGAACCACTTAAGTTCGTTGATGACCGCGTTCTTTTTAAAGAGCGAGTACGGTTGGCAGATCTTGCGCACAATGGCCTCGAAAATGAGTTTTTCCACGCGCAAGATGATGACGGTGGTAATGTTGCTGATCGCATCGAACACGCTGGCGGAGATGCGATTTTCTTGGTGGTTGAGTTTTTTGTATTGTGCTATAAGCACCCGGTCAAAACGCAGGGTTATCCAGGTGCTGATCGCGATCATGATGGCGGCAATGGCGGCTGAAACCAAGCTGAAGTAAGCCAGCACGCAGACACTGACAATCAGGCGGATGGTCAGACTGATGACTTCGAAAGAAGATTCGGCGAAGTTGTTCAATCCTTGCGTACCCTTTTCAATTCGATCAATCGTATCGCCCGATTGTCTGTCCGTGTGCCAGGCCATGGGAAACTTCATGACGCCTTTCAACAGATGAGCGCGGTAGTTGGCCTTGGCTTTGAAGGCGTTCAGTCTTTCAATGACGCGCGCCGGACCATGAAAAGCCCAGAAACCGATTTCAGCCAATGGTTTGAGAATCAACAGTATCACAATGGCGCTCAAAGTGGCGGCGGTTACTCCTTCGGCCACCTTGTCCATAACCATGGCCATTAAGAATGGAATAGCCAGATAGTCCAGAGTGTTGGCCGCAACAAACATGCACCAGTAGATCACCACGTTGCGGCGATTGCCATCAGAGTATCTCCAAAGCATCCGGAAGAGGTAGGTGACCGGGTTGCTGCCTGGCTTGGGTGAAGTTTCTTTGGTTGTCATGTACGACTCTCCTCGGTCGTGGGTTTGCGGTATTTAAAAACGCCCCGCTGGTTGGGCAGGACGTTTTTTTGAGTATATAAAGCCAATTTACTCAATTATATTAAAAACGTCTTGCCTCCCATATCCAAAACCCCGCCGGCAACGGCGCTAAAATTGCGCATCCCTGTGGCATTAGGGTTTCCATGTTTAATCTCTGACAAATTCATATTCATAGATTATGGGAGTTAATTATGCTGTTTGTTTACCATGGTTATTGAAAAATGTCAATCCGGCGAGCGGGCGCCCTAAAACACAAAACCCCACTCGCGTGGGGCATTGTATTATGGCTCCGGGGGTGGGGTTCGAACCCACGACCAATTGATTAACAGTCAACTGCTCTACCGCTGAGCTACCCCGGAATAGGGTTGAATAGCCGGGCAGCGTCTTGTCCCACGTAGCTAAATTAGCGAAGTGGGAAGCTACCCCGGAACAGGATTTTTGGCTTATTTACGGCGTTGAATATAATAAACTGTTATCTTATTTTTTGCAAGATCTAAAATGATCTGATTTTTAGTAAAAAAAGAAGGCGCCGTGTTTTGGCACAGCGCACGCGAAGTAGGTGGCACACTTGAGTATGTGAGAGTCGGACTGAGCTAAGTCGCTTTGGGACCGAACCGGCCCTTTGTCGCTGTGCTCAGTGGCGGGTCTGTCGCCGCCGTTTAATCCTTCTCTTAAGTTGTATTTGCAGTTCATCCACTGCTGGGTGAATGATTCAATCGGCTGGGTAACCGATTGCCTTGGCGGTCGCGTCGATGGATTGGCTACGACCGTTCAGGTTGCGAGGGCGGCGGTGGCTGCTGCTTGGTGCCGTCTCTGCATTCTGCGTGCTTTGACTTTTGGGCTTGCGCCTTTGGTCTTGGCATACAACTACAGACCGAGTTCGAGTTGGTTGTTTCTCCCTGGACCGAGATTTTCATTCGGGACTAGCTATTAGGGTTTCCCCCATTCGCATGCGCGTTGTTAGTCGCGCGTCATCCCTCTTGATCGTCTCACTGTGCGATTTCTGCGATGGGTTGGCCATCACGTCCATCGTACATTCTGATTACGGCGTCAGACGGTAAGCTTTCGGTCGCCCTACTAACTCATCAGTCTCAGTCATGTTGTTTGTTTTTTCTGACAGACGCTCGTATTCAGGGTTTCGGGTGCATTCACTCGAACTCTGCCCGGTTTATCTTCGAGCTGTGGCTCGCATCTTGGCTTGCGGAAAGTCCTCAATATTGCCCTTGGGCTGAGGCGCTCCGTTTTCGCTTATAGATGGCCGGTTTTACCCGACAAGATCATTCCCGGATTCTCAAGGTGCCGAGAATAAAAGATTAGAGCAAACCGAAAAGGCCGTCAATGACAGCCTGTGGATAAATATCGAACCAATTTTCAAATATCAAATATAAATTTTTGGATTTATATTATGCATTTGTTTAATAAGCAGATTGCCACGTCGTCGAACTCCTCGCAATGACATGACTGTGGTTTTAATGGTTTAGTGTTGAGATCCTGAAACAAGTTCAGGATGACGGAGGGTTTAGGACGGTGGAAGGTTTCTGACGTGGGACGACTGGGACGAGCGACGTAGGACGTTATGTACGTTAGTAATCTGCCAAACGCTTGATCAACGGGTGCTGTTGAATTTTTTCCAGAGCCTTGGATTCGATCTGACGGATACGTTCACGGGTAACATCAAATTCTTTACCTACTTCTTCCAAGGTGTGACCCACGCCATCCACCAAACCAAAGCGCATTTCCAGAATTTTTTGTTCGCGGGGTGAAAGATCTTTAATAATGTCTTTAACGTAATCTTTTAAGAGTTGCAAACCGGCCGCGCGGTCAGGAGTGACGTTTTTGATGTCTTCGATAAAATCTTCCAAAGCCGAATCTTCATCTTCGTCGCCCACCGGAGTTTCCAGGGAAACCGTATCTTGTGAAATTTTGATAATGTGGCGAACCTTGTCCACTTCTTCGCCCATTTCGGCCGCGATTTCTTCAGGTAACGGCTCACGTCCCAGATCTTGAATCAACTGTCTTTCTATCTGCTGGAACTTGTTAATGGTTTCCACCATGTGCACCGGGATGCGGATGGTTCTGCTTTGGTCGGCCAGAGCGCGGGTGATGGCCTGTCTGATCCACCAGGTGGCGTAAGTGGAGAATTTGTAGCCTTTTCTGTATTCGAATTTTTTAACCGCTCTAAACAAGCCGATATTGCCTTCTTGGATCAAATCCAATAAAGCCAGGGATTTGCCCATGAATTTTTTGGCGATGGATACTACCAAACGCAGGTTGGCCTCAATCAGTTTTTTCTCTGCTTCCTTATCCCCTTTTTCTTTTCTTTTGGCCAAAGCGATTTCTTCATCCGCTTTAAGCAACGGTATTTTTCCGATTTCTCTTAAATAAATTTGGATGTGATCAGCCGTTAAATCAAAAGGATCGACTTTAATGCCGAATTCAGGCACCGCGCTGTTCATCTGTTCAAGGATTAGATTGCGGTCTTGTTTTTTGCCTAAGATGCCTTCCTTCATTTCCACTACCGCGATACCCGAAGCATCGAGGCGATCTATAAATGCTTCGTAAACCGGTATGTAGTCTTCGATATCCGGAAAAGCGTAAAGAATTTCATTTTCAGTCAAGAAACTGCGCGTTCTGGCTTTTAAAAAAAGATTCTCCAAATCCTCGTCCGAAGGAGGCGGAGTTTTTATATACGGCGTCTTGGGCGGCTGCTGTTGCTTGACCGGCGCTTTTTTTGCTTTCTGAACCGGCTTGTGTTTGGCGGACGGCGCGGGTTTTTTGGCAACCTGTTTTTTGGGCGGGTTTTTTTTGGCCTTAATTTTGGAAGAACCGCGAGCCGTGTTTTTTGATGAGCGGGACGCGGAAGAAGATTTCTTATTGGTGGGCATAGAAAATGGTTAGCACTCCTGAATCGCGAGTCCGGATTACGGACCGGCGTAAACGGAGAGCGGACGTAATTTGATTACGTCAATTTGCTAAACTGCTCGAGCAGGGCGTTGATTTTCTCGGTATCACCGAGACGCTCGGCTTCGCGCATCTGAAATTCCAATGATTGTCTTTGGGCATGGACGGAGAGTTCCTTGAGACGCTTGTCTATGTTGGAAAACTCCAGGCCGATGGCATCATTGGCAGCGTCCTGGAACTCACGATCGGCCAATATGGCCAAATAATCCACTAATCGCTTGACATCCTCCTCCAGGCTGGCTGATGCGGCGATGCTGTCTTGTAAAAGACTTGGTTCCTGATTTTGACCCGGAATGGGCGAATTATAGCTTTGTTCTAAGAGATTGTAAAGCTTGGCATGGGGTGGATGGATCCAGTGGATGTCTGTTTTGGCAAACAATTGAGGCTTGGTGAGCACAATGGCCAGCCAAATAGCCTCCAGTTCGTTGGTAGTCTTGTCTTGAGTGTTGAGGGTTTTGGCCGGTTTGGCCGGTTCGGGTGCTTGGTCTGCCTTGGTTTTGAGCTCCGCGGCCGGCTGTCTCTTAAGAGCCTGTCTTAAAGACTCGGGATCCACGTCCAAAGCTTTGGCCAACTTGCCTATCCAGGCATCTCTTTCCACGGGGTGAGCCACATAACGGCATTCGTTCAATACGAATTGCGCGATTTTTTTCTTGCCGTCCGGAGTGGTGGCCGGGTAGAGCTCAAAAGCTTTGGCATAGATCCATTCCATGATGGGTTTGGCCCGGCTGACCGCCTCTTGCCACAGCTTAACGTCTTTACGGATCAACTCATCCGGATCTTTGCCCAGGTTTTGATCATACGAAATGATCTTGATATTAAAATCCATCTGCCTGGCCGTATCCAAACCGCGCAATGTCGCGGCTAAACCCGCTTCGTCCGAATCAAAAGAAATGGCAATGTTGCCGGTATAGCGTTTTAACAATTGTAATTGATCTTGAGTCAAAGCCGTGCCCGAACTGGCCACTACGTTGGTTACTTTGAATTGATGCGAGGTGATGGCGTCCATGTTGCCCTCCACGATAATGGCCAAGTCTTCACGCTTGATGTCGGTTTTGGCTTTGTCCAGACCGTATAAAATCATGCTTTTTTTATAGAGTATGGTCTCGGGTGTATTCACATATTTGGCCACTTTTTCTTGAGATAAGATTCTGCCCGTAAAACCCACCACATGGCCCATGGCATCGCTGATGGGAAACATTAAGCGCTCGCGAAAACGAAAATAAATGCCCGAACCGCTGTCTTTTAAAGAAGCTAAGCCGGCTTTGACCAATTCATCGGCCGTATAGCCTTGGGCGTAAAATTTCTTTTCCAATGAATGCCAGTCTTTGGGTGCGTAGCCCAACCGCCACAAGTCCGCGGTCAGGTCGTCCACTCCCCTGTTGGCCACATATTGTCTGGCAAAGCCGGCTTCCGGGTCGCTGATTAACACATGGCGCATTAATTTGGCCGCATAATCATTCAACGCTTGCAATCTTTTTTTAAGGCCCGATGTCTGCGGGTTATACGAAGGCAGAGTAACTCCGGCCTTGCCGGCCAGATGCTCCAAGGCGTCGATAAAATCCAGGCCTTCGATTTGTTGCACAAAGGAGATCATGTCCCCTCCGATATTGCAGCCAAAACAATGCCAGGACTGGCGCGAACGGTTAACAAAAAAACTGGGAGTCTTCTCGTTGTGAAACGGGCAGTTGGTCCTAAAACTACCGGTCCCGGCCGGCTTTAAGGGCAGATATTCACCCACAATATCAACGATATCAAGTCTGGATTTTACTTCTTCAACAGTGTCCATGGGACTAGCTTAGACTGTGGTTCGGTGGCTGACAAGAACTTGACTTACTTAACGTACCTAACGTACCTCGCGTCCTCTCACGTATCCCGATGCTGCGATCGGGATCCCGATCGAGCGTATTTTTTTGCGAGTGTCGGGACATAACGTCCTACGTTAAAGCTATAAACCCCCTTGATAAAGGGGGGAATCAAAGGGGGATTATAGTCATGTCATTGCGAGGAGCCCGACGACGCGGCAATCTCGCTTATTGGCTAGTCGTCTAAGCAGATTGCCACGGCACGGCGTTCGCGAAAGCCGTGCCACGTCACTCGTCGGACTCACTCCTCGCAATGACATGATTGTTGACTCGTCATCCTGAATTCACCGTGCCCCTCGAAGTCGTAAGACATAGTGGGGGTTCAGGATCTCATCACTAAACCATTAAAAACCACAGTCATGTCACTCCGAGGTCGCCCCGTCATCCTGAGTGCTAATGAAGGATCTGGTGCGGGCGACCCGTACCGCGCTCGTCGGACTCACTCGCAATGACATGACTGCTATCTCGTCCTTCCATGCCGTGGCGGTTTTTTGATTTTTGGATTGTCCGGCTTAATGGGATCGGGCAAAGCGGTTTTCTTTTTATCTCTTTTGCCCAGTTCTTGTTTAATAACCACGATTTCATCTCTTAAGATGGCGGCCAATTCAAAATTCAGTTCCAGGGCCGCGGTTTTCATCTCAACTTCTTTTTGTTTCATGACATCTTCCAGCGCCTTTGATTCAGCTGATAATTCCAATTTCAGTATTTCTTTAATGTCTTTGGGATCAGCGAAGCCCAGCGACCCCCGGATGTCTTTGATGGCTTTACGAATGGTTTGCGGGGTAATGCCGTGTTTTTGATTGTAGGCCAGTTGTTTTTCACGCCGGCGGTCGGTTTCGTCCATGGCTCGGCGCATGCTCTGCGTGATATGGTCAGCATATAGCACCACTTGACCGGACACGTTGCGGGCCGCCCGGCCGATAGTCTGGATCAAAGAGGTGTCTGACCTCAAGAAACCTTCTTTGTCAGCATCTAAAATACACACCAAAGACACTTCCGGCAGATCCAAACCTTCACGTAAAAGATTGACGCCTACCAAGACATCGTATTCGCCCTTACGAAAGTCAGACAAAATTTCCAGGCGTTCAACCGTTTTGATATCCGAGTGTAAATAACAGGCTTTGATGTTCTTTTCTTTTAAGAAAGTGGACAAATCTTCGGCCATCTTTTTGGTCAGAGTAGTCACCAGCGTGCGGTCCCCTTTTTTGGTAGTTATTTCAATTCTGTTGATGGCATCATCCACTTGGCTTAAACTATCCTCTTTATTCTTTGGATTTTTAAGAGGTGTTATTTTTTTAATAATCACTTCCGGATCCACCAAGCCCGTAGGTCTGATAATTTGTTCGATTACGCCGGCTGAATTTTTTAGCTCGTAAAGGCCGGGTGTGGCTGATACAAAAACAGCTTGATCCAAGCGTTCCTCAAACTCTTTGAAGGTCAGAGGACGGTTGTCTTTGGCGCTGGGCAATCTGAAGCCGTGTTCTATCAGGTTCTCTTTGCGCGACCGGTCGCCTTCGTACATACCGCCTATTTGCGGGATTGTAACATGTGATTCATCCACCAAAAGCAGGAAGTTCTTGGGAAAATAAGAAAATAAAGTATCCGGAGCTTCTCCGGCTCCGCGCCCAGAGAGATGACGTGAATAATTTTCAATGCCCGAGCAATAGCCCAGGGTGTCGATCATTTCCAAATCATATTTACAGCGCCTCTCCAAGCGTTCCGCCTCCAACAGCTTGCCGTTTTTTTCAAACCAGGCCAGCCTTTCTTTGAGTTCCCGGCGGATGGCCTGCAGAGCCCGTTCTTTTTCCGGGCCGCCGGTTATAAAATGTTTGGCCGGGAAGACCCACAGATCATGTAATTCTCCGGTTACCCGGCGCGTGACCGGATCTATACGGCTGATGCCGTCCAAGCGGCCGCCCACGGTTTCCATGCGGTAGACATGGCTTTCGTGAGCCGGCATGAGTTCTAAAACTTGGCCCGTCAGCCTGAAAGAGCCGCGCGTCAAATCGGCATTGGTTCTGATAAATTGCATGTCTATCAGCTTTTCTATCACTTGCTCCCGCGTAAAACTTTGGCCGGTCTCAAGATGCAGATTGGTGGCCGCGTAAGCTTGCGGAGCTCCCAAGCCGTAAATACAAGAGACTGAAGCGCAAATAATCACGTCATTGCGGGTTAAAAGAGCTTGGGTGGCGCTATGGCGCAAGCGGTCTATCTCTTCGTTGATTTGAGCTTCTTTTTCAATATAAGTATCGGTTTTGGCGATATAAGCCTCTGGCTGATAATAATCATAATAAGACACAAAATATTCCACGGCATTGTCCGGAAAAAATTCACGGAATTCATTGCATAATTGAGCGGCCAAAGTTTTATTATGCGCAATTACCAGAGTAGGCTTCTGTAAATTATTGATTACATGAGCCATGGTATAGGTTTTGCCTGTGCCTGTGGCTCCCAGCAGGGTCAGTTTTTTATCGCCTTTTTTTAGCCGTTCGGTCAAATTTAAAATAGCTTCCGGTTGGTCGCCGGCCGGTTCATATGGCTGTTTGAGATTGAAATTGTTTTTATTGGTCATGATTGATTACGGGCCCTACGATAGCGCTGATTTCAGGGCCGGAAATTTTAGCCGCAGGTTCATAAATTACGATATTCTGCCGGCGCATCAGATCTCTACCGTTTAACCTGATGCCGGTTTCAACCACATTGGCCCCATCTTTAAGCCTGAATTCAACATTGTATGAACCGTTTTGGTCAAGCGGTATCACGGCTCCATTGACCACAAAATCCATGTCCGGCCATTGATCTTTAACTTCTTGCCAGTCATATACTTGCCCCATAATGACGACGTCAGGTTCATGGATGGTCTCACTATGCTTAACGGGCTGTGTGTTGTGATAGATGAAATTCGTATATTGGATATCTTCCTCCTGGAGCGGAGGCGCGGTCTGAACGGCTTCTTGGCTTGGCAACTGCACATCTTCCAGCCGAATAAAAATAACAAGCAAGATGCAAGCTGTCAGTAAAACAATGATGCGTCCCTGCCAATTAATGATTTTTATTAACTTTTCCATGCCGCCGCTCATTTCCTGGCCGGATTTGTGTTTAACGGGATTTTTCAAAAGGTTCATACAAGACTCGACGATTAATATTTGTTTTGTTAGACTAGTTTACCATGCGTTGGATGGATTATGAAAAGCCGATCATCGGCTTGGCCCCTATGGCGGATTTTACGGACCTGCCTTTTTGTCGTTTAATTCGTGAATGCGGGGCTCAACAGACAGTAATTTTCAGGGAAATGGTCTCGGCCGAGGCCTTGGTCAGGGGTAATAAAAAAACTCTCAAATCATTGGATATCCACGCTTCGGAAAGGCCGGTCGTACAACAACTGTTCGGTTCCGATCCTCAAGCCATGGCCGAGGCCGCTCTGATTGTAGAAAAGAGGGTTAAGCCCGAAGGTCTGGATATCAACATGGGCTGCCCGGTACATAAAGCCGTGTCCAATTTTAACGGTGCTTCTTTGATGCGCGAACCTGACAAGGCGTCCCAGATCATCAGGGCCATGAAAAGCGCTGTCAGTGTACCCTTGAGTGTTAAAACCCGTCTAGGCTGGAGCCGGCCGGATGAAATCTTAAAATTTGCCAAATCAGTTGAAGATGCGGGCGCTGATGCTTTGGAAGTTCATGGCCGCACCAAAGATCAGGGTTATGCGGGCCGGGCCGATTGGCAAATGGTGGGCCGAGTGGTTAAAGAGGTTAAAATTCCGGTTTTGGTTAATGGTGACATTGTGGATACACAAACCGCCCAACAAGCTCTAGTGGTTTCCGGCGCGGCCGGCTTGCTCATAGGGCGCGGGGCTTTGGGTCATCCTTGGATTTTTCAGGAAATCAGCGCCTCATTATCCGGTCATGGCACGCTGGAACAGCCAAGCATCCAACAAAAAATGGCCTATTTACGTCGTCACGCGGAGCTGCAGATAGAACACTACGGTCAAAATGGATTGATTAAACTAAGAAAACACTTCCCTTGGTATTTCAAAGGTATACCAGGTTTCCGTCAATTTCGAGCACAGGCCGTGCGTATCACTACGCTCAATGAACTTGAGGAGTTGATCGAGACGATAGGGCGTACATGACGTACCTCGCGTTCTCTCACGTACATAACGTCGCACGTCACAAAACATGTAACATGTAGCATGTAACAAACAACCCAATTTCCCGCGTCCTACGTCAAAACTAACATTGTCATTGCGAGGAGCGAGTCCGACGAGTGCCACGGCACGGCGTTCGCGAACTCCGTGCCGTGGCAATCTCGCTTATTGGCTAGTCGTCTAAGCAGATTGCCACGTCATGATTACATTCCTCGCAATGACATGATTGTTGACTCGTCATCCTGAATTTAGTTCAGGATCTCATCACAAAATCATTAAAATATCCTAATTCAAAAACCAACGTTGTCATTGCGAGGAATGAGTCCGACGAGTGACGAAGCAATCTCACTTACCAGTCTGACTTTTTGAGCAGATTGCTGCGTCGTCGGATTCCTGGCAATGACAGAACCGTTATCATCTCACCTCCTCATCTGTGGCGAGTGTTAGTCGTCCAATTCAATAACTTCCGGTAAAAAACCCATAGGGTCAACCGGAATGCCGTCGTGGCGAACCTCAAAGTGTAAATGCGGTCCCGTGGACAGGCCGGCTCCCGGCTGGCCGGGCATACCGCCCGTGTAGCCGATAACATCCCCTCTTTCAACATAAGTACCGGCCTTGGCCTGGAATTTGCTTAAATGAGCATAGACCGTGGCAAAATTACCCGGATGGATGATCATCATGTAATTGCCATATGACTTGCCTTGTTTGGTCCAGGCCACATATCCTCCGCCGGCCGCTTTAATAGGTGTGCCCACAGAGGCCCACAAATCAATACCGGGATGCTGAAACAAGTGTTTAAAGGGATAGGTCGGATCATGAAAAGTGGCGGTCACCTTGCGTACGGGCACGGGCCAGAGCAGTAAGGTCTGGCCTTTGGCCAAAGCTTCATCAATGGCATTCAGTTTATCTTTTAAAGTCTTTTCCAAATTGGCGATTTCATCAACCGTGCTTTCGTTCTGCTGCCGCAGTTCATCCAGCATGCGCCTGAATTCTTCTTGCTTGTTCTGGGTTTGCGCCAACAAAGACTGCTTGGCATAACGTTCTGATTCCAGGTTGGTCATTTCATGTTTTAGAGACTTGCGAGTATTCTCCAAGCCGATTCGTTTGGCTTCGCGTGCGTTTTTATCGTTTTCCAAATTGATTTTTTCCTGTTTTACTCGTTCCATGGCTTGAGCCAGATCGCCGTCCAGTCTTTTGATTTGTTCGGTTTGGTCAAAATACGCCGAGAGTGACGGCCGGCTTAAAAAAACATGCAAAACATCAATATCATCCGCGTGCCGGATGCGCCTGAGAAGATCCTGAATCAGTTGTTTTTGAGTCGACATGCGGCCCTCTTGGCGTTCGATATTTTTATTCAGCACCTGCAGTTCCATGGTTAAAACTTCAATTTGGACCTTGGCTTCTTCGATGCGCAGTTCTTTTTCCTTGATGCGGTTGTCCAGTAATAAGATTTGATTGCTTAAATTAAGCTGTTCTGTTTCTTGAGAGTTGATTCGGTCGCGATAAGTGTTAATCATGCCCTGGATTTCTTTAACCCGGCCCTTTTTACTGTTTAAATCGCGATTCAGTTCGTCGGCTTCGGTTTTTAATTCCTTGGCTTGGGTTTGCGCTTCGGTTTTATCAACATACAAAAAAGCGCCGGTTAAAGCACAGATGCAAATAATGGCTAAAAATCGTCTTAAATTGATAAGCATGTAACTATTTTAGCAGAAAAGCCAAGGCTTCGTCGATACGTGCTAAAGATCTTTTTGGACCGTAGGTGGCGATCAGCTCAAACGGGCTGGGTGATTTTTCAGCTCCGGACAAAGCTACGCGCAAGGGCCATAAAGTGTCTCCGTTGCCCCATCCTTGAGTCTGTATTTTGTCTTTGATAATGGTTTCGATGGCGCCAGCATCGTGTTCCTGCTCTTCGGTTAGCTCTGCTATCCATGTTTTGGCGGCTTTAAGCCGTTCTATAGCTTCGTTTGTAGAATGATCTTTCCAATTCAATTTGACGGCCGAATAATCCAGCTTATCCGCAAAAAAGAACTCTGACCAAACGCTGATTTCAGAGGGCAAAATCAGGCGTTCTCTGAACAATAAGGCGATCCGATTCTTGAATTCCAGGTCTTGCTCGGCGGCAGGCAGGTGCGGGTTAATCAAGGCCAAATATTCTTCATCCGGCAAAAGCCTCAAGTAATGATTATTCAGCCAATTCAGCTTTTCCAGATTAAAGACAGCGCCGGCTTTATTAATTTTTTCCAGATTAAACAATTCAGCTAATTCATCATGTGAATAGATTTCGCGTTCTCCGCTCGGATTCCAGCCCAAAAGAGCCAAAAAATTAATCAACGCCGGTGGCAGATAGCCCTTTTGCAGATAATCCTCGGCCGCTACGTCGCCTTGCCGCTTGGAGAGCTTGCTTTTGTCCTGGTTGAGAATCAAAGGCAGATGGGCAAAGACCGGCAATTCCCAGCCAAAAGCTTCGTAAATAAAAACATGCTTGGGCGCGGAAGACAGCCATTCTTCGCCGCGGATAACATGGGTGATGGCCATGTCATGATCATCGGCCATGGATGCCAGGTGGTAGGTGGCCATGCCGTCAGACTTGATAATGACCTGGTCGTCAATCAGTTTCCAGTCAAAAATAACATCCCCGCGGATAACATCGTTAATGGTCACGCTCCCTTCTTTGGGCAACTTTAAGCGGATAACATGTTTTTCTCCGTTGGCTATCCGGTTTTGCACCTCTTGTTTATCCAAATTTCGGCAATGACCATCATAACCGGTTGGCCGTTTGGTGATTTCTTGAGTTTGCCGGAGCTCTTCCAAGCGTTCGGCAGTACAAAAGCAGGGATAGGCTTTGTCCATGGCTACCAGTTCTTGGGCGTATTTTTGATGAATGGCTTGGCGTTTGGATTGAGTGTATGGTCCGTGTTCCCCGCGTTCCGTAACCGCTCCGTTTTCATCCAGCCACACTCCTTCATCGGGCGTGATGTTCAATTGCTGCAATGTCCGGCATAAATTTTCCACGGCTCCGGGTACCATTCTGGCCTGATCCGTATCTTCCACCCGCAATAAAAAAATTCCGCCGTGTTTTTTGGCCAGCAGTTGAGCGTAAAGGGCGGTTCTGACACCGCCTATATGTAAAAAGCCCGTGGGACTGGGCGCGAATCTGGTGCGTACTCGTTTGTCTGACATAGGCCTTCATCTTAGCCTCCCCGCCGGCCTATATCAAGAGCTTTTATCTCTAATTACAGCCCAAGGAAAAGCGATGACGGCCCGATAAATTCTCTTCCATCTCGAGGGCTGGGTCATCAACCGCCAGCACCATTCAAGTCCTAACACTCTCAACCAGCGCGGCGCTCGCTTAGCTTGACCGGACCAAAAATCAAAAGTTCCGCCCACACCCATAAACAGTTTGGTTTTAGGAAAGTTTTGGGCATATCTGTTTATCCAAAATTCTTGTTTGGGGTGTCCGTAAGCCGCCAGGATGACATCCGGTTCATATTCTGCTAATCGGATGACGGCCTTTTCGGCTTCTTCGTCAGCCATGCCTTGCTGACTGACCGAACCTCCGTTTTCGGCATAGACTTTTAAACCGGGCCATTGTTTTCTTAAAAACCAAGCCGCTTTATCAGCCACTCCTTCTCCTCCTCCGATTAAAGCTAGTGACCAGTTGTTTTTAGCGCATAAATCAGCTACCGCTTCGGCCAGCTCAACTCCGGTTACGCGTTCAGCACGAGCTTTTTTTAACCGGCCGGCCAGTTGCAGGCCCTTACCGTCTACGATTCTCAGATCGGCTTGATGCAAAACCTCCCAATACTCGGGCGATTGTTTGGCATAAAGCAAAATTTCCGGATTTGCCGTGACGATCCAGGTTTTTTGGTGATCAGCGGCCCGGGTTTGCAGATAGGTCCGGATATGATTCAGATCATAGCCATGTATTACCAGGCCAAAGCAATTAAAGGTTGAGGCGGTATTCATGTAAAGGTATATATTTGTGACCGTTAACCGTAGGCTCGCTTCTGAACAGGGTGGCAAATTCCGGCACCCAGCCAATACCTTGCAGCTGCAATTCCATGGGTTCCAGCAGTCGATTATACCGCGAACGCGCCAAATTTATATGTGGAATCCAGGGTTTGCGATCGGTTTGCGGAGCGCTGAGCGAAGAAATTTCTATCAGCTGGTCAATGGTTCTTTGCCACATGGCCTCTTGCTCCGGTTCGCACATAGCCACGTAGAAGATGGGTTTTTTAGCGGGAAAGGTTTGGATGGATTTGATCTGAAAGGCTCCTTGAGGTGGAGTTTCCAGGGCTTGTCCAATGAATTGAACCAAGTTAATCAATTGATCATAGGCCACCTCTCCGAAAAACGCTAAAGTAATATGCCATTGTCCCGGGTCGGTCAACTTCAAAAAAGCACGTTCATGTTCCGGAACGGTCCAGCTGTCTCTGATTTTATTCCGGGCATCAGCCGGCACGGGTATTCCCAAAAAGCACCGCATATTATTTGCAGTCCGTCAGGTGCACGGACTACATATAACTTATACGGGTCCGGTGTCATCCGTCAATTCCAAATTTTGGCCGGAACCGGCATCTGCTTTGGGTTCTCGGCGGTATTTTAAGGCTACACGATAGCGGGCCAGCTCTCTTTCCAGTTCAGCTGCGGCTCTGGCAAAAGTTTCATCGTCGCCTCGGGCGGCGCTGTGCATTACTTCTTCGGCTCGTTGTTTGGCCTTCTCAATATCTTCCAAGTTCAGATTAACTCCTCTTTCGGCCGTGTCAGCCAGAGCCGTGACCTTGCCTTGGCCGTCTACCTGAATAAACCCACCTGAAACCGCCACGTCTTCGTTTCGGCCGTTAATTTTTAAACTGGCCACTCCGGGGACCAACTGCGCCACTAATGGTATATGACCGGGTAAAATCGTAATTTCACCGTCCATGGTAGGCAGGGTCACTTGGTCAACCTCTGTGCTGAACACCACCTTTTCCGGTGTAATCAGTTCGAATTTCAGTTGAGTGGACATATGGTATTGGATTTCAAATAATCAAATATAAAATATCAAATCAGGAATTTTAGCAGAGCTGTCTTCGGTTGCGCTGCCATATAGCATGGATAACGAAGTTAACCGGATTTTATATTTTAACATTATGATAGTTGATTTTTGATTTTAGTTGTTGACTTCGGAAATGTCGCCTTTCATGTAGAAAGCTTGTTCGGGCTTGTCATCGTGTTTGCCGTCCAGTATTTCCTCAAAGCCGGTGATGGTTTGCTCCAGAGTAACATATTTACCGGGATGCTGAGTAAAGACTTCGGCTACAAAGAAGGGCTGTGATAAGAATTTTTGTATTTTGCGGGCGCGGGCCACGGTCATTTTATCATCATCCGACAACTCATCCATGCCCAAAATGGCGATGATGTCTTGAAGATCTTTATAGCGCTGCAAGACTTTTTGCACTCCGCGAGCTACGTTGTAATGCCTGTCCCCCACTACTTTGGGATCAAGAATGGTGGAAGATGAATCCAAAGGATCCACGGCCGGATAAATACCCAGTTCTGACAAAGCGCGGGTTAAAACCACGGTTGAGTCCAAGTGTCCGAAAGTGGTGGCCGGGGCCGGATCGGTTAAGTCGTCAGCCGGTACATAGACGGCTTGCACGGAAGTGATCGAGCCTTTGGTGGTAGAGGTGATGCGTTCTTGCAGGTTGCCCATTTCAGTGGCCAGAGTCGGCTGATAACCCACGGCCGAAGGAATGCGTCCCAAAAGGGCGGACACCTCTGAACCGGCTTGGGTAAAGCGGAAAATGTTATCAATAAATAAAAGCACGTCTTGATTTTGAGCGTCGCGGAAATATTCGGCCATGGTCAGAGCGGTCAAAGCCACGCGCGCGCGGGCGCCGGGCGGTTCATTCATCTGGCCGAAAACCAAGGCGGTTTTATCAATAACTCCGGATTCTTTCATTTCTTGCCACAAGGCATTGCCTTCACGGGTGCGTTCGCCCACACCGGCAAAAACCGAGTAACCTCCATGTTCAGTGGCGATATTACGGATCAGCTCCATCACCACCACGGTTTTGCCCACACCGGCTCCGCCGAACAAACCGATTTTACCGCCCTTTAAGAACGGACAGATCAAATCAACGACCTTAATACCCGTTTCCAGTACTTCTGTTTTGGTTGATTGATCTTTAAAATCGGGTGCCGGACGATGGATGGGATATTTTTCTTTGGACGCGACATTTTTGCCGCCGTCGATGGCTTCACCGGTTACGCCGAACATGCGTCCCAGGGTCTGCTCGCCCACAGGCACAGAAATGGGCGCGCCCGTATCCGTTACTTCCATTCCGCGTTGCAGGCCGTCGGTGCTGGACATGGCGATGGTGCGTACCTGTCCCTCTCCCAAATGCTGTTCAACTTCGAGGGTTAGCACTCCGCCTTCGCGCTCCACGGTCAGGGCGTTGTAAATGGCGGGCGGTTCCCCGGCGAACGAGACGTCCACTACGGGTCCGATAACTTGTGTGATTGTTCCTTTCATATTTCTGGTAATTCGTAATTTTTAATTCGTAATGCGAAATTTTAACTCTCCAATGAGGCTTTACCGGCCGAAATTTCCGAAATTTCACGTGTGATGCTGGCTTGGCGGGCTTGATTGAAGGTAAAGGTCAAAGTGTCCAGCATTTCCGTGGCTGAATCCGTGGCATTGCGCATGGCCAACATGCGGGAGGAATGCTCCGAAGCGGTTGATTCCAGCATGGCTTGGTACAAGCGGGTGTCTATAAGCCGAGGTAAAAGCTGATCCAGAACATACCGGGGCGTAGGCTCAAAGGTCACGGCCGAGTCGAAATTTTCCCGGTTTAATTTTTTGCGGTCATAGGCCAGCCTTTGAGTTTCGGTCATTTTTTCTCTTAACAGCGCTTCTTCATCTATCTCTTCATCCGTTACCGCGTGCAGTTGATCTTCCGGAATGATGGGCAGGAGCTGGACAATGGTCGGTACTTGAGAAATGGCGCTTCTAAAATCCGCGTAACACAGAAAAACTCTGTCGGCTCGGTTTTGCAGAAATTCATCATAAGCCAATTGGCCTACGCTTTTGGTGCGCTCATAACCGGGCGCATTGGAAATGGACGGAAAAGAGGCTAAGATCGGGGCAAATTTTTTGAGAGGCGATTCGATTTTTTTGCCCATGGTGATAACCGATACCTTTTCTTGACGTGATTTAAGGAATTCGGCCGCCTTTTTTATGAGCTGGGTATTGAAGCCTCCGCACAAACCCCTGTCCGAAGCCACCACAATCAGAATGGTATTGAGCGCTTGTTTGCGGCCGTATAAAAGAGGATGCGACTTTTGTTTTATCAAAGGTAAAACATTTTCCACAATACCTTTAACACCCGTACTGTAATGACGGCTGTCCACGGTCATCTGCACGGCCCGCCTCATTTTAGCGCCCGATACGAGCTCCATGGCTTTGGTTATCTTGCGCGTATTGGAAATGGATTTAATGCGCGCTTTTATGCGGCGTGTAGAGACTGCCATAAATTATTTTTGAGCAAAAGCTTTGTTCCAATCTTTGACAGCCTTGGTTAAAGCCGCGTTCAGATCGTCGTTCATCTCTTTTTTGTCTTCGATTTCGGCTAAGATCGACTGTTCTTCGGAATCAATATAATCATGCAGGCCTTTTTCCCAGGCTTGGATTTGTTCAACCGGAATTTCGTCGCACAAACCGTTAGTAACGGCGAATAGAGACACGATTTGATGGCCCAAGTTCATGGGTTCGTATTGATTTTGTTTCAAAATTTCCACGGTTCTGCGGCCTCGTTCAATCATGGCTCTGGTTGACGCGTCCAAGTCCGTGGCGAATTGCGCGAAAGCTTCCATTTCTCTGAATTGAGCCAGGTCCAAACGCACCGGACCCGCGATTTTTTTCATGATTTTAAATTGAGCGGCACCGCCCACGCGGGAAACCGATAAACCGGCATTCAGAGCCGGTCTGACACCGCGGTAGAACAAGTCGCCTTCCAAAAAGATTTGACCATCCGTAATGGAAATGACATTGGTGGGAATATAAGCGGAAACATCGCCCGCCTGCGTTTCGATGATGGGCAGGGCCGTTAAAGAACCGCCGCCATGTTCTTTGGATAAACGAACCGCTCTTTCCAGCAAACGAGAATGCAGATAAAAGACGTCTCCCGGATAAGCTTCGCGGCCCGGCGGACGGCGCAAGAGCAACGATACTTCGCGGTAGGCCCAAGCATGTTTGGATAAATCATCATAAACCACTAAAGCATTCTTGCCCTGATCCATAAAATATTCACCGATGGCACAGCCGGCGTAAGGAGCAATGTATTGCAGTGAGGCCGGATCAGAAGCGCCGGCTAAAACCACCACGGTGTAATCCATGGCCCCGGCTTCTTTGAGTTTGGCCACGATTTTAGCTACTTTGGACTCTTTCTGCCCGATAGCCACATAAATACACATCACATCTTTGCCTTTTTGGTTGATGATTGTGTCCACGGCAATGGCGGTTTTACCCACTTGACGGTCACCGATAATCAATTCGCGTTGTCCGCGGCCGATGGGGATCAAGGCGTCGATGCATTTGATGCCGGTCATGAGCGGAGTATCAACCGGATGCCTGGTCATCACGCCCGGAGCGATTTTTTCGATCGGATATTCGGTGGTGGACTTGGGAGCCTCTTTACCGTCCAAAGCTTCACCCAATGGATTAACCACTCTTCCCAGTAAGGATTCACCTACAGGTAAAGACAAAATACGCCCCGTACCCTGAACCGTTTGACCGGTTTTGATACCGGTACATTCGCCTAAAACCATGGCACCCACGCGGTCTTGCTCCAAGTTTAAAGCCACGCCCACCGAACCGTCCTCAAAAGACAACATTTCCATGGATTTGGCGTTTTTTAATCCGCTGATGGAAGCAATGCCATCGCCGACTTCTCTGACAATACCTATTTCTTCCGTGGTATTGCGCGGTTGAAAGGATTGAATTTCACTCTTTAACTGTTCGGCTATTCTGGCGGCCGCCGTAGCGTTGGTTTTAGTGGTTGCCATATGGTTGTTATAACTGATTCTTTTACGTTGTTATTAGATGTCTGCTTAATTGCTTGAGTTTGGCTTGGACCGTACCCAAGTAGCGCCAGTCCCCGGAGCTGATGGCCAGGCCCCCGATGACGCTCGGGTCCACCGTGTATTCCACGTGTACCGTGCCGTTAAATTTTTTAGTTAAAGCCATTTTTATTTGCTCACGATACGTGTCATCAATGGGAATGGCCGAACTGACGGTGCAGATGTGATGGTTGGCCAATTCGCGCGCGTTTTTAATCAATAAGTCGCAGTAATCTCCGAAAACACGCAATAAATCTTGCTCCATAAGCGCGCAGGCCGCTCGATAACTGATGTCGTGCCAATCATCCTTAAAAGCATTTTTTAAACTTTTTTGTCTGTCTTCCAAAGACAGGCTCGGATTGGACAGCAGGCTGACAATCTCTGGGTTTTCTTCCAAGATTTTTTTAAGCAAAAGCAAATCGCGGATTACTTCATCCGTTTGTTGGGTTGATTTGGCCGCTAATATGGTACCTTGCGCCAAATCCGATAAAAATCGCGTGTTTTGCTTGGACATAATTATTTCTCCAGATCCTGAATGGCGGCCTGGATTAATTTTTCATGCGCCTTTTCGTCCAAATCTTTGACTATTTTGCCGGTGGCCGCGGTAATCAGTTTGGCAATATCTTGTTTTAAAGCGTTGTAGGAAGCTGTCCGTTCACCCATGATCTGCTCCTTGGCGTCATTCACTTGCGATTCGATTTCTTGCTTGGCCATCTTTAATTTTTCCTCTTTCAGACCTTGAGCTTTTTGCTCGGCTTGTTCCAAAATCCTTAAAGCCTCGGTCCGGGCTTTGGCCAGCACTTCTTCACGCTCTATTTCCAGTTCATTGAGCTTGCGTTCGGCTTGATCGGCATTGGCAATTCCTTGCTTGATTTTCCCTCGTCTTTGTTCCAAGGCCATGACCAAAGGCTTCCACGCGAAAGCGCGCAGTACCAAAAATAAAATCAAAAAATTGACCAGCTGCGCGATAAACAGCTTGCCGTCTAATCCCAATTTTACGAGCATTTCAGACATATATTTTTTTTCGATCCGCTTTTATTCGCGGTTCGTTGCCGGCCGCCAGCGACTGACGGACGGACACGAAGGCGAATTTGATTACACGAATTTAATGATCAAAGCCACGACCAAGGCGTAAATGGCGATAGCTTCGATAAAAGCCGCCGCGATAAGCATGGCCGTCATAACCTTGGAAGCTGATTCCGGGTTACGTCCGATTGATTCCATGGCTTTGGCACCTACTTTGCCGATGCTCAAGGCCGGGATCATACCGCCGACCGCGATAGTGAAAGCCATGGCGATCAGCTTGATGGAATCCAGATTGGAAGCCACGATGTTTGCTTCTGCTGACATAAGAGTGATTAATTAACGCCGGCCGCGCGCTACGATATGATGGTTTTTTATTAATCGTCGCCGGCCAAACGTAAGGGAATGAAAGTCTCACCCAGGTTGCCTAAGTAAGACTGCGCAGTCCCCTACTGATGCACTCTGTGTTCCAAGGTTCTGATGCCGCCCGGTTTGCCTCCAAAGGTGGCCTTGGAATAATCCGCTCTCGGAGCATGCTCGTCTTCGTGTTCGTGGCCAGTGGTAGCCATGCTTAAAAACACGATGGTCAAGGTGGAAAACACCAAGGCCTGCACAAAGCCCACGAACAACTCCAAAAACAAAAACGGCAAGGGTGCTAAAAACGGTGACAAAGATCCGATAACCGCCAATAATACTTCACCCGCGAAAATATTGCCGAATAAACGAAAGGCAAAGGATACGGTTTTGGAAAATTCGGACATGAACTCCAGCAGACCTACGAACGAACCGATGACATAAGGCTTTTTCCAGGGCGCCACGAAAAATTTATTCAAATATGGTCCCACTTTTAAAAACCGCATGCCCATCACCTGCACCGAAACCATGGCAAAAATTGCCACCACAAAAGTAAAGTTCAGGTCGGCTGACATGGATCTGATAAACGGTATCAGAACCGTTTCTCCATGATGCAAGCCCCAAACGCCGATAGATCCCATACCCGGTACCAGCTCTACCAAATTGGACAGCAAAACAATCAAGAAAATTGAAGCCACGATCGGAAAGAAACGAATTGACTTGTTATGATCATTGGTAATTGAGTCGATAAAATCCAAAAAAATTTCCGTAAAAACATCCATTAAACCGGCTAAACCTTTGGGCGGTTTATCAGACGAGGCGTTTTTCTTAACCGTCCAAGCGATATACATGAACACAAAGAACAAGACAAAAGCCACCAGCATGGTGTTGGTGATGGGGAAACCCCCTATATTGGCTATGACTTCCGGTCCGATTGAGATGGCTAGCATGTTTTTTTTATTGATTAGTGGTTTTTTGGGTTGAATCCGTTTTTGAAACTTCGCCGATTATTTCCAGGGCTTTTTTAGCCACCAGAATCGACGAGATGATTATGGAGAGGCCTATGCCAATCAGCAAGAAAAGCGGACTTGTGTCCCATTTTTTATCGAGCAAGCGCCCGGCCAGAGCCAAAACTATCAAAGGGATGGCCAATAAATATCCCATCTGCCAGGCCAGGCTAAGGGCTTGCATAAGAGATAATCCGTTATCCACAGCGATTTTTTGGTCAATTTTTTGACCTTTTGGCTCTATTGTCATGTTTTAAAAGACGCCAAGATTATAAGCGCGTCAAACGGATAAGTCAATGGTCGCTTTTTTTTAAAAAAAGACCGCTCTAGTCCGAGCGGTGAGCGGTTTCATCTTTGGCTGTCCGTATGGCTACCGCCTCTTCCGGAGAAAGACAATAAACAACCGGCGTTCCCTGTCTGATGAAAGAAGTATAGCCATGTTCGCCTTCGCACACACAGTCAAGGATGCTGAGGCCATAATAGGATCCGCGGGCCGGATCTTCTCGACCTCGCTCGCGGCCGGCCAGCCGGATGAGGTTTTTGAGAGATTCACCGCCTTGATAATCGCCCTCACAGCTCACAGCCCGATTCAGGGGGTGAACAACGGTTACGATTATCCAGGTAAGCTGCCCGGCCACTATTTTTTTGGCGGTCGTGGTCGGTCTCATGGGGCAGGCTCCGGCCGAACGTTCGGCCGGCTGTTGTTGCGCCGCGCAACCTATGGTTAGACAAAATAGACAAATCACCCAATGACCTTTTTTCATTTCATCCTCCCGGTTGGCAATTTACAAGCTGATGTTTATTTGTCAATTCAGAAAATCGCATTTAAAACAAAGCATGGCGTTTTGTGTCGTCACTTCGCTGATCGCTTGCAAGCTCATATTTTTTAAGCCGGCCGCATATTCGGCCACATGCTTGACGCGGCTCGGCTCGTTGCGTTCGCCCCGGACGGGCACGGGCGCCAGCCAAGGAGCGTCGGTTTCCAGCAACAGGCGCTCGAGCGGCATTTTGCGGACAATATTCGACAAGATATCCTGCTCCAAAGTGTCCCGGCGGGGTTTAAAAGTTACGATGCCGCCGATGCCCAAATAACAATCCAAATCCAAAAAAGCCCGGGCCTGGGACCAGGTGTCAGAAAACCCATGGATAACAACCCGCAAGGAAGGATGTTTGGATCTTAAATCACTGACAGCATCCACCATGTCTTGCCCGGCATCACGTGAATGCACGATCAGAGCCTTGTCGTAGCGCGCGGCCAAATCCGCCTGTTCATAAAAAACCCGCCGTTGATCAGCCTTGGCCTTTTCAATTTCAAATTCCGGAGTCTGTGAGAAGTAGTGATAATCCAAACCGCACTCCCCGACAGCCAAAACACGTGGTGACGAAGAAACTATGGCCTCCAATTTTTTAAGGTCATAGCCCTCGTCCAGTGCTCCTTTTTCATCTTCATCTTCATAATCACCGGTAACGTGTTCCGGATGGTAGCCGGCCGAGGCCCAAGTGTCCGGATACTTGTCCGCGTACTCTGCGGCTTGCCTGCTGGTATTTAAGGCTGTGCCCACGGTAATGGTTTTAACATCAAATTCTGCCATGCGGGCATGAACAACCGCGCGATCTTCATCGTATTTGGCAAAATGCAGATGGCTGTGGGTATCGATTAGCATAAATCAAATAATCAAGCTGTTCACACTTGCAACAGAGAAGGTTTATCTTGATAAGATTAAAGTAAAATCCAGAGCAAAGAAGTAAAAACTTTATGGATCCAAACCGCGACCAGAGAGTTGGTTAGATAAGTGGATAGAAACGGCAGAAGATTAAAGGTTTTAATGATCCAGATAATACCTCCGATAATGATAATACCAACGATTAAGCCCAAAAAAGCGCCCAGTAAATTATTGGCCGACTTCATAAACGGCAGGCGGGCCAGAAAATTGTAGGTTTTGTCCAATGACTTGAAAATCAAGCCCATAATCCAGGAGGCCAAAGCAAAAATCAGAACAAAGGCCAGCACTTTGGACCAGGCCGCGGGCATAAAAGGCGTAAAAATAATGGATATGCCCACATACCAAGCGCGCGCCGCCAAAAAACCGATTACCGCACCCGCTATTCTGCCTAATGAAAAAATAAAACCATCTTTCAGGCCCTGTCCGATAAAAGCCAGTAGAGCCAAAATTAAAACTATATTAAATAGCAGCATATTTTGTATTTTACCATGCCCGGACGGTAAATGTCTTTTATTCTGTCAGTCTGGGGAAAAGAATGGCCGGTTCAGGCAGTTCGCTGTCCGGAGCCAAACCGCCCCATTGACGCAAGTCTTTGGCGCTTTTTTGTTCTTCTTTCTTTGGATCCTGGCCCAGCTGCAAGATTATTTTGCGGGCTATGTCCGGCATCATGGGCGAAATCATCCAGGCAAAGTGCCTGCAAGCTTCCAATAAAGTATATAAAACCAAGGCCGCCTTTTGCGGTTCTTCTTTGACGAGCTTAAAGGGCTTGGTCTGTTCCACATAACGGTTAGCTGAATTCAGTGAACAATCATTACTCGACCAGATGGATTCCAGGGCCAAATCCGCGCGCGATGCATCCAGATAACGGTCAACCGTTTGCCATAAAATCTCCAGGCACTCGGCGCCGCCCCATTCCGTATCAGGCAAGGCTGTTTTCGCGTCTTCGGGTTTGACATCGGGCACGCGTCCATTGAAATATTTGCGGCTCATGGCCACAGCGCGGTTAACCAAATTGCCCAGCGTGTTGGCCAGATCAGAATTATATCTTTCGGCCAAGCGGGTTTTCGAAAAATCACCGTCTTCGCCATAAGGTATTTCTCGTAAGATGAAATAGCGTATCACGTCAAACGGATATTCTTGAATCAAATCCAAAGGATCTATGGCGTTGCCTAAAGACTTGCTGATTTTTTGTCCGTCAACCGTGAAAAAACCGTTAACATGAACTGACTTGGGCAAAAGCACGGCGCCTGTTTCATCCAACAGAGCCGGGTCTGATTTGGCCGCGCTCATAATCATAGCCGGCCACAGGGCGCAGTGGAACTTGATGATGTCTTTGCCGATCAGATGAACATCGGCCGGCCACCATTTTTTGAACAATTTATCGTCCGTGCCATAACCCACGGCCGTCATGTAATTCAGCAAAGCGTCAAACCAAACATAAATACGCTGTGAATCATCATCCGGCACGGGTATGCCGCAGGCTAATTTTCCGGATTCCCGTGAAATCGAAAAATCTTCAAACGCTTCTTTAACATAACTCCTGATTTCGTTCATTCTGGATTTGGGTTCTATAAATTCCGGGTGTTCATGATAAAGCTTTAACAAATCATCTTTATAAGCTGAAGCTCGAAAAAAATAATTTTCTTCTTTAACTTTTTCCAAATCCTTGTTGGGATGCAAAGGACAGCGCCCGTCCGTCAATTCGTGAGCCGTCTTAAAAGCTTCGCAGCCCACGCAATAATCTCGTTCGTATTCCGCTTTATAAATATCGCCCGATTTTTGAACCGCCCGCCAAAATCGCTCAACGCCCTGATGGTGGCGTTTTTCGGTGGTTCTGATGAAATCATCATAAGTCAGGCCCAAGGTTTTCCAGGTCGTCTGCCAAATTTCGGCCATACTGTCCAAGTAGGCCGGTAAATTATCAAAACCGGCTTTTTGAGCGGCTTCCAGATTTTTTTGGCTGTTCTCATCCGTTCCCGTCAAAAACAGAGTTTTGTCGCCTCTTAACCTATGCGCCCGCGCCAAAACATCGGCAATAACCGTGGTGTAAGTTGACCCGATGTGCGGTTTGTCATTCACGTAATATATGGGCGTGGTGACGTAAAATTTGTTGGACATGGATAAAAGATTACGTTGTTATTGGGCTAAAGTCAACAAAAATAAGCCGAAAAACGGCTGTGGAGGCTGTTTGGCCGGATTAACGGCTTAAGAGGTAGCCGGCTCCGCCCATGAGCACGGCTAAAGCTACTAACACAGTCATGACAACCGCGCTGATAATGAAACTCGCGACCAGACCGTAGCCATAAACTCCAAAAGCCCTTTTAATAAAAGAGTCGGAATTCATCCAGCCTTTGTAGCTGTAAGTATCTTGTTTTGCTTCAGACATATTGTGTTTAAATTATATCAGATTTTAAGGAATAATAACTATGGGCAAGCCTTGGGAATTTATTTGCCGCTCTTTTTCGAGCCGGTGTTTAAATTCAGAATTAATCTCGCTTAATTTTACAATACCTTCGCCCGACCGGCACAGCGGATCCACATGGCGAAATTTTTTATTCATCTTCAAATCGCCGTGAGGCAGACCACTCCAGTTTTTGATCTGCAAGCCGGATAAAATTCGATCTATTTCCTTGTCGCCGCAGGCTTGAACTTTGTTCATGACAAAATCATCGTCTTGCCAAAAATCATGAGGCGCAAGGCATCCGATTTTCAGCGCTCGCCGCATGGCTTGTCCCAAATAATAATATCTGTTGGTGGATTCAAGCCCGCCCCAATGACTGATTTGAAGATCCAAGTATTGATCAGCGAACACCAGGGCGGTCGCCGAATTGTTAAAAATCACCTTCCCCCGCTCTGCAATTAATCCCGTGAGGCATCTTTGGGCAACGTCCACTGGCATTTCCCGTAAAGCGTAATCTACGCGATCTGCGCAAATGTCGGGCGCCGATAATTCCAATAAAGTAAAACTGTGACAATCCGAAACTTCTTCCGGCGGTATGCCATGCCTTTTCAAGATGGGCGGCAAATCAGAATGTTTGAAATACCAAGTATGATGATCATCCTGCGCCTCTTCAGCTCCGCCGGACTCTTTAATAATCCAATCGTAAACATGCGAAAAAGCCGTATGCGACACATCATGCAGCAAGCCCGCAATCTGCTCGTTTAGTCCCGCGCCCAAAGAACGCAATAACAGCAGAACGCCAATGGAATGTTCGTAGCGCGAATAATTTTTTAAGTGATAATAATTATCCGGCACTCCAAACTGGGCAATGCCCTTTAAACGTTGCAGAGGCTGTGAATTGATTAGGTCAACCAGGACCGGTTCATCGATCTCATGAGATCCATATAGTCTGTCAGTCACCCGCATAGATCCGGTTTTATAAAAGTTTTAACAATTCTTGATGCGTAGATGCCACCTTGTCAATCAAAGTATCACGGCATGGATCCCCAGTTTTAGAGTTAAGCGCATAAATCGGCTTACTAAGTGCGCTGGCATAGGCCATCTCCATGGTCACACTCGTACCTACATAATCATCTTGATTGTAAACAAAACAAACATCGGCTTTACGAATCCAATCAAAATGTTCCAAGGTCAAACCTTTAAAAATAATTTGGGTTATGTTTTCAGAGTCTGCTTTAAAATATTCTGGCAAAGGTTCTTTAAAATTAGGTTCAAAAACCACTACACCCTGTTTTTCAAGCTCGGCTGCGAAAGCCCGCAATTCATGCCTGAATTTTTTTGACCCACAGATAACAACTGTTCGCATAATTGATTATGAAGTGAATTTTTTGGGCGCTACCACAATAACCGCTTCACCTTTGATGCTGGTCTGAAGAATCTGTTGCAAGACTTGCGACGGCTCTCCGCGATATAAAGTTTCATGCATTTTGGTCAGTTCCCGGCCCACGAAAATCGGCCGTCCGGCATCAAGCAGTTTGACCAAAGCTTCGAGCGCTTTTTGCAGGCGATGGGTGGATTCAAAAAAAATTACCGCTTCTTCGCGCGCGCACAAATCTTTAAAAAATGTTTCCCGGCCTTTTTTGTGCGGAGGAAACCCCAGATAAACAAAATTTTCCATGGGAAACCCGCAAACCGAAATGGCCGCGGTTATGGCGGACGCTCCGGGTACGGGCACTACTTGAATCCCCCGGTCTTGCGCTAAAGCTGACAACTTGCCTCCCGGGTCATTGACTCCGGGCGTGCCGGCATCTGACACATAGGCCAGGTTTTGGCCTTGGACCAAAAGATTGATCACTTCTTCCATAACCTTATCATCAGATCTTTGCCGCCAAGACTTAAGCGGCTTGTGAATTTCCAAAAAAGCCAGCAATTTGGCCGTGACGCGCGTATCTTCGCAGACAATGGTGTCCACTGATTCCAAAACCTGTTTGGCACGCAAACTGATATCCTGCAGATTGCCGATGGGCGTGGCAACCACATAAAGTGTTCCTGGCATCTGAATATGGTGCCATGATTACGATTTTTTTGCTATAATCACTCCATATGATTTATAGAAAATACTTAATCTGGTTGATTGTCGGTCCATTGGTGGTAGCTCTGGGCCTGTTGAGCTGGCAATACATGCGCCACAAAGCTTTGACCGACGGTCAGAACCGGCAAAATGATAATTCCGGGCCACAGCCTTTTTTGTATGAAGATGACCAACAAGAGGCTGATCCTGAAGCTGTCAAAAAAATGATTTTGGCCGAAGCTGTCAAAAAATTCAGGACGGCCAAAAGTTTTAGAGTCAAAATCAGACAAAATATTGAAGGCCAAGAAGTTACCGGGCAGCTGGAATATGTCAAACCATTGCGTTTAAGAGCTTCTCTGACTCTGCCTGATAATCAATATTTTGATACCATTATCATCGGCGAAACCGTTTATGTGCGTCAAGGCTTGGATCAGTGGGAGATGACTGATAATTCTTTCGCAAAAGATTTCGGTCTTAAATTTTTCGCCTCCATGTTGACGTCGGATGATACGCCGGCCTCTTTTGGCATACCGGATGACGCGGCTATAGAAACCAAAGAAGATTTGGCCAAAAAATGTACTTTGTATAAAACGCAGTACATCTCCAATGACAATCGGTACGACATTCAATTCTGCATTGATGACAATCGTCAGATCGTCAGCATCAAAACCGCCCTGCCCGAGGGTGAAGTCATGTCCGAATATCAAGATTACAATGCTCTGTTTTTAATCGAGCGTCCGCGTTTGCCTTGGCTTGAATTAAGATCTCCGGAACTGGAAGCCGCGTCTCAAGATTGAGCTTCAGCCGGCGGCAGGGTCTTTTTTCTGTTCCAATAAAACAAAGCCAAAACCGATAAAACGGCCAAAATGGAAAATATTTTGATCAGCGACAAACGCGTGACGTGCGAAACGGATAAACTCAACAAACTCAACAACAATAAGACGCTTAATAAGGGGTTAAGCGATATTTTTTGCTCCATCGGGGGTTTGATTAAAAAAACAAACAAAGAAGAGGCTACGAAACTGACGATAAACCAGCCGATAAAGCTGGAGAAAGGCACGCCCAAAACAGCTCCGGGCATGGACCAGCTGACAGCCGAAGTATTGGCTAAAATCGGTTCTATTATAAAAGAAATCATCAGAACCATAACCGAAGAATCAAAGGCCCAGGAAAAAAGTTTTTTAGGATCCGGAGTAACTTGTTTGGGTTGGTTGATCAACAAGGCGGCGGCTGTCATGAATGACCAAAAAACCGGAATGGGCCAGGATATGCCCCAAGATAATTTCCAGCCCAAAATATCATGGAAGGTTTTAAGGCCAAAGGGCCAGCCTCTATACTGATTAAATATTAAAAAAAAGGTTACAACCCCCAAAATTACAAGCAGGCCCAGAGCGCCTTTCTTTAAACCGAATTGCCTGACAAATAAACCCAGGGAGAATAACCATAAAAAAACCACGCCCAGCCCCACACCCCAATAAGAAGTCACGTTAAAAGACGATGTAAAAACACCGGCCAAAGCCCAAATTATCAAGCCCAAACAAATGGTTAAAGTGGCTTTTTGATATCTATGCTGCCAATCAGTAATGTTCATATGTCTGCAATAATAGCTAATCAGCGCGTATTTATCAACTTTTGGGATTGCTAAGAATTTGGGATTATGATATTAATATTAGCACTCTCTTATATTGAGTGCCAACCATATGATCCCCCAAAATTTTACTACAAAGAGCCAAGAAGCCTTGCAATTGGCGCATAAAATCGCCCAGGAAAACGGTCAGCAAGCCTTGGAGCCGGTGCACTTATGTTTAGCTTTATTAAATCAAGAAGGCAGTGTTGTCCCGTCCATTTTAAAAAAATTGCAGATAGATGACCGTGCTTTGCGCGGAGAGGTGGAATTTATGTTAACTCAAGCCGTGCAAGTTTCCACCAGCCTGGGTTCGGTTGAGCAAATAGTTTTCAGTCAAGACTTGGCCCGTGTAATTATACAATCTGAAAAAGTGGCGCAATTTTTCAAAGATGAATACATCTCGACCGAGCATCTGCTGTTAGCCTTGGCCGATTCCCCCACCAAAGTCGGTGAGCTGTTAAACCGGCATGGAGTGGTGGTAGACGCGGTTTTGTCAGCCTTAAAAGATTTGAGAGGCAGTGCCAAAGTGGATTCGCCGGAACCCGAAGGTAAATATCAAGCTTTGGAAAAATATTCACGCAACTTAACCGAACTGGCCCGCCAAGAAAAATTAGATCCGGTGATTGGCCGGGACGATGAAATCCGCCGTATCATGCAAGTTCTATCCCGCCGGACCAAAAACAATCCCGTGCTTATCGGTGAAGCCGGTGTAGGCAAAACCGCCATTGTTGAAGGCTTGGCACAGCGTATCGTGTCCGGTGATGTGCCCGAATCACTTAAAAACAAAGAGGTCGTCTCCCTGGACCTGGGCTCTTTGGTGGCCGGCACCAAATTCAGAGGTGAATTTGAAGAAAGGCTGAAAGCTCTGATCAAAGAAGTGCAAAACAGCCATGGCCGGGTGATTTTGTTTATTGACGAACTCCACACCCTGGTCGGCGCCGGAGCCACGGGCGAAGGCGGAACCATGGATGCTTCCAATTTGCTGAAACCGGCTTTGACGCGCGGTGAATTACGGGCGGTTGGAGCTACCACTATTAAAGAATATAGAAAACACATAGAAAAAGACGCGGCCTTGGAGAGGCGTTTTCAGCCGATAATGGTTGAAGAGCCGGGTGAAGAAGACGCGGTGACTATTTTGCGGGGCATCAAAGATAAATACGAGCTGCATCATGGGGTGCGTATCACTGACGCGGCCTTGATTGCCGCAGTCAAATTGTCATCACGTTATATCACTGATCGCTTTCTGCCGGACAAAGCGGTTGATTTGATGGACGAAGCCGCATCCGGGCTTTGCATGCAAATCGGTTCCATGCCCGAAGAACTGGATAAATACAAACGCGAGATGATTAAGCTGGAAATCGAAAAAAGAAGCTTGGTCAAGGAAGATGATGCTGACTCCAAAGACAGACTGAAACAGCTGGATAAACACCTGTCCGAAATACGTGAAAAATCCGATGATCTGGAATTATCTTGGAAAGCCGAAAAAGACATCCTGAATAACATCCGAAGCTTGAAACAAGATATTGAAAAACTGAAAAGCCAAGCCGAGATAGCCGAAAGAAACGGAGATCTGGAAAAAGTATCGGAAATAAGGTACGGCTCCATTCCGGAAAAAGAAAAAAATCTGAAAAAAGCCGAACAAAAGCTCAAACATTTGCAAGGCAAAAGAGGGTTGCTCAGGGATTCCATTACCGAAGAAGATATCGCCACCGTGGTCAGCCGTTGGACGCACATACCCGTGTCCAAAATGCTGGAATCAGAAGCGCAAAAACTGGCTCAACTGGAAGATGAATTAAGCAAGCGTGTTATCGGACAAAAAGAAGCTGTGCGGGCCGTGGCCAATGCCATCAGACGGTCCCGGGCCGGGTTATCCGAGCCTAAAAAACCCATTGGTTCATTTCTGTTTTTAGGTCCCACCGGCGTGGGTAAAACCGAACTGGCCAAGGCCTTGGCTCAAGCTATGTTTGATAATGAAGAAGCTGTCATCCGGCTGGACATGAGCGAGTATGGAGAGAAGCACTCGGTCGCCCGCATGATCGGTTCACCTCCGGGCTATGTGGGTTATGATGAAGGCGGACAGCTGACCGACAGAATTCGCCGGCAACCTTATTCCGTGGTTTTATTGGACGAAATCGAAAAAGCCAATCCCGAAATCTTCAATACCTTACTGCAAGTTTTGGATGATGGCCGATTGACGGACGGCAAAGGCAGAACCGTGAGTTTTAAAAACACGGTCATTATCATGACTTCAAATATCGGCTCTGACATGATTCTTAATTTCGGCACCAAGGGTCAGGCCATAGGTTTCAATGACGGTGAAGCGAGCACCGGTCAGGGCGAAGATGGCTTGAAGGAAAAAATCATGGAAATGCTGCGCGACATGTTCCGGCCCGAGTTTTTGAACAGAGTTGATGAAACCATCATTTTCCATGCCCTGTCCAAAACCGACCTTAAATCCATAGTTGAACTTCAACTGAACGAAGTGGCTAAAAGGTTAAAAGACAGAAAAATCACAATTTCTTTCAGTGATAAAGCCGAATCACTCCTGATCGAAAAAGGCTATGATCCGGCTTATGGCGCCCGGCCGTTAAAACGAGCCATTCAAGATTTGATTTTAGATGAGCTGTCGCTCAAAATCATCGAGGGTAAATTGGCCGAGGGCGACCATGTCTTGATAGATGTTAAAAGCGGTAAAATATCAATCGTCAAGAAAAAATAAATCATCATACCGACTAAAAATCCCGTCAGTTGACGGGATTTTTGTTTATTTAACGGATTTGTACTCTTTTTCTATCTGCTTCCACTTGCTCATCAAATAGTCTCTGATTTCAGGCACCTCAGAGGCGCTGATATCTTTGGTTTTTACGTAGTAGCTCATTAATTTTTCAACCACTTCTTCATAGCTCTGCTTGGTCAGTTTTTTGGTCTTGGACAGCTCTTTCATGAGCTTTTTTTGCAATTCCAACGCTTTCTTTTCAGCTTGTTGGAGCATCTTCTTGCCCTTGGGTGTATTAAGATAGTAAGCAGTGGCTACGCCTAAGGCGGCGCCCGCTACCAATCCGGCGGCCAGCAGTCCTTTTTTGGCATTGGACGCGGGCTTTTTGGCATTGGATTTAACCCCGGCTTTGACGGCCGGCTTCTTTTTGGTTGTGGCCATAGAAATAAATTAAACTTTTAATGATTGTATTTTACCACTAATCTGGCATTTATGCATTTTAACCTGTCAACAGTTGTTTGGCGCGCTGTTTACTCTCCTCTACTCCGGGCTGATCAAAAGCATTGATATTGTAAAATTCACCGGCCATGGCTGTGGCGATTTCGAAAAATACGATTAAAGCTCCCAGTTGAAATTCATTAATAATCGGCAATTTTATTAATGAGACCGGACGTCTGGCTTGGATCAAGGCCTGCATACTGCCTTGAGCCTCGGCCTTGATGATTGAACTGAAATCTTTTCCGGCCGCGTAAGCCAAGGGCTGGAATTTAACTGCGGTTTTTGGCACCTTTGTTTTTGAAAGAAAAATATCGACCGTTAGGAAGGTGTAAATTTTGTCGTTCGGACCTTCTTGATAAAGCTGAAGCTGGGAATGCTGATCCGTAGGACCGATCGAAGCCACGGGCGTAGGGGCGAACTCATTGCTCCGTCCATCGCGCCGGCGCGCCTTACCCAAAGATTCGGCCCAAATTTGCCGCCACCAATGAATCATGGAA
The DNA here is from genome assembly GCA_002070095.1 of Parcubacteria group bacterium ADurb.Bin192. Taxonomy (GTDB): domain Bacteria; phylum Patescibacteriota; class Patescibacteriia; order 2-12-FULL-60-25; family 2-12-FULL-60-25; genus MWCR01. The sequence goes on along the minus strand of MWCR01000006.1, from coordinate 13,081 downwards.
TCCAACTTGGCGGAATAAGCGAACATGACGTGAATATTCCTTTTTTTGTGTTTATCATGCGCCAACTGCCAGGCGGCAAACCTGTCAGTCATATGCGGCCCGGAGCTTGCCAGCCAATCGTTTTTCATAGCTTGAGCGCCTTCCAGCAATGATTTAATGTCAACGCCGGCCAGGGACAAAGGAAATATTCCCACCGCCGTCAGGACAGAAAATCTGCCGCCTATGTTTTTGGGAATGGGCAAAGTTGCCCAGCCCATAAGCTGCGCGTAATTCAGCAATTCACCTTCTTCCGGGTCAGTGGTACAGATAATGCACTTATTCGCTTTGTTTTTGCCTACCGCCTTTTCCAGCCTTTCTTTGGCCGCAAAAAAGACGGACATGGTTTCGAGCGTGCCTCCGGACTTGCTGATAACGTTGATACACGTCTGTTTCCAAGGGATGGCCGCAAAGACTTCTTCGATTTTATCCGGATCAGTGGTGTCACCCGCAAACCACAGCCGCGCAGCTCCGGACTTGGGCTTGACTGCCGATAAAATAGCCCTGGCACCCAAGTCAGACCCGCCGATACCCAAAACCAAACAATGCTTGAATTTTTTGAAACCGGCTGTTTTTTGTTTAACCAAGCTCCAATATTTTTCGTCTTCCAGAATATCCAGCCAGCCCTGTTGGCCGGTTTCATGCAGTTTGATAACAGCCTGCCTGGCACGTCGCATGTCTTGAGGGTTGATACGCGCGTTGGCCGGCAAATCCGTTCTCATGTGCTCATCTTGATATTCAAACAGCTTTTTTGACATATGTTTATTGAACCGTACCCGAAATCACGGGACTGTAATGCCGGCAATCCCCTTTTTCGATAATACACACCCTGAAGTAATAAGTTTTTTGAGGTGTTAAGCCTGTCCATACGAAAGATCTGGATTGAGAATTTTTCAATTCATGCGTGTACTTGGTTGGATACTCAATGTTATTGTCACCTGACAACATAACATAAAAACCCTCCGGCGCTTTTAAGCCATTGGTTTTCCAGGAACTTACCAGCTCGCCCGGATCTTCCCCGACTTCAACACTCAATTCCAAATCATTTTCATCTTTTATATCGGTTGACTCCCCATCCTTAGTCTCATCAGCCGGTTTTTGAGATGAGTCACCCTGATTCTGACCATCTTGTTCCAAAGTTGAAGGGGCGGCATCTTCAAATCCTTCCTCCTTCGGGCTCAGCCTCTCTTCAGTCTCTTTTTCCGCTTCATTTTCTTTTACGGTTGGCTGTTTGGTTGGGCAATTGCCCTGATAATGAACCCAAACTTCGCAAGTAATATTGTTTGGCAGGATGCAAAAACCCTCGGTAGCACCATCCAATGTTTTTTTCATGACAAACTCTCCGCCTTCCTGCAGACAATAGACCGTAGCAGGATTGCTCAAAGCCGTATCCTGCGCCAGTTCGTTGGTCTTTGACGTGTCCATCGTCGTCTCTTCCACTGTTTCGGTTACTGGTTCAGACGAAACTTGGGCCTTCTCCCGTCCACAACCCGTCAAAAGCATGAGGCAAACTGCCGCCACGCTTAATCCAGCGTAAAATTTATTACTCATGTTTCGAATTGTAACACATCTTTTATACACAGACCATGCAAAAAAATCAAAAAGTCAGGGCATTGATTATTTGTCTAAATTGGTGTAATCTGTTGCTCTAATAAAAATAATCTTTGATATGCCAATCAAAAAAGCCTTGGTCTACTCTCTGCCGATTATTTTAGCGGCCGGTTACGCGCATGCCGCGGGAGGCGGCGGTGAAGCCTCGGGGCACGGCTCTCAAGCCATGGTATTTTTATGGATAGCGCTAATCTTAATAGCGGCCAAGGTATCGGGCTTGATCGCCAAGTTAGGGCAACCAACCGTACTGGGAGAGCTATTGGTCGGCGTTCTGCTGGGTAATCTTGGATTATTGGGTTTCCATTATTTTGAACCGCTTAAACACGATTCCATTATTGCATTTTTAGGTGAACTGGGCGTTATCATTTTACTTTTTCAAATCGGTCTTGAATCCAACATTAAACAAATGGCCAAAGTCGGTAAAACGGCTTTTTTAGTAGCTATCGTGGGAGTCATCTTGCCGTTTATCGCCGGGACTTATCTAATAGGGCCCTGGCTCATGCCCGGGCTGTCTTCCAATGCCTATCTCTTTTTGGGCGCAACTTTAACGGCCACCTCGGTCGGCATCACGGCACGTGTTTTCAAAGACCTGAATAAATTGCAGACCAAAGAAGCTCAGATCGTTTTGGGTGCGGCTGTGATAGACGATGTGCTGGGCTTGATTATTTTAGCCGTGGTAACCGCCATTGTCACCTTGGGCGCCGTCAGTTTGGGTCTGGTAGCTTGGATTATTGCCAAATCCATTTTGTTTTTAGCGGGCGCTGTGGTTTTGGGTCAGATAGCAGCTCCCTGGCTGGGCAAAATTTTCTCAAAAATACATACCGGAGTTGCCATGAAGTTTACTTTGGCTATCAGCTTTTGTTTAGCTTTTGCTTATTTGGCTCAAAAGATTGGACTGGCTCCTATTGTCGGTGCTTTCGCGGCCGGCTTGGTATTGGATCCCGTGCATTTCAGATATTTTAAAGATCCCAAAGCTTTGCGCGACATCAAGGACGAACTGCAAGAAGCGGATTCTGCTCTTAAGGACCGAGTGGCGAAAGTCATGGAAAAACATTCTCACCGCCACATTGAAGATTTAATTGAACCTTTGGGCAATTTTCTAATCCCTATCTTCTTTGTGATGACGGGCATGGCCGTTAAACTGGAAACCATGTTTAATCTGCCCATACTCATGGTCGCTTTGGCGATAACCCTGGCCGCGTTTGTCACAAAGATGATGGCCGGTCTGGCAGCCGGCAAGTGCAACAAACTCCTGGTCGGAGCCGGCATGATCCCCCGCGGAGAAGTGGGGCTTATCTTCGCGGGCATCGGTAAATCCCTGGGCGTGGTGTCAGATGCGGTTTTTTCTGTTATTGTAATAGTAGTTATCTTAACCACTTTGTTGACGCCTCCTATTTTAGCCTTTTTGCTAAAAAGACAAAAAGAAGCCGTATAAGATATGTTTATCAAATTTCGTTTAATAGCTGAAGCGTCAACCGGTTTGGCTATTGCGACTTTTGGCGTATTTTTATGGCTGGCCATCTTCTATTTAACACTGCTTGATGACTCTCCTTGTTCCATCTTGGAAATCATTCTTTGGCTGGCGGCCGGCATTTTGGCTTTGGGTTTGATTGAAACCGGATTGTTTTGGATAAACAAGAGCCGAGCCATGCGATCAAACCATGTCCAGAGTTCGAACGATGCCAATCGATTGTCCAAAACGGCCGGTCATATAGCTCTCTGGCGGGCTTACGTGAATCTGATCAGTTATCCGTTATTCGTCTTGTTTTTGTCCGGCATCCTTTATCTATTGGTCGCGTCAAACGCCGGCAAGCCCCTGACCCTGTGCGCTCTGTCTTACTCACAGTTAATCTTGATGTCTTTTTACATCTTTATCCGTAAAAGACTGGTGCCGGCCATACATCCCCTGCTGCAAAGAATCAACCAGCTTGCAGACCGGCAATTGCCCGGTTATGAACTCAAAAACCAGCAAATCATTCTGGATTTGAAAGTCAAAAATATTCATCAGCCCGAAAACCGTTCATTGATAACCATCAATTTTGATGAACTGGAAGAAATTAAAATATTAAGCTATCTGGAGGCCAAAATTTTATTAAAATATCAAATCGGACCGGACATGCTTTTGGCCGCGCAATCAGTTAAAGACATGTACCAATATTTAAAAAATGAAATTCCCAAACCGCGCTGTTACTCCAAAATAAGCTCCACAGGCTCGATACTGCTGCTAAAAGGCCCGGAACTGTTTTATTTGTTATCTATCTCCAACCTAGACCATCAAGCTCTGCTTAAGGCTTTTAAACAAGCCAAGAATTTATAAAATCAGTTAAAGTCTTAACTGATTTTTCCAATCCTCCGGGCTGAAAAGAATTAATTATCTCAAAATCTGATTTAATATGACTCAAAGCTCTTTGACGGTCGGCTTTTTGCCGCCCAATGTCGGCCGTCAAAGCGTAATCTGCCGGCTGAATTTTAATTATTCTGACTTCATAGCCGGACTGCCTCAAGTATTCAACTCCGGATTCCACCAAAGCCATAATACCGTAATGATTTTTCAGTAAAGAATCGAGGTACTGTTTATCATTGGAATAATAATAACCCGCGTATTCAGATACATGAGTCAGCCGCCCTTCCTTTTCCAACAAGCGCAATGCCTGAAGGCTGATAAAATCATAAAACAAAGAATCCTCATCACTTCTCCGCGGTCTGGTGGTCAGTGATTTGGCAATCTCAATCTTTGGAAAAATCTTAACCATCTCTTGAATAAGAGTTGATTTACCGGAACCGCTGGGCCCGACCAAGCCTATGATGGCATTCATTTTTATCTTCTGTTTAAAATATTTAGCCTTAACATTAATTATGATAATAATCTCGCATAAACATGTCCAATATACATTCTTTATTGGTTCGAGTCCCTGCAAAAAAACCTCCGGCTGGTTAAGCTGGAGGTTGGCTCCGGGGCAGGGACTCGAACCCCGATAAACAGATTCAGAGTCTGTTGTCCTACCATTAGACGACCCCGGAATAGGGCTGATTTTGCCACTTTTAAGGCGCGCTGTCAAGAAACAAGCCGGCCGCCAAAGGCATTTATCAAATTGCTGGCCATATCTTTTTTACCCGGTTCGGTTGAATCGGCCGAGCTATTCACCAAGCCGTCAATACTTAAACTCGGGAGACCGCTCAATTTACGCAAAGAATCTTCGATCAGTAATTTATTTTTTTGATTTTGCAAAATGGTCTGCTGATGATAAGGATACTGAAACTCCAAAATGATTTTTTCACCTTGCACGCTCCTTGGCCGGCAGAGTTTCAAAATAAAAACCAATGATTTATGATCTTCCAAGGACTGCAGCAACTTGCTCCAAATTTTAATGACTTCGTCCAAAGAAAGGACTTGTTTTGATGCATCTGCCTGTGCCGCTACCGGCGGCCGGTCAACGACTGCCGGCTGAACCGGCAGTTCGGGCGAGTCTTTGGGTGCTACCGTTTCGGGCAGTCCCGCCATTTCATTTACCGCTCCTGTCGCCCCGGAATCGCGCACTCTTAACTCGGTTGCTGTAACGGGCCCGGCCATTTGATTTGTAGACGAGAACTCGCCGGTAGCACCCACGGCCACGGCCACGACGGCCATTTCCAAAGCAAAACGCGGATCCAATCCTTGTTTGGCATCTTTACGTCTTTCCATCAGCAATAAAGAAATATTTATTAACTCCTGATGACTGAAAACCCGACAAACATCTTGGATAATTTTTAGGGATTCAACTCCTGAATCCAGGATGTCCGTTTTACCTGAAGCTTTGTAGACCATCAATTCCCGTGCCGTAGTCAATAAATCATCAAACAAAGGCATCAAGGAAATACCTTCGTCCTCCAGCCTTTGGACTTCATGCAGAGCATTCTTTACATCTCTGCCCGAAGAAACCGCCAATAGACCCAAGGCATGCGGCAAATTGGAAGCCGGGATGATTAAAGATGCTATATCAGAAGTGATGTTTTTTTCGCCTAAACTCAACAACTGCCCCAGAATATTTTCCGCGTCTCTTAAACAGCCTTCTGATTTGACGGCCACATTTTTTAAAACGACATCATCAACTTGGCAATCTTCATTGGAAGCCAACTCTTTGAGACGTTTAACAATGTCTTCACGGCTGACTTTTTTGAAATCAAACCTCTGACAGCGGGAAACAATGGTGGCCGGCACCTTATGCTTCTCTGTGGTCGCAAAAATAAAAATAGCGTGCTCGGGCGGCTCTTCGATGGTTTTAAGCAAAGCATTCCAGGCTGAATTGGACAGCATGTGAGCTTCATCCACGATATAAACTTTGTATTTGAGCTCAACCGGCACAAACCTGACATGTTCGACGATCGCCTCGCGCACATTATCAACCCCGGTATGCGAAGCCGCATCCATTTCTATAATATCTATACAGCCGCCCAAGGATGTTTTTTTACACGCTTCACACTCTAAGCAAGGTTCTCCCTGGGTGGGAGCGAGACAATTAACGGCTTTGGCAAAAATTCTGGCAGCTGTGGTTTTACCCACGCCGCGTGGACCGGAAAAAAGATAGGCATGACCCAGTTTATTCTGTTCAACCTCTTTACGTAAAGTCTCAACGATATTGCTTTGCCCGTAAATATCTTGGAATTTTTTTGGCCTGTATTGCCGGCTTAAATTTGCCATACGGCCAATACCTTAGCACCAAAGAAAAAAAGATAAAAGAACAAATGGGTATTAAAATTTTACCTAAAATAAAACTCGGCCATACGGCCAAGTTCTTATTTTTTTAATTATATTTTGAGTCCTTTAGTCTCTTTTTATGATATTCTCCACCGCCGCCCATTTTGAGGGGGCGTTCTTGGGTATTAAAATCACAATATCATCCCCCGCATTGCCTTTAAAATAGGTAACCGAAGCGGTTAAAATGTTGTATTTACGGCCATCAGCCACCACTTTCCAATCAGCTGTGACTTCATCTTTGGTTAAGACCCCCATAACCCTTTGACGTTCTATCGGACCGATCTGTTTATACATGAAACTGCCATTAGGCTGGATGGATAGCTTCATAATATCACCCTCCACCAACTTGGATTTGGAGGCGTAATTGGGCGGAACCATGTAAAGCTTGCCATCTGAACCGATCATATTTTGACCGTCAAACACACCTTCCAAAATCTTACCTTCGTTGATGGGATGCATTAATTCTCCGTCCTCAGTATTGGTATGCCTGATAAACTGTTCAATATCGGCTGATTCGGCATCACTGGCCAGCAAACGCTCCAAATTGGCTAGATCATTCTTTAAATTACTGATAATTTTTTGGGCCAAAGCCAGTTTTGTATCTATCGAGCTCAAACCAGACCCGCCCTCGGCTTGATCTTCCGCCTGCACTTTGGGCTGTATTAACTCCATTTCGGTATTTTCGCTGTCTTCGGCCATATCTTGGAGATTGTTTTCGTCTTGGGGATCCAGGTAAGTAGTCATATATTTTGTTTGGTTGAGCGAATAATGGCTATTTTGGCAATTATCCACATTTGGATTTTTATTACTTAAAGTTTACTCGGCCATTGGAAAAAGTCAAATGACTAACAAATTTCCAACCAAGCCTAATCATTGATCATTTTATTTAAAGATGAGTACCTCTCCATGGTTTCCATCTCAACCAATTCACGTTTCCGGCCGTATTTATAGCGTGACAACTCTTTAATCATATTGGCCAGCTCTTTATTGCCGGAATTCGGTTTGATGGTTTTCATGTTAAAAGCTTTACTGGCCGTATTATCAATTAATAATTTGATATTAACCGTAAAGGCCTCGGTATTAACCAAATCATATTTGGAAAAAATCGGCGCGAATTCTTTTTCCAAAAACTCCGCGTCATCAGCGCCGATTCTGAAAGCGGCCATGGTGCCTACGTTGCCGAAAATCGCATCTCTGATTAGAGTGTCCCCTCCTTTGCGAGTCAATTGGCTGATAAATTGATGAGCTATGATTAAGTTAAGTCCGTATTTTCTGGCTTCTGACAAAATAGCGGTAATCGAATCGGTTAAAAAGTTTTGAAACTCATCAATATACAGATAAAAATCTTTGCGCTTGGCCGGATCCATGTCAGTGCGCGATAAGGCGGCCATGAGGATTTTGCCGATGACGATCATGCCGATCAAGTAAGCGCTGATATCACCCAGTTTACCCTTATTCAAAGCGCAAAAAATCAACTTACCCTCATCCATGGCCTGCCTGAAATTAAAAGCGCTTTTTTGCTGTGAAATAACCGGCCGCATGAAATCATTGGCGATAAAAGGCGTTAACTTGGACGTGATATAAGGAACCATGTTGGCCAAGGAAGCTTCACCGCCGGCTTTTTGAGCTTCTTTGGTCCAAAAATCACGGACGGTTTGAGTTTTGCACTTGGACAACTTGTATCGTCTAAACTCTTCATCAGCCAAAACCTTGGGCACATCCAGCAAAGTCGAGCCTGACTCCGGATCGTCCATGATCAGCATCATGGCATTGCGCATGTATTGCTCGAACATGGGACCGCCGGTTGATTTTAGATCATAGAGTTGATCAAAAATCTTCAACATCTCTTCGGTGGCAAATGTTTTTTGATAAGGCTGTGAAGCATCAAACTCCAGCATGTTCAAGCCGATCGGGCGTTCAAAATCCGAAGGATCGAAATAAATAACATCTTCAGCCCTCTCTTTGGGCACGTACTCCAAGCATTCCGCCGCCAAGTCACCATGAGGGTCGATAACACACACGCCTTTGCCGTTTTCTATGTCCTGCTTGATCATCGAGACCTGCAAGACCGATTTACCGCCGCCGGACTTACCGATGATATACATGTGACGGCGCCTGTCCGGATCTTTCATGCGAATCTCGTAAACATGGCCCCTGTATTCGGATAAACCCAACAAAAGACCTTCTCTGGGCAAATTGGAAGGCGGTACCGCTTTTCTGGCCAGCAGCCAATCGATATTGGGGGTTTCGGTTGAAGCCAAAGGCAAATGATACAAAGAGGCCAGCTCCTCGCTGTTTAAGATAATTTTATAGCGCGGATCAAAATGACGATGAATAAAATGCGAGATGGTCAGCGCGTGATTGCCCGGAGTCCTGACACTGAAAGTATTGCCGAATTCAAAAATATTATATTGGCCGAAAGCATTTAAAATATCATCCAGATAACGGCGCGAGGTTTGGGCCGATTGAGAACTGGTGACCACTCTGATATTGACTTCCAAGCCCGCCTTACTGGCTTTTTCTTGCAGTCCTTTGACCATTTCCTCCTCCAGAGGAGAAAGACGATACGCTTCTTCCTGTGTTTTATCTTTGGGGCCGCGGATAACATTCATGGCCTCCTTGGAAAAAGCTCCGCCTCCGCTTTGAACATCGCTAAACTTTTTACCCTGCTGCATTTCGCGCGCGATCCTCAAACCTTCGCTGTTCCAGCTTCTGGCCGCCGGACGAATCATGAATTGTATGGCTGCGCCGTCCTGATCTTTTATCTTGGACAAAGCGTTGGTAATACTGTTCATGGGGTCGCTCTCCATCTTTTTGTAGGTTTTGATGGGCAGATAGCTGGGACGTTTGAAAGTCAGATGAGAGGTTAAAATTATACTGTTGGGTTTAAAAATATTGTAGTCTTCAGCTTCTTCGATGGAAGCGTGAGGATATTGAGCCTGAATTTGAGATTCCACGAATTCGTGCATGGAACGCGGACAGCTGATGTAAAAACTGATCAGACTTTTTTCAGCCACCATCTCGAAACTGAAATTATCGCTCCGGCCGAACAACCATGTTTTAAAACTGGTTTTAGGCGTCAAACTGCCTATGGTTTGAAAAATGGTTTCCGTGAAACCGATCAACTCCTGCATTTGCTGGAGACTTTTGGAATGCTCAACATCTTCCTGCCGAATCTCTTTGGGCACCCTCACTTTAAGCACCATGATATCAAAAGTTCTTTGTGTTTGAATGCGCAATAACAAATAGCGGCGCACTAAAAACAAAACTATGAAAACGACCGTTATTAAAATCAATGTACCAAAAATTTCCCATAACAGAGTCTGATTGATGAAAGAATTAACCGTAAAACCGGCGGAGGTATCCGTCATCAAATCAACTTGCAGGGCTAAAGTGCTAAAACTAAACATTGTTATTTGGTTAAGCGGTCTTGTTTTATTTGTTCGGACAGGGCCACGATATGATCTGACTTTATTTTGGCTTCTTGCTCCAGATAAAAGCGGTTGACTCCGGGAATAATTTTAAGCCAATCCATCACCAATTGCATTACCTCGTTCATTTTAACGGCCGCTCTTTTAACCATCTCCGTGATCGCCAAAGCGGTCTGTTCTCCTTTTTTCTTAAAAACCGGTTTTACATCTTCGGGCAAAGATTGATAAATATCCGCCAAATTTTTTTCCAAGATTTGCTCAACCTCAATGGTCACTTGATCTTTTTCCAAAGCGGTTACCTGGGCCTGCGTGGGGATGGAAGAAGTAATATGAGCGGCACTGTTTGAACCGGCATTTTCTTTTTCAGCTTCCAAGATAGGCTTTTCTGTTTCCACGGTCTGTTCAAAAGCCAATTCATCGGCTTCCAAACCTGATACTTCGTGTTCCGGATGCGAATTAAATTTCGCCAAATCCGGTTTTTCAGGACTGCCGGACGAGGACTGGCTGGGTAAAGTCATAAAATAAAAACAACTCGTGTTTATAACCATATTATAGCACAAATAAACTTAAAGCCTAAACTAAATAAAGCCGCGGGCGGGCGGCTTTAATCTTAAACGATCCGTTTACCTGGAAGGTTTGAGAGTGTAATCGGATTCACGGTCTTGCATGACCCAACCCAAACTTTCCAGCTCATGTCTCAATTGATCCGCTTCAGTCCAATCTTGTCTGACACGCGCTTCCCAGCGTCTTTGAGCGATCTGCGCGATATGCTCGGGAATCTGCACGGGTTTGGCCACATATTCGTCCAGTTTCAAGCCCAATAATTCATCCATCTGCAACAAAGTGGCGGCCTTGCGTTCACCGGGCAAGTCGGACTTGACCATTTCCCATAAAACCGCCAAGGCGGCCGGCGTATTAAAGTCATCGTGCATTTGTTCGTTAAAGGCGGCCAGTACAGCGGTGTCCGCTTCGGTTGGAGCGTCCCATTCCCTGGCTGTTTGCCTTAATTTGGTCAAAGCGTTTTGCGCGGCTTCGGCCGCTTGCCAGGTAAAATTCAGTTTGGAGCGATAATGAGCGCCCAAATAAAAATATCTTAAAGCTAGAGGTTCTATACCATGCTCACGGCAATCATCCAGAGTATAAAAATTCCCCAATGATTTGCTCATTTTTTGCCCGTCGATGGTTAAAAACTCATTATGCAGCCAAAACTCGGCCAAAGGCACGGCATAAGCGGCCACACTTTGGGCGATTTCATTTTCATGATGCACGGGTATGTGATCCACGCCTCCGCAATGAATATCAAAAGGCTGTCCCAGATATTTGCGGCTCATGGCCGAGCACTCCAGATGCCAGCCCGGAAAACCCAAGCCCCACGGGCTTTCCCATTCCATGTGACGCTTGGGATGAATGTCGTCCAGCGTCCCGCGTCGCTCGTCCCACGTCGAGGATAAAGTTTCACGATCTACTCCACCGGGGTAACTGAACTTCCATAAGGCGAAGTCCGTGGGATTGCGTTTTTCGGCATTGGTTTCCACGCGCGCACCTTCTTTCTTTTCCTCCAAAGACTGCCCTGAGAGCTTGCCGTAATCCGGAAATTTTGAGGTATCAAAATAGATGCCATCCGAAGTTTGATATGTATAGCCCTTGTCCGCCAGGATTTGGATCAGTTTAATTTGCTCTTCGATGTGTTCCGTGGCCCGGCAAAGCAAAGGCGCGGGCGGTAATTCTATATTCAAAGCTTCAGCGTCTTGAAGAAACAAAGCTTCATACTCTTTAGCAATTTGCCAAGCATCTTTACCGGTTTTTTGAGCCGTGACCTGCATTTTATCTTGACCCTGGTCCCCATCCCCCACCAAATGACCCACGTCCGTGATGTTCATGCAATGCGTTACCTGCAAACCCTCGGATCTTAACAAGCGTTTTAGAATATCCCAGGTCACATAAGCTCTGAAATTGCCGACAGAGGCCCTTTCGTAAACCGTGGGTCCGCAGGTATACATCCTGACCTCATGCGGGATGATGGAGCCGAAAACCTCACGCGTTCTAGATAAAGAATTCCAGACTTTAAGCATATTTTTGTGTTAAGTTACATGTTATATGAGCCGTAATGGAAAAGCAACGATGTGGAAAAAGTCTTGTCAGGCCCGGTTTAAAGCAACTTTAATTATTTGTTTCCATCAAGTATGATGGATTATATGCCCGCAACCCGTCTTTTTAGTTTTCTTCTGATGGCTTTTTGTTTACTATTTGCCCGGCCATCTTTAGCCCAATCCATTCCGTACCAGACGTCGTCAACCGCTTTCAGTTTTAGAGAAACTGATTTTGCGGCCGCGGTTGTCATGGATGCCAAAACCAAAAAAATACTGTTTGAATATAACGCTGATAAGCTTTGGGTGCCCGCCAGCCTGACCAAACTAGTTGGCGCTTTGACTTTTATCGACAGACAACCTTCCTGGAGTGCTATCGTGTCCATAAAAGCCTCAGATGAGGTTGGAGGCGGACGTTTGCGGGTGGACGAAGGAGCTACTATGTCCATCCAAGATTTGATGTACGCCAGCATTACGGGCAGTGCCAATAACGCGGCCACGGCTTTTGGGCGTTTGTCAGGCTTGGGTTACACGGGCTTTATCACAGCCATGAACTCCAAAGTTAAATCTTTGGGCTGTACCCAGTCCCTTTTTAATGACTCTTCTGGCATGGATCCGTCTAACCAGACCACGGCCCGCGAAATGCTGACCATTGCCGCAACCGCGTTTAATAGAAGCGAAATTCAAACCCCGGCCAGCACAGCCAAATACACCTTCACCATCCGTAACACGGGTGAAATCAAAACCATCTCCAATACCAACCAATTACTGCTTGATCCTAAAAACGGCTTGTATGTTACCGGGGGCAAAACCGGCTATTTGGACGAATCTCTGCACAATTTAGTCTACCGTGTACGCCCGGCCAAAGATGACGAGCGCGAACTCATGATTGTGGTTTTGGGCGCGCCCACACGGGCGGACATGTTTGCGGTTGCTGAAAGACTGGCTAAATGGACCTGGTCAGCTTTTAGTTGGCAAGAAGCCTCTCCTGCAATAGATTTAAAGCTGCCGACTGTTATCCAACCGATTTCCGCCATCCCAAACGGAACACTGATCAAAAAACCTGATTCACCCGGCGTCTGGTATGTCTGGAACAATAAAAAATACGTGTTATTGGACGGTGTTTTTTTGAACCATTACTTCCCCGGCGCCTCCATACAAACCCTGCCCGAAGAAACCGT